>NZ_JBBOSV010000002.1:0-746870 GCF_038005245.1 Bacillus sp. FSL K6-1106
CGTCGATGATGATTTTTTCTGCTTTTTTCAGCATTTCTTCACGCTTTGTTTTGTCTGTTTCTTTTGCAGAATCATTCAATAATTGTTTGTACTCTTTGCTTTCCCATCCAGTGTCATTGTTTCCACCGTCTTTATCTTTGTAAAGCTCAAGGAAGTTCACTGGATCGTTGAAGTCTCCTAACCAGCCCATACGTCCGATTTGGTAGTCTCCACTGTGGATTTTATCGATGTATACGTTCCACTCAGAGTTATCAAGTTCAACGTTCACACCTAAATCTTTTTTCCACATTTCTTGAATTGCTTGTGCAATCTTTTGGTGGCCTTCATCTGTGTTGTAAGACAATTTCAATGTTGGAAGATCAGAAACTGACTTATAACCTAATTCTTTCGCACCTTTTTCAAGAAGTTCTTTAGCAGTCGCTACATCATGATCTTTGAAGTAACCAGTTTTGTTATCCGTGAATCCTTCCATTGTTGGAGGAACGATTGCCATCGCTGGAACTTGTTCACCTTGCGTAATTTTGTCAACGATTGCTTGACGGTTGATTGAGTAAGCAAGGGCTTTACGGATGTTCGCATTGTTTAAAGGTTTTACTTTTGTATTGAATTTGTAGTTATAGATACCAGCGATCGTTTGAATTTCAAGACCGCCTTCTTTTTTCAACGTTTTTAAAGACTCAGTTGGAAGGCTTCCAGTTGGAGAACCAGCCCAGTCAAGTTCGCCTTTTTTGAACATACTAAGTTCAGTGTTTGTATCTTTGATCATAGACATGTTAATCTTTTTCAATTTCACAGTGTCTTTATCCCAGTATTCATTGTTCTTTTCAAGTGTGATAGAACCGCCGTGTTTCCATTTAGAAAGAACGAATGGTCCATTAGATACGTAGTTTTCACCAGCATTTGTGTACCAGTTTTTATTCTTTTCAGCCACTTTTTTGTTGACTGGCATATACGTATAGAATGCAGTTAGTTCAGTAAAGAACGGTGTTGGGTTCTCTAGCTCAACTACAAGCGTTTTGTCGTCTTTTGCTTTAATGCCAACATCAGAAACTTTTGCTTCCCCTTTGTTAGCAGCTTCAGCACCTTTAATATAATAAAGCTGGTAAGCATATTGAGATTCATTTTTAGGATCTAATGCCCATTTCCAAGCATATTCGAAGTCTTGTGCTGTGACAGGGTCACCATTAGACCATTTTGCATCACGAAGTGTGAATGTGTAAGTTTTACCATCATCACTTGTTTTGATATCAGAAGCCATTGCGTTTTCTGGCTTACCTTCAGCGTTAATTCTTGTTAATCCCTCAAAAGTCTGACGGATGACACTTCCTGAAGTTGAATCATTTGCCAATCCCGGATGTAGAGAAAAAGGCTCAGTGGAGATATTCACATTTAATGTTGTTTTAGCCTCTCCAGAACTGCTCGTGCTGTCGCCTGATTTGTTTCCGCTGAAACCACAAGCGCTTAATACAAGTGTGAAAATAAGCATTAAAGTAACAACAGACCAACGCTTTTTCAACTGTATTCCCCCTTATAATATGTTTTTAGTTCAAAGGTCTCGATAGAAGATGAGATTCAGATTTAAGAAATAGCGTAAAAAAGTCCCTGAATAGCTTACTTTCTATTTCTTTTGTTTTTTCTGAATTTTCACTATGTAAAGAGCCTAGCACAAACGTGTGAACAAATTCATTATAATGAATAGAATAATTTATTGCAATATCAATTTCACATATTTTTAAAAAACGTAAATGGGGATAAAGATTGATTTTTATAAACTAAAGTCTCAATCACTTCAACAAATTAAAGCGTAAATTGATTAAAATAATTTGACAAATTCAGCAGGAATAATGTTTTATACATATAATTAATCATCCTTTTTTAAAAAATTCTGACAGATAGTTACTATTTTATCTAAAATTTTAAGTGTCAAACGACATGATGAGAAGGTCACAAATAGGCTTCGTGACTTTTTCATGGTCATCCTTTATAATAGATAGACATACTGTTGCGATGAAAAAGAAGAGTACATATATTCACCATTTACAGAGAGTCTGCGGTTGGTGCAAGCAGATAATGGCATGTATGGAATGGGCTTTGGAGCAGCTAACCGAACACTTGACAGAGTCAGTAGGCTTAGACGGAGCAGTCTCCGATATCAACGTCTTGAGTGATTTCGTATTGAAATAACAAGGGTGGTACCACGGTTCATTCGTCCCTTTTCTGTTGAAAAGTGATGGGTGGGCCTTTTTATATTGAAGAAAAGAGGTTTTAGTATGACAAAAAAGACGATTTTCTCAGGCATACAGCCTAGCGGTTCTGTGACATTGGGGAACTACATTGGAGCGATGAAGCAATTTGTCGATCTTCAGCATGATTACAACGGCTACTTTTGTGTGGTCGATCAGCATGCCATTACGGTGAGTCAGGATCGTTTAGCCCTTCGACAAAATATTAGAAGCTTAGCCGCTCTTTATTTGGCAGTGGGACTTGATCCAGAGAAGGCAACATTGTTTATCCAATCAGAGGTACCTGCCCACGCCCAGGCAGGATGGATGCTGCAATGTGTCGCTTATATTGGGGAATTAGAAAGAATGACTCAATTTAAGGACAAATCTGCTGGTAAGGAAGCAGTCGTTTCAGGACTATTAACGTATCCGCCATTAATGGCTGGCGATATTTTGTTATACGGTACGGACTTAGTTCCTGTAGGAGAAGATCAAAAGCAGCATCTTGAATTAACGAGAACGCTTGCTGAACGCTTTAACCGAAAGTATAACGACATCTTTACTGTACCTGAAGTCAAAATTCCAAAAGAAGGCGCTCGGATTATGTCTTTAACAGACCCAACGAAAAAGATGAGCAAATCTGACCCGAACCAAAAATCTTTCATTACCTTATTAGATGAGCCAAAACAGCTTGAAAAGAAAATCAAAAGTGCTGTGACTGATTCAGAAGGCATCGTCAAATATGACAAAGAAAACAAACCTGGAATAGCCAACTTGCTGACGATTTATTCTGTATTAGGGAACGTATCGATTGCAGAGCTTGAGCAAAAATACGAAGGCAAAGGTTATGGTGAATTTAAGGGAGATCTTGCGAACGTTGTCGTGGATGCGTTAAAACCGATTCAAGATCGCTATTATGAACTCATTGAGTCAGATGAGCTTGATCGCATTTTAGATGAGGGTGCTGAAAAAGCAAACCGTGCGGCAAATAAAATGCTGAAAAAAATGGAGAATGCAATGGGTCTTGGCCGGAAACGCAAATAAAACAAGCTTGCAGCATATTCAGCTGCAAGCTTTTTCTAATTCACTTTTGATTCGTTTTCCATTTCCCAAAGTTTTTCAAAAAATGGCTGTCCTTTAATCATTTTTTCACAAAAGGCTAAATGGTTTTCTGACCATCCATCAATGGTTTCGTTATAAAGCATGTTCCAAATTTCCTCGAAAGACATTCGTTTGATCTGGTTGTACATGCGCGGATTCCATTCTGTATACCAATAGGCAATTTCTGCTCGGTTTTGAAGCCCCTTTAGTTGATCTAGCGCCATAAACATCAGCTGCTTCAGCTGTCTTTCTTTTCTCGTTAATCCGCTGATATGCTGCGGTGGTAATGATAGGATGTGATATTCTTTCGTCGATTCAAGGCTGTCCAGCGTGAATTCATACTCCTCTGCCTTCACATCTTTCACCATTTCATAGACCAATTGCTCCTGTCTTGGAATCAATCGGCTCTTTCTCACAGGGATGGAATAACCAATCGTATCCACAGCGATGATTCTAATCCCGTCCGTAACCACAAAGCAATACTCTAATTTACGGCGTTCATGATTTTTTCGAATATATGATTTCTCAAATACAGTCTCTAGCAGCGTCTTTGGCAGCTCTGATAGATCATTCTCTATGTAATCAAACAAAGGACTCTGCACCTTGAGTAAAGGTACTTGATCTAACAGCTCCACGCTGTCCTCCTTGCGCCACTCATGAAAATGACACACATTATAGCCATTCTCTTCCCCTTCAAACCAATTCACCCATACGTCATGAAGAAATAACATAACCAATCCCTCACTTTTTAAAAACTGTTGTCCACAGTATGGGCAAGGGATAGAGAAATTATTCCAACTTTATTAAAACTTCGCCCTGACGGAAGGACGGCTTTATTTCCTGGGAAAAGGAGAACGTCTCACAGAGTCCTTTCACGATCTTCTATAAGCAGAACCTTATTTTAGCTTTTTAGGATCAAGGGCATCTCTCAGTCCATCACCTAAGAAGTTAAAGCATAAAACGGTAAGTAGAATCAGTAAACCTGGGAACAGTGGATACCACCATGCTTGCACCATTATGGAGAAATTTTGTGCATCTTGAAGCATGTTTCCCCAGCTCGCCGTTGGAGGCTGGATGCCGAACCCTAGATAGCTAAGTGTCGACTCAGCTAAAATAACAGAACCGACTTTCAATGTAGCAGACACAATGATAGGGCCGATACAGTTCGGTAAAATATGCGAAAAGATGATGACATGGTTTTTCGTTCCGATCGTTCTTGCTGCGAGTACGAATTCTCTTGTGCGAAGTGACAAGAATTCACTACGGATCAGTCTAGCAGTTGTTGTCCAGCCAGTCAGCGCAAAGATTAAAATCAATTTATCAATACCCGGTTTAAAAATTGTCACTAGCGTGATCAAGAGAAAAATATCTGGAATAGACAATACGACATCCACCATTCTCATGAGCACAGAATCAACAAAGCCTTTAAAGTATCCCGCTACCGCCCCAATGACGGTACCAATGGTGATGGCTCCGACTACTGAGACAAAGCCAACTAATAGAGACACCCTCGCTCCGTATAGCACCCTTGAAAAAATATCTCGACCAAACTTGTCGGTTCCCATAAAATGCTCTGCACTTGGAGGCTGTAGCCGTTTCAACAAGTCTTGCTGTTCCGGTGCGTAAGGTGCGATCACCGGAGCGAAAATAGCGGAAAAGATAATGACCAATAAAATAGCGGAGCCGGCAACCGCCAATTTATTTTTGAAAAATTTCTCGCAAAATAAACGAAGCATCGTCTCTGGTTTTGGCGGAAGGCCTTCTTTTAATTTGAGATCAACTGGAGGTGTTCCCATATTAGGTTGTGCCAATTGTGCTTCAGCTCCCTTCTAATATTCAATACGCGGATCAACGATCGCATAGAGAATATCCGCTATTAAGTTTCCAACGACCACGAGCACAGCAGAGATAACAGTCATCGCCATAATGACGGGATAATCTCTTGAAAAAGCAGAATCGATAAACAGTTTCCCAAGCCCTGGCCATGTGAAGATTTGTTCCACCACGACTGCGCCGCCAATAAAGGATGGAATCATGAGTCCAAAGATCGTAATAACAGGCATCAGACCGTTTCTCAATCCATGTTTGAAGATGACTTTGTTCTCTCTAAAACCTTTCGCTCGCGCCGTGCGAATGTAATCCTGCCGCATCACATCGAGCATACTTGACCTTGTATAACGTGTAAGGCCGGCCATATCAGCCGTTGCTAAAACAAAGGCCGGTAAAATAATATGATGAAGCCGGTCAAATAGATTAAAATCTGCATTTAAGGTAGAGACACCCCCGGTCGGAAACCATCCTAAATTCACCGATAACACCATAATAAGGATCAAACCAAACCAGAAATTCGGAATAGCCAGTCCGATAAATGATGTAACCGTAAAACCATAGTCAAGTTTTGTATACGGACGTTTTGCTGAAAGAACACCAAATGGGATGGCAATGATCAGGGCAACTAATGTAGAAAAGATCATGAGGATGAGGGTATTTGGTAGCCGGGCAAAAATCAAATCCGACACGGGCGTTCCTTTTTTTACAATGGATGTGCCAAAGTCACCTTGAAGCATATTACCGAGCCATTTCATATATTGCACATATTCAGGATCGTTCAAGCCGTACTTATCAATAAAGGCTTCCCGGTCTGCGGCACTAATGGTCGGGTCCATCATGAGTGACATCGGATCGCCTGGTGCTGCTTTCATAATCGCAAAGGACAAAATCGTAATACCAAACAAAATCGGGATGGAAAGAAGTGTCCTTCTAATGATATATGTAACCATGTGCACAACTCCTTTTTCATCGGATGGCCATACTATGATGAAAAAAGGGGAGACCCCTCCCCTTCTTCACTAGCAGACTACTGTTCAATCCACCATTTTTCAATTTTGTAATATTCATCTTTCGGGTGGTAAGAGTAGCCTTGTAGATTAGATGGCATCGCGCGATGTGAGTTGGCATAATAAAGGAACGTATACGGCTGGTCTTCTGCAATCAGCTCATAAATTTTTTCATACGCCTTTGAATACTCTTTTCGATCACTCAAGTTTTTGGCATCAACTAGCAGTTTATCGACTTCTTCATTTTTATACCAAATGTTATTTAAGCCTTTTTCAGACTGACTTGAATGGAAAATGCTGTATTGGTCAGGGAATGTCGCTAAGCTCCAGCCGAGTAATAACGCATCATAATCCCATTTTGGCGGGGTTGTTTGTTCGATTAATGCACTAAATTCTACAATTTGCGGTTTTGCTTCAATGCCAATTTCTTTGAGCTGCTGCTGGACAACGACAGCAATATCTTCACGGACTTTGTTTCCTTGGTTCGTCTTCAAGACGAAGGAGAACTTCTTACCGTCCTTATCAAGATAACCATCTCCATCTGTATCCTCCCAGCCTTCTTCTTTCAGCATCTTTTTCGCTTTTTCTTGATCAAATTCAAATACTGGGACTTTTTCATCTTTTGGGTAGTTCCATGACAGCGGGCTTTCTGGGATGTTGGCTACTTTCCCGTCTCCATCTAACACTTGATCGACAATCGTTTGACGATCAATGGCATGGGTAAGAGCTTGACGGACTTTTTTACTTTTGAACAGTTCGTTTTTCTGATTCCAGCCAATATATGAATAATTTAGCCCTAGATCAGATTCAATTTTGATGTTACTAACTTTTTCAGCTGTTTGCAGTTCTGCTCCAGGCACTGCAAAGAAATCAATATCACCTGCGGATAACTGAGCCATGGCTGCATTTTGATCAGGAATCGTTTTAATGGTGACTGTATCAAGGTATGGCCGTCCATCCCAATAGTCATCAAATGCTTCGAGTTTGACATAGTCTCCTTCTTTCCACTCGGCAAATTTAAATGGACCGGAGCCGATTGGATTTTTTCGGTTAAATTCATTTTCGCCAAGATCCTTTATAGGGACATCACCTAAAATATGCTTTGGTAAAATCCCATAGCTTCCTAGCGTGACATTATAAAAATATGGATCTTTTTTATTCAGCTTAAATTCGACCGAATAGTCCCCTGTTTTTTTGACAGACTCTAATACTTCAAAGCCTGATCCACGCTCACCATTGTAATCCTTATTAATCGGAATGCTGTATGTAAACACAACATCATCAGCAGTCAGTTCTTCTCCATCATGAAACTTCACGCCTTTTCTAATGGTCACATCAAACTGTTTGCCGTCATCGGATTCTTTAATATCTTCTGCCAACGCCAGCTGTGGGTTTAGCTTTCCATCTGTTTGTAGTAAAAAGCTATAGATTCTTTCTTCAATATCAGAACTTGCCACGTCTGTTGAGTAAAGTGAGTTAAATAATGTAGGCTCTGCAATCGAACCAATGACAAGATCGCCGCCTTGTACAGGTTTACCTGTGGATTTCTTTTCACTGTCTCCAGACGTTTTATTTCCACCAGAACAAGCAGCAAGGATCAATGTAAAGATCAGCAGCAAACTGACCAAAATGGACTTTCTCTTTTTATCTTTCATAGACAATTCCCCCTATCTTTTTTTAAAAAATGATGACAGAAGCCCGTTTTATCCCCCCTCTCAAAGATGAGATCATACAAGCGTGATCAAGCGTCGTAGAGGTGGCAGGCCACAAAGTGGTTCGTTTTTAATTCTTGAAATTGTGGTACTTTTTCTTTACAGACTTCTTTCGCTTGCGGGCATCTTGTATGAAACACACAGCCTTTTGGTGGATTTGCAGGGCTTGGTAAATCCCCTTGCAGCATAATCCGTTCCCTTTTCACCTGACCTTTTTTACGGGTGACTGGAACGGAAGATAAAAGCGCCTGTGTATACGGATGAAGCGGATCATCGTACAGGCTATGTTTATCCGCCAGTTCCATCATTTTCCCAAGATACATGACGCCCACTCGATCACTAATGTGGCGGACCACACTGAGATCGTGAGAGATAAAGAGATAGGTGAGGTCAAACTCTTCTTGAAGCTCTTCCATCAAATTGATGACCTGCGCCTGAATGGAGACGTCAAGCGCTGAAACAGGCTCATCTGCTATGATCATTTCAGGATTCATGGCCAGTGCACGAGCGATACCGATCCGCTGCCTTTGTCCGCCGGAGAATTCGTGCGGGTATCGATTCGCAAAACTTGGGTGAAGGCCGACTTTGGATAAAAGCTGTTCTACTTTTTCATTTCTTTCTTTTAAGGAATATAAGTGATGTGTTTTGTAGGGTTCTTTGATGATACTTCGAAGTGTTTTTCTAGGGTTGAGTGATGCAAAGGGATCTTGAAAAACCATTTGGATGTTTTTCCTTGTTGATTGTCTTAGTTTTGATTCAGATACATGAGAGATATCTTGCCCTTTAAATAGAATTTGTCCTTCTGTTGGTTCATATAAACGAATCATCGTCCGTCCTAATGTGGATTTACCGCATCCAGACTCTCCAACGATGCCTAACGTTTCTCCTTTATAAATGTTTAAGTCGATGCCGTCAACCGCTTTGACTGCTCCTACTTTCTTTTGCAGCACCCCAGCTTTAATCGGAAAGTGTTTTCGTATATTTTTTAATTCCAGGATGGTTTCTTTCTCAGATCGATCTGTCATGTATGGTTGATTTTCAGCAAGTGTCATGTTTGGCTTGCCTCCTCATATAAGAAACACCTGACGCTTCTACCATTTTCAAAGGTTGTCAGTTTGGGCAATTCACCTATGCAGCGTTCCATTACTTTCGGGCATCTAGGCGCAAAACGGCATCCTGCCGGAAGCTGATCTGGCGCAGGGACATTTCCTTTTATCGCCGTTAATGGCTGAATGTCTCCGTCAATGACTGGAATGGATTCAAGCAGTCCTTCTGTGTATGGGTGAAGCGGCTCATCAAACAACTCTTCAACGGTTCCATTTTCAACAACCTGTCCGCAGTACATGACAATGACGCGGTCTGCTACTTCCGACACAACACCTAAATCATGCGTAATGAGAAGTATAGATGTACCAAAGGTCGAACATAAATCTTTCATTAAGGTCAGCACCTGGGCTTGTATGGTCACATCGAGAGCAGTAGTCGGCTCATCCGCAATGAGGAGCTTCGGATCACAGCTTAGCGCAATGGCGATCATGACTCGTTGACGCATACCGCCGGATAAACGGTGCGGGTAATCTTTGATGATTTGTTCTGGCCTTGAAAAGCCTACAAGCTTTAGCAAATCAATCGCTTTTTTGGTCGCTTCTTTTTTTGAAAGTTTTTTGTGGTAAATGAGGATTTCTGTTATTTGTTCCCCGATGGTTAAGACAGGATTAAGTGAGGTCATGGGTTCCTGAAAGATCATGGATACATCATTACCGCGAATATTGCACAATTCCTTTTCACTATATGTAACAAGGTCTTTTCCATCAAGCTTAATGGAACCATCCATAATCTTCCCACCAGTCCCATTAATCAGACCCATGATGGATAAAGACGTAATACTTTTACCAGACCCAGACTCACCGACTAATGCGACTGTTTCCCCTTTTTTGATACTAAAATCAACGCCATCAACAGCAGGTATTGGTTCCTTTTTTCGAAAAAAATAGGTTTTTAAGTTTTGCACTTCAAGCAGTGTGCTCATGCATTCGCCCCTTTCTCCATAGATTAAATGAACCGAATCAAAAAATTCTGTCTTTTTAGAATAAAAAGAATTATCAAAATTTATATTTGTATATTATTACATCAGCATGACGAAATCAAGAATTATTTAGTAAAATTGTAATATGTCACTTTTTTTGTGAATGATTGTCTTTATGATTCTATCGCCTTTAAAAACGTTTCCGCTGGCTCCGCAATCATAGACTCCTCGCTGATTCGGTGCTCATCGAAATACTTTTTCACGATATAAAATCCAGTGGCATATCCAAGCATTTTGGGGTAGTTCCCTTTTCCATAAAGGAGATTCTGTATCAGCCTTTCGTCGTCCTGCACTTTCTGATAAAGGTGACTGGATACCCATTTCTTGTACATGCGCTGCAGCTGCGATTCGTCATATAAAGTCGTCCACTTTGCTGTATAGCTTTCTCCATATCTATGATACACAGCATATTCAGCGAGCCCCTCCATCATGATTGTATCAAGGAATGTAAAATCTTTTTCTTCTTTCGTGAGAAAATGCAACCTACATACATGGTGATATTCATGCGTCAGCAACGTACCGATTCGCTCCTTCGGTGTATTCGGGGATAAAAAAAGAAAGATTTTGTCATCAAATGCCATGCCTGATTGAAAGTAAAATTGTTCTCTGATCTCTTTGCTGCTCTCATTAACAGGCAAAATAAAGACGGGGACATCAGGACCTCCCCACTTTTTTTGCAGCGCTTTGTATTCTTTCATCACAAGCTTGAAATACCCTTTTTCTTTGAGCTTGTCGATCATTTCCTGGCAGGCGTTCCATGATCGCACCATTCCGTGATGTTGTAAATGGGCGAGAATAGATGATCCTTCTTTTTTCTCCGCTCCTTTAAAATAAGGGACAAAACGTGCCGCCAGCTCCTGAAATGATGATGATTGTTGGATGAGATATTGTGTATTGATCAGACCCATACCGCTGAACACCTCCATTTTCATCATATGCAAAAAGGCGGCGATCTGTTTATAGATCGCCGCCTTCTTAAGACATATTACGCTTCGTATTTTTTGAAGATAATTGTCGCATTGTGCCCGCCAAAACCAAGTGAGTTGCTCAATGCAACTTGTACTTCTTTTGAACGTGCTTCATTTGCTACATAATCAAGATCACATTCTTCATCTGGTGTTTCAAGGTTAATCGTTGGCGGAATGACACTGTCTTTAATCGCCAGAACAGAGAAAATCGCTTCTACTCCGCCTGCTGCACCAAGTAAATGACCTGTCATTGATTTTGTCGAACTGATCGCAAGCTGATTCGCATGCTCTCCGAACACTTCTTTAATCGCCATTGTTTCAAACTTATCATTATACGGTGTGCTTGTTCCGTGGGCATTGATATAATCAATTTCTTCCACTGTTAAACCTGCATCACGAATTGCTTCTTTCATTGCACGTACGCCGCCTTCTCCGTTTGGAGCAGGTGCTGTGATATGGTATGCATCTCCAGTTGAACCGTAGCCAACGATTTCTGCATAAATGGTCGCACCACGTTTTAACGCATGCTCTAATTCTTCAAGAACAACAATTCCCGCTCCCTCACCCATCACAAATCCGTCACGGTTTTTATCAAATGGACGACTTGCTGTATCTGGATCAGGATTTGTCGAAAGGGCTTTGTTTGCACAGAAACCAGCAAACGACATTTTCGTTAATGGTGCTTCTGTTCCACCTGTAATCATCGCATCTGCATCTCCGCGCTGAATCACTTTAAAGGCATCACCAATGGAGTTTGTTCCTGTCGCACATGCTGTCACTGTACAAGAGTTAACCCCTTTTGCGCCAAGTGCAATCGAAATTTGACCTGTCGCCATATCTGGAATCATCATTGGAACGAAGAACGGGCTTACGCGTCTTGCTCCTTTATTTGAATACACTTCGAATTGCTCTTCGAATGTTTCAAGTCCGCCAATACCAGATCCAACCCATACCCCAACACGAGGTGCGTTTTCATCTGTAATTTCAAGGCGTGAATCTTCTAAAGCCTTTTGAGCAGCAACGACTGCATATTGTGTGAAGCGTGCCATCTTTCTCGCTTCTTTTTTCTCCATGTAATCTTCGATGTTAAAATCTTTTAGTTCTGCTGCTACTTTTGCTGTATATTCACTTGAATCAACACGTGTGATCGGGCCAACACCTGATACACCTGCTACAGCATTTTTCCATGTTGTCTCTACATCGTTGCCAAGAGGTGTCAAAGCACCTAATCCTGTAACAACTACTCGTTTCTTATCCATTAATTTGTGCACCCCACTCTTTTATCGGCCCCATCGCATAGCGATTGCGCCCCACGTTAATCCTCCACCAAAACCAACCATTACAATCACATCGCCGTCATGAATTTTTCCGGCTTCGATTTCTTCACATAGTGAAATTGGAATGGATGCTGCTGATGTGTTTCCATATTTATGGACTGTTTTCGACATTTTTTCAACTGGCAGCTCTAAGCGTTCGCGTGCTGCTTCCATAATGCGAATATTTGCTTGATGCGGAATCAAGAAGTCTACGTCTTCTTTTGATAGTCCAGCTTTTTCAATCACGTTTACGCTTGACTCGCCCATTTGTCTAACAGCAAATTTAAATACTTCTCTTCCATTCATGATTGTATGATCTTTTTCATCTAAGTACAAGTGCTTCCCGCCTCTTCCATCGGCTCCAAGCTCAAATGATAGAATTCCCTTGCCTTCGCTGACTGTTCCTAGTACAGCAGCACCTGCTCCATCTCCAAACAAAACAGCTGTGTTGCGGTCATCCCAGTCGGTAATGCGAGAAAGCTTTTCTACACCAACGACAAGCACATGTTTGTAAGTGCCAGATTCGATAAATTGTTTTCCAGTAACAAGCCCATACATAAAGCCAGCGCAGGCAGCGCTAATATCCATTGCACATGCTTTATGTGCACCGAGCTGCTCTTGAATCATACAAGCGACTGTCGGAAATGCTTGATCTGGCGTAACTGTCGCTACAAGAATCATATCAATATCTTCTGCAGCCACATCTGCGTCAGCTAATGCTTTTTTTGCAGCAGCAAGCGCCATATGAGATGTATTGACATCATCAGATGCAATTCTTCTTTCTTCTATACCTGTTCTAGTACGAATCCACTCGTCAGAAGTTTCAACCATTTTTTCTAAATCACGATTTGTTAATACTTTTTCAGGTATATAGCGGCCAAGGCCAATAATTCCAGCATTCATTGAATAAGACTCCTTTTACTCATACGAGCATGTGATATTGTGATCTTATATTAGTATCTGGTACTAATTTTACCTTATTTTTTTCTCCTTGGCAATACAAACGTCTAACCTTTCCTCTCACTTTTTTCATAGATTAATGATATACCAATAGTAGAAAGGAACATGTGATATGGCGCAAAAGGATATTTTCTCAGCAATGATGTTTGGTCAGCCGCTTGAAAAGGAGAAAAGCAAGACAGAAAAAAAGGAGGAGCGTGCAGAGACTTCTTCAAGTGATGACTCCATTGACTACATGCATGTCATGAATCAAATTGGAAACATTATGAACTCCATCGATGAGCTGAAGCCTGTGTTTAAAGATGTCGGTCCTATGATTAGTGCCTTCAAGAAAAAATTATCATAAAAAAAAGCCACTATTCTGTGGCTTTTTCTGATGCTGCATCTGCTTTTCCAAGCTCATATGCCTCTTGCATGACAGATGTAAACAAAGAGAGAAGCGGCTGAAGTGCTTGTGGATCAAGCTGAATCCCTGCTTTATCTAATTCTTCTTTTGCTTGTGGAAAATACTTCATCGCAATTTGTAAAAACTCCATCGATTTTTCGTGCTGCATGTTCAACGTCCTCACTTTTCATTTGGCAATTTGCCTGTTTTTTTGTAATTCGCAATATCCTTCTCAATGTCTTTCACAAAAGCGCGGTCTATGGTTGAGCTAAATTTCCCCATTTCGATCACTCCTTCTTTAAAGTCAAAGGAGTACTCACCTTGTTCGTTTAGCTTGCCTTCATTAAACTTCTTCGCAATGATACTGTACGCTTTATCGACATGCTGTACAGTGCTAGTTAACACCGTATGGCTTCCAAGGTTGGATTGATCAGTGACATATCCGATCGCAGATAAATTGTCGGTTTTGATTTGTTCAATGACAGGGATATTATAACCATCACCTGCTGGATACACAACATCTACACCTTGTTTTTTCAATTTTTGATAGAGGTTCACCGCTTTGTCAGCATCATCCCAGTTTTCGACAAATTCCGCTAGGACTTGCACATGTTCGTCCTGATATTTTGCACCTTTGATAAAACCGTCTACTTCACTTTGCCAATCATATGTAGCCAGAATACCAATCTTTTTTGTTTTGGACATATGTGCTGCTGTCATGCCTCCGAAAAAGCCCATTGCTTCTCCTTTAAACGTGACGTTTGTGACATTATCAGCTTGAGGCTTGCCTCCATTGACCGTGATAAATTGTGTTTTCGGATAATCTTCACTGATCAAGTTGAAAATTTCGCTGTATTCATTGCCATGGCCAATAATCAAATTGACTCCTTTTTTATGAAATTCTTCAATGGCATCAACGATTTTCTCCTTGTCGACCATCCCTTCCTTATAATAAACATCTACACCAAATGTTGATTGGATATTTAATAAGCCTTTATAACCTTTCGTTCCCCAAACTTGATCATTAATCGTATCGGGGACGAGTAAACCCACCTTCTCAATATGTCCTTTTAACGGCGCCTGCGAGCAGGCAGATAGCATAAGAAGAAGGAACGAAAAGATCATGACAAGCCGCTGGTACTTCATGCCATGTTCAACTCCCTTTGCAACACGCAGGCATGAACCTGTATGTTAAATATAGGTTTATTTTATACTGAAAAAAGATAAGATGGAAGATCATTCTTGCTTTTTGTCGAAAAATGTTGAGTTTTGTCTTTTCCATTCTGCTATGATTTCTTCTGCTTGTTTGTCATCTGTTTGTCTTTCTACCTTCAATTGATGGATCATTTCCTGCCTTTGATCAGTCCGTGCCCACTTTAAAAGCTCCTTTGCGACATCTTCTACAAAAAATGCGTGATCGTCCTTTATTCGTCTCTCTTCATGGAGTGTCCACGGACCAAACATGCGTGGAAGGATAACAGTCGAAACGCTTTGTTCATGCGAATGGCTTTCGGGTTCTTCGTAAAACAAGCGGAATATGCCATGCTTCGCTTCGAGGTCTGTCTCTCTGTTCATTGAATCATCTGATTGAAAAAAGATCAGGTCATATGCCTCTTTCCTATCTTGACCATCAATAACGCGGACAAGATCATTGCGGCCGAGCCACATCATTCGCTCTTCTAATAACATTTTTTGCTCCTCTGACTGCTCCTTAGGATATGTGATATCCACTTGTATGCCCTCTTTCATCATATATTCACAAAGTGTCAGTCCAAAAAATTCATCTGCACCTATGATCAGTCCTGTTTCCATGTTCATGTCCCCTTTTTTAGCATATCGAATAAAAAGAAGAGCCCTTTCCATGAAGGGCTGTTATCATCCTATTCATTACAATTCTCTTTCATGCGATTTATAAAACTTGTGAATGGACTGAAAGATTCTTCTTGGATGATCAAACATATGCAAGGTAAGGTCCATCTGACAATGGTCTGGATTCATCATATGTTGATCAATAAAAGGCTTTGCATGTAGTTCATAGGCATACGGTGCGCCGTTTAGTCTCTGCCATATATGAATCGGTACATGAGCTGAATGAACGGGGCAAGAAGGAAGTGGATACGTTTCTGCTTCCTTTGCAGAGCACCCATAGCTCTGTGCGAGTTCTTTCATGAACTGTTTGTAGAAGAATTTGTGTTCCTTTTCTCTTTCTCTTTGTGCTTGCAGGTGTAAACATGGATTCATCATGGCTATAGACCTTAGCACTTCTGGCATTTCTTCGGCAAGACTCATGGCGACAAGTGCGCCCATTCCCTCTGCCAGCACATGAATTTCCCGGTTTAATATTTCTTGTTTTAATGTGTGATGAACAAGCTGTTTCGCACTAAAAACAGCATCTTCACATCCCCAGTGATTCCCATGAAGATGACTATTAAACAATGTATATCCTTCATCCTTTAAAGCAGTTAATAGCTGGTTTCTTCCGTAATGCTGAAGCCAGAATGATGTATTTTCCTGCACAAAGTGATTTCGGTCACCGAGGATTAGAATGCCAAAGCCATTTGGTTTTTGAGGAAGGTGAATGACGTTCCACTGGGAACCAAGCTGGAAAAAACGTTCGCTTACACCCATATGGCCAGCCTCCTTTCAGTGATTCTGCTTTCTATGATATGAACAACAACTCTTGTAGGAATAAGGAAATCCCCTAAAGACAGAAGAATTCTTTTTATTTTTATAGTAGAAGGTCTCAAAATGATCACATAAAGGCGGAAAACAGTCTTTTCTCTGAACTCGTATCTATGGTATGATAGTCAATAGATTGTTACATAAAGGACGGTGGAATAATGCATTACATTATCACCCTCATTTGGACTTTTCTGCTGACACATATGGCTGGTTACATCGTTTCATCTATGAATGGAGCTGCTTATGATTTTACGTTAACTTCCATTCTTGCCATAGTGTTTACGGTTATTTTATTCATCTTTGCTGAAGTAAGTCCAATGAAAGAAACAGAAAGTTCAACAGAACATTCTTAATATTGCTGGAAAAGAGCTAATGATTTGAGATTAGCTCTTTTTCTTTTTTTCAGAATGATGACTAGAAGTTGAGAGCGCACGCTAAAACCCCCTGCCGTCAATTACAGGGGGTTTTTGAGTTACACCTCAACCGTTTCGGACTTCTGTTTGTCTGCTGACAAATGGCTTTTCGCAAGCCCTGTGAACAGGAAGATCGCGATGCCCGATAAAATTTCAAGCACACCACCCCCCGCAATGACAGGTCCTGCTCCAAAGCGTTCTGCCAGGACGCCCGATATGACGGCTGCAAGCGGGAGAAAGACATTTGATGACGCATTGATCACGGCATATACTTGCGGCTGATCTTCTTGGTCAACAGACGTTTGAATAATAACCATCTCTGGGACATTGATCGCACTGACGGCTGCACCAAAAATAAAGGAAGCTAGAAGAACGACTGGAAGCCATGTACTCATTCCAGTGATAAAGAATGCAGCACCTTCAATCATGCCTGCGACAATAAAGAACAAGCCGAATCTTTTGATTTTCACCTTCGCCAGTGCAAAGCCCATCATAAACGCACCGACTGCAGCGACACCTCTTAAAATGGAATACACCATTGAATCACTTTGCAGCGCTTCTGCTACATATACAGCGGATAATGCCTGCCACGGAGCTGCAGCGACATTCATTAAAATACAATAAAGGGTCAGTGCAAATAAAATATGATGATTTTTAACGACTAGAAAGCCTCTTTTTAAGTTATACAGATATGTATTCTTTGCTTGTTTAATGTCTGCTGCTTTTTCTGCATCTGACTTTTGGAGTTTAACGCCAATAATGAACAAGCCCGATATGATAAATAAAGCAGTGGTGATCAGGAGCGTATCTGCAGGGCCAATTAATTTGACCAAAAGACCAGCGACCATCACCGCAGCAAGTGCGACAATTTCAAAAGATGATTGCAGGATCGCATTTGCTTTTTGAATGAGATGCTTTGGAACAATCTGCGGCAGGATGGCCACAGAAGCCGGGTTATATGCTGCACCTGTTGCCGATTGAATAACCATTAATGAGATCAATAACCATAGAGGCAATATGTGCGAAAAATGCAGTAGTGGAATAATGAGTACAATGGTTGCTCGAATGACATCTGAAGCAAACATCCATTTAGATAAATGATGTCTTTTCATAAGAGGTCCTAGTATTGGGGCCAACAATGATGAAGGAAGAACTGTCACTGCTAGAAGAAGTCCGGTACCAAGCGCTCCATCCCCTCTTAAAATCAATAACCAAAGAACGGATGTAAAAGCAAAACTTTCTCCTGTATTTTTTATGAGTCTTGATATGAACAATGAGGTGAAGCGTTTATTCCAAACACTTTCACTGAGATTCATCTTTTCCATCACACAAATCCTTTCAACCTTATACTATTCTTACATATTTTACCTTAATCTTTCTTTTTTTCATACTATTTATTTGAAAATTGGAACTTAATTGTTTTTTATTATAAAGAAAAAAGAGGCATGACACATGCCTCTAAAGACTTATTCATATGGACTCTTAGTCAATTGCTTACGGCTTTCTTTGGTACGTCCAAACACGGTTATGGTTCGAGTTATCCGGAAAGACGTCTCCTGCTTTAAGCTTTATCTTTAAAGGATCTTTCACCATACTACCGGTCTCACCGATTTCGATATAAACACCATTATTAGGTGCCTTATTACCAGATTTAAACTGATGCTGTTGACCCATTTCCATCCTCCTTTCTCGATTGATGTTATTATGTCCCGTCCATTGCCTCTCCAATCCAATATGTAAAAAGTCCCTGCTCAGTCGAGACAGGGACACTTGTGATTTATTTAGGTTGTTGATACATGAGCTCTTTGATTAACGCTTTTTGCACATGCAGGCGATTTTCTGCTTGCTGGAATACTTTAGAATGTGGTCCATCAATGATATCAGCCGTCACTTCTTCTCCGCGATGTGCCGGCAGACAATGAAGGAAGATATAATCTGCTGCTGCATGTTGCATGAGTTCCTCATTGACTTGATATTCTTTAAATTCAGCTAGGCGTTTCTCTGTTTCAGCTTCCTGTCCCATGCTTGTAAATACGTCTGAATAAATGACATCTGCATCCTGAACAGCAGCTACTGGATCTGTTGTGACGATGACTTCTGCGCCTGATTGTTTTGCAAACGCCTGAGCAGTGTCTGTCACCTCTTGAAGAGGTTCATAGCCTTTTGGTGATGCAACGGCAATGTCACAGCCTAACTGCGCGCAGCCGACCATTAAGGAATGAGCCACATTATTCCCATCACCGATGTACGCCACTTTCACACCTTTTAGTGTGCCTTTTGCTTCTTTAATCGTCAGTAAATCAGCCAGTGCCTGACATGGATGAGAGTAGTCCGTTAGTCCATTGATCACTGGAATAGAGGCGTATTTTGCAAGTTCTTCTACCTTCTCATGTTCAAAGGTTCGAATCATAATGCCATCTACATACCCAGACAGCACCTGCGCTGTATCACCAATCGTTTCTCCTCTGCCAATTTGCAGATCATTTGAGCTGAGGAAGAGCGCATGTCCGCCTAGCTGCGTCATGCCCGCTTCAAACGAGACACGGGTTCTAGTTGAAGATTTTTCAAAGATCATCGCTAATGTTTTTCCTTTGAATAAATCTTGATATGGATGTTGTTTCATTTCTTCTGCTTTTTCAATTAAGTACGCAATGTCATTGATCGAAAAGTCTTTTAACGATAAAAAGTCTTTTCCGTATAATGCCGGTTGCACGTCGACTTGGCTCATGCCGTCACTTCCTTTTTATATAATTCGTGGAGAGATAAAGGTGATACATCTCCATCTTTTCCTTGCAGGAACGCTTGCGCCGTTTCATATTCGGTTAGAACTTGAACACCATGTGTGAGTGCTTTTACACGCTGTTCTTTTGCCTCTTCATCATCACCTAAATGAATGTGGAGCGATTTATCGTCTTGTTGCAGCCACGATTCAAAGCTGCCAGTCCAGACGTCAAAGCCTGCTCGTTTTGCTTCATCTACGAATAATTCACTGCCTTGTATAAAGAGGCTTCCTTTATGTTTCCAGATCGGTGCAAACACTTTTTTCAAGGCGCTTTCGACGTTCTTTCCTACACACATTCCTTCACCCGTCGCCTTCATTTCAGGTGTGAGCTTTAAATCGATATCTTGAATGGCATGTGAGGAGAAGACCGGGAATTTAACAGCTGTGCCCCCCTTATTCTTCGTTGCCGGTTTCAATTCTTCAAGCATTGCACCAGCTAACAGCTGAGTCGCCATTGGAATCATGTCAACACCCATGACTTTACTTACAACTGGAACAGTCCGGCTTGCCCGAGGGTTCACCTCTAATACGAGCGCCTGGTTCCCTTTTATCACAAATTGAATATTCATAATGCCTTTAAAAGCTAATTTCTTTGCGATTTGTTCAGAAGCGTTATACACCTGTTGTTTGATGTCTTCACTAATAGAGACACTTGGTAAGATGGCAAAGCTGTCACCTGAGTGTACGCCCGCTTTTTCAATATGCTCAACAATGGTTGGAATGAATGTCGTTTGTCCGTCTGAAATGAGATCCACTTCCACTTCTTTTCCAGTGACATACTCATCAATTAAGATCGGATAAGGTAAATGATCTGGCTGATCAAGTAGTTCCTCCAATTGAGCTTCTGTTTGAACAACGATCATGCCCATTCCACCAATGACATATGATGGACGAATAAGAACAGGGTACCCGATGCTTGCAGCATGCCCCAGTGCTTCTTCTTTTGAATGAGCTGTATCTCCTTTTGCATGAGGAAGATTCAGTTCATCAAGAAGCTGATAGAATAAATCGCGATCTTCTAATGCATCTAGTGTGTCAAAGGACGTGCCTAACAAGGTAACGCCGGCTTTTTCTAATCCTTCCGCCACATTGATTGCTGTCTGCCCGCCAAATTGAACGATGACAAAATCAATTTGCTCCGCTTCAACTACGTTTAAAATATGTTCTAACGTGATCGGCTCAAAGTATAAACGATCTGCAATCTCATAATCGGTACTAACCGTTTCTGGATTATTGTTCATCATGATGGTTTCAAATCCAAGCTTTTGTAAAGTAAGAACGCCATGAACGGCACTATAATCAAACTCGACCCCTTGCCCAATTCGAATCGGACCAGATCCAATGATGAGTGCACGCTGCTTTGTTTTCTCTTGATGCTCTCCATCACTTTTGCCAAAGTACGTAGAATAGAAGTAATTCGTTTTTGCATCGAATTCAGCCGCACATGTATCGACAATTTTAAATGAAGCGGCAATGCCATACTCTTGACGAAGCTGTCTGATATCTTGTTCACTGCGATCCGTCAGAGAAGCGATTGTTTCATCAAGGAAGCCTTTTTCTTTCACCTTTTTTAAGGTGTCTTTGGATAGCGTCCCCTGATGATTCTTCAATTCTTGTTCGAGTGTGATCATATTCTTGAAGACATGTAAGAAAAACAGATCAATCTTCGTCGTTTCATGAATCGTTTCAACGGTTTCTTGTCTGGAAAGAAGCTCCATGACAGCGAAGAAACGGCGATCGTCCGGTGTTTTGATTAATTCAAATAACTGTTCAGTCGAATGTTCTTTCAGTTCAGGCAAGTGGAAGCCCTTTGTTTTGATTTCAAGTGATGCGACGGCTTTTTGAATGGCAGATTCTAAATTACGGTCAATCGCCATGACTTCACCAGTCGCCTTCATTTTTGTGCCTAATTTCCGGTCTGCCTGTTTAAATTTATCGAACGGCCAACGCGGGAATTTCACCACGACATAATCGAGTGCCGGCTCAAAGCTAGCATACGTTGTTCCTGTAAGCGGATTTTTCAATTCATTTAGTGTATAACCGACCGCAAGTTTTGCCGCCATTTTGGCAATCGGATAGCCTGTTGCTTTCGATGCAAGAGCAGAAGATCGGCTGACCCGAGGATTGACCTCAATGACAAAATATTCTTTGCTAAGTGGATCAAGAGCGAACTGGATATTACAGCCGCCAACGACATCAAGCGCTGAAATGATTTTTAAGCTCGCTGAACGGAGCATTTGATAATCCTGATCCGTTAATGTCTGTGACGGTGCAACGACAATCGAGTCGCCTGTATGCACACCAACTGGATCGATATTTTCCATGTTACATACAGTGATACACGTATTTTGACGATCTCTCATGACCTCATACTCGACTTCTTTAAAGCCAGCAATGCTTTTTTCAACTAAGCACTGATGAATCGGACTCGCTAGAAGAGCACCTTCAATCAGCGGTTTAAAAGCCTCTTCAGTTAAAGCGATGCCTCCCCCTTTACCACCAAGTGTGTAGGCTGGTCGAAGAATGACGGGAAAACCCACTTCTTTTGCAAATTGAAGGGCGTCTTTCGCATTATCCACAATTTCACTTTCTGGTACAGGTTCATTCAAATGCTTCATGAGAGCACGGAATTTCTCACGATCTTCACCGTTTTCAATTGTTTCAACTGACGTTCCGAGCAGTTTTACCCCATGCTTTTTCAGCACACCGGCTTTTTCCAGCTCGACAGCAAGGTTTAAAGCCGTCTGTCCGCCAAGATTGGCTAAAAGACCATCTGGTTTCTCTTTTTCAATGATTCTTGTCACTGAATCAACTGAAAGCGGTTCAAAATAAATTTCATCAGCAAACGACTCGTCTGTCATAATGGTTGCTGGGTTGTTATTCACTAAGATGACGTTGTAGCCTTCTTCTTTTAAGGCCATACAACCTTGTGTTCCTGAGTAATCAAATTCTGCTGCCTGACCAATGATGATTGGACCGGACCCGATGACTAGAATGGTTTGTATGCTTTGATCTTTAGGCATGTGCGACTTCTCTCCTTGCTTGTTTCACTTTCTCAATAAAATCATCGAATACCCATTCACTTTCTACAGGGCCTGGATGTGCTTCTGGATGAAATTGAACGGACATAATCAGCTTCTCTTTATGAATGAATCCTTCAACAGATCCGTCATTCACGTGGAGGAATTTGACGTCCACTTCTTTGTCATTCATGCTTTTTTCATTGACCACATAGCTATGATTTTGGCTTGTCATAAAGACACGTTTTGATTCTGTATCTTGTACAGGATGATTCGCCCCGCGGTGGCCAAAAGGAAGCTTATACGTATCCCCGCCAAGCGCAAGAGCAATTAATTGATGACCTAAGCAAATGCCTAGTGTCGGGAAGGTCATCATGATGTCATGAATGGTTTTTAAATATGGCTTCATTGTTTTTGGATCTCCAGGTCCATTTGACAAAAGGATCGCATCTGGCTTGATATCAAATACCTTTTCCATTTGTTTGTACGGAATCACTGTGACTTTACAGCCGCGCGCTTCGAGTGAGTCTGCAATAGATTTTTTAAAGCCAAAATCAATGAGCGCTACATGATCCTCACCGCTGCCTTGTGTGTATACTTCATCTTCTGTGACCTGCTCAACCACATTGTCTTGCTTCATTGCAGGTGGCGTTTCATTTTCGTCTAAACTAACCACTGCATTCATCGTTCCATTTGCTCGAATGTTCTGCACGACTGCGCGAGTATCTGTATGTGTAAGAAGCGGAATGTTCCACTTCTGTAAATAATCTTTTAAGCTTACGGCTGCAAGGTGATGAGAAAAATGGTCAGCTGCCTCATAGACAACGACCGCCTTCACTTGTGGTTTTTTGCTCTCAAAGTCTTCATGATTGATGCCGTAATTTCCGATGAGCGGATATGTGAAGACAATGATTTGTCCTTTATAAGAAGGATCTGTGAGCACCTCTTGATAACCTGTCATCCCTGTAAAAAAGACCACTTCACCTGTCATGCCAGCTTCTCCTGTCAGATCTCCTTCAAAAGAGGCTCCATCTTCTAAATTTAAATAACCTTTCATGCTTGTGTCACCCCATATTGAATAATTAATAATATAAATGCATGTTTATGCGTTCTGGTGTAAAAAAATTTAGACCGTTACTGCTTCATTTGCTAACACTTGAATGATTGCTTCAATGGCTTGATCCAATTCAACTTTTTTGACATTCAGCGGAGGTAATAATCGAATAACATTCGGACCAGCTGGAAGCACAAGCAAACCTTGCTCTCGAAGGGCTGTGATGTAATCACCTACTGGCTGATGACACTCAATTCCTGCCATTAATCCTTTGCCCCGTACTTCTTTCACGATGTTCAGCTGTTTGACTTCTTGCAGTCTCTTTAAGAGGTACGCACCCTTTTCTTTCACTTCTGAAAGAAAGTCTTCTTTGAATATTACATCAAGGGTTGCGTCCACAGCTGACATAGCGAGCATATTGCCACCGAATGTTGTGCCATGAGAGCCTGGAGAAAATGCATCCCCTAAAGCTTTTTTCCCTATCACTGCACCGACTGGAAACCCATTTCCTAAACCTTTTGCGGCTGAAATAATATCAGGATCAAGTCCCGATTGCTCATAGGCAAATGCTGTCCCTGTTCGACCAATACCCGTTTGGATTTCATCTACAATTAGCAGTGCTTGATGTTTTTTGCAAAACGTTTGAACGGCTTCTAGAAATTCAGCTGTAGCTGGATTCACTCCACCTTCACCTTGCACCACTTCCAGCATGACCGCTGCGACATCATCGATTTCACACGCTGTGATCGCTTCAGGGTCATTAAACGGTACATAATGAAAGCCTTCCAGCATCGGTCCAAAACCAGTTTTGATTTTATCTTGACCTGTGGCAGCCATACCAGCATACGTGCGCCCATGGAAAGAGTGCAAAAACGTCACAATATTTGTTTTACCTGTTGCTTTTCGGGCCAATTTGATAGCCCCTTCATTCGCTTCAGCCCCGCTGTTGCAGAAAAATACGAGATCTCCTGAACTGTTGGCTGCCAGCTTTTCCGCTGCTTTTTCTTGCAGTCCATTTTCAAATAGATTTGATACGTGCCAGACCTCGTCAAGCTGCTTCTTGATGGCTTGATTGACCTTTGGATGATTGTGACCTAAATTCGTGACCGCAATGCCTTGTATAAAGTCTAAATATTTTTTCCCAGTTGTATCAACTGCCCAAGAACCTTCTGCCTCTTTAATTTCAACATTCCACCGTCCGTACGTTTGAAAGAGATGACTCACAGGACCGCCTCCTTTTGTTTTACAATTCGAGTTCCTTTAAAGGTATCTCCTGTAAAAATACTGCCTTTTCCATTCACAATCATGACTTCATCCACATCTCCTGATAAAGCACTTAGCGCAGATTGCACTTTTGGAATCATTCCCCCGGAAATAATACCTTCATCGATGAGCTTGAGAGCTTCTTGTTCGGTGACAACGTCTAACAGCTCACCATTTTTTAAAATTCCTTCCACATCTGTGACAAACATGAGCTTATCAGCTTTCATAGCTCCTGCGACTGCTGATGCTGCAAGATCAGCATTCACATTTAACGTTTGGCATTCTTCGGTCATAGATAGCGGCGCAATGACGGGAATGAATTGTTTCTCCATTAGTGCTTTTGCCATCTCTGGATTGACTTCTTTGATTTCGCCAACGTACCCATATACATCTTGATCGAGAAAATCGGCGACAAGCATCTGTCCATCTTTACCAGATACACCGACAGATGATATATCATGCTTTGCCAACTCTGAAACAAAGTATTTATTCACCGTTCCTGAAAGGACCATTTCGGCTACCTCTAACACCGGCTTTGTTGTTTTGCGCTGTCCATCTACAAATTCCGTTTTCACTTCTAATTTTTGCAGCATGCTCGTGATTTCAGGACCCCCGCCATGTACGATAGCCAGTTTAAATCCAGCAGCTTGAAGTGAGCGGACATTTTCATAAAAGGTATCGGAAAGTTCTCGAATGACACTGCCTCCACACTTGAACACGATCGTTTTATCCATGTCTATCTCCTTCATTATGTGCGATAGCTCGCGTTAATTTTCACATAATCATAGGTAAGGTCACAGCCCCATGCTGCCGCTTCACCATTTCCTTCATTCATTTGAATGAAAATCGTAATCTCATCCTGCTCTAGATACGCTTTTGCTTCCTCTTCTGAGAAAGACTGAGGTTCATTATGTTTAAACAGACATTGCCCGCCTAAGTAAACTTCAACCTCTTCTGGCGTGACAGAAGCTGCGCTATGACCGATTGCTCCGATAATCCGTCCCCAGTTGGCGTCCGTACCGTATACGGCTGTTTTCACAAGACTTGAACCTACGATTTTTTTTGCAATAATTCCCGCTTCTAAGTTGTTTTTAGCACCAACAACTTTCGCTTCGATTAATTTGGTTGCGCCTTCTCCGTCTCTTGCAATCTCTTTTGCTAGATCTTCACAGGCTAGTTTTAATCCTTCTTTAAACAATGGCCATTCTGGATGTTCTTCATTCAGTGCCTGGTTTTCTGCCATTCCATTTGCCATCACAAGCACCATATCGTTAGTTGATGTTTCTCCATCGACGGTAATTTGATTAAACGTCACATCTGTAATGTCACGAAGAGCATTTTGCAATGCTTCTTGTTCGACATTTGCATCGGTTGTGACAAACCCGAGCATTGTTGCCATGTTCGGATGAATCATACCAGAGCCCTTTGCTGCACCTGAAATGAGAATCTCTTTCCCGTCTATCGTCAAGGAGTATGTCGTATTTTTAATGACTGTATCTGTTGTTAAAATCGCTTCTTCAAAGTGGCCATTTCCTGCTTTTGCTTCTTTTAGCTGAGCGATGCCTGTTTTGATTTTATCCATATCCAGACACTCTCCAATGACACCAGTAGAAGAAACAGCAATGTAATCAGGATCTGTGCCTAACATGTCTGCACAGGCTGCCTGCATGTCGTATGCATCTTTTAATCCCTGCTCACCTGTACATGCGTTGGCGATGGCACTATTGACAATGACACCTTTTAGTTTGCCCGTCTTTTTCAAGCTTTTTTGTGTGACTTGAAGAGGCGCAGCTTGAAAGTGACTTTGAGTGTATACCGCTGCACTCGCTGCTGGTACTTCACTGATGATCAAGCCAAGGTCTTTTTTTGAATAGCGTAATCCTATATGAATCCCCTTTGCTTCAAAACCTTTTGGTGATGATACGTCCCCGTCTATTTTGACAATACTTTTTTCATTCAATTCGATCATGTTTGTTGTCTCCCCTGTTCTTATGGATAGAGAGGTGTCATTGTGAGGCCCGCCTCTTCATGTAAGCCTTTGATGATGTTGAAGTTTTGAACCGCTTGGCCGGCTGCACCTTTCATGAGATTATCTATGACAGATACAATCGTCAGTCTACCTGTTCGCTCATCTAAATGAAAAC
Source organism: Bacillus sp. FSL K6-1106 (assembly GCF_038005245.1). Lineage (NCBI taxonomy): Bacteria > Bacillati > Bacillota > Bacilli > Caryophanales > Bacillaceae > Bacillus > Bacillus sp. FSL K6-1106. The sequence continues at coordinate 26,946 of NZ_JBBOSV010000002.1, forward strand.
CAATGTCACAGAAGTTACTGCCGTATACTTCTTTTGTTTGCGGATATATCCCATGATCTCTCACTCTTACAAAATAGGAATCTTCATAAAAATCCTTCATCTGTTTCATTAATTCTTCTTTTGTGACATCTGATTTCAATTGTGTATACATCGTCGCCATAATCCCTCTTGTCATCGGGACAAGGTGTGTTGAAAATGTGATGTTCGCCGTTTGCGGGTTCCATTCTCTAAGTACTTGTTCTATTTCAGGTGTGTGCTGATGTTCATTCACCTTATAAATTTTAAAGTTATCGTTCAGCTCTGAAAAATGTGTGCCAAGTGAGGCTGATCGTCCTGCACCGGACACCCCGGTTTTTGCATCTATTATGATCATAGATTCATCGATTAAATTCTGTTTCATCAGCGGTGCTAAACCTAGAAGAACTGCAGTAGGAAAGCAGCCGGGGTTTGCAATGACTTCCGCTTGCTTAATGGTTTCACGATTCAATTCAGATAATCCGTATACAGCTTGTTGAACCGATGCTTCATCCGCTGCCCTTCGTTTATACCACGCTTCATAAACAGTTCCATCTTGAATGCGCAAGTCACCTGATAAATCAATAATTGGCACCCCTTGATTCATGAGCTTCGGTGTGAGTTCACTTGAAACGCCTGCTGGTGTCGCTAAAAACACAGCATCTGTTTCTTGCACAATGGCCGCCGGATCAATGGCTTTTAATGTTTGGTCAGTAATCGTTGTCAGATGCGGATAAGATTGACTGTATAATTGCCCATCACCACTTGATGAATACAATATACATTCCTCCACATGTGGATGCTGCTTAAAGATACGAACTAATTCCGCACCGCCGTACCCTGTAGCACCTATAATACCTATTTTCAACGTCAATACACCCTCTTGATCTTTGTGAAATTATTTAACATTATAACATGTATAAAAATTAATTCAATTGTATATTTAATATTTGTTTTCATTTTTTTTCATAAAAAAATCCACATATCTTCGTGAGACATGCGGATTTTATCTATTGTTCTTCATATTGAGGACCAGAAGCGCACTGCATAAATATAATAGGGAACTTGCATAAAAAATCAAATGAATGGTGAAGAAATCAGCAAACAGGCCGCCAAGCATAATGGCGATCGATGAAAAAAGCGCTGTCCAAAAATGATAGTGCCCAACTTCTTTCATACGCTTTTTCTCGTTTGTGAGTTCGGTGACGAGTAATTTCTCTCCGTGCTTCTGAACACCACCTAGCACACCTAAGGCAAGCTGAATCATATAAACTTGCTCTACTTCTGTGATATGTGGAAAAAGTAGAAGAAGAAACGCCATACCAAACGCATGAATGATTAAAAAGAGACGCTTGTCGGTCGTTTCAGGAAGTTTTCCTAATAATAAATGAATGAACGCACCGCTCAAACCAAACAGACCATAAGCAAGACCAAATTGAGAATAGCTCGACCCAACATTTTTAATAAAAAGAATATAAAAAGGGAAAATGAGGCTACTGGCGAAAAACAGTAGACTTTGTGAATAGACGAACCATTTCATTGCTTTAGCATTCATTGTGTATTGTACCTTTCATAAAAGTAGTTGATAAATCTGCCATCTGGATCTGCTTGCTTTTTCTTTTGAAAGAATAGATCGGTTTTTGGATACGCTTGTTTCATTTGTGCTTTCGTTTGATACGGCATGTATGGTAAGTAATAGCTTCCATGGTGCCGCAAGGTGATATCTGTCATTTGCCGGATGACCCGCTCCGCTTCTGCCTTCTCTTCTTTCTCAAAACCATAATTCACTAACAAAACAAGTGCAAACATATCTTCTTTCGCATATGAGAGATCCGCTTTTTCATTTTTTTGTACGTAGCGGATCGTGATGTTCATTAAATTCAATTCTTCCTGTTGTAAAAAGCTTCTCATGTCATCGATATACGCACGAAAACGATCAACTGGAACAAAGTATTCTTGAAGCACATCGGTATCTGACTCATTTTCATATTCTAAAAAAGCAGAATCAGACCGCATCACGTTATTTCTTGTGATCAGCTGGTCATTTTGACTTTGAAAATACTTCTTTTGCAAGTTCCATAGCAAATCTTTCCCCATATCAAATCTTCTCGAAAGGCCGAGCATAAATTTTAAAGGGATGACGAGCTGATCTTCTTTGAGCTCGCGGTATGGATCGATCTGTTGATCAGAAGTAAGCGAATAATTCGTCACATACATCTCTTTCAAAAAATTTGTTTTCGCTGTAGAGATTCTTGCGAGATGCATGCGCACTTCTTTATTGTTCTCTACATGCTTTTGAAAATAATCAGTGTATTCATCGAAGTGTAGAGAGGTTGTCTCCATTTTATATAATTCATCCTTTGTTAAGGACAGCTCAACATCTAAAATGACACCGAATAAGCCGTATCCTCCAATCACGGCAGTAAATAAATCATCGCTAGGCTTTACTGTGATGATCTCTCCATCTGCTTTTAACAGTGTGAAAGAGCGCACAGTGTCAATGAGTGAGCCGTAGCGAATGTCACGTCCATGTGCATTTGCACTTAACGAGCCACCAATCGTAAAGATGTTTTGAGATTGCATCACCTTTACTGCAAGACCATATGGGTTCACATATTTTTGAATATCATCCCATGTGGCGCCGCTCTGGACCCGAATGGTCTTCTTTTTTTCATTAAATGATACGATTCGGCGAAATTTCGTCATGTCTAGTACAATGCCATTTTCATAATACGTGTGGCCGCCCATACTATGCTGCTTTCCGGCGATTGAAATGGGCAGATTCTTCTCTTTTGCTTCTTCTAATACTTCTTTTAAAGATTCTATTTCTTTTCCTTGCACGACTTTTTTTATTTTGACCGGCATAAGGTGACTCACATCTGTAAACGCCTCAAGTCCTTGTCTTTTGTGTGCTTGACCTTCACGTATAGAGACTGATGCAAAAAAGGCAGCGCCATATCCCATCAAAAGAACGATCCATATCCACTTTCGTTTCATTATAGGTACTCCGTTCTATAAAATTACATCCATTATATCAAGCCATACTCCTCCTCTACCTTAATTTTTCATAAAAAAACCTGGTACGAGTTCAACTCATACCAGGCATTTTTCGTATTTACTTATTGAATACCAAGCGCAATTTTAGCGTATCTTGACATTTTGTCACGTGTCCAAGGTGGATTCCAGACGATGTGAACTTCAGTTTCCTTCACTTCAGGCAAGTCACTTAATGCTTTTTTCACTTCATCGACGATAACTGGTGCAAGGGGACACCCCATTGATGTTAAAGTCATCGTGATATCCGCTTTTCCATTCTCATCAAGATCGACATCATAGACAAGTCCAAGGTTGACGATGTCTACGTTTAACTCAGGGTCAATCACCTGTTCTAGGGCGCCTAAAATATTTTCTTTCAATGCTTCATCCATGATATCCACTCCTTTTTCAACTAGTATAACGTACTTTTCCTTTTGGCTAAACGTTTGTGCTTTTCAGGTGTGTCACAAACCAGTCAATGGTTTCAAACATTGCTTGTCTTGAGACCTTATGGCCAGCCTGTCCATCTGTGATAAAACGAATCAGGTGCGGATCTTCTTTATATTGGGTTTCTGCTAACTCGTCATAAAGAGCTTTTGCATGTCTGTAAGGGACAACTGGATCGTTTTCTGCATGCCAGAATAACAGCGGTCTTTTGTTTAATCGATCTGTTTGCAGCGTTAAATCATAAGGGCGCAGCGCGTCTAATTGCTGATGAACCTCTTCATCTGTAATCTCTTTCATCAACCCTTTGTGCCGCATGTCCATAATTTGTGCTTGTAGGAATGTCGTATATTTCGGACTGCCCATCAAGCTGACTGCCGCTTTAATCCAATCATGTTTTGCGAGTGCACCAAAGGTCGTGATGCCTCCCATGGAAGTACCTGCAACACCTATTAGGTCGGCTTCAATCAATTGTTTTTCTTGAAAATGTGTCTTAAGTATATCGATTTCACGGATTTCGTTCAGGACGATTTCCCAAAACTTTGATGCCAGTTCCTCTAAGCTGAGGTTTTCTGATCTTACACCATGATAAGCACAGTCAGGCAAAATGACTCTCATGCCTTTTTCCGCCAAATGAAAGGCGAAGTGTAAGTTGTGCTCGCGTGCACTTGTAAATCCATGTATAAAAAATACAAGTGGCAGTGGTTTATCTTTATTTTCAGCTTTTACGATATGTAAAAATGGAATATCGTGCGTCATTTGCTCATCAATGGTGATCACAGCTTATGAATCCTCCTTTATCATTCCCGTCTTTGTTTATTTTAACATGTAGACAACGAAGATGTGATAAAGATACACTATAGGTGGAGGCACCCGCACCAGATGCCTCCTATTACTTACAGATCAAAGGAGATTTTATGGAGACTAAACCTTATCTAATCGCACTTGACCTGGATGGCACGTTATTAAAAGACGATAAAACGATTTCTGCACAAACACTTGATGTCATTCAAAAAGTGAAAGACAGCGGGCATCATGTCTGTATTTCAACTGGCCGGCCATTTCGTTCCAGCTCTCCTTATTATCAGCAATTGCAGCTCGATTCACCGATTGTGAACTTTAATGGAGCGTTTGTCCATCATCCTCTTGATGAAAAATGGGGCAGATTTCACACATCACTTGATCTTCAAGTCGTGAAACAGCTTGTGGATATTAGTGAGGAATATAAAGTGCACAATGTGTTAGCTGAAGTGCTAGACGATTTGTATTTCCATTATCATGATGAAAAGCTCATTGATATATTTAATATGAATGCAAACAAAGTGACCGTTGGTGACCTTCGGGACAATCTTGGAGAGAATGTCACAAGCGTCTTAATTCACGCAAAAGAAGAAGACGTCGGAGCGATCCGGAGCTATTTGACAGATGTTCATGCAGAAGTGATTGACCACAGACGCTGGGCTGCTCCGTGGCATGTCATTGAAATCATTAAAACAGGTATGAACAAAGCCGTTGGACTGCAAAAAATTAGTGATTATTACGGTGTGCCTCAGGAGCGGATTGTGGCATTCGGAGATGAAGACAATGATTTAGAGATGCTTGAATTTGCTGGATGCGGGGTTGCAATGGGCAACGGGATTGATGCAGTGAAACGCGTCTCTAATGAAGTGACAGATACGAATGAACAAGATGGGATTGCAAAATTCCTAACGAATTACTTCTCGCTTTAATTTTTCCATTCATACATAGCAGGTCGAAGCGGGCATACTACCGTTAGACAGGTTGTCCTGTCAGCTTGTGTAAAGGGGCGGATTCCGAATGGGTAAAAGAAGCAAATCGAAACGCTTTATACAACAAGGTAAAGATTCAGTCAGTCTGCATGACGCACGTTTTCCGTATCGTTCCACACTTGAAGAAGCTGCGGAGGACAGGGGAAATATGAAGACTGATGCTTCTGGAGGTTCATTGTGAGAAACGAACTTTTTGATCAAGCCAAATCATTTACTGAAGAAGCCCTTACTTCTTCATTTCCATCTGGTTTAGAGCGTCAACAAGCAGTTCAGCGAGCTAAAAACGCCGTATCATCTGCATTTGCTAATTCGACAGATGCAGAAAGAAACCAGCTGCATACGTTCCAAGACCTGCTTGATGATCTTTAACGAAAAAAGCTGTCCGCTTTGTGGACAGCTTTTCTTATGCTTATTTCACTTGGAACGTTTTCTTCTCAGTGATTTGCTTTAGCCCTTCTGCTTTTCCTTTAAATGTGACGACCGCTTCATACGTTCCTGGCTCCACACCGTTTGACCACGTATCTTGGAAGTCATATGTTTCATCTGCTTTCAGCACAAAGGATTGGATGGCTTGTGTGAACATACGGTCTTTCGAGTAACGGTATTTTTCATTTCCGTCTTCATCGTACACACTCAATTCGAATTTTTGGCTTGTGTTAAACGTGAATTCAATATCTCGATCTGATTCATTTTTTAGTGACATATGAAATTGAACCGAAGAACCTTTTTGGACGGGGTCTACTGTGAGTACAACGGTTTTTTCTCCCATTTGACCGGATACCTCCTTGTCTGGTTCATCCTTTTTTTGTTGTCCACAAGCTGTTAAAACCAATAGAACGAGAAAAAGCACTAACCCTTTTTTCATCTTCTACCCACCTTTTAATCTCGTCTGAAAAATCCAAGAATATTGGTTGTTTGAACAATATTTGTAAAGGCTTTTGGATCGACTTCCTTTATAATTTGTTCAAGTTCATACAGCTCATACCTTGTAATGACAATGACCATCATTTCTTTTTGTTCATTGGTAAATGCCCCTTTTGCCGGAACAGTCGTAATCCCTCTGACCATTTTTCCATAAATGGCTTCTTTGATTTCATCTGCTTTCTTTGTCACAATCATGGCGGTCAGCTTTTCATGTCTCGTATGGATGGCATCAATTACCCTAGTCGTCACATATAATGTGACAAGGGTATATAAAGCTTTCTCCCAACCTTGTAACAATCCTGCTGTAAAAATGATAATTCCGTTTAAAATGAAGAAATACGTGCCCACTGGTTTGTCTTTCCATTTCGCTAAAATCATCGCAATAATGTCAAGGCCGCCTGTAGATGCCCCATATTTCAGTGTAATCCCAATGCCAAGTGCAGAAATGACTCCGCCAAATACAGCATTTAATAAAATATCTTCAGAAACACTTGTCTCTGGTAAAATGCCGAGGAAAATCGTTGTCAGTGCCACACTAATAATGCTATACAAAGTAAAGGAACGACCAACCTTCATCCAGCCTAAAATGCCGACCGGAATGTTTAAAATAAATAATAGGATCCCTGTTGATAAATAAAACGGTGCATATTGATCGATTAAACTAGATAACAGCTGGGCAACCCCTGTAAAACCACTTGCATATACGTCAGCAGGGATTAAAAATAAATTCAGCCCAATCGCATTGAGTAAGGCACCAATGACGACGACGATGAATTTTTTTGCTTCTCCAATGAACATGTTGTCATTCCTCCACTTACCATTCTCTCTATGGTTTTCCCTAAAATTTAGAATTTGAACACGAAAAAATGATTTTCTATGATATAGTTAGGCTAAAAAGATGTAAAATATGGTTGATTTTTTAGAAAGAAGGGATTTTGATGACTGTTCATATCATAGCAGACAGTGCTGCTGATCTGCCTCTTTCTTATTATGATGAACAAAACATGACACTCATTCCGCTGCGTGTGTTACTCGGCGAGCAGGAATTTGAGGATTTGATCACCATTGAACCAAAACAAGTATTTGATGCGATGAGACAAGGTGCAAGTCCAAAAACATCACAAGCTTCACCGAACCGGATCAAAGAAGCCTTTGTTTCTGCGGCCCAAACCCATACATCCGCTATCTATGTTGCCTTTTCATCAGAGCTTTCAGGTACATACCAAACCGCTGTGATGATGGCAAACGAAGTGAAGGAAGAATACCCTGATTTCGATTTGCGAATCATTGATTCTAAATGTGCTTCACTTGGTTATGGACTAGCTGTCAAACACGCTCAATCACTTGCCATTGACGGAAATACAATACAAGAAATTGAAACGTCTGTAAAGCATTTTTGTGAATCTTTACAACATATTTTTACTGTAGACGATTTATCGTATTTAGCAAGAGGCGGAAGAATCAGTAAAGCGTCCGCATTTGTTGGCGGATTGTTAAGTATTAAACCCATTTTACACGTTGAGGATGGAAAACTGATACCCCTTGAAAAAATTCGTGGCCGTAAAAAATTGTTGAAACGCATTATCGAGCTGATGAAAGAACGCGGATCTGACTGGTCTAGTCAAACTGTTGGCATTAGTCATGGAGATGACCCTGCACTTGCAGAAGAAATGAGACAATTAATCGAAGCCGAATTTCACCCAAAAGAAATCGACATCCAGGTCATCGGCGCGGCTGTTGGGTCCCACTCAGGCCCTAGCACACTTGCCATCTTCTTTACAGGCAGCCCATCATAAAAAGCACCCTTCCCTGAAACATCACGGGAAGGGTGCTTTTCTTATGATAGCTTAAACCGGTGAACGGTTTCGTTTAACCTTGCTGTCATACTCATCAGTTCTTCTACTTGTTTGTTCATTTGATGGAAAGATTGCAGCTGTTCGTTTGCCGAGGCAGAAATTTCTTCGCTGCCCGCTGCCGTTTCTTCTACAACGGCACTAATATTTTCAATCGAGTGCAGCACTTGTCCGCCAAGCTCTGTTGATTGAATAATTTGGTCATTTAAGACCGCCATTTCTTGCTTAATATGTTGTGCTTTTGTTTCTATATCTTCAAAGGAGTGTGAGGTTTTGTCCATTGCATCTTGCTGCTGAAGTGATAGCTTGACCCCTTCTTGTACAGTTTGGCTAATGGATTGAATGCCTTTTTCAATATGACTCACCATGTCAAAAATTTGTCTTGTTGCACGAGACGATTCATCTGCCAGCTTACGAATTTCGTCCGCTACGACGGCAAACCCTTTGCCAGCTTCTCCTGCTCTTGCCGCTTCAATCGCCGCATTGAGTGAGAGGAGGTTTGTCTGGTCCGCAATATCAGAAACCGTTTTGGCCATTGCGGAGATTCCGCTTGCGTACTGAGTGAATTCTCCTGCTGACTCTTCAATTTGTCTCGTCGCACGTGTATTTTTTTCAATGGCTGCTTTTGTTTCTGTTAACGTGTGCTTTCCGCTTTCCACCGCTTCAATGGCATCCTCTGTACTACGGATGACTGTATGTGATCTTTCGGAATTCTTACGGCCATGTGAATCCATTTTCTCAATCAAACTAACGCCATGCTGAAGGTCTTCTGAAATCGCTTGTGAACCATTCGCCATTTCGTCTGTCGATACTGACACTTGATTGGCCGATTCCATAAGCTTTTTGTTTTCATCATCTAACTGAACCGAGAATGATTCTACTTGGCTTGAGACATGGCTGATTTCTTGAATCAAGCTAATCAGCTGATCCGTCATTTGATTGAACGACTCATTTAAGCCACCGATTTCATCTTTCCGCTTGATGTTCATCCGCTCCACAGCGAGGTTTCCTTCGGCAATCTGTTTTGCCCGGTAAGAAAGGGATTTGATTGGTGTCACAATGGATCTCGTTAAACCAATATTTAAAAAGACGGCGATGACAATCAGCGTGAGGGCTGCGACAGATGCGCTTGTGATGATCCTTTGCACATTGTCTGCCGCCTCCTCTAAATGGTATTCATACGCTTCTTGTGCTCTTTTATTCATCGTATGCACGTCGTTTAAAACACCGTCAATTCTGGCAGCCACTCGTCTGGCATCAGAGGCATTTTTTTCACCAATGGCATTGTTTGCTTCTTGCGTCCATGTGTCAAACTTTGAATTTAACCGTGTTAGGGCTTCTTTGTTCATATTTCCTGCGTTTTTGTTTAACGTTTGCAGCTGTTTTTTCGCTGTCGATATATCGCTTTGAACGACCTCTAGCTGTTCATCTGAAAGGGTCATGGAATAATTGGTCATGGCTTGTTCGACACTTTCAAAGCTGGCCTTCGTTTTTTGTACGTTCAGTAAGGTTTGAACTTCTGTTTCGCTTGATGACTGAATCTTTGTCATGCTCACAATAATAAAGGCAATTACGCCAACCGCTAAAAGAAGTGAAATGAGTGAGTTGAGCAAAATTTTGATGCGTAAGCTCATGATGCTGCCCCCTCTTCTTTCAGAAGTGTCTGCTTCAGTCCATTTAATTTTTTGGTCAATTTCTCAGCATCTTTGAGCACCCGGATTCTTGCCATATCGATTCCGTCATTACTTAAGTCATAGACGATATGCCCGCTTTTGATTTTGCTGCTTTTGACGAGCTGTTCGCTGAATTGATAAACGACTTCATCTACTTTTTTGACCATAGACGAAATAACGGCTTTTTCAGCTGTATAATACTGATCGCTGTCCACGCCAATTGCATATTTGCCTTGCGTTTGCGCTTCTTTTAATACACCAACACCCGTATAACCGGCTGCAGCATATAAAACATCTGCTTTCTTTTTGATCATGTCTTTCGCTATTTTACTGCCTTTACCTGCATCACTAAATGTGCCAGCATACGTGGATACGACCTTGATTTTCGGATTCACAGATTTTGCGCCTTTTTGATAGCCTTGTTCAAATCGGTGGATCACCTCTGCATCGACTCCGCCCACAAAACCAATAACATCACTTTTTGTTGTCATGGCAGCAAGTGCTCCCGCTAAATAGCTGCCCTGCTCTTCTTTAAAAGTCACTGATGTGACATTTTTCAGTTCAGACACAGCATCAATGAGTAAAAATTGCTTTTTCGGATATTTTTTCGCTACCTTTTCTAAGTCTTCTTGCATACTGAAACCTACACCGATGATCAGGTCATTTCCATCTTTCACAAGCTCGGTCAGCCCTTTTTCATATGTATCGGTTTCTGCAATTTCTCTATAATCGAATTCAATGCCAAGCTCATCACGTGCTTTTTCTAATCCTTTAAATGATGAATCGTTAAATGATTGATCACCAAGACCATCATCCGTCAGCATGACACCAATATGCTTCGCATTTGATATCGGTGGTCCTCCCTGCTGATTGCTGCATGAGGCGAGTACCATGATCATCGCTGCCATCAGAAGTAATGAAATCTTCACTTTCATCCAAAAACACACTCCTTTTATCATCCTACCCCTTATTTATCGGATTTGAGAGGCATTGTTTCAATGATAAAGTGAAGGATTTTCAGCTTTTTTCATGACTTTTTTCACTGAAAAAAACCATTATTTATGATAAAAATAAAAAAAGCGAGCAAATGCTCACTTTTTCTCGTATGTCCATCCTTCTTTTTGGTAAACAAGATCATTTTTCATCAGATGACCTAATGCTCGTTTGAAGGCTGCTTTGCTCATTTGAAATCTTTCCCGGATATCTTCTGGATCACTTTTATCCCCGTAAGGCATTGCACCGTTTCTCGTTCTCATGTAAGTTAAAATTTCTTCTGCATCGACAGATAATGCATCCTGTTTTCTAGGAAGCAGAGAAACGTTCACGGTTCCGTCCTCTTTCACTGCAATGACGCGTCCTGTCACGGTCGATCCTAATCTAGGCTCTTCCTTTCGTTCCGTGCGGTGGATAAATCCACGCACGCCTGTATCTGTCAGCATAAAAGAACCTGTCGCAATTAAGCGATAAATCGTTCCCGTCATTTCTTTGTTCATTAACGTTTCTGGCGCCTCAGTAAATAATTCACTGATCACATCTTCAGTGGCTGGTTTTGCGAACATTCTCCCGTAACTTGTCACTTTGAGCATACAGTATAGTTTGTCGCCTTTTTTCGGCCACGCTTCCTCAAAAGGCGGGAGGTGTTCAGTTGCAACAAGTGCATCCTTTGACAAACCTATATCGACAAAAGCACCCATATCTTCTACAACGTCTACGACTTCTACCCAGTCGTATGTATGTGCATTGATTTTAGGAATTTTCATCGTCGCTGCCAGTCTTTCCTCATGATCTACATATAAGTAGACCTCTACTTCATCACGATCTCCAATATCCTCTGTCATCTCACTGCGATGTAGGAGAACAGAATCTTCGCCATCTGTTAAAAAGTAGCCGTATTCCATCTCATTATCTATTTGCAAGGTCAGTTGCTCACCTGGTCTCATGTTCTCTTCCTTCCTATCTGCCCTTAAAAGAGCGTTCGTTCATCTTTTGATTCACTTTATTCTACTATACTTCTGTCATCATGAACATCTCTAGTTCTGTTAGCTAAAGTGGACAAACTGTACTTGAATTATACCGCATACATCTGAACTCTCTTCGATAAAGTTTCTTCTTCCCCTATTGGCATGATAAAATAGACGCAATATCTATAGTTGGAGGTCATATGTGATGGCAAAAGAAAGTTCATTTGATATTGTATCAAAGGTGGAGCTGCCAGAGGTGCAAAACGCCATTCAAGCAGCACTGAAAGAAATTAAAAACCGTTATGATTTTAAAGGAAGTAAAAGTGATATTTCACTAGAAAAAGAAGAACTCGTTCTCATTTCTGATGATGACTTCAAGCTGGAGCAGCTAAAGGATGTCCTTGTGACAAAACTGATTAAACGAAACGTACCGACTAAAAACATTGACTACGGAAAAACAGAACATGCCCTAGGTGGAACCGTTCGCCAGCGTGCAAAGCTGATTAGCGGGATTGATAAGGACAATGCCAAAAAGATCAATGCCTTGATCAAACAATCTGGTATAAAAGTAAAGTCGCAATTTCAAGATGACCAAGTGCGTGTGACAGGAAAAAATAAAGATGATTTACAAGAAGTGATGGCACTCATGCGCAAGGCAGATTTACCGATTGACGTCCAATTTATAAATTTTCGATAAATTTCAAATTTTCCATTGATTATTTCCGATTTTTTCGATACAGTTGATGGAAGTTCAATTCATTGACATGTTCATATCGCTTTCTTATCAAGAGAGGCAGAGGGACTGGCCCTGTGAAGCCTCAGCAACCGGTGTAGTAGAAATCTATTTTCTATGACCAAGGTGCTAAATCCAGCAAGCAACTGCTTGGAAGATAAGGAGAAGAATTTCAATACAGCCAAAAAGTCTTCTTCTTATCAGAAGGCTTTTTTTGTTACATAGAAATAAGGAGGAAACCAATGGGCCTATTACAAGACTTACAAAATCGCGTACTGATTGCTGATGGAGCAATGGGAACACTTTTATACTCTTATGGCATTGACCGCTGCTTTGAAGAATTAAATTTATCGAAAGAAGGTGAAGTCAAAAGAGTGCACGAGGCATATGTGCAAGCTGGAGCGGACATTATTCAAACGAACACATACGGTGCGAATTATATTAAACTATCCCGCTATGGCTTAGAGGAAGAAACAAAACGCATTAACACAAAAGCTGTACAAATTGCCAAAGCAGCCGCTGGCTCAGCTTATGTCCTTGGAACGATCGGCGGGATTCGAACATTTAACAAAAATGCCTACTCTTTAGACGAGATTAAACGGAGCTTTAGAGAACAGCTCTATATCCTTTTAAATGAAGAGCCTGATGGGTTACTGCTTGAAACGTATTACGATATTGAAGAAGCAAAAGCCGTTCTTGAGATTGCTCGCAAAGAAACAGCGCTTCCGATTGTCATGAACGTCTCCATGCATGAGCAAGGTGTATTGCAGGACGGTACACCGCTAAAAGACGGTTTATCTGAATTATCCTCACTTGGCGCTGATGTCGTCGGCATTAACTGCCGATTAGGCCCTTATCATATGATTCAGGCACTTGAAGGCGTTCCACTTTTGAAAAATTCGCATTTATCTGTCTATCCAAACAGCAGTCTCCCCTCCCTTGAAGAAGGCAGACTCGTCTATGATACAGATAATGATTATTTCCGAAAAAGTGCACTTGAGTTTAGAAATCAGGGCGCACGAATCATTGGAGGCTGCTGCGGAACAACCCCTCAGCATATAAGCGCCATGGCTGAGGCGGTCAAAGATTTAGCACCTATTACCGAAAAAGAAGTGAAAGTATTAAAAGAAGAAATCATTTCCATCCAAGATCAACGGACAGAACCAGGTCTTGACGAGCTGGCTGTGAAAAAACGTTCGATTATCGTCGAGCTGGACCCGCCGAAGAAACTGAACTTTGAAAAATTCCTCGTCGCAGCGAACGAATTAAAAAGTGCAGGCATTGATGCCCTCACACTGGCCGATAACTCTCTAGCTACCCCGCGTATTAGCAATGTGGCATGCGGCGCTTTATTAAAACAGCAGCTTGATATGCGTTCACTTGTCCATATCACATGTCGTGATCGCAATTTGATTGGACTCCAATCTCATTTAATGGGACTAGACACGCTTGGACTAACCGATATTTTAGCCATCACAGGCGATCCGTCTAAAATTGGAGACTTCCCAGGTGCGACATCTGTGTATGATTTAACCTCCTTTGATTTGATCCGTCTGATCAAACAATTTAACGAGGGACTATCTTTCTCTGGGAAGCCGCTCGGGAAAAAGACTAATTTTTCTGTGGCTGGTGCGTTTAATCCAAATGTCCGTCATATTGATAAAGCGGTCAAACGCCTTGAGAAGAAAATTGAATACGGTGCCGATTATTTTATTTCACAACCTGTTTACTCTGAGGAACAGCTTGTGAAGATTCATGAAGAAAGCCGACATTTGGATAAACCGATTTACATCGGTATTATGCCGCTAACAAGCAGCCGAAATGCTGAGTTTATTCATCATGAAATTCCCGGCATTAAATTGTCTGACTCGATTCGTGAGATTATGGCCAAGGCAGGCGAAGATAAAGAAAAGCAGCGGACAGAAGGGTTAGCGATTGCCCGCTCTTTATTAGATACAGCCTGCGAATTGTTTAATGGTATCTATTTAATTACCCCTTTCCTTCGATCAGATTTAACAGCAGAACTGACAACTTACATCCATCAGAAAGAAAAGGAGCCAAACATCCATGCCAACTATCACTGAACAGCTCAAAAAACGCATCCTCGTCCTTGACGGTGCAATGGGCACAATGATTCAAAACGCCGATCTCACAGCAGTGGATTTTGGCGGAGAAGAGTATGAGGGCTGTAACGAATATTTGAACGTCACAGCCCCTCATATTATCTCCACGATTCACCGGCAATATCTTGAAGCAAGTGCAGATTTAATCGAAACAAATACATTCGGCGCGACGAAGCTCGTTCTCGATGAATATGGACTTGGCCATCTCGCCTATGAATTGAACGTAAAAGCAGCTCAGCTGGCAAAGCGTGAAGCAGACCGTTTGTCGACACCAGACTGGCCCCGCTTTGTTGTAGGCGCAATGGGACCCACTACAAAAACATTATCCGTAACAGGCGGCACAACGTTTGAAGAGCTCGTTGCAAATTACGAAGAACAAGCCCGCGCCCTGATTGATGGGAAATGTGATGCTCTTCTTTTAGAAACGAGTCAAGACATGCTGAATGTCAAAGCTGGATTTAAAGGCATTCAAGAAGCCTTTCAAGCAACCGGTATTGAGCTACCACTGATGGTGTCAGGGACGATTGAACCAATGGGCACCACCCTTGCCGGTCAAGATATTGAAGCCTTTTATATCTCACTTGAGCATATGAAACCAATCAGCGTCGGACTAAACTGTGCAACTGGTCCAGAATTTATGACAGACCATATCCGTACACTCTCCTCCATCTCAAAGTCGGCTGTCAGCTGCTATCCAAACGCTGGTCTCCCTGATGAAGAAGGGCAATATCACGAATCCCCTGCTTCGCTTGCTAAAAAAATTGCCGCTTTTGCAAAAGAAGGCTGGTTAAATATCGTCGGTGGCTGCTGCGGTACAACGCCTGCACATATTCAGGCATTGTCAGATGAAGTACGTTCGCTTCAGCCCCGCAGCATGTCGCATGAGTCATCACCGCATACCGTATCAGGCATCGAGCCCCTCATTTATGAAGAAGCGATGCGCCCCCTCTTTGTTGGTGAGCGCACAAATGTCATTGGTTCACGCAAATTCAAACGGCTCATCGCAGAACAAAAGTTTGAAGAGGCAGCAGAAATTGCTCGTGCTCAAGTGAAAAATGGCGCTCACGTCATTGATGTGTGTCTAGCAGACCCTGATCGTGATGAGATAGCAGACATGGAAGGCTTTTTAAAAGAAGCCATGAAAAAAGTGAAAGCTCCTTTTGTCATTGATTCAACCGATAAACATGTCATCGAAAAAGCACTCATGTATTCTCAAGGAAAAGCCATTATTAATTCTATTAATTTAGAGGATGGAGAAGAGCGCTTTGAAGAGATTCTTCCGCTTGTCAAGCTATATGGCGGCGCACTTGTTGTTGGAACAATCGATGAGACAGGGATGGCCGTCACAGCAGATCGAAAACTTGAGATTGCCGTAAGATCCCATGACCTGCTCACGAAAAAATATGGAATCCCTGCGAGTGATATCATTTTTGACCCGCTTGTCTTTCCAGTAGGTACTGGAGACGAACAGTATATTGGTGCTGCTAAAGAGACGATTAAAGGCATTGAGCGAATCAAAGCAGCACTGCCTGAATGTCTCACCATTTTAGGCATTAGTAACGTGTCTTTCGGACTCCCGCCAGTTGGCAGAGAAATATTGAATGCCGTTTATTTGTATCACTGCGTAAAAGCAGGGCTTGATTATGCGATCGTGAATACTGAAAAGCTTGAACGCTTCGCTTCAATTCCAAAGGAAGAAATCAAGCTGGCTGAAACTTTACTTTATGAAACAAATGATCAAACCCTTGCTGAGTTCACCCAATTTTATCGCGGGAAAAAGAAAACAGAGAAGAAACCAAAGATCTCCTTATCACTTGATGAAAGGCTGGCACTCTATGTCGTCGAAGGGACAAAAGAAGGCCTGATTGATGATTTGGCCCTTGCTTTGGAGAAATTTGAATCACCTCTTCATGTCATCAATGGACCATTAATGCAGGGAATGTCAGAGGTTGGGCGCCTTTTTAATCAAAACGAATTGATTGTAGCTGAAGTCCTCCAATCCGCTGAGGTCATGAAAGCATCTGTTTCATACCTTGAGCAATTTATGGAGAAAAAGGACGCAAGCGGCAAAGGGAAGATTCTCCTCGCCACCGTCAAAGGCGATGTCCATGATATAGGGAAAAACCTGGTCGACATCATTTTGAGCAATAATGGCTTTCACGTCGTCGATCTCGGAATCAAAGTAACCCCACAAACATTGATTGAAGCGGTGCAAAAAGAAAAGCCAGATATGATTGGATTATCAGGTTTACTTGTCAAATCAGCACAGCAAATGGTCTTGACCGCTCAAGATTTACAAAAAGCAAACATCTCTGTTCCCATTTTGGTGGGCGGCGCGGCGCTTTCACGGAAGTTTACGAAGATGAAAATTTCGCCTCAATATGATGGCCCCGTCCTTTACGCCAAAGATGCAATGGACGGCCTGTCTTTAGCGAATGAATTAAGAGCGAACCCTCTTCAATTTCAAACAAAACCCTTAGAGGATCAAGAAACACTCCATAAGGAAAAAGAAACAACGCAGCCAAAAGCCGTGATTGAATTACTAGAAAAACGCGCGACACTTCCGGAGGCAGCCATTTTCACGCCAGAAAATACGAAACGCCATTATGTACGGGATATTGATTTGCACCACATAATGCCCTATGTCAATGAGCAAATGCTGATCGGCCATCATCTCGGCTTAAAAGGAAAGGTCAAAAAACTCTTGGCTGAACAGCATCCAAAAGCATTGGAGTTAAAACAGCTGATCACAGATCTTCTTCAAGAAGGCAGAGAGAAAAACTGGTTTGCACCTGCATTCGTCTATCAATTCTTCCCTGCCAGTTCAAATGGGAATGACCTGCATATCTATGATCCAGAAGCGCCTGACCGCGTCATTGAGACATTCCAATTTCCAAGACAGGAAAAACTTCCGTACCGGTCTATTTCTGATTATGTGCGGAAAAGCGGAGAGAACGAGAAAGATTATATCGCCTTATTTGCAGTGACGGCTGGTGCCCGCATACGAGAGGTTGCGCAGCAATTTAAACAAGAGGGTGACTATTTAAAAATGCATGCGGTCCAAGCTTTAGCACTTGAGCTTGCAGAAGGATTGGCTGAACGAACGCACCAAGTAATTCGTGATAAATGGGGATTCCCAGACCCAGTCGATTTCACGATGGAGAAACGGTTCCAAGCCAAATATCAAGGTCAGCGCTATTCCTTTGGCTATCCAGCGTGCCCTAATCTAGAAGACCAAGAAAAACTATTCCACCTGCTGCAGCCAGAAAAAATCGGGATTCATCTCACAGAAGGGTTTATGATGGAGCCCGAAGCATCTGTTTCAGCCATTGTCGTTTCTCATCCTGAAGCTCGATATTTTAACGTTCACTAAAAAAACCTCCTGAATTGGAGGTTCTTTTTATAAATAAAAATGGAATAAATATGAAATATTACGTTTATTTACCGATATTATAAATGAAAGTCATTTACTTAAAAGGAGATGTTTGTCATGTTCAAAAAGAAGATCGGGGTTTTATTGCTTACAGGCCTCTTTATCGCTGGCCCTCTTTTCCAATCACCTGCTCAAGCAAGTGAACCTTCTACGAAACAAACAAAATATTATACAGAAGAATTGGAGCATTTGTATCCAGACAGTGATTATGCAAACAATGATACGATGGAAAAAGCTCAATTCTTACAGCACTCTCTTCATCTAAACAAGACATATTTATATCACGAAGGCAGTATCTCTTCTATGAATGACATTGATTTTTACCGGTTCACCAGCTCTAAATTTGATGGAGCAGATGGCCGCTTTTCTATCAAACTCGTCAATGTGAAAGCTGGAAATGATTTCGATCTTTATCTTTACAATCAGAGCGGGTCACTCGTGTCTTCCTCTGTGCGGACAAACAACCAAAATGAAATCATCCATATGCCGAAAATTGCCGCAAGCACTGACTACTATTTAGCCGTCAAACCAAAGCAATTATTAAATGAAGAGGACAACATGTATCGTATTGTCTTTGATAAAAGTATTGAAAAAGGCACAACCAAACGATATGGATCACCTGCCACATTGAATAGTTTCAATGAAGCCGGATCTCCCAATTCTTCTTTTGATTTAAGCAGATTGCCGCAGGATGCCGTTGTCACTGGCCTGTCATTAGAAGCTGAAAAAGGCAGTACAAATGCATATAATTATGTATTCACCGTCTCTTCCTTAAAAGGCGGAACAGTGAACGTACCTTGGAACGGTCAAAAAGTTGACATCTCTTCTTATAAAACAAGTCAAGTGCCAGCAAAAGACCGCTTTTTTGTTTCTTTTAATGCAACCGAGGTTCCTCAATTGATCGGTGGAAGGTTAATCAAAGTAGGCGTTGTCTCAATTAAAAACTTACAGCTCACCTTTGAATATGAATACAACCGTGACCTCAATTATTAAACCATACAAAAGGAAAAGGGAGCACCGAAGCGCAGGACTGACACCAAATGCGAGGGTTTGTCTACACGCTGAAGGAAAAGGTATCCCCTTTTCCTTTTTCTTATGCGTTCTTATGGTACGATACATATAGTGAAATCAGCTAAGAAGGAGTTGCGTGTATTGCCAAACGTTATACAACGAACTTTAACCCTTGATGACATACCAGACCTTGTCGCATTGTCAAAAGAGGTCGACTGGCCTGATTACAATGCGGAAGAGCTCACATCTCTTTTAACAAATGGACATTTTACCGGTTTTACAACAACTGACGGACAAGTCATTTCATGCGCTGGACTTTTTCAGTATGACAGTGTGGCATCAATTGGGGCGGTGATTGTATCTGAGACACATCGAGGCCTCGGTCTTGCCCGTCAAATGATTGACACACTGCTTCGTCATAGTGATCCAAGTGTCCCTGTCGTTTTAACTGCTACTGTACAAGGACGCCCAGTTTATGAAAAAATCGGCTTTCAGACAGCCGGTTATATTCATACATACAAAGCACAAAAAACAAATCCTAGTGCCCTTCACCCGTCACATCAGATTCATCTTTTTCCCGCTGATCAAACGCACCTCCCGTCTATTGAAAGGCTGGATGAAAAAGGCGCAGGGACCAATCGATCAAACTTCTTAATAAAGCGAATGGAGCGAGCAGCATTTAAACTGATCGCAAAGGATGAACACCACGAAATCACCGGCTTCGCATTTGGTGTGGAAACACCAGCTAATCTGATGATTGGCCCGCTTGCAGCAAACGATGAACAAACGGCGCTATCACTCATTCAATCACTTCTCACGTCTTATTCTGGCGCCTTTCGTTTAGATATGCAGGAAGAAACAGCTGAACGCCTGCATGCATCACTTGTAGAAGCAGGATTTACGAAAACAAACGTCGCACATTTTATGATGATTCGCGGGAACGAAAAGCAGAACGATTCAGAGCTTCTCTATTTTCTGGCCTCACAAGCATTTTCTTAAAAAATCAAAAAGCTGTAGACAGATGTTGTCTACAGCTTTTCTTTTTTATTTTTCGCCTACGGATGAGAGAACTTGAGCGAGTGCATTTGTGACCTTGCCATGCTCTGATGCATGCGGCCGGTCATCTCCGTCTCCATAGCCGTAATCAATCATGCGATTACGGTTTAAGCAAAGCTTTGTCAGCTGAGGCTGGAATAGATCAAATAAAGCAAAACGATCTTTTAGCTGTGGAAATTGCTTTTGATACTGCTGAATTTCTTCTGCAAGCAAGCGCCAAAGCGTCGTTTCATCTAACAGATTGTGATTGTCTAACACGTTTGACACGTAACGAAGATTGCAAATAAACAGACCCGTAAAAATAAATTGTACAAGACCCTCAGGCGGCTCACTACGCAGCACTTCCTTTAGATCTTCTTCTAATGAAGCCAATTCCGGCAGCGGTTGATCACTAATGTTCACATCATCAACAAAATCTTTGATCGCCAAACGATGCGGCTTGTGATCTTTTAATACAAGAATTGTATTTTGTCCGTGCGGTGAAAACACCGTGCCATATTGATACATAAAGTGCAGAAGCGGCGGCATGACAACGTGGAAGAATGACGCCATCCATTCTTTTGCTGACAGACCCGATTTTTCAATGAGCTGCTTCAGATAAGGCTCGCCTTCATGATCTTCATACGTCAGTGCCGCCAGCGTAACAGGGCTCTCCCCTTCATCTAAATACGTATAAATGCTTTCTCTAAAAATGACCCCAAGCATTTCAAGGTATTGATACGGCGCACCAGGTAGCTTGCTGTAATAAGGATGATCAACATTGATACTCGCATTCTCACCCGGTAAAATCACGCGGCATACATCGGATAAAAAGGCGTCTTGATCGGCGATTCCTTTAATATGTGCTGTAATACGAGGAGCAATCACCGTACGTTCTGATGGGAGCCCCCGGTACACTAGCGTATTTAAAATACTCATTGGCAGTTTAATATGATGCTTGCCTTTATTTGAGATGTTTGTAAAGGTTCTGATCGATTGCTGTGGAATATATTGATCCAGCCCTTCTCCTAAATACACAATACGGCGCATGGCTAAATCTTCAGGGAAATGCTGGATGATCATATGCGTCCACTGCCATTTATGAACAGGCATCATATAATAATCAACCGCATTCAGCCCTTCATCCTTTAACACACGTTGGAATTGACGAATCGTGACTTCGTCTAATTCTTTGGCAATGATGTGCTCATAGTTCTCATGATCGACCGCATGGAAAGTCGCAAGTTCTCGGTGAACAGCAATCCAAGACAGCTGCACACATTCCTGCCTTTCAGGTGCATAGGCTAAGTAATCATCGTAGCTGAATCCAATACGCCCTTTGTTATAGACGATCCACGGATGACCAGTCATCTCGCCTTCAATCCATGCATAATCTGTATCTGTTAGCTCATCTGCACGAAGTGCTTTTTTCGACAGCAAATGAACATCCGCTAACAAGGTATGGTGAAGCTCTTTGATCAGATGGCCAGTTGTTTCAGAAGACATTGGGATGATTGGCTGAATGTCTAGTAAAAACACAATGGCACTAACGTCCTTTGTCCATGTTCCGTCTTGACAGCACTCGATCGATTCAGCAATCGTATCAAAACTATCAAACAAACGAGGTTTTGCGAGATAACGATATTTCTTCTGTTCGTGAATGATTAATTCATATTGGGCGATGCCATCCTGATGATTTAGCTGAACGGGATGCAGCATATCCTCATACATATATTCGGACAGCATTTTTGCCACCATTCGCTGGTTTGCTTTTTTCCAAGCAGCAGGATTGACCGCTTTTTTCAATTCATCTTGTACACTCATCGGTTCATCCTCCTTACCCTTTGATTTCTTCAAATGTATTTGCGTGTTTATGTGTACCGAATGTCTGGAAAACATGCTTTTGATAAAGTGGATACACAGGTCGACGAGCCAGTTCATTGATAATGACACTGTTTCGGTACGCCCCTAGCCCTAAATCTGGTGCGCCTACTCCATGTGTATGAAGCTCTGCATTTTGTACAAAAATATCATTCTCACCTAATGTGTTTGTTTTCAATCGATATTCACGTTCAACCTGGAAGCGTCCTTGATGATCCCACTGAATATGATGGGAAATCGGATCAATAAATGGCGGTAATACAGATTGATAGCCCGTTGCCAAGACGACAATGTCTGTCTCATGCGTAAAGGATTCCTCTTTGACCCATTGATTGCATGAAAGCGATAAGCCGTCCCTCGTTTCCTCAATCAAATTGACTTCCGTCATCGCCTGCAGCACGGTGTTCAGCTGCTCTCCGCAAGCAGAACGTTCATAAAGCAAGTGATAAATATCTCGGATCATCGCTGAACTGATGCCTTTATACAGCAAATCTTGCTGTTTTAATAGCGCATCTTTTTTAGGCTGCGGAAGCTCATAAAAGAAATCAATATAGTCTGGAGAGAAATACTCAAGACCCAAATTTGAATATTCCATTGGGAAAAACCCTTTAGAGCGTGTAAACCAATGAATATCCTTCGCCTCATCGTCTGATAAAATGTCATAGAATACTTCTGCCGCACTTTGACCAGAACCGATGACCGTCACGGATTTTCCTTTAAAACAGCCTTCTTTCTTTCGTTTCAAGTAATCAGCAGAATGAAACACCCGATCCCCTAAAGCTGGCTGAAGAGATGCTGGTACCGCAGGCTGTGTACCGATACCTAAAACAAGATGCTTACTCTCAAACACCTCTACCGTTTGATCTTTCACATGACGGACATGCACTTCATATCGTTTTTCTCCAGCTTTTTCAACGATGGAGACAGATTCGACATTCATGCCAAATCGGCAAGAATCTAATTGATCCGCGACCCAGCGACAATAATGGCTATATTCCTTGCGCGGGATATGGAAGTCTTCTAGAAAGTAAAATGAATACAAACGGTTTTGTTCCTGCAAATAGTTGAGAAAGCTATATTTGCTTTTCACATCCGCCATACTGACAAGATCCGCTAAAAAGGGGACTTGAAGTGTTGTCCCTTCAATGAGCATACCTGGATGCCAGTGGAACGCTTCACTTCTTTCAAAAAACAAAGCGTCAATTTCGTCTACTTCTTCAGATAATGCAGCAAGCCCTAGGTTAAATGGTCCAATGCCAATCCCAATGACATCCACTACATTATTTTGCTTGTTGAACCGCGTCATGGTTATACTTCCTTTCAAATCGATCTCGATGACAAAACATCAAAAGACCTGTTTTATCTGGTAAAGTGACTGGTTTCACACGTTCGAATCCACACTTTTCAAAGACATGAATCATTTTTTCGTTCCGAATATCTGGCTCAGCCACGATTTTTTCTGTTCGTTTGTTCTGCTCAAACTGAAATGCTGTCATGGCTTGAAGCAGCGGAGCCGCAAATCCTTTCCCTACATAATCTGGCTCTCCAATTAACAGGTGAATGCCTTGATCATGCGGAGAAGGCTCATAGTACGATTCAATGATATCCCCTTTCACATTGTATGCTTCAAAATAGCTCATCGGCGTGCCATCAATGGTTCCTAAATAAAGGGTTTGATGCGGATCATGAATGGCCTGATAAAAGTGCTTTTCAAAAGCAGGAAATGGAATATTCAAATGCCAAAATGGGTGGACATACTCTTCTTGCATCCACTTGTGGACAAGCTGGACGTCCCGTTCATATTCAGCGCGAATGAACCCAATTCGATGCCTCATCCAATCAGCGCCTCCTTATGTAAAAAGAGCGGATTCAATACAGACGTGTACCTGGATTGAGTTTCTAAAGAACCGGTCAGCTCATCCATATCTTCAAACCGCGTGAGTAAGTTCGCTTTTGAAGGCAGCTCCTGTGACCGAAGAAGACTGTTCGTCAGCTCAGATGCACCATATGTCTCTTCATGCGCAAGCAGTGTGTCTCTAATCAGGGCTAATAAATCTTCTTCTTTTGCAAGCCCCTCTGTACCAAAACCATTCACAAGACCAAACAAATGATTAAAGAAGAAATAGTAACGCAGTCTCTCAACCGCTACATCGTCTGCACAAATGGTTTCACTTCTGACGCTTAAGTTTTGAACAAGCTTCGCAAGCTGATCCTTTTTCGATTCGCTATAATAGTAGCCTTGGTTGTCACGATAATAGAATGTGTGCGGATATCCATTCTTTAGCTGTACGACAGCATTTTGCTGATGGGCTTCAAGGGCAAGTCCATACGTTTCAAACAGCCAAAGCATCGGCTCTAACGCAATCGATAAATATTGTGTGAACCAATCACGACTGACATCTTCTGTTGATCTGCCTTCAGCGTCTGCTAATTCATGGATAATGCCTGAAAGCCTTGATTTTCCTCCGTATGCATGATCCTGACATAGTCCTGCAATTAAGCTTGCCCCTTTTTCATGATGCAAAAATGGATTTTGACGAATGACGACTTCAAAGCCAGATTCCGCCTCATCCCCTTGAATAGATAGATACGCAGGATCTTCAATCACACGGAATCCAGAGAATTTGTCATATAAAGAAACGCCTAATTCTGTTTTTAAGATACGAGACATCTCAACTCCACGATCAAGTTCCTTTTGTTTGTTAACGCGTAAAGAGTTTGTGATCTTTACAGGGACAGAGAATTTAAGCATGTACGCAGAGTCTTTTTGATAGACCGTTCTAAAGGAAGATGTCGCTGTGTATTCAGATCCTAGCGGCCCTAAATACATCAGCATCCCGTCCTCTATATAACGCTTGACGAACGCTTTCTCCATGACCACTTGGACTTGTAGCGGATGAATCGGAATCAGGACATATTCACCGCCTTCTGTTAACGTCGTCAGTCTCTCTTTTTCTTCTGGCATCTGGCGCATGATCTCCTCAAACATGAGACTTGCCGCAGATTGTGAAAGAGAAGAATCCTGAAGCACAATTGACGGATGTGCTTTAAAGTAATGAAGCTGGAAAGAGCCTTTCAGCTCAGGAGAATAAATAGCTTCCTCCTCTTCTGTCATTCCTTGTCTGCTTTTTGGTGTAGGATGCGTTAAATGCCCAAGAAGAAGTGACTGCTCCGCTTCAATATATTCAAAATCAGCTGAAGAAAGAGCCGCTCGATCACTTTCTCTCTCTCTGATGAATCGTTCAATATTCCGGCAGCTTAAAATGATGCGAAGCATGAACTCATCCTCTGCATCTGTGCGGCCATATTCAATGAGAAGTTCCTTTGAACATAAAGCAACAAGTGTGGTGTAATCGATGATCGTTCCCTGTTGCTCACTGCCTTGCGGGCGAAAGCGAACGGGAAAATCAAAGAGATGACGGCCTACAGGCGAAAAATATCGAATCGGAATGACAAGCTCAAGATCTTGTTTTGCTAATGCTGCTACAAATACAAGTGAGCCGTCTGCTTTTGTCTCTTTCTTTGCAGATCGATCAATTCCTGTTTCACGTAAAAAACAGTTTAAAAAGCTTTGCATAGTTGCATTTTCAGCCATTTGTTTATATTGACTCAACGTAGTACCCTCCCGGATTGAATATGAGCGATCCCGATATCAACAATGTCAGAAAGGATTTCCTCAATATGTGTAATAGTCGTTCTCGGATTTAACAAAGTGAATTTTAAGCAAGTTTGACCATCGGCTACTGTTTTTGCTACGACAGCCGTTCCTGTTTGGAAAAGTGTGCGATGAATGATTTTATTGATGTCCTCTGCTTGTTGATCATCTATAAAACGAAACACGACTGCATTGATTTCTGGATCAGGATTGATCACCTCAAGATGCTCATTTTTCTCAATCAACGTAGCCACATCTTTCGCAAAATGGATGGTATGGTCAATGATACTTGCAAACCCTTCTTCTCCAATCATACGCAGAGAGAGAAGGAGTTTTAGCGCATCAAACCGGCGCGTCGTCTGAACAGATTTATTCACGAGATGCAGAATGCCTTCCAGTTCATCTTCCTTTGGATTGAGATAATCTGCGTGGTAATCAATCAAACCAAAATGTCTTTTATCCTTTAGTAAAAATGCCCCGCAGGAGATCGGCTGATAAAATTGCTTATGAAAGTCAATCGTGATCGAATCAGCCAGCTCGATGCCATCTAATTTTCCTTGGAAGGTTTTGCTTAATACAAGCGCCCCTCCATAGGCAGCATCTGCATGAATCCACAAACCGAAAGGCTTCACCATGTCATATATGTCACGTACAGGATCAATACTGCCAAAATCAGTTGTCCCGCAAGTCGCCACGACTGCAAATGGAAGCAAATCCTGCTCTTTAAGCTCCATAAGCTTCTTCTGCAAATCATGCAGATCCATTCGGTGATGTTCGTCCGTCTCAACTAACACAACAGCCTGTTCACCTAAACCTAGCTGAGATGCTGATTTTTTCACAGTGAAGTGGGCATTCTTGGAGCAAAGAATCCGCATACGGTTTGCCTCGCTCGGCAACCCTTTCTGCTGTACATTCCATTGCCAAGTGTTTTCACAAAATGCATCTCTTGCTAAAAGCAGTCCCATGTAGTTAGATTGGGTTCCACCGCTCGTAAAGGTCCCATCTGCTCGTTCTCCATAAGAAAACTTTTCACATAACCACTTGAGGATTTCCTCCTCAACCAAAGATGCAATGCCGCTTTGATCAAAGGAATCCATTGATTGGTTAAAGGAACTTACGATCACCTCTGCTGCCAGAGCAGGGATTAGAGGTGGGCAATGCAAATGTGCCAGGCATTTAGGATGTGACACATCAACTAAATGCGGTAAAAGGTGATTTTTTATATCTTGAAAAACAGACTCAATGGATTCACCAGCCGGTTGAATCTGGAATAACGATTCGACATGAGCCGCTAATTTCCCAGGCAATATTCCGCTATACGGTCCTCTGCTTGTTTGCCACTCTGCCAGTAAGCTGTCGATGGATGTGTAGAGAGCCGCTTGGAAGGACTCCCTCCCAAGCTGGCTTTGTTGAATAAATAATGAATCGACAGATGGTTTAGTTGACTGCATCGTAAACTGCCTCTTTAAAAATCGTGATGACTTTTTCAAGCTGTTCTTCTGTCATGATCAAAGGTGGTAAGAATCGAATCACACTTCCAAAACGGCCTCCTGTCTCCACAATTAAGCCTTTATCAAAACAATTCTTTTGAATGAGACTAGCTAGCTCTGGATTTGCTGGATAACTGCCGTCCACATCCTGTTTCTCATCTGGATTCACAACTTCAACACCAATCATTAATCCTCTTCCTCGCACATCACCGAGAGCAGGCACTTGTTTTTGAATGTCTTTTAGATTGGCCTGCATACGCTGACCAAGTGCTTCTACATGATCAAGCAGATTGGTTTCTTTTATAAATTTAAGCGTAGCAGTTCCAGCTGCCATCGCCATTTGATTTCCTCTAAACGTGCCAATGTGTGCACCTGGATTCCATTGATCTAAGTCTTTGTCATAAATCACAACGGATAGCGGAAGGCTTCCCCCAATTGCTTTTGATAACACGATGACATCTGGCACAATACCAGCATGTTCAAAGGCAAACATCTTACCAGTTCGGCCGATGCCTGATTGAACCTCATCAATAATAAGTGGAATTCCTTTTTCTTTTGTGATTCGTCTCATTTCTTGTATCCATTCAATTGATGCCGGGATGGAGCCGCCCTCCCCTTGTACCGCTTCAAAGATCATGCCTGCTGGCGGGAGAATTCCACTCTCAGGGTCATTTAATACACGCTCGATATAAGAGCTTGAAATGCGATGTGAGTCTTTACCGCCAATTCCAAATGGGCAGCGGTATTCATATGGATAAGGCAGGAAGTGAACATCTGGCATTAATCCTTGTACTTTTTCTTTTGGCGATAAGTTACCGCTTAATGACATCGTGCCATGTGTAGCACCATGATATGCTCCGTGGAATGATAGAATGGAACGATTTCCCGTTGCTGTCTTGACTAATTTAATTGCTGCTTCTATAGCATCACCACCAGTTGGTCCACAAAATTGAATTTTCGCTCTTTTTGCAAACTCCTCTGGCAAGTGAGAAAAAATCTCATTCACAAATTCTTCTTTAATCTCTGAAGTGATGTCCAGCGTATGCAACGGTCTTTTTTCATGAAGCATACGTTCAATAGCATCTATAACAACCGGGTGATTGTGACCAAGGGCAAGTGTTCCTGCACCTGCTAGGCAGTCATAAAATTCTCTACCATCTGCATCTGTCACGATCATACCTTCGGCTTTTTGCATGGCTAATGGGAACCGTCTCGGGTAAGACCTTGCATTAGATTCTCTTTGACTTTGTTGCTCTAAAAATTGCTGATTTTTAGAAACGGTTTTGATGGACATAATAAAACACTCCTCCAATTGATAAAGATTATCATTTTCATTTACTAGCCTAGAGGATGTAAGATACGAAAGTCAATTGTATTCAAAAAGATGATTCTAAAAGCATATGAATGCTATATTCTCTTTTTAACGAGTAATTTCGTGTATTTTTTACAAACATCTACAGCCATAAGGGCGATGTAACGTTTGAGTATGAAAAATATTGAAAAAAATTACAAAACAATTCTCCTGGTTCTTTTGCTCTATGCGTTGTAGCTCCCTTGTTTGATACGGGACGGCCGAATGAAATGAATGCAGTAAAACAAAAAATGAACGTTATTTTACCTTGATATAAATGGTTATGATGGTATAATTTCTCTGAAACGAAAGGGAATCGAGGGAGATCTGATGATTTTAACGAAGCATGACCTTCACCACTACTTGGCACAAGATCAGAAAGCACTTGCCATCAATCGAAAAAGACCAAAGTGGCTTGGGGATGATATTTGGAAATATCAAAGATATTTACGAAAATATGAGTACTATACGAATAGCGGTGCTACGTTACGCAAATGGTTTTATCGTTACTTACATAAAAAGAAAGGCATGCAGCTTGGCTTTGATATCCCAATTGGTGTATTTGGACCTGGGCTCAGAATCAACCATACTGGGCTGTTGATTGTGAACAAGCATGCCAAAATCGGCGCGTTTTGTGATATTCATCAAGGTGTGAATATCGGTCAAAACCATCATGAAAAAGATGTGCCCGTCATCGGAGATCATGTATGGATCGGCCCTGGCGCTAAACTGTTTGGAAATATTTATATTGCGAATCATATTTCCATCGGAGCAAATGCAGTAGTGAATCGCTCCTTTCATGAAGAGCGGATTGTCATTGCAGGTGTCCCAGCTCAAAAAATAAAAGAAAAAAGCCCTTCTTTATGAAGGACTTACTTGACCAAAGCAGTGAGCCACATGAGATAAAATAAGATGGATAAACATGAGGATCATCCTGCCCGAGCCCATCACCATTTATCCTATGATGCTTTGGCGCAATCAAACCATCAATCGGTAGCAACTTGAAGTGAAACAAATCACCACAGCCGTACTCTCTAATTTGCGTTGGAGTACCCGAAGACCAGCATGAGAAAGTACAAGACAAAGACGAGGATGGCAATCGCATAGATGAAAATGGACACAATCAGTACTGTCCAGCCCAACCCTTTTCTTCCTGTTTGAATGAGATATATTCCAAGTGTGAAGAGCCCGAGCAAAAGACCTAAGATGGCCCATAACCATTTATTTTTCCCGTGTTTTGGTGCATCAACGAATAGGTAGATTGCGACTAATATGGATACAAACCAACCTGTAATCCATTTCACATTCATCCGCCACCCTTCTTTTTCAATTTATTTAATCTTACTATACTTTTTTCCTAATCTTAAAAACAACTATTTAAATGAATGGTGCGGAAGGCTTTGCCATTCTTCTCTCAGCATCCCATACCGCATCGAATCATAATACTCCCCTTGATAGTAACGAACCTTACGCAGTCTTCCCTCAAGGATAAACCCGCATTTCTCTGCGCAACGCATCATGCGTTCATTTCCAGACCAGGTGGTCAGACCGATGCGTGGGATATCAATGTGTGAAAAGAGTTCATCGATCCATAGACGCAATGCCTTTGTTCCAACGCCCCCATTCCAAAAACGTGAGTCATAAATAAGAATCCCACACTCCAGCCAGCGTGTGCGTTCATTCTCCCAATAATAAGAAACTGTGCCCTTTAATTCACCTCCGACATCAATGCCAAATAGTTTTGGCAGGACAGAATCATCCTGTAAATAACGTTTTTTAAATGCAGCAAGCGATATGTCATGTTCAATAAAATACGGTGCATTCCACTTTCGATAGGCCTGGTCTGGTGCTTTAAACCTTAAATGCCATACCACTTCTAAATCGGTTTCGTCTAATGGACGTATGCTCACAATCTCTTCTTTTTTTCCTTTCATCTGTTCACGTTCCTTTACTTTGTCGTTCTTTTAGCAAGATGACGATACTCGATAGGCGTCATGCCTTCATTTTGCCGAAACAGCTTTGAAAAATACGTTGGGTCATCAATGCCTACATGTTCTGCAATGAGAGCTATTTTTTCATTCGTTGAAGCAAGCAGGCTTTTGGCTTTTTCAATTTTGAGTCGATTGATGTACTGGCTCGGCGTCAGTCCGTACACGGTCTGCATGCACCTTGTCATGTAATCAGGATGATAATGAAGAATCTCTGCCAGCTTCTCCATCTGTAATTTTTGTGTAAAATGACGTTCAAGATAGTGAACCACTTCTGAAGCGACAGTCTCCTTTGCACTTGGAATATGAAATGCTTCTTTTTGTAAATGAATGAGCATTTCCTCAAATTGAAGCTGCTTTTTGAGCTGAAGTTCAGACGCATCATCATTTAAAGCGCGCATCGCTAAAAGATGCTTCTGTAGCACGCTTTCCCCTTTCACTTTTCCTTTTCGGGGCAGACGAAATTCATAGCTTGCTGCTTTTTCAAAAGTGGCTTGATTTTGCTTCATGTCAAACCAGTGTTCTCTCGGCCGATCTGTAAACTCAAATGTATCAATTGAAAAATGCAGCCACTCATAAAGTGTTTCTTCTTTGCATGGCAGATGTCCACCATGGGCAAGTCCCGGTGATAAGATGATATATTCTCCCTCTTTTACGTGATGAGGCACCTCGTCTTCTGTGATCCACAGTTCACCTTTCGTGACATAAAGAAGATCAAATACGGTGAAAATTCTGGAGATATGTCGTTCTCCTCGATGGAATACACCTTTGCCTGAAGCAATATAGACTGGAAATGGTGGTACAGTAAATGTAATAAACGGACCCATATTCATCCCCTTATGAAGTCGGATTTCTCCAATAAGTTTCGGTTTCATCTCTTCTTATTATAGTCGATGCAAGGTACACTATAAATCGGATTTATACGAAAGAAGGCGATGTGATGAAACCACAAGCACTGACAATACAAAAGGTTCAAGCCAAAAGTGAAAAATCCCACCCTTCATTATTTGCATTAACTTGGCCTATTTTTATCGAAATCTCTTTATATATGCTGATGGGGAGCGCAGATACACTGATGCTCAGCCAATATTCTGACAATAGTGTTGCCGCAGTAGGGGTAAGCAATCAGCTATTAAATCTATTGATTGTGATGTTCAGCTTCATTACGACTGGGACGACGATTGTCATTGCGCAGCTTTTAGGAGCGAGCCGCAAGCAGGAAGCGACCCAAGTTGCCTATGTATCACTAGGCACCAACTTCCTCATTAGCTTTGTGATCAGTCTTCTTATGTTTGTGTTAGCTGTGCCCATCCTGCATATGATGGGATTATCAAGCGAGCTCATGCCAGATGCAACCGTCTTTTTACAGATTGTCGGCCTGCTTTCTTTTATTCAGGCGCTCATTATGACATATAGTGCTATTTTAAAAAGCTATGGATTCACGAGAGATACGATGTATGTCACCATCGGTATGAACCTGTTAAACGTTGCTGGTAATTATTTGGTCATCTTCGGACCATTTGGCTTCCCTGTATTAGGTGTCATGGGTGTCGCTCTTTCCACATCATTTGCACGGTTGATCGGTCTTACAGCCATGATTCTCATTGTTCGACACCGCATTGGATTGCGGTTTTCATTCAAGCGAATGTTTTACATCCAGCGAACGCATTTAAAAAAACTGCTAAAAATCGGCATTCCTTCTGCTGGAGAACAACTTTCTTATAATGGCTCACAAATGATTATTACGCTGTTTATCACATTTATGGGCACCCAAGCACTGGCAGCAAAAGTCTATACCCAGAATTTGATGATGTTCATTATGTTATTTGGTGCCGCCATTAGCCAAGGAACGCAAATCTTAATTGGGCGCCTGATCGGGGCGAAAGAATTTGATGCGGCCTATCGAAGATGCATGAAAAGCTTATACTGGGCCATTGCCATCTCACTTCTTTCTTCTACTGCTTTATCTTTATCATCGACGCATTTACTTACTTTTTTCACTAGCAACAGTGAGATCATTCAAATAGCGAGTCTCCTCCTCATATTGACAATTATTTTAGAGCCTGGACGTTCTTTTAATATGGTCATCATCAACTCCTTGCGGGCAGCTGGTGACGCGAAGTTTCCAGTCTATATGGCGATGATTTCAATGTGGGGCATCGGCCTTCCGATCGCTTATTTATTAGGCATTCAACTTGAGATGGGCCTTATCGGGGTTTGGATTTCTTTTATCGTGGATGAATGGGTAAGAGGTATCTTCATGTATAGGCGGTGGCGTTCAAGGGTATGGAAGGAGTACCGGTTTACTTCCACATAAAAAGGACTGCGGGTGCAGTCCTTTCAGATTGTTGACAAGGGGCTAAAACGAACGAACTCTATTTTACCCTTTGTCTTCTTTTCATTACGTAATATCTTCTAAAATAAGTGCTTTTTCTTGTGTTGAAATATATGACCGCTTCGTAAAGACGCGGTATTCGTTTTCTCTAGTTTTATCTAAAATAGCCTTATAAAAGTGAGCAGCTGCTTTCACTGGTATCCTTGAATAAAGTGGGAATTCATGGAGATGGTCAAAAAATTCCTCATAGTACGCCTCTGCCTCAAAAGCAATATATTCCCATACATGCTGGAAGGCTTGATTGACGATCCCTTCTTGTAATTCTTGCTCTGTATACCCAAATTGATCCATGACTTGTTTTGGCAAATAAATGCGGTTCCTTTCCGCCTTATCCTCACCAATGTCTCGAAGAATATTGGTCAACTGCATGCCAATCCCGAGGGAAATCGCAGCTTCTTTTAGCTGTTCTTTTTTACGCGGTGCAATGATCGGAAGCAGCATTAATCCAACTGTACTTGCGACATGATAGGAATAGATGAGCAGTTCATCTAACGTTTCATATCGATGTTGCTCTAAATCCATCTCCTGTCCTCGCAGCAGGTCACGGAATGGGGATTCATCCATACGAAACTGTTGAAATGTATACTCCAGCGCCACCCACATTGGATCATCACGATCTACTTCTCCTTGCAAGAAACGTTCAAATGCCTCCTGAAAAGACGCCAGTTCTTCCTTTGGTGAAGGAGACTCATCTACAATGTCATCCGCTCTCCTACAAAAAGAATATACGGCCCAAACAGCCTGTCTTTTCTTTTTAGGCAGCATGGAAAAGGCACGATAAAACGTTTTTGAATGGGTTTGAATGGTCTCTTCACATATTTTCAATGCTGTTTGCACATCAACCACTTAGCTTCACTTCCTTTCTGTTGTTCAACTCTTTAAGTAGTACAGAAGCCATGAGCTTTGCACTTTGCATCACGATCGGTACCCCGCCGCCGGGATGGATGGATGCACCTACCGCATATAGATTGTCTACATCTGCAACCTTTACTTGTGGGCGAAACACACCTGATTGAAACAAATTAGGAGCGAGGCCAAAGCTGCCGCCTTCAAACAATCCTTCTCGCATTGAATCATTCGGTGTTCTCACCTTTTGCCAGACAACCGCCTCTCGCAGCTGTGGAAAGCCTCTTTTCTCAAGACGCTCCACCATTTTATCCACAAAGTCTGTCTCTTGTTCCCAATTGATGTGATCTCCTGATGGAACAGGAATGAGCATATATAGGACACTGCTGCCTTCTGGGGCAAGGGATGGATCGATGGTCGATGGATTAAAAGTATAAAATGATGGATCTTGAGGTATCGTTTTCGTTTGGAACACCTCTCTCATATGCTGATCAAAGTGTTCTCCCATGAAAAATTGATGAACAGGTGCTTCATCGTATACTTTGTTTAACCCTAGATACACCATCACGCAGCCGGAGGATGGAACGTATTTACGCCGGTCTTGTTCACCTAAACCAAGCTGTTTTAACGCCGCTGGATAATCTCCGTTCATCACAAATGCATCAGCTGCTATGTGCTCATCATTTATTTTTGCCTTGACCACACGTTTCCCCTCAAACTCAAATTGTGCGACTTCTTCACTTTTTCTTATGTGTACACCCGTCTTTAAGAGCTGTCTCTCCAATATATCTACTAAACTCGCATATCCGCCTTTTAAATAGTAAATTCCGTGTGCGTGCTCACTATATGAAACAAGCGAATAAATGGCGGATGCTTCATACGGATTTCCTCCGACATAGAGGGTTTGAAGTGCATATGCATCTCGGAGGCGCTCATCTGAAAAATATTTTTTGAGAGAACTTTGAACGGTTCGATATGCTTTTAATTTCATTAAAATCTTCATGTTCGCTTTTGTAAAAAAGGTTCGTTTTTCATGAAATGATTTTTCTAGAAAAGCTTCCTGCCCTTCTTGAAACCGATCCGTCATTTCTTGCATAAATGTTAAATATCCCTGTTCTTCCTTTGGAAATACACGTTTGATTTCTTCTAGTTGTCGCAGTGTATCAGAGTATTTCGTATAGGAGGTTCCATCTTGATAGTGGATCGTATACAGCGGATCGAGCTGCAAGAGATCAAGAGATGTTTCATCAATGCCTACGTCATGTAAAATGCCTTTTAACATATCAGGAAGTAGGACAATGGTCGGACCTTCATCTACTTTATATCCTTTCTCACGTACAAAAGCAAGTCTCCCGCCGAGCCGTTCATTTTTTTCAACAAGGGTGACATCATGTCCAGCTTTTTTTAAATAGAGGGCTGAGATCATTCCGCCAATACCGCCGCCAGCAATCAATATATGTTTTTTCATGAGGCGCTCCCCTTTTCTTGATGTGGCACTCTTTTGTGCGTATGTTTCTCTTTTGACAGAATCGCATTTGTCGTAATACGCGCTGATTCTAAAATGGTTGGCAATCCGCTGCCTGGGTGGGTTCCTCCACCAACGAGCCAGCAGTGTTTCAACTCATCAAATTCATTATGCGGCCTGAGTACCATCATCTGCGTCAACTGATGACCAAGATTAAATGTAGCTCCTTCATATACATACAGCTCTTCTTCCCAGTGCTTCGGTGTGATCATCCGCTCGACTTCAATATGCTGCCTGATATTCTTAAAGCCTGTTTTCCGCTCCAGCGTATCCAGCACAAGCTCTCTAAATTCTTCTTGATGCGCTTCCCAGTCAATACCGCTTTGATTATTGGCAACAGGTGCTAACACATAAAGAGCGGACTTGCCTTTTGGCGAAAGCGAATCATCTGTCACACTTGCATTTTGAATATAAATGGATGGATCATCCGGCAGCTCAAAGGTTTTCGTAATTTCTTTGACGAACTTCGCATAGTCATCGGAAAAAACGATGGTATGATGTGGCTCATCATATATCGTATCTAAACCTAGGTACAGCATAAAGGTGGAACATGAGAATTTTTTCTTTTTCAGTTTCTTCTCGCTATATTTCTTTAAAAGACCCGGCTCTACAAGCTTTGTCATCACGTGTGCAAAATCACCATTTACGACCACCTCATCTGCTTGTATTTCTTCACCAGTTTCTAAGCGAATACCCTTCACTTTCCTGCCTTCCGTCAGCAACTTGTCAACTCCAGTTGATAGATGAAGGGTAGCCCCAGATTCAACAGCTGCCTTTGCCATCGCTTCTGACATCTGATTCACTCCGCCTTTCGGATGATAAACGCCTGTGTCATGCTCCATAAAGGAAAGAATTGAGAACGCTCCTGGGCATTCCCAAGGTGACATCCCTAAATATTTTGATTGGAATGTAAAGGCATATTTCACTGATTCATTTGAGAAATAATCCGACAGCACATCATATAAGCTTTTATTTAATGAGAGCTGAGGAAGTGCTTTGATGACTTTTGGACGCAAATAATGATGGAAACGATCCATTTTACTTTGTAGAATCGGCGTTAGGCGGTCCATTTTTCGTTTTGTATCATTCATAAAACGTACATACCCCTCTCCCTCACCAGGTGCAAAGGCTTCTAGCCGTTTGTACATTTCGTCTCGATCTCGAATCATATCAAGCTTCTCATCTTGAAAGATTAATCTATACATTTCTTTTAATTCAATCACATCTATATAATCATAGAGATTTTTACCGGCAAAGGTGAACAGTTCCTCTGCAATATGAATCATACTGAGAAAAGTAGGACCTGTATCAAACGTGAAATCACCAAGTTGAAACTTAGAGTTACGTCCGCCAACAAAGGACTGTTTTTCATATATATGAACATCATGTCCTTTGCTTTGCAACATCATAGCTGCTGCAAGTCCCCCTGGTCCTGCTCCGATCACAATGATTTTCATTATCCTTTTTCCTCCAAATTAATTCACTTTAAGTTAATTATACAAATTGAAGCGGTTAGATCAACTTTTGATGTGCTCTAAAAGTCTCATGTTATGTATCAAAAAAGCCGACTTCCTTTCAACAAGTGCAAGAAAGCCGACCCTTTGTTATGCTTCTATATCAATTCGATATGTTTCAAACCAATGATGAATCTGTGCCAAATGGGCAATGAGCTGTGGGCCTTTCATTAACTGACCATACCAAGGAACCTGGAAAGAAGCCCCTTCTGTTTCAATCAGCTGTTTTAATTCATGTGGATCTAAAAATTCATGAAGCACAGAATCCTTTTGCGCGAGACAATCTGTTAACATCTCTTTTACCGCCTGAGTATAAGCAGGATGATGTGTTTTCGGATAAGGGCTCTTCTTGCGATAAAGCACTTCATTCGGTAAAATTCCCTCTAATGCTTTTCTCAAAACCCCTTTTTCTCGATTTCCATACATTTTCATTTCCCAAGGAATATTCCATACATACTCAACAAGACGATGATCTGCGAATGGAACACGTACCTCAAGGCTCGCCCCCATGCTCATACGATCTTTTCGATCCAGCAGTGTTGTCATAAACCAAATCATATTTAAGTAAAAAAGTTCTCTTCGGGCTTTATCTACTCCAGTTTCCCCATCTAAAAGAGGGGTTTCTGCCACGGTTTCTTCATATTTGCTTTGCGCATATTCCTTCAGTGATAATTTCTTTTGCCATGAGTCTTGAAGAAGCTGAATGCGTGCTTCCGTTGATCTCATCCACGGAAATCCATTGGTTTCGCTTGCCATGTGAAACCATGGGTAACCTCCAAAAATTTCATCTGCACATTCACCTGATAAACCGACAACAAAATCCTTTTTAATTTCTCGACAGAACCATAGTAAGGAAGAATCAATATCTGCCATCCCCGGCAAATCTCGCACTTCAACCGCTTCTTTCAAATAAGAAGCCAGCTCTTTTTGCCCAATGATGCAGCTGTGATGATTCGTTTGAAACGCTTTGGTCATTCGATCAATCCACGGGCCGTCAGCATTGGGCTGGAATTGACTTGCTTCAAAGAATTGATCATTTCCGTCGTAATCAACGGAATACGTATGCAGCGGGGCTTTCCCTATTTTCTCAAAGTGCTTGGCGGCAATGGCCGTAATGGCACTAGAATCCACACCGCCCGATAAAAACGTACATACAGGCACATCTGAGACAAGCTGTCTTGTAACAGCATCGGTAAAGAGTTCCTTCACGTGCTGAGCGGTGTCATCAAGCGAATCTGTATGCTGCTTGCTTTTGACATTCCAGTACCTCCACACACGCAAACCATCTTTTGAAAAGGTTAGGGCATGAGCAGGTCTCAGCTCTTTCACCCCTTTAAATACGCCTTGCCCTGGTGTTCTAGACGGCCCTAAACCAAAGATTTCTGATAACCCTTCATGATCCACTTTGGCTTTCATTTCAGGATGAGCTAGAAGTGCTTTGATTTCTGAGCCAAACAAAAAGGAATGATGACGTTCTGTATAGAAAAATGGCTTGACACCGAGCCGGTCTCTCGCTGCAAATAATAATTCACGCTCACTATCCCAGATGACAAATGCAAAAATTCCATTAAAATGGGTCACACACTCTTCCTTCCATTCTGTATAGGCGTGAAGAAGAACCTCTGTATCAGAATGCCCAAGAAAGCGGTGCCCCCTTTTGAATAATTCTTTTCGTATATCCTCCGTGTTATAGAGTTCTCCATTGTATACCACCGTATAATCATGGTGTTGATGGGTATATGTCATCGGCTGCTTTCCGCCTTCAACATCGACAACGGCTAACCGTTTATGGCCGAAAAGAACGTGCTCACTTTTCCACGTATTTGTATCATCCGGCCCTCGTTTAGATAATGTCTCTGTCATTTGATTGATTACATGATCCTGTTGGATGAGCTGCTTTTTAAAGTCTGCCCAGCCTGTTATTCCACACATCATCATCAGCTCCCATCCGTTTTTCATCAAGTGTTCTCATTTAGCCTTTCTTAGTTTATGCATCGTCTCCTTGATAGTTGATTTGTCCTTTTTTCCCCCTGTGTATAGGACAAGCTTCATTTGGTAAGAAAAGAAAGAGGAAAGGAGGTTTTGCGAATGGAGAACCGAATGACATATCTTCAGCAAAACCACCCAAAATGGTGTAACGGGTTCTTACTGATGGAAAACGGTCATTGTCTGATTGTAGACGAAGAAGGAGACATCATGCTGCCTGAAAGCCTTCAAAGTTCTATGATCTGTTTGAAAGAAAAGGAGCGATGGACAAAAGGAGAATTGCTCGGGTCTGTCGTTCTTTGTGAGAATGGGAAGTTGATGGAGGTAAAAGGCGGTGAACGCATTCAATATACAGCGTCTCTTCCTAAAGGGTGGCTTGATTTGCTCATGTTCGTACCAGAAAGCGTCTTTTATCAGATCATTGACCATGTAGAACAGCTTGGCTTTTCCGTCTATGATTGTGTCTTCTCTTCCTTCCATCCTTCTCATCGCGTGTCTTTTTTTCAGTTTTCAGGAGACATGCAATCACTTGCCCTTCAATGCCACCATCATTCGGGTACAAATCAAGTTCAATTGGAATGGACGACATCTGACGGTCACCGGCTGATGTCTCAGTTTGATCTCACATAAAAAGGGCACTGCTTTTGATAAGCAATGCCCTTTTTATCTTAAAAGATATGGAAACCGATCGGCAGACGTAAGCCTAGAAGAATGGTCACAATGGCAACCACGATAAAACCAATGAATACACCCGTCACCGATTTTCCTTTTTTCTTGCGTACAAGGACCATTTCCATGAAACCAATCACAAGAATACCAAGTATCATTTTTCCAACATACTCGCCCCCGTAACCCGGGATTTTCATTCCTGTGCGAACATACAGCTCTACGCCTGTTGCAATAATAATCAAGTAGAACAGTCGTACGATCATATGCACAATTTTAGCGCCTTTATCGTTTTTACCTGCTAATGCAAAGGCAACGAAAAATAAAATAATACCTAGCACCCACGCTGTAATATGTAAATGTGTTCCCATTTGTGATTTCCCCCTTTATCAGAACAATTACCTTCTCATCGTACCACGAAATAAGTCGAACACAAAGCGACAATCCTGTGTCAACACGCCTTTATTTGACGCGATTTGATAACGTCCCAATTGGTTCAATTGTTACTTCAACCTGATCGCCTGAGGCTAAAAATTTTGGCGGTTCAAAACCTTTGCCGACTCCAGAAGGTGTACCTGTTGCAATGATGTCTCCCGCTTCCAGCGTCATCCCTTTTGAAAGAGTTGACACAATGTCTTCAATTGGGAAGATCATTAATTCCGTACTGGCAGACTGACGAACCTCTCCGTTTACCTTTGTTTCTACATGGAGTGCTCCATGATCCTCGATCACTGACTTGTGAACGATATAAGGTCCCATTGGACAAGTTGTATCTAAGCTTTTTCCTATGAAAAATTGTTTGTGTTTTTTCTGCAAATCTCTTGCCGTTATATCATTTAAAATGGTGTAACCGAAAATGTAATCGTGGACCTCTTCAGGAGCAATATTCTTTCCTGTTTTGCCAATGACAATGGCAAGCTCCCCTTCGTAATCCAATTCACTTGTCACATCTTCATGGAGAAGAATGTCCGCTTCATGCCCTACAACAGAGGTAGGCGCCTTTGTAAAGATCATCACGTCTTTAGGAATATCTGCCGCACTTCCCATTTCCATGACGTGATCTTGATAGTTTTTCCCAACACACATGATGTTTTTCGTTGGTTTTGGAATCGGTGCGTGGAGTGTCACGTCCGAAAGCGGATAGACATAAGAGCCACGGTCTTCTTCTTTTTTCTCCGCCCAATCAAGAAGCTGTTTGACATGTTCGACAAACTTGTCCCCCATGTTGATGCATTCAGATAAAGAGTTTGGCAATGTCTCCAGCTCAAATAGTTTTGCTTCTGCCTTTTTGACGTCCATCACCCATTCATCATCAATGACGACCCCGATAAACAATCTGTTATGTATCTCACCTGTAAAAAACTTCATGTCTTCCCCTCACAATCTTCATTTCACTACATTATGATGTCTCATTTTTATTTCTCTACGAAATAAAAAAAACCCTTTTTTATCATACTCTCTTTTAAAAAGGGTTTCAAAAATGAAGACCTGACATTTAGCGGTAGCGTCGATACTCCCACATATTCCCTTGATCCCATTTACGATCAACATTGCCTTGATAGCGGGAGTGATGTTTTTTCTTTCCGCATCTTCGGCAAGAGTGACTCCGTTTGTGGTGATGAGAACGTTTAGATCGATAGCTGCGGTGTGATTTGCGGCAGCTTTTCTTATGATGTGATCTGTGTTTGCTGCGGCATGATTTTTTTGGTTTACTCTTTTTACTGCGGTATGACTTTTTGCTTTTATACGACTTTTTGCTTTTGCATGATTTCTTGCTTCTATACGACTTTTTACTGCGGTATGATTTCTTGCTCTTTACACTTTTCTTTGAACAGCGACTTTTTTTAGAGCGATAGCTTTTTTTAGAGCGATAGCTTTTATGGCTTTTTTTGCTGCGATGTGACTTACGGCAGCCTCCTCCACCAAAGAACCAGTGACGGCGATTTGAATGACGAGAACGAGATGATTTGTGCGAATATCCCGATTCTGGTTCACGATCTAAGTGTTGATCACGCCCCTCACTTCGAAGTGAATCAACTGCATGTTCAATATGCGAATGATCAAATGTGCTCACGAACAATTCCCCTCCCAAACTGTGCTCTGACAAAACAAACAGACAAAGCTGTTTATCTTCTCTGCTTTATGTTACGAGACTCGGTAGACAAGTGTTCTTGGCGAATGCCTCTTTCTTAGAAAACTCCATGAATACCTACCAGCAGGTACAGGACATTCCTTCATTTTCATATAGTGGAGGAGATATAGGAGGGTGATGAACGCATGGACACAGAACCTTTAAAACAACTGGATATCTGGATTCATCCAAAAGATCTCATGGAATTAAAAAAGGACATATGGAACGATGAACCCGTCGAGGCCATTCTGAAAACCGGCCAAACGAAGTCACATATTTATGCCTCATACCGAGGATCACACATCCGAAAGCTCAAGAAAAAATCCTATCAAATTGAATATCGAAAACCAAAGCAAAGACAGGGTGAATCCCTTTTTCACTTAAATGCAGAGTACAATGATCCTTCTTTCATTCGCAACAGGCTGTCTTTTTATTTCTTTGAACAGATGGGTGTATTCAGCCCATCCGCTTCTCATGTGTTTCTGACCATTAATGGAAGAAAAGAAGGCATTTATTTAAAAATAGAATCTGTAGATGAGCTGTTCCTCCAAAAACGACAGCTGCATGGAGGCGGCATTTATTATGCTGTAGATGATGACGCCAATTTCTCTCTTTTAAGTTCATTTGATAAAAAGCCAAAAAAACATCTTCTTCTCGGTTATGAGAAAAAAACGGGAACTCCTGAACACGACAAGCAGCTGAGTGAATTTATTTACTTTTTGAACACCGCAAGGGACGACACGTTTGCAAATAAGATTGAGCAGTACCTTGATGTAACACAATATTTCCGCTGGCTCATTGGTGTCGTGTGTACCCAAAATTTTGATGGCTTTGTTCATAACTATGCGCTTTATGTGAATGATCAAGGAAGGTTTCAAGTAATGCCTTGGGATTATGATGCGACTTGGGGTCGTGATATTCACGGAGAAGAAATGGCGTTTGATTATATTCCAGTCAGCGGTTTCAATACATTAACCGCTAGATTGCTAGACATCCCTGCATTTAAAAGAGACTATTATGCCCTTTTCCAGCACGTACTAGATACACATTTTTTAGAAAAACGGCTTCTCCCCATCATTGAGTCATGGCATGCTTCGATTGAGCAGCGAATTGGAGATGATCCATATACGAAAAACCGACAAGACATGCTGCGTTCAGAGCGAGAATTAATCCGACAGTATATCAACAAAAGACGACGTTATTTACAAACTGAGATTAAAAAAGAGACATCGCGCCTGTAAAGACACTTTCGAATTTTGTCACTTTAGTTCTCATATTGACGAAAGAGCTTTTTTTATAGAAAAATAGGGTATACTAACCATATCCTTCTATTTGATAAAAAATGTGAGAGTTGGCGTCCGTTATGATCAATTATGAAATTGAACAAAAAAGATTACATTTGATTGAGACCGCAAAAAAATTCGGAATGAATGCCGAAGAAACTATCAGGTGCAGTCAAGAGCTTGACACACTCTTAAATAAAGGCATCAAAACCACCTCTAAAGAATGCTCGAATAAAGGGTAAACCATACACTTCATTCCTCTCATCAAAGTTCTTCAAAAAGACAATCACATATTAAAAGACCCATCATAAGCTATGGTGAAACGCCCAAAAACGAAGTGCCCTATTTTTCTAAAGGATGTGCACCGCTATGCCGGCTATTGTTGGAGCCTTTAAAGTAAATGCCGTCGGAACGAGCGGAGTCGTTCATGTTGGAGACTGCATCACCATTTCTCCAAATAGTCAGGTTAAAACGTTTGCCGGCGCAGGCAGTTTTAACACTGGTGATCAATTACGCATTAGCAACTATAAAAGTGTGACAAATACGTATGATAGTGATGTCATTGATCAACCGCTTGTTGGTAACTTGTAAGGAGTGAGAATCCATTGAACTTCTATATTAATCAAGCGATACAAATTAATTACTTACGTGTGGAGTCTGTGAGTAACTCATCCGTTCTGCAAATCGGCAGTGCTGGATCAATCAAGGCACTCTCCAATCTGTATAACACTGGAAGCTATGTAGAGTCAGCACCTGCCGCAGCAGGCACACAAGGAATTGAAGAGTCTCAAGGCGCAAGCACGGCACCTTTTGTACCGCTTCAGTCACCAACAACATAAGTTCATCTGCAATCCCCGGAGGTGTATGCATATGTATGACTATCAAAACAGCGCTTCACAAATGTATGGCATCATTCAAAAGCAAACACAGCAAATCATGATGCTTGAAAAAAGGCTTAACGAGCTTCAGCAGGAAATGCAAATGATCAAAGATAAACCGACAACAACGATTGAACGGATTGATTATCAATTTGATCAACTGAAAATCGAGCGGCTGGAAGGCACATTAAATATCGGCCTCAATCCATCTGATCCAAATAGTGTTCAAAATTTTGAAGTGGGCCAAACAACAACCCCGGGAATTGGAATGATGCAGCAAGAAATGGCTGATCAATTTTTCAATCAAACACGCCAGCTTGTCGATGCATTCTTAAATGAAGAAGCACCGCAGCTTCTTGAAGAACTAGAGCAGCGATACGAAGGCTCGCTTGATGAAAGCAACAAACACCATATCATTGAGGACATTCGAAAACAAATAGACAGCAGAATCAAATATTATGCGGGGCAGCTGCCACAAAGGGAAGATATGACCCCGCTTCAACGTTCCGAGCAAATTGCTGAATACGTGAAACATGATGTCAAACGGGCAATCGAGCACTTTTTAGCCCATATTCCAAACGAAACGAAAGGAGAGGAAAACGGATGAATTTCACAGTCGTCAACCGCAACATCGAAACTGGAAGCATTAAAGTAGTTGGGGTATCGTCCTCTTCCCTATTTATTATCGGGGACACGGACCATGTACAACTGTCATCGATTTTCGATACACCGCCAGAATCATTAATTATTGGCCCGTTTGTTCCTCTAGCCCCTCGATAATGATTAAGCGCACATCTCAAGTGAAGTTCTCGAAGGTGAATTCTGTCGGGATTGCAAGTGTTGTTCAAATTGGTGATACACAAGAGCTATGTCCGAACGTAAAGGTGCTAGCTGTCCAGCGAACGATTAGTTTATTTTATGGAAATGAAGCTGAAAACCTAGATGCAAAAGAATTTGAAGTGTATTATGAGCCGATCCCATTGATGCTGCCAGAACGAGCGGTTAGAACGGCCTTTTATCATGAAAAGCCTCTCATTAAAGTGTCGTCCATTCATGTAGAAGGGGTCT
Source organism: Bacillus sp. FSL K6-1106 (assembly GCF_038005245.1). Classification (NCBI taxonomy): domain Bacteria; kingdom Bacillati; phylum Bacillota; class Bacilli; order Caryophanales; family Bacillaceae; genus Bacillus; species Bacillus sp. FSL K6-1106. The sequence goes on from NZ_JBBOSV010000002.1 coordinate 71,634, forward strand.
CTTCCTCCTCTATCTATCAAATTGGCTCTACGTGCGGAATAAATGCCGTTGCGCGAGTGAAGCATATTCGAGAGTTATTTAGCAACAATGACGAACATCCGCCAAACTCACAATTGGACCTACCTGCGCATATGATGGTGATATGACTTCGAATAAAGGATGTCGATTATGCCAGCAATTGTCGGACCCATTTACATTAACTCGATTTCTGGGGGCGTCGTAAACGTCGGTGACTCATTTTATCTTTCGCCTAAAAGTTCTTCAAAATCTGCTTTAGGCTCTGGAGCGGGGAATACCGGAGATTTCTTGATTTTAAATAATGGCATTAGCGCCACCAACTATGTGGATCCTGACTTAAATGATCAGAATATGGTAGGCAATGCATAAAGCGGCTCCTCTACACTCATTTCATTTAGAGGAGCGCTTTTTTATGCTTATTTCTTTCTGCGTTGTCTTGATTTCTTTGTTTTGACCAGCTTGCTTGCCGGCTGCTTTCGAATCCATTTGATGTACGGAACAAGCTTTTCATCTTGTCTTAGTGCATCCAGCGTATTCAAACGTGCGGCAAGCTCCTGGTTTGTATAAAGAGCATGTACTTGTTTATGGCAAGGGATACACAGGAAGGCAGTCGGTAGAAAAGCCCCTCCTTCTTCTCTTGGCGTTAAGTGATGTTCTGTAAGGACGACCTCTTGTCTTCCGCATAGCTCACATAATCCAATCGTTTGCTTTGCCATCCTGAGATCACCTCACTTTACATTAATTCCATCGAGACTGTTGTTCCTTTCCCGCTTGGATCTGCTGGGTGGACAATCAGTTTCTTTGGCAGTCTCATCTTTAATTCTTCCACATGGCTGATCACACCAACAGCTAAATTTTGAGATTGTAGCTTCTCTAATGCTGTAATCACCGTATCTAACAAGTCTTGATCGAGTGTACCAAATCCTTCATCTAAGAAGAAGAATTGCAGCGGGAACTCACCTCTCAGCTGAATTTGTGCAGACAGAGCAAGGGCAAGTGCTAAAGACGTCAGGAAAGTTTCTCCCCCAGACAAGCTGGATACCGGACGTCTGACACCTCCATTGGCATCATCCCGCATCACAAAACCGCCCTCTGAATCGACTTCAATGGCATACCTTTGTCTTGTCAAAATCCCAAGACGATGAGAAGCATCACGGCTGACACTTTCTAGCTGTTCTTCTGCTAGGAACTCAACAAACGTATTCCCTTTAAACACCGTTTGAAGCTTATCCAGCCGGTCAATTTCTTGTTGCAGTTCTTCAAGGCGTTCATGAATGCTTGCAAAGCGCTGATGGTTTGCTTCAATCACTCGCAGATGCTCCTGTGCAGATCCACTCAGCGCTGTCGCTTCTTCAAGCGCTTTTTCTGCCGCTTCTTTTTTTAGTTGAATGTCTGTCCACTCGTCTTCATCCAGCGACTCACCTTTTAACAGTTCAGAAATTCGCTTTAAATTTGCTGCACATTGCTTTCTTTTATCCTCAAATTCCTCAATTTCCTGTTTGACTGTAAGACGTACAGATCGATCCATTAAAGCAGGTACTATCTCCTGAGGATGAGCAAAAGGAGTAGAGGCTGTTTCTTTTTGCCACGCTTTCTCAGCTTCTTGTTTTCGCCGCTTCGCCTCTTGGAGCTGACGTTCACTGCTTGAGAAATGGCTTTGTGCCTCACTAAATAATTGCTGTGCATGCTTAAATTGCTCGTACGATTGCTGTTCTTTTTCATTTAGATGAGCAATAGATTGTTGAACTTCGTCCAGTTCATCAGAAAGAGAAGCGGCTTTTAAAGGATATCGCTGTAAATCTGTTTCATATTGATCGATCAGGTGTTGCTGGCTTCCCAGCTGATGTGCCAACTTATCGAGTTCCTTCTCTAGATCGTATATGGCTGTTTGCAGATGCTCTTTTGCCTGCTGTTTTTCCTCTAGAAAAGAAATACTCTTCTCAATACGCTCTTGATAACCTTCCGCTTGTTGATCCTTTTCGTCAATTTGTTGCTGCATTTCCTGCACTTGGTTGATTGTCAGGTGAGGAAAGGTCTGTTCAAATTGCGTCAGTTGTTCGGAAAGCTCAGATCGAAGCTCCTTGATCAGCATGTCTAATTCCTGCATGCGCTGCTGCTCAAATGTCAGTTGATCTTTTACTTTGCTCATTTCTGCCGCTTGATCATAAGTGACGTCCATTAAACGAGCTCGTTTGCTTTCGATTGCTTGAATATCTTGTTTTACGCCTTTCCATTCTTGAATCAGCTGGTGCAAAGACTGCGGATTCTGTACTGCTTCTACTGCTGCAGCTACTTCCGAATCGGGGGCTTTTTGAGATAAAAAGGAGAACTGTTTGACTAATTGATTGGCATGCGTTTCAAGCAGCTGCTTTGCAGCAAACATGTCTCTAGCATATTCCTCTGCCAGCTTGAGCTCTTTATCCATTTTTACAATCCATTCATCAATTTGGGCAACCGTTTCTTCATGGTCATTGTCTATCACAGCCTTTGGATCATGATGAATCGATCCACAAACAGGACATGGTTCACCGTCTACTAGCTCTGCCGCTAATTCTTTTCTTAATTCTGCAGATCTGACAACATCACGCTGTTTTAATTTTTCTTGTTTTTTGTCCTGCTCTTTATGACTCCATTCTGTAAGACCTCGTTCAAATTCACATACATAAAAATACAATTGCTCTATCGCTTGAAACGATTGATTTATTTTTTCATGATGATCTTTTTGCTGTTTTTGAAGCTTTTCATACGATTGTGTCGCCTGTGCTGAACGCTGTCTTAGCTCCTCAATCTTTTGTTCTTCCTTTTGAATGCTCACATTCATTCTTTGAACATTTTCACTGAAACGAAGTGCGTCTTGTACAAGTTTCCGCTCTTTGACAGAGACTTGTAATTGTTCCAGCTCATGCTTCAACTGTGTTTGTTTCGCAAGCGCACGCTCTAATAAAGATTGCACGTTTTCGGCTTCCGCTTTTTTTTGAGTCAATTGCTGCGCTTTTTCATTGTTTTGCTGCTCTAGTACGGTCTTTTCCTGAAGTGCTGTTTCTTTTTTTCGTTCAATTTCTTTTAATTGAATAAGCTGCTCTTTCTTTTGAAGAAGCCCTGGCTCATTTTCCATTTTCTTTTGCCGCGTTTGCTCATACTCCTGCGTCATTTGATCATAGATCGTTCGTTGATGAAGTAAACGTTTTTCTGCTTCCTGCTTCTCTTTTGATACTTGAGAGAGCTGCTTTTCAGCCTTTGTTAATGCATCCGCATAAGGCTTTAATGTCTCTGCCTGCTCTGCAATGTGAAGTTGATTCTTTTTCTCTTCCATTGTGGATGCCAGCAGATTGAGGTTGTGTTGTTCCTTCTCGTACGCTTCTTGTTCCTTTTGATACTGCCAGATGGCTTGCGCTTTTGTAAAAGCAGTGAACGCTTCGTCCCGCGTTTGTTTTTTCTCATGAAAAATAGCTTGCGCCTGCGCAGCTGCTTCTTTAGCTTTCGCTAATGCCTCTGGACCAGCTTCTCCTAATCCAGTCAGTTCAGCCAGCAGTTCGTTTTTCTGTCCATAGTGATTTTGAGCCTTTGCGCGTAAACGTTTGACGAGCTGATCACCATATTTCTCCAAATTAAACAAACGCTGCAGCATTTGGCGTCTGTCGGCTCCTTTCAATGAAAGGAATTCCGCAAACTTTCCTTGGGGTAAAACAACCGCTCTCGTAAAATCGTCAATGGTTAAACCAAGTAATTCTTCTATTTTACGATTGACCTCACTTGCTTTATCTGCAAGAACTGTCTGCGTATCACCAATTTCAATCAATCGGCATAACGTCGTTCTAACCTTCATTTCATCTGCCCGTTTAAAGGCACGTTCCACTTTATAAGAAATATGGTGTTCTCTTTGCAAAGCGAACGTAAAGGAGACAGACAGCTTTTCTTCAGCTTGGTTCAAAATACCATGCGTATTATTGAGTGCACGTTCGACCTTGCCATAGAGTGCGAGTGTCATGGCATCTAATATGGACGATTTTCCGCTTCCAGTCGGTCCAAAAATACCAAACACACCTGCATCACATAAGGAGCTAAAGTCAATGATTTGTTCTTCTCTGAAGCTATGAAGTCCTTTAATGGTTAACGTGATCGGCTTCAATTCGCTTCCTCCTCTTGCATGTCATTGGCAAGCTCTAAAAATAGCTTGACGGTTTTTTCATCAGGTAGACCTCCACCTGTCTGACGCTCATAAAATTTCACGAACCGCTCTTCAATCGAGAGCTTTTCCACTTGTTTTTGTTCTTCTTTTTGCTGTAACTCTTTAAACTTTGGTCTAATATGGACAAATCCACTATGCTGTTTTCTCAGCTGATGAATTTGTTCGATCGACAGCTGATCTGTTAAGTGAATCTCTAAATCAATCCAGGCTTGAAGATCCCGCTTTTCATCCAGCCAACTGTGTACTTGGCTCAGCCCTTCAGTCGCCTTCCACTTCATAAGTGGTTTACCGCTTGATAAAAACACTTCTTTCCAGCTTGCTGTTTCATTCGGTTTTGCATCCACAATGGTGACTGATTTGGCGTAGCCTGCTTCAGAAAAGCTGTATGCAAGTGGAGATCCAGAATAGCGGGCAATCGTTTTGGCACGTTTAATAGTTTGGGGGCGATGCAAATGCCCCAATGCGACATAACAAGCCGCCTCAGGCAGACTTTCGGCCGCAACGGTATATGCGCCTCCCACTTCAATCGGCCTTTCCGAATCCGTTTGACTGCCACCTGCCACATAAATATGACTTGTTGCGATATTGACCGTATCCGCCTGAAATTGGCTGCTTAAATGTTGAAACATTTGTTGTATTTTTAAATTGTACTGATCACGAAGCAGTTTCTCTTCAAATGTTTCAGCCAGCACCTCGTTTAGCCTTGCTTCAGACGGGTAAGCGAGTGCGGCAATAGATAGACGTTCACTTGCAGAAGAAACATCGACATGAATTAAATCATTTGTAGGATATCCAATTAAATGAATCCCCTGCTCATTCGTTAAAGGAGATGCGGCTGATAAACGGTCTGGGTTATCATGGTTGCCAGAGATCACAACCACCTGACGCTTTCCTTTATCAGATAATGCAGACAAACTTTCATAAAAAAGCTGTTCTGCGCGAGCAGGAGGGTTCACTGTATCAAAGGCATCGCCTGCCATCACAATGACATCAATGTGTTCATCCTTGACGATGTGATTTAATTCATCTAAAAACTCAGCCTGCTCCTCAAGCCGGCTTCGGCCTTCTAGGGTTTTCCCTAGATGCCAATCCGCTGTATGCAGAATCCTCATGTGATTCACCTCTCATTCATTCCACCTATAAAGAAATTTCTAGATTTCCATCAAAGAAATAAAGGATTTTCTCCTCTAATGTTCTGTTTGTTAAACGTTCTACCGCTGCTGAATACAACGATATTTGTGTTTCATAGCGTTTTTTTAACATCGCTTCAGCTTCCTCTAATCCACCTGAGAATCTGCCAGTCACTCGATCTGTTTTATAATCAAGTAAATAGAGCTTGCCATCTGCTTCAAATAAACAATCAATCATTCCTTGAATGAGCACAGGTTCACCTTCTGCATCAATATGGCTGTATACCTCTTTAACCGGTAAAACCATACTAAACGATACTTCTCGTTTCACCCAGTCCGCTTTCCGCAGTTTTTGACCAATAGCAGTAGAAAAGAAGGCCACAATTCCTTCTCGATTGATGGACTGGATTTGTTCATCTGTTAGTAAGTCTTTCTCTTTTAAAGAATGGAGCAGCTCTTCTACACGAGATTCATCATATGGTTCATTTGAAGGAAGAGGGATATGCTGCATGACTGTATGCATGGCCGTCCCTTGTTCTGCGGCTGTGAGTGTTTTTTTCTTCATAAAAGCCGGTCGTTCGTACAGTGTCGCATGAGCTTTTCGAATGGAAGAAGGCACACTGTATTCATCCTGTATTTCTTTCATTCTTTTGATCTCGGAAACTGACTGCTTTGTCCCTACTTGGGAGGCCGCTAAATATGGATAACGCCATGAAAGTCTTTCTTTTACTTCCTCCTCGTAATCGCCATATCCTTGAACAGGCATACCTTCCATTAATGCTTGTACCACTTCGTCTTGTTTTTGTTTTTCAAGTGACATGTCTTCTTGTAGAAGATTGGACGCTTGATGAAAGGTGATAGAAAATGATGATGGATGCGAGAGAACGACTTCTCTCGATTCTTCTAAAAGAGAAGACATCGCTTGATGACGGATAAGAGCAGGGCCAATAAAATCTAAGTATGTTCTCGCTTGATAACGTTCAAAATCAGGGAGGAGCCAGTCGTCTCCGTTTGCGGCATTTTGCCACTTGCTTAAAGCTTTCACTTGATTTTTGACAGAGCCGACTAAAAATAATTTTTCCTTCGCCCTTGTGAGCGCCACATATAGAACCCTCAGTTCTTCAGATAATAACTCTTTTCTCATCTTTTTTTTCATCGCGATCAGCGGTAATGTTGCATAACTAATTCTCAGCTCAGGATGAATATATTTGCTGCCAAAGCCTAATTCTTTGTCGAGCAAATAGGACTGGTTTAAATCCATCATGTTAAAGTTCCTGCCAAGTCCTGCAGTAAATACAACAGGGAATTCGAGTCCTTTACTGCTATGAATGGTCATCATGCGGACAACATCCTCTGTTTCACTGAACGTTTTTGCCGCTCCAAGATCATCTCCACGCTCTTGCATTCTTTCAATAAATCGAAGAAATCGAAACAGCCCTCTAAATGCAGCCTTTTCATACTGTTTCGCTCGATCATATAAAGCCCGAAGGTTTGCCTGTCTTTGCTTACCTCCTGGCATCCCGCCGACATAATCTAGATATTGTGTATCTCGGTACACTTCCCAAATCAGTTCTGCTACCGAATGCTGAATCGAAAAATCACGCCATTTGCGTAATTGAAGGAAGAATCGCTCCAGCTTTCTGCATGTCGGATGATCAGAGTGTGTCACACTCATAAATGCCTTCACAGCGTCATAATAAGTGCCTTTTTTATCACTGGTTCTAATCAGTGCCATCTCATTTTCGTCTAAATGAACAAGAGGTGACCTTAAAACAGCAGCGAGCGGAATATCTTGATATGGATTATCAATCACTTTTAACAAAGAAAGAATGACAGATACCTCTGTCGCTTCGAAATAGCCTGAGGAAAGATTCGCATAAACAGGGATTCCCTGCTTCTTCAACTCTTCCATCATTTGCGGAGCCCACGGCATTGAGCGAAGCAAGATCACAATGTCTCGATACTGCAAGTTGCGGGTCAGCTGCTGTTTTGCATCGTACACTTGAAAAGGCTGTTCTACCAATTCTTTTATTTTCTTTGCAATCACTCTCGCCTCAAATTGTACCGTCTCTAGCTCTTCTCGTTCTTCATCGCTTTCTGTGTCGTGCTGATCTAAATGAACAAGAAGCATTTCTGTCGTCGTGTCTTCGCTTTGCGGATAACTCGCTCCAAGCTTTAATTCAGCTTGTTCGTCATATTCAATTTCTCCAACTGTTTCTCCCATCAGCTGTTTGAACAGAAAGTTGGTACTGTCTAATACATCAGCCCGGCTGCGGAAATTTTTATTTAGATCAATTCTTTTACCTGTTTCTTTGCTATCTGCTTTAAATTGTTTATATTTATTTAAAAAGAGCATCGGCTCTGCAAGTCTAAAGCGATAAATGGACTGCTTCACATCACCAACCATAAAGCGGTTGCCTTCTGCAGGATGTTTCCCTTTAGACACGAGCTTTAAAATCGTTTCTTGGACAAGATTTGTATCCTGGTATTCATCCACGAGTACTTCTTCAAATTGCTTTTGATAGTATTTAGCCGCTTCTGTTTCAATGAGATTTCCTTCTGCGTCCTGCTTCGCTAAAATGCGCAAACAATAATGTTCTAGATCCGAAAAATCTACGATTGATTTTTCTTGTTTGGCTCTTTCGAAACGCTCTCCATATTGAATCACAAGCTCTACAAGTGTTTCTACAACTGGCTTCATTTCAGCCAAGCTTTTTAAATGCTGATCGGGACTGCGCATAAAGTATTCATCTTTTAGCTTTTCTAATTGTTTTTTGGCTTGATTGCGTGCATCTGTTGCTTTTTCTAACAGAGCTGGGTCATAGTCATCCCCTTTGCAAGTCTTTAACCTTTTAAAATTGATGTTTGGCAAAAGCTCATAAAGTGTACCAAAATCATCTTGATGCCTTATTAATTCATTTACTTGCTCTAAATCATCTATAAAATTCTCTGCTCTCGGTGCTGGACCGCCCGGCTCTTTTGATAAAGCGAGCGCTTGTTCCAGCAGTTCCTGGCAGCTTCTTAAAACGAGAGAAAGGTCCTCTTTGATATATGGATAAAAGGGTAATTCTTCTACCTTTGTCTGTGTATCCACATCATAAAGAGAAAGGAATGCCCGCATCCATTGTTCGGGCGCTGGATGTGATCTAGAAAACTCATAAATTCTTTTGACAAGCCATTGAAGATCTAAATCATGCCGATCAGATGTGTAACGATCAACGAGTTCAAAGAATGACGGCTTTCCAGCCTTATACTCATCCTCAAACAGTTCATCTAACACTTCATCTCCTAATAATTCTCCTTCTGTTTGATCAGCCAATCGAAAACCTGGATCAAGGTCAATCTCATAATAAAAGGTACGGAGAACTTGCAAACAAAAGGAGTGCAAGGTAGAAATATTGGCACGATTCATAAGTGACAGCTGTCTCCGCATATGAAGGGAACCAGGGTTTTTAGATAGTTCTTTTTCAAGTGCTTCAGTGATCCGGTGCTTCATTTCTGCTGCTGAAGCATTGGTAAAAGTCACTACGAGCAGCCTGTCCACATCAACTGGCTGCTCCGGCCGAGTCATTTTTCGAATGAGCCGTTCAACCAAGACCGCTGTTTTCCCTGACCCTGCCGCCGCAGCAACAAGAATATCTTGTCCTTCTGAAACGATGGCGTTCCATTGGTCATCTGTCCAAGTACTGTTATTCGGTTTTGGTATTTGCATACTGATCCCCTTCTTTTTTGATCCGGTCTAACATGACATCATCCTTCTCAGAGGTGAGCACCCTAAATTCATTATCTTCTATTGATTCATCAAATTGGCAAATAGACTTAAAGGAGCAAAAGCGGCAAGGGGTTTGATCCTTTAATTTATATGGGTTTATCTCTACCTCACCGCTTGTAATTCTTTCTCCTGCCTCTTCAAAGGTTCGCCGAACGTGTTTTGTGAGAATGTGAAAATGATCTTCACTTAATACCGCAGAGTCAGATCGGAAAGAACCATCCTTTTTCAAACCAGCTTGGATGACTTGTGATCTTCCTGATTCGAGTGTTTGATCCATCAACTTCACTGCTTCCACATCTTCGAGCAATAGACCCTTCATTTTAAATTTCTTCAATATTTCCTGCTCAATTGCATCTTCTCCAAGCGGAATAGGCGCTTGAATCAGCGGGTCATGAATATGGAAGTATAAAATTCCTGCCGGTGTCGCTTCCATGCCAAGCCATTCTTTAGAATACGTAATGGTTAGGTCTAAATAAGTGAGCATTTGCAAGGCTAAACCGTAGTAAACTTCTGCTAGATCAAGCCCCTTCTCACTGGACTTATAGTCGACAATTCTTAATAGAAGTCCTTTTGATCCTTCTGCTTTATCCACTCGGTCAATCCTTCCAACAAGCTCCATCGTGCAGCCGTTTTTTAATTGAAAAGTAAACGGCGGCAGAGGTCCTTGACCTCCAAAACCTAACTCAAGTCCAATCGGAGAGAATCCGCTCACTTTTGCATGTTCGCTTAATATAGAAGACACCCTGATGAGGATTTTTTGAAGCTTTTCTTTTATATAAGCATGCCGATTAGAGCTTAATAAAATTTCTTTTTGCAGACGTGGAGCCAGCTGTTCAATTGCATGCCTTGAGTAGGTCACACAATCTTCCTTCGTTAAGTTTTTCCAATCCTTTTTTTGTTCAATAAGCGTATCTGAAATCAGTTTTAAAGCCGAGTGAAAGAGCTGGCCGATATCAGGTGCTTCTAATTTGTAAAATTGTCGATCTTTTAGTTTTAGCCCGTGGGAAGCAAAATGAGAAAATGCACATGCATTGAATTTCTCCATTCTTGAAACACTGCCCTGAATATGGTCACCGTAAAGTTCTTTTGTGACATTCGGATTTAAACGTGTCGCTCTATTTGTAAAGAACAAGCTGGACATGATTTTTTTTGATACGTCGCGGTTGGACGAGGTCATCAAATGATTATATACACTCCACCATACGCCGCTGATCGGATATTGATTGAGCCATTGTTGCAGCTGCGAAACGGTATAGGATAACGAGACATGCTCGTTTGTTACAAATTTTAATTGCTCCTGATCATCCAACTGCTCTGGATCTAACACATAGAGGGCTTGCTGATGGTTTGGCATCAGTTCCTCACAATACTTGATGAGGGTCGAAGGCAAAAGAGACCGCCCTTCCGTATCTGAAGCTGAATAGGATAAATACAGGTAGTGCGATGGACTGGACAGCGCTTGATATATCAAAAATTGTTCATCCAGCAGCCGTTCCTTCCCTGTCTCTGCCAGCTCTGCTCCTGCCCGTTTTAACCATTCCCGGTCGTCTTCAGACAATACACTTTCATCAGAGGGCCGTGCAGGTATAACCCCATCATTTACTCCAATGACAAACGTACACTTTACTTGATACATTCTGGATAAATCCATACTTCCGATAAACACTTGATCAAGTGAAGGGGGAATCAAAGCGAACTTGAGAGAGGACAGTCCTGTATCCATCATCTGTTGAAATAATGGAAATGAGAGCTCCTCCTCGCCCAGCATTTCAACAAATTCATCCATCAATTGAACGACAGCATCCCACACTTGCCCATGCTGCATCGCTTCAGCTAACCTGCCTGCTTCTTCCGCCTCAAGCCTCGCCTTTTCAAGCTTTTCTGGCACTTGGGCTTCTTCTAGAAAGACATACACTGCCTCTACCATGTCTCTTAGCTTTTGCGCTTTTTTCAATCTTTTTTGCAATTGAAAGAGAGGCGGAACAATCCATTCTTTTACATCATTCAGCATTTGCTCCATTTCTATTTCTTGATCAGTTTGTCCAAAATCTTCATCTAGTGATTGGAAGCGGCGATAATGAAATCGTGAACCATTCGTCCAGCGTTCACCTTTTACACCGTAAGCAATACAATAGTTTTCAAGCTGATCCGCCTGTTCTCTCGCTTTGTTTTTGGCGAGTTCAAGCGGAAATAAGAACTCCGTTTTCACACAGCGAAACACCGCCTCATACCGCCAGTTCCCTTTTATGACATCGAGGCTCGAACGAATGAACTCAATGAGCGGATGATACTGCATCGATTCATTTCCATCAATAAAGAAAGGAATATCGTAATCTCGAAACACCTCTTTTAACGTATCTTTATAGTCGTCTACATGTCTTGCAACAATTGAGATGTCTCGTAACCTAAGACCTTCCCCTCTTACTAAATCAAGAATATCTCTCGCTACTCCCTCAATTTCAGCTCGTTTATTTGCACTTTTCGATACGGTAAGGTGAGGCGTTTCTTCTTGGTACGGCTGCAAAGGTCTCTGTTCATATTGATTTTCTAAATAAGCTAGATCTGGGGTATGAAGATGCCGCTTATTTCTCTCCAAAATGTTCTCAGAAATAGCCGCTCCGCACTCTTTGGCCAGCTGATAAAGCTGGGAATATGTCTTACCTGTCATGCGAAATAAATCAAGTTCATTTGGCTGCGTGTCATGATAGGAACGATCCACTGTGAATGCAGCTGTTATTTTTTCGGCATGTAGCAAAAGCTGTTCAATGACAAGAAGCTGCTGGGGGGTAAACTGATAAAAACCATCTATATAAATGTGTGCCCCTCTCAATTCTTCTGATAAAGGAATTTGCTGAGCCAGAAGTGTCAAGTAATCCTCTGAGTGCACATACTCATCTTGCAGATGCTGCTCCATCTGCTGATAAAGAACATGAAGATCATGCAATTTTTCCGCCGCACGTCTTTCTTCTGTATACTCTGAATGCATGCTGGAGGCCGAGATTTTTTCAATATCCTCCGGCATCATACAGTACCTTTTGAATTCAGCCATCGTCTTTTCTATTTGCTCAACAAATCCCGGTTTATCACTCGCCTTTTTGAATACCTTAAACTTGTCTTTCTGTTCTTCTATTACTTTTCTTAAGAGCATTTGAATCCCTGTGCTTGTGACAAATTGACGGTTCGCACCGCCAGTCTGCTGTAATATAGACCAGGCAAGCCGAGTAAAACTAAAGACTTTGGCCCTGATCATTCCACCAGCTTCAGACGTTTTTGCAAGCTCATATTCCATTAAAAATGTCATTTGATCCGGGACTAAAAAAATGATTGGCGGACCCAGCGGATCAAGCCGCAGTTGTTCTTTGATTTCTTCTAGAATTGCAGTCGTTTTTCCACTCCCCGATCTGCCTGCTAAAAACTGAATCTCCACGTTCCACAACACCTTTCTTATGTACTCATATTCTAGCGAAAATAAAGGTAAATAGCTATTTTCCTATCACCTTCCCTTTCTCCTCCGATTGAAAAGAAAATAGGCACCTTTCCCGACTCTTTTCATATCATAAACCATCATGATCTAAAAGGAGGCTGGCAATATCATGTATTACGGTTATTATGACTACTCGCCATATGACATGCGCCAAAACACAAGGATCATTGCAGACCTTGAAAAGGCCATCAATGGCGAATATTCTGCGATCCAATGCTATGAAAAACTTGCACAAAAAGCAAAAAATCCTGAAGCGAAAAAAATCATTCAAGAAATACGTCAGGATGAAGTCAGACATTATCAGCTATTTACAAAGCTATACTATTCTTTGACTGGTAAAAACCACAAACCAAGCATAACAGAGCCTTGTCCAGACCAATTTAGGGAAGGTCTCTTATTTGCCTTTAAAGACGAACAAAAAACAGTCGATTTTTACTTAACGGTATCAGACTATGTCCGTGATCAAGGAACAAAGGAATTAATGAAGCGTATTGCTCAAGATGAACAGCAGCATGCCGTCTGGTTTCTATATCTTTTAACGCACCATGTTTCTTAGTTACCCCTATTTTAATAGGAGATCGTATGTTCCGTCAAAAAATGAAATTGCTTTTTTGCTCATTCAATATGTGAAATAAAGGGCTGTCATCATCAAAACGCCTCTTCACTTTTCCTTTTTTAAGGATAAAACGACCTTTTGACCATAAAAAAACTCCTCTGCTACAAATCGCAGAAGGAGTTTTTTGTTATTTAATGAAATTTTGCTTCATTGCTTTGCTGCTGTTGTTTTAACAATCCATCAATCGATAGCATCTTGCTGCCACTAAGTGTCAAGTAAAGCGCCATGACCATTAAAGAAAGTTCAAATTCATAACCGCCCACAAATCCTCTTGCAAAACCAACTGTGATAATGGCTACAGCCATAATTGGCACAAATAAAGCTGCGAAAAGACGTGTGCCTAAACCTAGAATCAGGGCAATTCCACCAACCAGTTCAATTGTTTTGACAATATAGGCCATAAATTCTGGGACACCAATTTGACCAAAAAATGCAGCAGTGCCTCCTAGTCCACCTTGATATGCTTGAAGCCCATGTAAAAAGAAAATAATGCCTAAGATGACGCGTACAAAAAGTGTTCCTATTTCTTGATTTGTTTTCATATAGTGATTTCCTCCCATTTTTACACTACATCATGTAATGTTCATTCGTAAAAAAAATTAGTAATTTAAGTTGAGCATAATCATTAAGACCAGCATGAGGATGGTTGATGTCACAATTGGGATAAGTGGTACATTGAACGGTATGTTGTATGTTGGGTTTAAGATCTTTTGGATTCTTAAATTCAATGCTCGGTCTCCAAAGGACACGGCAAATTTCGTTTGTTTTTGAAACTGGGTTCTATTTTTAATGAGTTTCAAAAGGGCTTGCCCTACTCCAAGCTCAGTCCCTGTCTGCTGAATGGCATAGTCATCTGCAATGACTTCACGAAAAACGGAGTAACTTTGTCTCATATGCTTTAACACAGGAATGTACCAAATCACTTTTGTGAGCATAGAGAAAGCGAAAGTCTTTAAAGGATCGTAGCTGTATTTGTGATGTAATTCGTGATAGACAACAGCATCGATTTCCCCTTCATCCAGCATGTCTATAAGCGCTGTTGAGAGATACACTTTTGGCCGAAGCATCCCCATTGCGAAAGCAAGCGGTTCATGGCAATGAAACACAATGATCTCATTTCTATAATTGTCTGATAGACTTTGCGTTGAATGTTGATCGACTGCCATCATCATATTTCTTTTGAAATGAAGATACTTTCTGACCTGCTTTGTCATATAGAAAACGGCAAAACCAAGCGTATACAAGACGAACGCATCCAGAAAATACTTTAAAGGAGTGAATCCATAAAATTCGAGAACAGATTGACATACATGGATCAGGTTATATGCTTGATTCCAGCCAAAAAAGCTTGAGAGTACATAATAGCCCATCTGGTAAAAGATCACTAAGCCAATCAATATACCGCCTAAAAACAGCAGACTCGACTTCATTTTAATCATGTCGTTTCTCCTCTTTTTTGGATGCAAGCCTTGCTTCGAGTACCTTCAGTAATTCAGGATCAGCACTTTCAATTGCGTCCACCATATGATTGACTGCAAGGGGGCCGAAATCATCCATCAGTCCTTGAGTAATCCATTTCGTTTGCTCATTTAGAAATTCTTCTTTTGTTAAAACAGGGTTATAGATAGATGAACGCCCTTTTGTTTTCTTTTCCACAATTCCTTTTTCGGTTAATCGATTGAGTACCGTCATGACCGTGTTGAAATTAATTGGCTTCTCATCTGACAGCTTCTGCTGTACCTCTTTAATCGGCATATCCTCACCTTGATAAAGGATCTCCATAATCCTTCCTTCTAAAGGACCGAAAAAGCGGTTCAATCCCTTTTCGTTATATTTAAAAGAAGGAATTTTCATGTCATCACCTCACACTAAGCATTGTAGTGTAATTGAAAATGATAGTCAACAGATAACAAAAATAGGGGAAAATCGTTGTATATTGTATTTGTTTTTGGCGAAAATTATATGTCATTTATATCAAAAAAATCTCTTTTCTAACAGAGTTAACCATAAGATAATCTTATGAAAATACTAAAAAAATTCGTATTTTATTTATAGAGACTTTTGTATTATAGTGAAGATAACAACATTTCACTTACTGAACAAATATACAGGAAGAAGGTTTATACGTGATGAAGCAAGGAAACAGCCTTCGAACCGATCTCATTTTGATTGCGGTAAGCGGTTTAGGTGGATTCCTTTTGTCTCTAACAGGGATGTCTATCGGCTGGATGATTGGCACATTAATGACAGCTGCATTTATTGCCCTGCGCCGTCCCGCCCTGTTTCAGCGTAAAGGAAAGAATACCTTACGTATTCACAGCAGATGGCTACTCCTTGGTCAATTCATTCTCGGAATCGAACTAGGACAAAAAATGAACATGAAAGTCCTTCACATTTTCGCTGAAAATTGGCTTCCCGTGAGTTTCATGCTCGTTTTTTCTATTTTATTAGCCATGCTCTCCGGGTTTGTCTTATGGAAGCTGAGTAAAACAGATATGCTGACCAGCTTTGTAGGCACTGCCCCCGGCGGTCTTTCCGCTATGCCGGGCATCGCCCAAGAGGTTGGAGCAAATACAGCTGTAGTGAGTCTTGTACAAACGATACGCGTGTTAATGGTCGTACTGACCATTCCATTTACGGTATTTTATTTAAATACAAAAAGCCAATCAGATGTGGTAGTCGCCCAAGGCAGCGCCTTCTCATCAGGCGTTTTCACAATATCAAACATTTCTTGGACTGCTGCACTCATTTTAGGGGCATGGCTGATGTCACGCCTAGCCGTGCGTCTTCACTTTCCCGCCCCTTGGCTGATCGGCAGTATGTTAGGTGTGGCGGCTCTCCAAGTAGGGGCAGGCGCCTTGACAGGTCATGATTTGATTCCTTACTGGCCAGCCCAAGCGAACATTGCGTCACAAGTATTTCTAGGGGCAACCATCGGGTCAAAAATGAATAAACAAATGTTTGTCGGGCTAAAAAATACCTTGATTGTGGCCGTCGTCAGCTCAGCCGGATTGATTGCTGCGACCGTTCTCAGTTCAATTGCCATTGCAGAAATAACAGGTATTTCTGTCATTACGGCCATTCTTGCTTTTTCGCCTGGCGGTATTGCGGAAATGGCCACAACAGCTGTTACACTTCATGAGGATTCCACATTTGTTGTGGCTGTACAAGTCGTCAGAATTATTTTGGTCATCGCCATGCTGCCACCGTTTTTTCGTTTCTTACATCATGTCTGGGCAAAAAGACAGACTGATTATAAAGCCGCTAAATAAAAAGAGCCGCTTTGCATAAGCAGAGCGGCTTTCAGATGGTCTGACAACGGGCTAAAATGATGTTGATTTTAGCCCGTTGTCTTCTTTTCAGCGTGATAGAAAACCTTTGCAGTCTAGGAAGGTCGAGCACCAGAGCGGAGCGAATTTGACATTCGTGAGCACTGGAGCGCAGACATGACAACGAATGCGAGGGTTTGTCTACACGCTGAGCCGCTTTGCATAAGCAGAGCGGCTCTTTTTTATTCATCATGATTCCTTTTTACACCGACTACTTGATCCTTTGAGATCGTTCCAAAATGCCGGCTGTCAAAGCTATGTATTCGATTATCTCCGATCACGAAGTAATGATTGTTTTGTATGTTCTGACGACCGGTGATGGCTTTCAGCTGAAAATCACCTGTTAGGACGTTGCCCATTTTATGTTTTTTCTGCTCTTTTAAATACGGCTCTTTCCATTTTACACCATCAACAAACAGTTGATCATCTTCATATTTGATTGTTTCTCCTGGAAGTCCAATGACCCGTTTGATCAAGATTTGATTTTTAGGGCCATGAAATAATACATAGTCAAACCGGCTAATTTTCGTGAGTTTTGGCGAGAACTTGTTAATTAATAATTCTGTTCCATCTGTAAATGTCGGGTACATACTAACCCCTTCTACTTTGTACGTGACAAACATGAAATTCTTTACTTGGAACAACAAGACGATGCATGTAATAATCATGAACCATAGCAATGGCTTCTTTTTCATTAAGAGCCTCCTTTGTCCTCACGCTGACTCATCCGAATATTCAACCTATTTTCTACTCTCTTTCCAACATACCATAATAAAGCAATGACTAGAACCGCAAAAACACTTCTTAACGGATTCTTTACTAAAGCTGAAATGTCATAGCCAATAAAACTAATAATAAAGAGCATGACACACTTCCCTGATAAAGCAGCTAATGAGAACTGCCAGACGCTGATTCTTGATAGACCTGCTACGACATTAACGGCAGCAGAAGGTGTAAAAGGAAAGCAGAGTAAAATAAATAACGGACCAAATCCCCGTTTTTCAACCCAAAGCATTAGCTTTTGAATAGAAGGGTGTCTGCTAATAAAGTTCAGCATCCTCATCTGTCCAAATTTTCTGATCAGTAAAAAGACAAGGATAGACCCTGCACTTGCACCAATCCAGGTCAATAAAAAGCCTTCCCATAGCCCAAAAGCATTTGCATTGGCCACCGCAAATGCCACGAGAGGTAAAAACGGTAGAAATGCTTCTATTAAAGGGAGTAATATAGCCACAATGGGTCCAAAAGCCTTGTAGCTTTCAAAAAATGATGTGATATTTTCATGAGTAAATATAGAAAGAAATAATGGCAACTTGTTTGACTCCTTCAAGGTTTGTCTATCTTTCATTTTACATGGAAAACATAAAAATATACAAATGAATCCCTCTCATCCCCCCTTGAGATTTTTTAACTCATCCGATATAATAAATAAGAACAAATGTTCTATAAATAAAGAAAGCAGGCATGGACATGACGAGATTATCAAGCGTACAGCTTCAGATGATGGAACAGGCCATCTTTCTTCCAATGGTCATCTCCATCCTCAATCGTGATTTGACGTACCTTAAAAAACATCAAACATTCAAACTAAATGAACCATATATTCAGCTAGTCACCTCTTCATTAAAAGAAGCACAAAAAGCCCTTTATCAACTGAAACAACAGTTACGTAAAGAAAAAATGAACGTACAGCAAATTGAACACGATGAAGGATTTACGACATATTTATTTCTGATAAATGGCTATGAAGAAAAGCATAAATATTTTAATCCCCGTATACGTCATCGTGTAGAGGAAATGCTCACCCATTATTTCCTCCATTCAGGAAAATAATATGGTTATATTTTACATTTATAGAAGGAACTCTTCAGTTTTTGGCGAATTGATTGTTATACCAAAAATTAGGAGGTTCCAACTCATGTTCAAAAAAATAACAGCACTCACCTTAGCAGCAGGATTACTTGTGCCAAGCACAGTGTCAGCATTAGAACCACTCCAAACAGGAAAACAAGCCCCAGCAGCATCTGCACAAATAACAAGTGTAGCCTATACAACGGTTTCTATCGTTGGAAAACGAGTGAAGTTTGAAGTGAAAGCACTCGAAAATCCTTTTAACATGAATTACTATAATCGAATTGCTTGGACGAGTACGGACGAAGAGCCAAGTGTATTCAATGACAATATTCTATCGGTCATTGTCGCTAAAAAAACCGGACAGGCTTATCAAGTCTTTTCATACGAAGCACTCACTTCGGTAAAGGACAAGATTGAATCAGGTCAAAAGGTGTATGGCTGGGCGCTTGCTTTAAATGGTGTGTGGTACCCAACGATGCCTGCAACCCTCTATTATTAAAAAAAGCCTGCCACAGCGGCAGGCTCTTTCTCCATTATGACAATTCGAGCTGTTTTCTCAGCTCTTGTCTCACTTCTTCTAATCCTGGTCCATCTAACTCAAAGTAATACACATTCCCAGGCTGGTAATCGTGCCCTTTTAACTGGATAGTATCCACTGATTTTAATGAACTCAGTAAAGGGAATAGACCGATCAACTGCTTCATGGATAAATTGGTGGAGACGTTATCCCCAAGTGTATCAATGATGTTGTCATAAGACGGTATGGAAGAAATGGATTTGGATTTTTCAAAGATGGCTTGAAGTGCTTCCATTTGGCGCTTTCCACGCATGAGATCACTATCTGCCTTTCTCGTTCTCACAAACGCTAATGCTTCTTCACCACTGAGCGTATGCGTGCCGGTTTCCACATGAACTTTTCCTTTCGAATCCTTTTCCATTTGTTTTGCAATGCCTTCATCTTCAATCGTTACGTCAATTCCATTTAGCTCATCGACAATGTCTTGAAACGCCTTAAAGTTTCCTGCAATCACATAGTCTACCGGGATGTTTAACAAATTCTCTACCGTTTTGACTGATAAATCTGCACTCCCAAACGCATGGGCGTGAGCAATTTTATCATATCCTCTCCCCGGTATATCAACATAAGAATCACGAGGAATACTTAGGAGCTTGATCGTTTTGTCTGTTCGATTCACCGTCGCCAGTAAGACCGCATCACTTCTTGCTTCGTCTACCGTTTCACCTGGACGGCTGTCAATCCCTAAGAGCAGCACCGAAAAGCTATCCTTTCCTGGATCAAAAGCTTTCACACGCTTTTGCGAGGTCTCTCCTCTTTCTAAAGATACTTGCGCTTTATTCGACGCTTTTGAAATTTTATAGTATGCGTATCCTGTGACAGATACTGCCATGATCATGACAAATGCCATGATAAACAGCACGACTTTCACCCAAGGTCTTAGCCTTCTTTTTGATCTTGTTTTCTCCTTCATCCTTTCCGAACCCTCACTCTATCTTAGTCTCACAATGTAGGTTCCACTATAACATATTTTGATGAAAGTTTCCTGCACGCAACATATTTTTATGTATCCACAATAAAAAAGCTGCTCAAAATGAGCAGCTTCAGATTGCTGACAAAGGGCTAAAATGAACTTGATTTTAGCCCTTTGTCTTCTTTTCAGCGTGATAGAAAACCTTTGCAGTCTAGAAAGGACGAGTACTGGCGCGGAGCGAATTTCACATTCGTGAGCACCAGCACGCAGGACTGACAAAGAATGCGAGGGTTTGTCTACACGCTGAAGCTGCTCAAAATGAGCAGCTTTTCATCCATTACTTTTGTTCAATTCCTTTTTTCACTTCATCAATCATCGCATTCAATGATTCAAGGCCGCCGCCTGCTAAATACCACATGTCAGAGTTTAAATACACCACATGATTGTTTTTAACCGCTTTGACTGATTTCACATAATCATTTTCAACAAGCTGTTTCGCAGACGTTTCTTCTCCAATCGCCGCGCCGCGATCCACGACAAATAAGTAATCTGGGTTCGTTTTGACCATATACTCATACGAAATGCTTTGTCCATGTTTATCAGATGGCTCTAGCTTTTGATCTGCTGGTGTGATCCCAAATACATCATGGATCAGACCATATCTTGACTTAGGACCAAATGCCGTCATTTTGCTGTCGTTCGCCATAATGACGAGACCATTTTTCTTTAACTCTTTTGCTTGTTTCTTTAATGCAGCCACTTTTTGGTCAATGGCAGAAAGTTCTTTTTTGACTTTGTCTTCCTTATCAAAAATCTTTCCTAATGTTTCAGCATTCTTTTTAAATGAATCCATATAGTTTGCATTATCTACATCCATATAAATCGTCGGAGCAATTTTAGAAAATTCATCAAATGCATCTGCTTGACGGTGCTGAATTATGATCAAATCTGGCTTCATCTCTGCAATTTTTTCAAAGTTTGGTTCTTTTAACCCGCCGACATTCTCATATTTGTCACTTTCATATTTAGATAAATATGTAGGGATCACTTGTTTTGGTAAGGCTGTCACGTTGACACCAAGCTTATCAAGTGTATCGAGACTTCCCATATCAAAGACGACGACTTTTTTCGGGTTTTTCTTGACCTTCACACCGTCTTTATTCAACATATCCTTTACTGTTACGGTTTCCTCATTCGTTCCCGCTGTGTTCCCTTGGTTACCACAGGCAGCAAGGACAGCAATCGCTGTTAGTACTGTTATCATCCAAATCCATTTTTTCATGATTGATCACCTCTTCATTTTTTTAAGAAAAATATAAGCAAATACGCTCACCACGAATGACTTCGATCGGTATGCGCATGTCATAAATGTGTTCAAGTGCTTCTGTTTGAATCACTTCATCAACGCTTCCTTCTTTGATCACCTGACCTTCTTTTAAGGCGACGATGTGATCTGAATAGACAGATGCAAAGTTAATATCATGGAGAACAACAACAATCGTTTTTCCAAGATCTTTCACGAGCTGCTGAAACAGCTTCATCATTTCAACTGAATGGTTCATATCTAAATTATTTAAAGGCTCATCTAAGAAAATATAATCCGTATCCTGAGCCAGCACCATGGCAATAAAGGCTCTCTGCCTTTGTCCGCCGCTTAGTTCATCTAAATATTGATGCTGGATTTCGACGAGTCTCATGTATTGAAGCGACACATCTATCATGTTCTCATCTTCTTTTGTCAAGCGGCCTTGAGAGTAAGGAAAGCGGCCAAAGCTGACAAGCTCACGAACGGTCAAACGCACACTCATGTGGTTCGACTGCTTCAAGATGCTCATTTTTTTCGCAAGCTCCTGAGGAGAGTACGCACGATAAGGTTTATCCTCTAAATAAGCTTCCCCAGTATCAGGTTGAATCAGGCGGCTCATGATGGACAAAAGCGTACTTTTGCCTGCGCCATTTGGACCAATGAGAGAGGTCAGCTGTCCTTTTTTTACACTGACAGTTGTTTCGTGAAGCACTGTTTTTCCGTTATATGTCTTACTGACTCCCTTCATCACGACCATGAACGACTCTCCTTTAAAAGTAGATAAATAAAATACAGTCCGCCGACTAAATCAATCAGCACACTAAGCGGTGTTTGAAACGTAAATACCTTTTCCACAAGAAATTCCCCGCCTACAAGCGCAATGACACTAATGAAAAACGAGCCTAATAGCAAGTACGTGTGCCGATATGTACGAAACAGCTCTCTTGCCACATTGACAACGAGTAAGCCAAGAAACGTAATCGGGCCGACGAGGGCCGTCGCAATCGAAACAAGGACGGCAATGACGATCAGCATCTTTTTTGTGATCCCGTCATAGTCAATCCCGAGATTCACAGCCTGTTCCTTTCCTAATGACATGACATCTAATTTCGCGCGGAAGGTCCATATATAAAGACAAAGTGCCGCAAATAAAAGAGAAGCGAAGAGTAAAATATCTGTGTTCATGTGATTAAAGCTGGCAAAAGACTTGTCCTGTACGACTTGGTATTCATTCGGGTCAATGAGCATTTCCATAAAGGAAGAAAGACTTTTGAACAATGTTCCAAACACAATCCCGACAAGCAGGAGTAAGAAAATATGCTTGTTTTTGCGCTTGAACATGACCGTATAGAGCAGCACAGAAAAAAGAATCATTAATCCAACGCAGAGAAAGAAATTCAGATTCTTATTCGCGATCATCATATTGGTCGATCCAAAAAGATAAATAATCGCCGTTTGCAAAAACAAGTAAAGCGCGTCTAACCCTAAAATGCTTGGCGTTAAGATTCGGTTATTGGTCAATGTTTGAAACACAACAGAAGAAAAGGCAATCGCGCCTCCTGTCAAAGTCATGGCAAGCACCTTTTTTAAACGGCTCGGCACTGTGTACTCCCAGTACCCCATTTGAAAGGTGACGAAGATGACAACGAATACGGCTGCAATGGCTGCAATGAGAAATAATGTTCGTTTCTTATGCATAGCGCTTCCTCCTTAATAACATGTACAGGAAGATCGCACTTCCAATGATGCCGACCATAAGCCCAACAGATATTTCATATGGATAAATGATCACTCGTCCGAGCACGTCACATATGAGCACAAAAATGGCCCCTAATAAAGCCGTATGCGGCAGGCTTTTTTTCAAGTGATCACCTCGGTAGATCGATACAATATTCGGAATGATTAAGCCGAGGAATGGCAGCATGCCAACAGTCAAAATCGTTACAGACGTAATCATCGAAACAATCACCAAACCAACTGCCATGACACGTTTATACGTTAAACCTAAATTGACGGCAAAGCTCTCACCCATACCAGCCACTGTAAAGCGGTCAGCATATAAATACGCGATGATCAATAGAGGAACACTCACATAGAGCAGTTCATAACGCCCCTGAACAATAAGAGAAAAATCCCCTTGCAGCCATGCGGATACGTTTTGGATCAAATCATATTTATAGGCTATAAACGTGGAAATTGAACTAACAATTCCGCCAAACATTAAGCCGACTAACGGTACGTAGATCGTATCGTTCACCTTAATATGGCGTAAAATTTTTAAGAATAATAGATTGCCAGCTAACGTAAATAAAAACGCAATCGCCATTTTCATCAGCGGGCTTGCCTGTGTAAAAACAAGCATGGCGGTTAAAATACCCAGCTTGGCCCAATCCATTGTTCCTGCAGTCGTTGGAGAGACAAATTTATTTCTCGTCATGCTTTGCATGATAAAACCGCATAAGCTCAGGCTCATGCCAGCAAGCACAATACTCATCAGCCGCGGGATGCGACTTGAAAATAAGGTGTTCATTTGTTCATCTGATAGATGAAACAACTGTAAAAGAGACAGGTCCTGTACCCCGACAAACAGCGACGCACATGCCAAACACACAAACAACAAACTTAATTGGTACAACTTCATACAGGGTTCACACTTTCTATCAAGCTCTCTGCCACAAATGATTATCATTATCAATTAAGCGACAGTTCATATATTATCATATTTAGTGAAATATTCAATAGTAGAATGAGGGTGAAAACCGCATAAAAAAAACAGCTTTTGGGATCAGCTGCTTTTTTACGCTTCAATATTCAATTGAAACTGCCCTTGCAGTTCCTCTTCAGCCTCTTGAAATAACTGCCGCAAATTCTCTGCATAATCACCAAGCTCGTCTTTGCTTGCTTGATAATGAATCCACGTGAGCTCTAAAGGCAAGCTCACTTCTCCTGTTAAACAGTCCCAAAGGGCATCAAGATTTTTGCCGTAATGATCAGGAAGTTGTAACACTGTTTTTAGTTGATCATGAAGCTCCTCTTGTGATCTGCACATCGCACCATTTAGCTGTACTTTTTTCATTTCCCTCCCCCTCTTCTGTCTTTATTTTAAACGAATTGGAGAGGAAAGAGAAAGAATCCATTTCACTTTTGCCTCTCTCTGAAACTTAAACTAAGTAAGATCAGGCAGGCAGCCAGCACGAGCATGAAAAAGAGCGTTAACACTGTCTGAGTACCGTACATATCAGCAAAGAGACCAACGAACACACTTGGTATGCCAAGACCTAGATACGCAAACAAGTAATATCCAGCAACGGCTCTAGCCGCTTCCTTCTTCCCTTTCTCAACAATCAGCTGGAGACCGCCTAAGTAAGTAAATCCATAGCAAGCTGTGCCCGCTAAAAGAGTTCCAGCAAGGACAAGGAAAATGGACCCGCTATTAGCACCGAATAACAACAGGCCATATCCACACGGAAGACAAATAAAACCGATACGAAGCGCTGCACTGCTATTCATCTTTCGGACAAAAGGCTGCATCAGAACACCTGCCATATTAATAAAAAACAGCGCCGGGCCTACCCACAATTCATAGCCATTTAATTTAAGCTGTGCTGGCAAAATCGAAATGACAAGACCGCACACAGACCATGCGATAGCAATGGCTATGTTCGCAGGCATTGTCCCTTTTGGAAACCTCGGCATGTTCATTAGCGGTTTACTTGCCTCCCCTTGTACAGGCGGCACCAAAAAGAATACAGCAACAATCGTCAACATAATCAAGACCAACACAATCCAATAGCTAAGAGGCGTCAGTGACACTTGCTCAAAAGAAAGAATCGCTGTAAAAAGAGCACCTCCCCCAAATCCAATCGAACTGCATAATGCGATAAACGTTGGGATCCAGCCCGATTTCTCTGGATATAAAGCAATCAAGTAGGCAGTACATGTGCCAACACTTAACCCAAGTCCCACTCCTTGCAGCAGCCGGGCGACAAAGAGCATTTGTATGGTCGGATGCACGATCATGAGCAGGGTGGCACATAATGAAAAGCAAAGTGCGATCAATAAAATCGGTTTTCGTCCTGCCCGGTCAGACATGCCGCCAAGTAACAATAATACTGGAATCAGTCCGAAAACATACGCAGCAAACACAAGGGCTGTTGACGCCTTTCCGTATCCTGCGTGCTCTGCATATTCCGTATAAAGAGGGACTTGCAGGTTCACTGCTGTTGTAATCATAAAAAGGCTAAATAAAACGAACACAAACGGAATCATAGATAGCTGTGCTGTTTCTTCTTTTGATGCAGGAATCATGGGACTCTCTCCTCTGTGTAAATGATATGAACCAGTGTACACATCATTTGGATTTCTTCCCACATCCAAAAATGAAGCTATTGACCAGTCCATAATTCCATGTCATCATCATGATGACATGACAAAGGAAAGAAGGTGCACTGTGTACATTCATTTAGACCGTTCCAGCTCTATCCCGCTCTGGCAGCAAATCGTCAATGGCATCATTCAAAAAATTCATACAAACACACTGAATCCTGATGATCAGTTGACTCCGTCAAGAGTATTAGCACAAGAGCTCAACGTATCTCGATCCACCGTACAGCTTGCCTATGATGAACTGCTGGCAAGAGGCTATGTCAGCACCTCTAGAAGAGGCGGAACAAAGGTCATTTCAAGTGATCACAATGCTGCTTCTCCCCCACATCAAAACGAACCGCCTTTTGCACTTCCGACAAGACCTCACTTTGACGAGGCTGAGAAACAAATGGATCACTGGCTCTCGGCCAATCAATTTCATGACACACTTGAGATTGATTTCCGCCATCAAGAACCAGCCATCGACGACCATTTTCAAAACATATGGAAACGCTCGCTTCTAAAAGCATTACAGCGCTTAAATATGAAAGATTGGGGCTATTCTTCTCCGCATGGATTATGGGAAGTGCGTTCAGAAATTCGCCAATACTTATCGGTTGAACGCGGCATTGATATAGAAGAAGACCAAATGGTGTTAACAGGGGGCACACAACAAGCCATTGACTTGATTTCACAAGTCATGCTCAAAAAAGGAGATACAGTCGCTGTTGAAGATCCTGGTTTTCCTGGAGCTAGGTTGTCCTTTTTACATCGCGAAATGACTATTTACCCCACACCAGTCGATGAAGAAGGAATGATGGTGAATACATTGCCAGAACGTACAAAGCTGATCGCTGTAACGCCCTCTCATCAGCGGCCAACTGGTGTCTGTATGAGCGTCAATAGAAGACGGGAGCTGCTGCAGTTTGCTGCGAAGGCTCAATCTTACATATTGGAAGATGATTTTGATGGGGATTATCGTTATCATGGCGGACCGCTTCCTTCTTTATTTTCAGAAGCACCCGATCATGTGATCTATATTGTCAGCTTTTCCAAGGTACTTGCTCCAGGCATCCGCCTTGCTGCCATCATCGGCTCCAAAGCAGTCATTAAAGAAATCGCTGCACTGCAATCACTTATTCAAAGACAGCTGCCGATCATGGAGCAAATCACTCTTGCCTCTTTTTTCAGAGAAGGAGAGTTTACGCGATATGTCAGGCGGATGAGACAGGTGTATAAAAAACGGCAGGCAGCGATGATGGATGCTCTTTTGACACATCACTTTGACAAACACTTCCGTTTATATGGAACCGATACAGGCCTTCACGTCTTTTTGGAAGGAACATCAGACTTTGATGAACAAGGCACGATTGAGGCCGCAAAAGCGGCAGGTGTCGGCATTTATCCATTAAGCCCCTATTGTTATGAAAGCAAAAGGAAAGGGTTGCTGCTTGGTTTTGCCTGTACGGATGAAGCCATGATTCAAGAAGGTGTACGCCGATTAAAGCAAACACTGCACATCTAAAAAAGCCTGGAAGTCTCTCTTCCAGGCTTTTCATTGTGATTGCTGAACGTTTCCCACTTCTTCAATGAAAGAGGCTGTCTCTTGCAATCCATCTTGAAAATGTTGAGTAGCTGACATAAACAGCTTTTCTTGATCAGGACGCTTTAACAGCTGCTCTACCTTGCTAATTCCTTTTTCAAATGAAGCAAGACCTGTCTTTAATTGTTTGTCTGCCTTTTGATACACAGCTGGCACTTCTTGATGAGTAAGCCCTTTTTGAATGACACGGTCGAATGCTTTCGTCGCTTTTGTCAATTTTTCATTTACTTGAATTTTTCCATGTCCATCCGAAATAAATTGATCGGTCATGTTTTCATATGCTTCATTTAACTCATCCATATAACGCTGAACCCATTGTTCATACGCAGCTTCTTTTGTGTTTTGTTTTGAAGGCGGCTGACCTGCTTGATTGCAGGCCGTGAGTAGTGTCACTGTCACGGTAAATAGCAGCATCAAATGCCATCGTTTTTTCATACAGGGCCCCCATTTCTCTTTCCCATTTGTTCATATCGGTCAAATATGATCAACTTTTACCTCATACGAACACCTTGTAAGAAATGACTTATTTTTATTGTAACAGACCGCATGTATCACTTCTGTGATTTATGCGGAAATGAATGAAAATCCTTCTAATGGTTCACATTTCCCTGCCATTTCATGATGATACAGTCAATAGACGACGAGAAAGGCACATTTGGTTTCAATCTATTTCATCTTCGTCATTTTTTCTCAAATAAAAAAGACCCCTTTCGGCGCCTTTTCCTTAGATGTATGGATTTCAAATGATGATCTTTCTTGAATGGAAGCTACCTTATATTCTGCTCTGCATAGCGGCAACACCCTCTATGATCCTACCCATTTATTGCAGCTTTCCTTTACAAGCAATCTCCAGCTCTTCTACCACCTTGCCATCTTGAATGAGGTATGCTTTTTCATGAAGATTCACAGCAGGACAGATGTGATTCGGAATCATTTGCACCTTCTCACCAATCTGTACACTTTGACGAAAGCCTTCATGATAGATAATGGCATGCTCGTCAAATACGTTTGAAACAAATACATCATCATATTCTTTCACTTTGCCTAAGCCCTCTGTTTTGGTCAGCCCTTTTGTACGCGTTTGTGCCGTCAGCCCCTTGGCCCCTACATCTGTAATCACCCGGCGCTCTGTCGGTTTACTAATGACCGTCGTCAGCACAGATGCTGCACAATGTGAATATGTGCCGATTACATTGGACTGGGAAGCATCCATCAAGATGTATGTGCCTGGCCGTATTTCAGTGACTCCTTTTGGAATATCAAATTGAAATAAAAATGGCGGTGTTGATCCAATACTGACGACCTCTAGCGGCATACCAGCTTCTTCTGCAATCTGTGCAAAACGGAGCGTTCGATTTACAGCCTCCTTGTATAATGTCCGGCAATGTGCTTTACTTTCCGCTTGATACGTATGACCATCATGAGAAAAAATCCCCTTTAAATGAACGGCATCACTTGTTTGAATCGCCTCCAATATGTGGCAGAAATCACGTTCTTCAATGACACCAGACCTTCCCTCTCCAACCTCTATCTCAATTAAAACCTCCGCTTTTTTCTCTGATTCACGAAAGACTTGCTCAATCTGCTTCACATGCTCAACACAATCTATACCGAATGAAATCTGTATCGACTCTGCCAGTTTACGAATCCGCTTGAGTTTAGTCTCACCTACAATTTGATTGGCGATAAAAATATCTTTGAGCCCATGGGCTGCCATTACTTCAGCCTCTCCTACTTTCGCTACCGTAATGCCAGATGCACCTTTCTCTTCCTGCAGCTTGGCAAGTGCAGGCGTTTTATGCGTTTTCGTATGAGGGCGCAATTTGACATGCTGACGGTCTGCGTATTGCTGCATCGCCGCTACATTCTCCATCATCACCCGTTTATCAATGAGTAGTGCCGGCGTATCCAGTTCTTCATACATCATCCCCATGACCCCTTTCATTATATAAAAAATTATACGATATAGATAAATTATATATTTTTTTATACGATAATCAATGGTTTTTTCTGCAAAAAAGTGATGGCGATGAGTAAGCAGTCCAGCGGCTGTCTGCCGCTGGTCTCTCACTAATAACGATTACGAAGTTCTCTTAAGATAAAATCATACACAAGGTTGAGCTGCTGTTCCTTTGGATACAGCATAAATTCTTGTTTCTTAGGAAGACCTCCATCAAGTCGATCTTGAAATTTCGTTCGGAGATACGCTGTTCGGTGTACCTGACTCTCAAATGACTTATATGAGACATCTAGTTTGACCGATTGCTCATTTGTAAAAGTAACAACCGTGTCTCCGAGGGATGATTCCTGAAAGATATGAATGTATTTGTGGGAGATCCATCCGCATTGAGGGCGGTTGGATGAATAGGTTGGGAAGAAATACAGATGATTGGATGAGTCAATCACGATGGGAGGCTTGTGTGATATACCTGTTACTTCATATGTTCCCGCTTTTCTGCCTGCATAGCTTGAGCCAAAGAACCTGCAACTACGTTCTATAATTTGCAGCGGCTTTAATTCAACGTAAAAGCTTGTCTCTCTTTCGATCACTTTTGAATATACTCGTTTTCCTTCTTCAACCGGAAGGACCGCCATTGTTGTTTGATTAATGACGTATGAATCTAATGGTGTTTCACTAATTCCTGACACTTCATTTCCTCCTGTGTTAATTTTTGGTTATTTTAGATACTATTAATCTATCACCAACGTATAAGAAACGACAGGATTTTTTCAATATTTATTTAAAATTATCTTTTTATCATGTTATTTAGTACATTCGATCTATCTAAAAGCCATTTTTAAAGATATATCGCATCTTGTCGACTGGACAAGGGGTGTCGATATGGCTCAAAAATAAATTGTCTAAAAATTATAAATTCTTGTTGATTTTTTCTCCGCCAATCCATATACTATAAAAAAGGCATCGGGGGGATTCTTTATGAAAGAGAAAAAAACGTATGCTGAGCTCATGAAGTCCCGCAACACCCAAAAAACCGAAGAGAATGGCGTTACTATTTTAGACATTTATATTCAAATGGTTTTAGATGAGGCGCTTTATAAACAGCGCTTAACCTTCCTTAGAGAAGAGATTGACAAGGCTCTAGATCAGCGTGATGAAAAGCGTTTTAATGACCTGTCAGCTCAATATGCAGAACATTGCTTACATCAATCATGATGATTTTACTTGCGGCAGAGAGACAGAAACTTGTCTCTTTACCGCAAGTTTTTTGTTTTTATCCATTTAATATGGTTCCGCCATTCACATGAATCATTTGTCCATTCATATAAGAAGAGTCTTCGCTCGCTAAAAATAAATAACTCGGTGCTAACTCTACTGGCTCACCAGGCCGCTCCATTGGGACATCACCACCAAATTCAGACACTTCCTTTTCCGTAAAAGTGGATGGAATCAGCGGTGTCCAAATCGGTCCAGGCGCTACCCCATTTACCCGAATCCCTTGTTTGATAAGAGATAGAGATAATGATCTTGTAAACGTTACAACCGCCCCTTTTGTCGATGAATAATCAATTAAGGTTTCATGACCTTTATAAGCAGTGACCGATGCTGTATTAATAATACTGCTTCCTTTCTTTAAATGAGGGAGCACCGCTTTTGTTAAATAGAACATGGCAAATATATTCGTTTGAAATGTCCGAAGAAGCTGGTGAGAAGTAATCTGTTCAATGCTTTTTTGCGGATGCTGTTCACCTGCGTTGTTGACCAAAATATCAATCGAACCGAAAGCATCTTTTGTTTGTTTGACGACCTCGTGTGAAAAAGCTTCATCGCCTAGATCACCTGCTATTAAGATGACGCGGCCTCCCATCTTTTCAATATAGTCCTTCGTTTCTTCCGCATCACGATGTTCATTCAAATAAACAATCGCTACATTGGCTCCTTCTTTCGCAAATAAGACAGATACTGCTCTTCCAATCCCGCTGTCTCCACCTGTGACAATCGCCGTTTTCCCTGTCAGCTTTTTCCCTTGTACCTCTCGATCAAAGATAGGTCTAGGGTTCATTTTATATTCAAGTCCGGGACGTTCGTTCTGATGCTGAGGCGGTAACGTTTTCTTTGGCTGCTTTGTTGACACGTCAGACCACTCCTTCCTTTTTATCTCGTTTATTTTTATGTGTTGCTCATTTTTTTATGTATTTCGCTCTTGTTTTCATTAAAATGTATGATTTTCAGCATCGTGGAAAAATTATACACAATAAGTGACTGGAGGCGACAACATGGAACAAGAACATAAAGGATCGGAACAAGCAAAGTCGTTATGGCTAGCTGATAGTGTGAAGCCCTCTTTTCCTACTGTCAGCGAAGACCTTACAGCAGATGTCATCATTGTCGGTGCCGGTATTACCGGTATCGCTACTGCATTTGAAATGACAGAACGCGGACTGGATGTCATCATCATAGATGCTGATCAAGTATTGCAAGGAACCACTGGACATACGACAGCGAAAATTACCTCCCAGCATGATGTTTACTATCATGAGCTGATTCAGCATATTGGTATGCCGAAAGCCCGTTTATATGTAGAAGCAAATGAAAAAGCAAAGGAACTCATCCAAGCACGTGTGAAAGAGTATGGCATTGATTGTCATCTTGAGGTAAAAGATGCTTATCTTTATACAACAGAAGAAAACGGCGTCAAAAAGTTAAAGAAGGAATTAGATGCGTACAAACAGCTCGGTATCGATCGCGAATGGAAAACAGCGCTCCCGTTTGATGCTGGCATCAAGGCAGCCCTCGCCATGACGCAGCAGGCACAATTTCATCCTCTTTATTATCTTCATGCACTGATCGATCAGCTCATTGACCGAGGCGTGCGCATATTTGAACAGACAACGGCAGTCGATGTAAAAGAAGGAAAACACCCTGCTGTCATCACAAAAAGTGGCCATCATCTGATGGGGCGCTCTATCATTTCATGCTCACACTTTCCTTTTTACGATGGCAAAGGACTGTATTTCACGCGAATCCATCCTGAGCAATCTTATGTCGTCGCAGCCAAAACAAAAAAACCGCTTCCAGACGGCATGTACTTAGGAATTGATCAGCCTGCCCATTCATTAAGAACGGCAAAATTCCATGGAGAAGACGTCGTGCTCATCGGTGGACAAGGCCATAAAACCGGACAAGGCGGAGATGAATCCGCACACTATGAAGCACTAGAAAAGTTTGGTGAAGCCACCCTTGGTATAACGGAAGTCCTTTACCGCTGGTCCACGCATGATATGGTCACAATGGATCAAATCCCTTACATTGGCCGCCTGACATCACATCATTCGAATATCTTTGTGGCAACAGGCTTTAGAAAATGGGGCATGACCACTAGCCACGTAGCAGCGACACTGATCGGAGATTTGATCGAAGGAAAATCGAATCCTTACGAATCCATCTTTACTCCATCAAGACTCGTGTCAGACGCATTCGTAAAAGACTTTATCAAAGAAAACACCAATGTTGCAGCGAAGCTGATCAGCGGTAAATTAAAGCGAGCTGATCAAACAATTGATGATTTAAAACCGGGTGAAGGCGGCATTGTGTCTTATGAGCACAAAAAATGTGGCGCCTTTAAGTCTGAGGACGGCGATATCTTTCTTGTCGATACAACCTGTACTCATTTAGGCTGTGAAGTCGCGTGGAATAATAGTGACCGCACGTGGGACTGTCCTTGTCACGGGTCTCGTTTCTCCATTACGGGAGAAGTAGTAGAAGGTCCGGCTAAAAAACCACTAAAAAGGTCATATAAAGAACAGTAAAATTTCACTGTTTTCCCTTTAAAAAAACCAAAATTATCCGATAAAAAACATAAAGTCTGATATTTGTGATGATTATGGGGGGACAAACACATTGTTATTTAAAAAAGAGAGTAAAAAGAAAAACACTGCTTTTTTCACACAGCAGGATGATGGGATAAAACGAATCAATTTTCCGGAGAATACGGACATTGCCAAACAAATTAAAATGATTGATTTGACGCAGCAAGACCTTTTTATCTTGAAACAACTGAATCCAATCGTTCAAGATGAAATTGAACATATCGTCGATAAATTTTATAAAAACCTAGAAGTCGAGTCTTCCTTGATGCACATCATTCAAGATAATAGCTCAGTCGAGCGTCTAAAGAAAACACTACGCATTCATATTAGTGAAATGTTTGCTGGTGTGATTGACGAATCTTATGTGGCCAAAAGAATTAAAATTGCACAAGTTCATTTAAGAATTGGACTTCAACCTAAATGGTATATGGCAGCCTTCCAAGACCTATTGCTATCCATTATGGATTTATTTGCCCAGCATATCCAAGATTTCAAAGAATATCAGACGGCAGTGAAAGCGACGACGAAAATTTTAAATCTAGAGCAGCAGCTTGTCCTAGATACGTTCCAAAATGAATACTCTAAAGTTCGTGATGAAGCAGAACTACAGCAAAAAGAGCTTCATACAAAAATTACAGAAACATCTAATTCACTTGCTTCTCTCTTCTCAAACACAACAAATGCAGTGGACAAACTTGTATCAAAATCTGATGAGATGGCGGATATGTCACAGGCTGGCACAAAGATTTCAGCACAAGTTGAAGAGAAATCAATTGGCGGTAAAAAAGAGTTAGAAATTCAGCAGACGCAAATGAACCAAATTGACGGCAGTATGACAAAGATTGAAACAGAAATTAAACGCTTAGAAGAAATCGCGAAACAAATTGAACAAATTTTTGGGATCGTCACAGGTATTGCGGAGCAAACGAATTTACTATCTTTAAACGCTTCAATCGAATCAGCTCGAGCAGGTGAACATGGCAAAGGCTTTGCTGTCGTTGCAAATGAGGTTCGCAAATTATCAGAGGATACAAAGAAAACGGTTTCAACTGTATCTGAGCTCGTCAACAACACAAATTCACAAATCGCCATTGTGTCACAGCATATTGCTGATGTGAATTTACTTGTGACAGACAGTAAAGAAAAAATGACCCAAATCAACTCGCTATTCGATGATATCGTCAGCAGCATGAACTTAAGCAAAAACCAAAATGGAAAAATTGAAATAGATTTGCAAACATTCCTAAATGAATTGAAAGAAGTCAAACAAACAGTGTCCCAAGTGGCAAGTTCGGTCGAGTCCTTAACGAGTCTGACAAATCACTGATCCAGTCATTCTTCTTCTGTTTTAGTATAATAGAAGAAAAGATAGAAAAGGCGGGATTTGATTGACAGCAATTTGCCTAGTCAGACACGGTGAAACCGATTGGAATGCAGCGAAACGAATTCAAGGACGAACAGATATCCCTTTAAATGACACTGGTAAATGGCAAGCGGAACAAACCGGTCTTTACTTAAAAGATGCCCACTGGGATGTTGTCATTTCCAGTCCGCTATCAAGGGCAAAAGAAACAGCTCATTTGATTTTACAGCATGTACATGCACCGCTCGTGATCATGGACGATTTTATTGAACGTGACTATGGCGACGCTGAAGGCATGTCATTTGAGGAACGTCAGAAACTGTTTCCAAATAAACAGTATCCAAATATGGAACCACTATCGGCACTTCAAGATCGAATGCTAGAAGGTATCGAAAAAGTGAGAGCAACCTACCCAGATCAACGGGTACTAATCGTAGCACATGGTGCTGCCATCCATGCCTTACTCACCTCACTAGCTGACGAACATATGGGTATTAAGGATACAAGACTTGAGAATGCCTGCTTAAATTATGTGGAATGGACAGATGGTGAATGGAAGGTGAACGATTACAACGTGGTCAGCCATTTAACACAATCTGCCCCTTCTTAAAGAACCTGTTTTCATAGCAGGTTCTTTTTCATGTCAAAAACAATGATAAAATAATATTTTTTTATATCGAAATTCGAAATAGATGATAGCCTTTTCTACCTATTTTATGGCATTTCGGGTATCGAATGTTTATCCTCAAATGGATCATGAGAAAAAAAGCACGATTCCTTTTTAATAGGAAACCGTTGGAAATATAGAATAAACATATTTTACCATCATTTCCAAGCGACTTAATTCCCTATTTTTCGCTAGGACTTCCACAAAAATTCGGGCCTACTCTTATTTGCCTATCTCTATTAAACTGAAAATACAGAATAATCAAACGGATCATTCTTATAGACTACGGATGATTATTCTGAAATAAGAAAAAAGGGATGTGGAATGTGCGTGAAAAAGAAAAATGTGATGACAAGTGTTTTATTGGCTGTCCCTCTTCTGTTTTCAGCAGGGTTTGGAGGCTCGATGGCAAATGCCGAGACTGCCTCAAAGTCAGAAAGCGAAAAAAGCTATATCGTTGGCTTTAAAGCTTCTGCCACCACAAACAGCTCTAAGAAACAAGCAGTGACACAAAATGGTGGGAAATTAGAAAAACAATACCGCCTCATTAATGCTGCACAAGTGAAGATGTCTGAACAAGCCGCAAAAAAACTTGAACACGACCCTAGCATTGCTTATGTAGAAGAAGACCACAAAGCAGAAGCATATGCCCAAACCGTCCCTTATGGTATCCCTCAAATCAAAGCTCCAGCCGTACACGCTCAAGGTTATAAAGGTGCTAACGTCAAAGTAGCTGTCCTTGATACTGGAATCCACGCCGCACACCCTGACTTAAATGTTGCAGGCGGTGCTAGCTTCGTCCCTTCAGAGCCAAATGCCACACAAGACTTTCAATCACACGGAACTCACGTAGCCGGAACCATTGCTGCCCTTGATAACACGATTGGTGTTCTTGGGGTTGCGCCAAGCGCCTCCTTGTATGCCGTTAAAGTGTTAGATCGAAACGGCGATGGACAATACAGCTGGATTATCAGCGGTATTGAATGGGCTGTTGCCAATAACATGGATGTCATCAATATGAGCTTAGGCGGACCAAACGGCTCCACAGCGCTTAAAAATGCTGTAGACACAGCGAATAACCGCGGAGTAGTTGTCGTTGCCGCAGCAGGGAATTCAGGTTCAATTGGCTCTACTAGCACCGTAGGCTATCCTGCAAAATACGACTCTACAATTGCTGTTGCCAACGTGAACAGCAACAATGTCAGAAACTCGTCTTCTAGCGCAGGTCCTGAATTAGATGTTTCTGCACCTGGTACATCGATTTTAAGTACAGTACCAAGCAGTGGATATACGTCTTATACGGGAACATCAATGGCATCTCCTCATGTAGCAGGAGCAGCAGCGCTTATCCTTTCTAAGTATCCGAATCTATCAACGTCTCAGGTTCGTCAGCGCTTAGAAAATACGGCAACACCGCTTGGTAATTCGTTCTATTATGGAAAAGGATTAATTAACGTTCAAGCGGCTTCTAACTAAAATAATTGTGACAAAAAAATCCGGCGAACTGAGCCGGATTTTTTATTTATTGCTTTTTCGATGTTTCCTCTTTTTTTGCGGCTTTTTCCATATCGATGATTCTCTCCATCATCGTCGGGTGTCCATAGCGGAAGATTTTCACTAAAAGTGGCGGATTGACTTGGGAAAGCCCTGATTTTGCAAGCTTTTGAAATGACGTCACCCCCGCCTCTCCATCTTTCGTCAAGTTCACGGCGTATTCATCAGCTGCACGTTCTTGATGCCTTGACACAGCATTTGTAAAAGGAGAAGCAACAAATGACAGCATAGATACAATGATCAACAGAAGTGGAAGAGCAGCAACATCATGTGGTGCCTTCAGACGAAATGAAGAAGCGCCTTTTTGGTAAAGGGAAAAATAAAAACGGTCAATGGCAAAAAATCCAACCAGAGACAGCACTAAATATCCTGCTAAACCGATATACACATGCTTCATCACGTAATGTCCCATCTCATGCGCCATGATAAATAAGATTTCACGGTCTTTCAGCTTTTGAAGTGTCGTATCCCACAAAACAATACGCTTATTTTCACCAATTCCTGTGACGTAAGCATTCATCGTGTTTGTTTTCTCTGACATGTTGACTTCATATACATGATCTGCTGGAATGTTTGCTTTCTCTGCAAGAGTTAATATCTTTTTCTCAAGAGCTTGATCCTTCAATGGGTAAAAATCATTGTAGAGTGGATCAATAACGACCGGCTGTATAAAGAAGAGAAACAGTGTAACTGGAACGGTTAAACACCAAGCATACAGCCACCAATATTTCCTTTTCTTTTGAATGAGCCAAAAGAACACAATCGCGCATAGAACAAGCAGTGGATATTGAATCCAAAAATCAAGCGTTTGGTCTTTTAGCCAACTTGCCGTGCTTTGTGTTGAAACACCATAGTACAAGGACAACTGGTAGCCCACCCACTTGACCGGCAATGTGATCAGCATCGTCAAAAGTGACAGCACAAACACATACACAAGTTTGCTCAAAAGGTGAAAACGAGCTGCTGCCAAGCTCCAATCTGCTAATTTCCTTGAAAACCCTGAAATGAGCAAAAGGAAAAAGACATACCAATCTAAAGGAATTGTCATAAAGTACAACAGGTTACGAATGTTCGAGTAATTTCCACTGATCAAAAGCTCATGGCTTGTCATAAATGTATGCGGGTCTGCACTTGTCCCTTTCACACTGTCAGGGACAGATGAATCCCCCATTAGAAATAAGTAAGAATAAATAAAAAGACCGTACAATATGTATGCTACCGTTGCAAGAGCTACCCATTTGCGTACTCGCACTGGTCAGCCTCCTTTCCATTTCTCTCTCTATTGTAATCACGCACGTTTTTGTTTAGAACCTGTCTCATGTGGCTCCATCATAGCATGCCCTATCTGAAAAAGCTTGAGTGAAAAAAATGATTATGCTGTTCAAAAATCGGAGAAACTAACTATAAAAAAGTGAGTTGGAGGTTCATCATGAAGAAAATCCTTGCAGGAATTGTGATCTTTGGGCTTTTACTGATTACCTTCTTTTATGTGTTCAGCCGGACAAGTGACATCTTCGATGAAAATCGAGCAGAGAAATTATTGCTTTCACCGACGAACCAGTCCATTTCTTATGAAATAGATGATAAAGATACAACTGAGGATCTAATTGAACAATTAAACAAAGGGAAACAAACAAGCAGCCATCTCAAAAAGAATGTAAAGAAGCCAGATTATATCGCCAAGGTCATGTTCGGACGGACAAATGGCACTTCTTTTCAGCTATGGACCAACCGCTCTCAAGTTGTTTTTTTAGTAGACGGCACCTATTATGAATTAAATCAAAAACAGTCAAATTCCTTTCGAAAACAGGTACAAGAAGCGATTCAAAAAGGAGCCTCTTCATAAGAAGAGACTCTTTTTTTATTTACTTGTTTCTGCTTGGTACTTATCCTTTAGCGCTCTTCTTAAAATTTTACCAGTCGTGTTTTTTGGAATATCATCAATGAAATGGATCGTTTGGGGCTGCTTATATTTCGCCAAATAGCATGAACAATGTGTGATGATGTCTTCTTGATTGATGTGAGCATGTTTCTTAGGGGAAATGTAGCAGACAACAGCCTCTCCTGTGTTTGGATCGGGCACACCGATGACAACGGCTTCTGCTACAGCTTCATGTTGATAAAGCACTTCTTCTACTTCTCTTGGATAGACATTATACCCGCCAACGAGAATCATGTCCTTTTTTCGATCGACGATATAAATATATCCGTCTTCATCTCTTCTCGCCAAATCTCCTGTGTACAGCCAGCCATCTTTCAGTGCTGCTTCTGTGTCTTCTGGCATTTGATAATAGCCTTTCATAATGTTTGGCCCTTTTGCAATCAATTCTCCGACTTCGTTTGGTCCAACTTCCTCTCCAAGTTCATTCACGATCTTATTTTTCACATTCATAATATCAGTTCCGACTGAACCTGGTTTTCTTTTTCCATCAAGGGGATTGAATGCCGTCACTGGGGAAGCCTCTGACAATCCATAGCCCTCTAACACCGTGACACCGAACTTTTCTTCAAAACCGTGAAGTAAAGCAACAGGCATGGACGCACCGCCTGATATACAAATCCTCACCGACTTCATCGCTTCCTCATGACCGTCCTGACGATATAAATAGTTATACATGGTTGGAACACCAACAAATAGCGTTGGTTTTTCTTTCTCCATCATTCGTAAAAGCTCTGATGGGCTGAAATGCGGCAGGACATAGATGGTCGCTCCATGAATCAAGGGGGCATTCATACAGACGGTCAAACAAAACACATGGAACATCGGCAATGCAGCAATCACCTTGTCCTTCTCATCAATTGACAGGTACTCCGCAATGTCTCTTGCATTTGAATATAGGTTAACATGAGTGAGCATTGCCCCTTTTGGTTTTCCTGTTGTGCCAGATGTAAATAAAATAACGGCCGTATCGTCAGGTTGTATGGAAGGATGCTCAGTTTCCGGCGCATCTCCAGACACAAGCTTTCCGAAGAAAACAAGACGATCAGATACTTCTTTTAAACTTGACCTGCACGCAGATTCATTTTGTGCACAAATAATGACTCGTTCAATAGCTGGAAGCTGTTCATACACCTGCTCGTATATCGGCAGAAGCTGATCCGGTGCAACAATCCCTTTTACATCACCAGTGACCAGCATATAGCCGATTTCACTTGGCGTATATGTTGGATTGACAGGTACAACAACAAGCCCTGCCTTTAATGCACCAAAAAATGAAATCACAAAATGCGGTGAATTTCCTAAAATCAGCGCGATATGATCTCCCGCTTGAAACCCTTCGCTCACTAAACCATCTGCAAAACGTTCGATACTTGTCATCAGTTCTTGATAGGTCCACTTGTTCCCTTCAAAGATCAGTGCGACGTTCTCTCCCTTGGTCATCGCAGTCTGCTCAAGATTTTTGATCAAATCCATTCTCCCACCCCTTATACTTCATCAATGAATGAATAGCCATTCATTTTATGACCAAACATTCCTCCTTTCTATTATAATAGACAATCGAAAAAATTCACAAGATCAAATGTAAACCGCTTTCATCTCTTTCATTAGAAAAAGCACCGCTATCTCTAGCCGTGCTTGTCCTTGCTTAATAAATCAAATCCAGAAAATCTTCTTTTGATACGTTACCAAAATAATGGCGCATATCCATGTCTTCTAATACATCACTAATGGTTTTGCGATCATATTGCTGCCCAATGAGTCGTTTCTCAATATCAGCAATATCTCCTACACCGAAGAAGTCACCAAAAATTTTGCAGTCTTGAATGATGCCTTTTTTCACTTCTAATCGAAGATCAATCGATCCAGCTGGAAAACGCTTAGAGTGCTGCAAGTTAAACTTAGGTGAACGGCCGTAGTTCCATTCCCATTTTTGGTATCGATCACGAGAAATCTCATGAATCTTCTCCCAATCCTTTTCTGTCAGCTGATACTCAGGCACGTCTCCGTTCGTGTCAAAAATATAGCTTAAAAGAATTTTTCTAAATTCTTCTGTTGTCATCTTTTGATCCATCAGTTCACTAATATTCGCAACCCTGCTTCTAATGGATTTGATGCCTTTTGATTCGATCTTTTCTTTCTTCACATTTAATGCCGAGACAACATGTTCGATTTCTGAATCAAATAATAGGGTGCCATGACTGAAGATACGTCCTCGTGTAGCAAATTGAGCATTCCCAGAAATTTTACGCCCATCTGCCATGATGTCATTTCTGCCGCTTAATTCCGCTTTGACGCCAAGCTTTTCAAGCGCTTTGATGACTGGCTCGGTGAATTTTTTAAAGTTATGAAAGCTGTCCCCATCGTCTTTTGTAATAAAACTGAAGTTCAAGTTTCCTTTGTCATGGTAAACTGCACCACCGCCAGATAACCTGCGAACGACTTTGATGCCATTGTCTTCCACATATTTTGTATTGATTTCTTCTATTGTATTTTGGTTCTTTCCAATAATAATGGATGGCTGGTTGATGTAAAACAGCAAATACGTTTCTTCTGGATCTAAATATTTTAAGCAATACTCTTCAATTGCTAAATTAATCATTGGGTCATAATGTTGCTCGTTATCGATAAACAGCATCTCTATCTTCCTTCCTTGTTCCATCTAAGCCCTGATTGGGCAAGCTGTATATTGCCAGTATATAACGCCTGTGCTTCATTGACTAGGTCTTTATGCCGACCGAAATGAGGCAGATGGGTGATGATGAGCTCTCCAACATTTGCTTCACTTGCCAGCTTCCCTACTTCAGTGCTGTTCATATGTCCTGCACCCGATCCGTCTTGTCCGGCGTAAAAGTTGCTTTCGGCAATAAGTAAATCTGCATCCTTGCTAAAAGGGATAAATGCATCTTGATAGCTGGAGTCAGCTGTATACACAACCACAGCCTCATTTGCCTGAATTCTCATCGCATAGCATTCTGCCGGATGAACCGTTTTCAAAAAATCAATTTGAAATGGTCCGATTTGAATGCCCTCTTCCGGGTGATAAGGTTTTGTCTTTGTATGTACATCATCAGAGAGCCGCTGAAATGCTGCTTGATCCCCGGTATGTCCGTAGATCGTCAGCGGACCACTGCTTTTTCCTAAATGATAACCCACTAGCTTCGCGTATTGGAGAGGTCCGATATCTGCAACATGATCGTGATGATAATGAGAAAGGAGTACAGCATCTAGTTCTTCTATATCAATGTATTGCTGAAGCTTTGACAGAACTCCGCTCCCGCAGTCAACAAGCAGACGAAAACCATCTGATTCAAAAAGATAACCTGATGTGGCTTCACCAGCTGCTGGAAATCCTCCGTAGCAGCCAATCACGGTTAATTTCATCGTCATATTTCCTCCTTTTCAAAAAATCCCCTTCTTACAATATACCCATTTTTCATAAAAAAAGCATTCTTCTTGCCTATTGTTACAAAACAGATTGACAATTATCAATCTGTTATAATACAATGATAACAATAAAACGTATTGGAGGATGACAAATGCTAGGAAAAATCACTGAGTTTTTTAGAAATTTGCCTTCAAAAAAATGCACAAAATGTGGAAATGATTTAATGGAACAGCACGAGTGTTACGGTAATGAATGTGAGGAATGCTCACAAGTAAGTTATCTTAAATAAGGAAATAAATAGAACAAAAAAGCACTTTTTTCCTCCTTCGTCAGTTGGAGTCAAAAGTGCTTTTTATTTTTTCTGAAAAATAGGTAAAAAGGTAAAACCCTTGTTACAGAAGGGTTTTTTAGTATTTTCATATGATGACTTTTAGTTCAGAAGGCACTTTTTATTGACTCAAAACAACGAAGGGGGTTCGAAGTGTCCATTTTTTCAAATAATTTTGTATTTTCTTAATATAATTTAATCGTGGACGAACCTCTTTAATTTTAGTTATACTTTAATTCATATATTAAAACTTAATATAATGGGAATATTCCTTTAATGAATATGTTAGGGAGGAAATCTATGAAAAAATTAAAATTTGGATTAGCTACTCAAATCCTAATCGGTCTTATTCTCGGTGTCGTGGTTGGTGCGATCTTTTTCGGTAACCCTGGTGTTGAGACATATTTAAAACCAATTGGAGACTTCTTCTTACGACTCATTAAGATGATTGTCATTCCGATTGTCGTATCTAGCTTAATTTTAGGTGTTGCAGGTGCGGGTGATGGAAAAAAAGTAGGGAAGCTTGGTTTTAGAACCATTCTTTATTTTGAAATTATCACAACGTTTGCGATCATCCTTGGTCTTGTGCTTGCAAACTTTGTTCAACCAGGTGCAGGCGTTGACTTTGGACATACAGAAAAACAGGATATTAGCCAGTATGTTGAAACGGAAAAAGAACAAAGCAGTAAATCAGTTGCTGATACGTTCCTTCATATCGTTCCGACGAACTTCTTCCAATCATTGGCGGAAGGTGATTTGCTTGCGATTATTTTCTTCACTGTATTATTCGCACTTGGCGTTTCAGCGATTGGTGAACGCGGCAAACCAGTGCTCGCCTTCTTTGAAGGTGTGTCACATGCGATGTTCCATGTCGTCAATGTTGTGATGAAAGCTGCACCATTTGGTGTATTCGCGCTCATTGGTGTGACAGTATCAAAATTTGGTCTTGAATCTCTTGTTTCATTAGGTAAGCTCGTAGGTCTTGTTTATTTTGCGCTCGCTCTCTTCCTTATCGTTGTATTCGGAATTATTGGAAAGATGATTGGCGTCAATATTTTCAGATTTCTTGCTTACATGAAAGACGAAATGCTTCTCGCCTTTAGTACATCCAGCTCTGAAACAGTTTTACCGAGAGTCATGGATAAAATGGAGCGCATCGGGTGTCCAAAAGGAATTGTTTCTTTTGTTATCCCAATTGGTTATACGTTTAATCTGGACGGCTCCGTCTTGTATCAAGCCATTGCGGCGCTTTTCCTAGCGCAGGTATATGGCATTGACCTCACGATCGTACAGCAGCTCACACTAATCCTTGTATTGATGGTGACATCAAAAGGAATGGCTGCCGTTCCTGGTACATCCTTTGTTGTATTACTTGCAACACTTGGAACGATCGGTGTTCCTGCTGAAGGTCTAGCCTTTATTGCAGGTGTTGATCGTATCAT
Organism: Bacillus sp. FSL K6-1106; assembly: GCF_038005245.1. Classification (NCBI taxonomy): domain Bacteria; kingdom Bacillati; phylum Bacillota; class Bacilli; order Caryophanales; family Bacillaceae; genus Bacillus; species Bacillus sp. FSL K6-1106. The sequence goes on from NZ_JBBOSV010000002.1 coordinate 115,300, forward strand.
GGATATGGCAAGAACCGTTGTCAACTTAACTGGTAATGCACTTGCAGCTGTCGTGATGTCTAAATGGGAAGGGCAATATGACCCTGAAAAAGGACACCGCGTGATGACTGGACAAGATGTACCTGAGCCAACACAACTTTCAAGCTAATCAAAAAGAACCCCGCGATCGGGGTTCTTTTTTTATACTGTGATTAATTTGCTTTGAACATAGTGGTACAGAAGATTGGCTGTATGAATCAATGAGTCTTCATGGGTTCTTTCAAAGGCATGCGAAGAGTCAATGCCAGGTCCAATCAGTCCATGAATGATATCATGCCCTGCTCGAATCGCTGCTGACGCATCTGAACCATAATAAGGGTATATATCAAGGCGGTAATCGATCTTATTTGCCTCAGCTAATGCTGCTAAATGTTTGCGCAGACCATAGTGATAAGGACCGCTAGAATCCTTCACACATATTGACACACTGTATTCATCGGTTGATTGACCGTCACCGATAGCTCCCATATCAACAGCCAAATATTCCACCGTTTCTTCCGGGATATTCGAGTTCCCACCGTATCCGATTTCTTCATTATTTGAAATTAAGAAATGTGTCGTATGCGGCAATGTGATGTTCTCTGTTTGAATGCGGTGAATCAATCTCAGCAACAACGCCACACTTGCCTTATCATCAAGGTGTCTTGATTTAATAAAACCTGAAGATGTCACTTCCACTCTAGGATCAAATGAGATAAAGTCTCCTACTTGAATGCCAAGTGCTTGCACATCGTCTGCATTTTTCACTTTCTCATCTAAGCGAATCTCCATATTTTCTTGATTTCGCTTCGCTTTTCCAGCATCCTCATATACGTGAACGGACGTTTGATGCATCAGAATGGTACCTGTGTATGTACGGCCTGTTACTGTTTCAATTTCACAATACTCGCCTTCTATCGAGTTATATTGAAAGCCTCCAATGAGTGCAAGACGCAGCCGGCCATTTGATTTAATTTCTTTGACCATCGCACCGAGCGTATCGACATGTGCTGTCAGCATGCGGTGTTCCTTGTCATCTGTTCCTTTTAGGGTGGCAATTAATCCACCTTTTCGATTTCGCTTCGTTTCAATATTTAAATCTTGTAAAAAACGTTCGACAAAGCCAATCACTTTCTCAGTATTTCCTGATGGACTTGGGATCGACACAAGCTTTTGAATAAGCTGAATCGTTTCATTTACTTCCGTTGTCATTCGGCATATCCTCCTTCATCTAAAAGAAATTCTTTCCAAGCATGCCTTTTTTCAGCATCCTTCTTAAAATATATCGCTTCGGGTTCCTGATGTCTAATTTCTAATAGAAAAACCTTTCTCATGAAAGAGAAAGGTTTCAGCGTGTAGACAAACCCTCGCATTCGGTGTCAGTCCTGCGCGCTGGTACTCACGAATGTTAATTCGCTCTGTGCCAGTGCTCGTCCTTCCTAGACTTCAAAGGTTTTCTATCACGCTGAAAAGAAGACAAAGGGCTAAAATAAAGTTCATTTTAGCCCTTTGTCAACAATCTGAAATAAAAAACCTTTCTCATGAAAGAGAAAGGTCTCATGAAAGAGAAAGGTTTTTTTGATTAAGCTTCTTCTTGTTTCATTTTTCTTATGTTCCAAGCAAAGTATGCTGTTGTTGCAGCCATCATGATGATGGCTACTGTTCCAAGAATCGCTGCTTGGTGCCATAAATAACTGTTATCACCGCTTGCAATGATCGTTCTAAATCCGTTGATGGTATACGTCATTGGAAGCAGACTGTGAATAACTTGGAAGAATTTTGGTACAAGCTCAAGCGGGAATGTACCCGCACTTGCTGCAAGCTGAAGAACCAAGATAATGACGGCAATAAAGCGTCCTGGGTTCCCCATCGTCGTCGCAAGAAGCTGAATGATCGCTAGGAATGTCAGACTGACGATGATCGCAAAGAGATAGAAGCGCCAGAGGCTTTCCACTTCAAGTCCAAGTCCAAAGATCAGCATGGAGCTTGCAATCACTGCCTGCAAGATACCGACTAAGAAAAGCACACTATATTTGCTGACAAACCATTCAAACGCATTTCTAGGGCGTCCTGCAGGATCTTTCATTGGGAATACAACAGTCAGCATAAGAGCTCCAACAAAGAGTCCCATTGATAAAATATATGGTGTGAGCCCTGTTCCATAGTTATCAATTTTTTTCGCTGTATCATTCTCTGTTTTGACTGGACTTGCAATCATATTGTAGTTGTCCTGCCCCGCATCAATGTCTCCTGTTTCATCTGCAGCGCTTTTTAGCTTATCAGAAAGCTTTCCAGTTCCACTTTTTAAGTCACCTAATCCTTTATCAAGGGATTTTGACCCTTCAGCCAGTTTAGATGAGTTGCTTTGGATACTCGCTGATCCACTTTCTAGTTTATTCAATGCTGCACTAAGCTGGCTTGAACCATTTGCCAGTTTATCCGCACCACTTTTCGCTGTATCAAGCTTTCCATTTGCTGTTTGCAGGCCATCTTGTAATTTCCCTTGGCCCGTTTGAAGCTTCAGTGCACCTTGATACAATTTATTCGTACCGGATGTCATTTGATCAATCGCATTTTGTATGGCGACTGTCGATGTATACAGCTGTTCTGTTTTCTCTGGCAGCTGCTTGACTTGCTGTAGCTGTGCTTTTGCAGATGCAACCGCAGACTGAACTTCACTTGCGTCAGGCAGTTCCTGCAGCGCCGCTAAGCTTTGCTCAAGACCAGACAAATCAGGCAGTTCAATTTTAGGAAGACTGTCTAGCTGATCCATTGCCGCCTTTTTCTCTTCATCTGTCATCGAGCTGTTTTGAATAATACTTTTTACTTTTGCATCTCGATTAGATAATGCTTCTTTTAAAGAAGCAAGTTTGGTACTGAACGTTTTTGCATCTTCTTTCACCTGATCAATCTTAGGCGCCATCTTTTCAAGATTCGCTAATTCAGGTGAAGACAATACTTTCTCCACAGCAGCGATTTTTTCTGAAAATGACTGCGCTTTATTGTTCAGCTGCTCAATGCCTGCTGTGAATTGCGGCATTTTAGAAGAAAGCTGCTCATGTCCTTCACGGCTTGTGTTTAACCCTTCGGTCAATGTATCAATTCCTGTGCCAAGCTCACCAAATTTCTGATCAATCGTTTGATAGCCTGTTAAGAGCTGACCAAGACCGCTATCAAGAGATTGAATTCCAGTGTTCAGTTCACCCATTTTTCCTGCAAACTGATGAACACCTTCGCTATACGTTAACGTTCCTTCTGCCAATTTCGCCAGATTGTCTTTTAACTTTTGGCTACCGTCTTTTGCGCTTTTTGTTCCGTCATCAATTTTCTTCGCTCCATCGCTTGCTTGATCTAATCCTTTTGCAATCGTTTTGAAGTTATCAAAGATGACCTCTGCATAATTTTCTGTGACTTCCTTTGAAACCGAATCTTTTAATTTGATAATGGCGTTATTCGCAATTTGAGACGCAGCATAGTTTGCGCCTGGATTCGTATAATATTTCAGATTCGATTTTTTCGGATGTTTGTCTAGTACTGTACTCGCATTTTTCGAGAAATCTTTCGGAATCTCGACGACGAGATAATAGTCTTCGTTATTTAACCCTTTGATGGCCTTTTCTTCACTATCAACAAAATGCCATTTAAAACTATCGTTTTTCTTCAATTCCTTCACTAAATCATCGCCCACTTGAAGGGTTTTGCCGTCATAATGACTGCCTTCATCCAAGTTGACAACCGCTACAGGTAATTGATCAACTGTACCATATGGATCCCAGTAAGCTTTTAAAAATACACCACTATAAATCAGTGGAATAAATAAGACAGCTAAAATCGGGATCAGTAGTTTTTTGCTCGTCACAATGTCTTTCCATTGATTCCGAATTAAATTCATTGCTGTTTTCCTCCCATTGATGAATGACTAAATTAAGAATTCGGTCATTTGAACTCAAAAAAAATTATGTTGTTGCAGACAGTCCTTTTAGTACATAAAGCTCGAGCGATTCAGCGACCTCTTCTTTTGTTAAAGGCTCATATCGCTTTTCCCAGTCAAAAATAAGTGCAATATATAGTTTCACCATCACAAATGCCGTCAATTCAGGATCACAGGGCTTAATGTCGCCTTTTTCAATCGCTTCTTTTACTTTTGTTTTAATATAGCGAATGATCATCTGCTCCATTTTTTCAATCATTTCTTTCACTGCTGATGTGCCAAGCTCCGCATTTTCCTGAAAGATTTTAATTGTAAGCTGGTGGTTTTTTCGAAATTCTAATATTGCAAAGAGTGCTAAATGAAGGTTTTCTGAGAAACTATTCTTCTCATCTATTGCTTCATCTGCAATTTTCCTCATCTCCATTAACAGTGATGTGAAAATTTCATCGAACAGCTCTTCTTTGTTTTTGAAAAAAGTATAAATCGTTCCTTTTCCAACGTTGGCAAGCTTTGCTACAAGGTCCATTGTCGTGGCTTTATACCCGAACTGGGTAAATGCCTTTGTTGCTCCATCTAAAATCATTTGTCTCCTATCAACACTCATGATCTCACTCCCAAAATGACTATTTGAACGTTTCGGTCATTAAGTACAGAAAGTAATATACCACATCCTTTTCCTCAGATGCAACAACTTTGTTCAATTTTATTATTCACCACTCTTTTCTAAACATACGAACATGAAAAACTCCCTTTCCATGACAGAAAAGGGAGTTTGTTTTTTATGAAAATAGATAAGATACAGCTTCTGAGATGGCAGCTTTTCCTTGATCAATACAATCAGGAATCCCAACACCTTCAAATGCAGCACCCGTGATATAAATACCAGGATATGATTGCTTAAACGTTTCTCGCATCGTCGAAATCTGTTTTTGATGACCCACATGATATTGCGGCATGCTTGTTTTCCAGCGAGTCACTGTCGTCAGCTCTGGATCTGCTTTAATATCCATGATTTTCTTCAAATCCTCCAGCACGATGCTCACGATTTGATGATCAGACTGTTCGACAATTGATTCATCGCCAGCTTTCCCAACGTATGCACGGAGCAATGTTTTTCCTTTAGGTGCAGTGTGAGGCCATTTCTTATTTGTCCACGTACATGCTGTAATGGAGAAATCACTATTTCTTGAGATGACAAAACCAGTACCATCATATTCATTGTGAACATCCTCTTCTTTAAATCCGAGTGCAACTGTTGCAACAGAAGTCGATGTCATGTCATGCAAGTACTCAAGCCCTGCTTCTTTTGGAAACATGGAATAGATCGATTGGTGAGGAGTTGTCACAATGGCAGAATCTGCAAAAAGCGTTTGACCGCTGTCTAATTGAACGCCATAGCCTCCCTCTGCTTTTTCGATCTGGGTCACTTTTGTCCCTTTGTAAATCTTCGTCAGCTTGAGTTTACTTTCGACCGCTTCAACAAGTGCTTGCAGCCCTTGATTGATTGTCTGGAACTGTCCTTGCTTTTTCGCTGTCACTTGTTGCGCTTTTGCATGCTGCTGTGATTTTTTCATCCCAAGAATCAAACTGCGATGCTTCTGTTCTGTTTGATAGAACTGCGGGAAGGTAGACATTAAGCTCAGGCGATCAATGTCACCAGCATAAATGCCTGATAGTAGCGGTTCAATTAAATTCTCCACCACTTCATCACCCACACGTCTTCTAAAAAATTCCCCCAGAGACTGATCTTCCGTCTGTTTGCTTTTTGGCAAAACGAAATCCATCGCTGCACGTGCTTTTCCGGCAACTGAAAAAAGCCCAGTTGTAATGAAAGGACTGATTTGAGTTGGAATGCCCATGACAGCCCCCTTTGGCATCGGATGAAGGGTTTCATTGACTAATACATACGCTTGCCCTGTTTCATTATTGACGAGCTGATCAGATAGACCAACATCTTTTGCCAGCTGGGGTCCACTGACCTTTCTTTCTAAAAATGAATCGGGTCCACGTTCAATGATATAACCGTCTTTATATAATGTTTGAATTTTTCCACCTAGCCTAGGACTCGCTTCAATAAGAGATATTTGGATAGGAAGGCCTTTTTCTTCAATTTCCTTTTCCAAATAGAAGGCGGCGGCCAAACCCGTGATGCCACCGCCAATGATGACAAGGTGTTTTTGATTGTCATGCATAGGATCGCCTTCTTTTATATGATTACTTGCTTTCATTAAGCTTCTTTAATACGACTGCTGCCAGTGCATCAATAAATGCTGGTTTCGCATTTGGCATTTCTGGACGATAGTAGGCTGCACCAATTTCATCCGTGACGACTTTACATTCATAATCATTGTCGTATAACACTTCAAGGTGATCAGCGACAAATCCAACAGGCACGTATACAAATGTTTTATAGCCTTTTTGCTCAAATAGATCACGTGTGAGGTCCTGTACGTCTGGTCCAAGCCATGGATCAGGCGTATTGCCTTCACTTTGCCAGCCAATTTCATAATGCTCAATTCCTGCACCTTCAGCAATCATTTTTGCAGATTGCGCAAGCTGATCAGGGTATGGGTCCCCTGCTGCAATAATTTTTTCAGGAAGACTGTGTGCAGACACAATCAGCACTGCTGAATCTCTTTCTTCCTGACTCATGGATGCATACGTCTCTTTCACTTGTTTCACCCAATAGTCCACAAACTTCGGTTCATCGTACCAGCTTTCAACAGAAGTAATGTTCAGATGGCCAAGCTTTTCTGCTTCATCTTGTGCACGTTTGTTATACGATTTCACACTAAATGTGGAGAAGTGCGGTGCAAGGACAATACTCACCGCTTCTGTGATGCCATCTCGGTGCATGTCAGCGACTGCATCTTCAATGAAAGGCTCAATATGTTTTAACCCAATGTATACATGAAATTCAATCTCGTCTTGGATCTCATTCAAATGTTCACACAAACCATTTGCCTGCTGTTCTGTAATTTTTGATAAAGGAGAAATGCCGCCAATTGCCTTGTAGCGGTCCTTTAAATCTTGCAGCATCTCCGGCTCTGGCTTTCTGCCTCTACGGATATGTGTATAGTAACGTTCAATGTCTTCTTCTTTATATGGGGTGCCATATGCCATGACAAGTAGCCCCATTTTCTTTTTCTCCACAACCAACACTCCTTCAGATCATTTGAAATCATTTAGATGGATGTTTTTTTATGTTTAGCTGAATAATCGTGAATAAAATCTGTCAGCTTCTTTAACGTGTCTGGTGAGACATCAGGAAATACCCCGTGACCTAAGTTAAAGATGAATTGATCTGATTTCATCCCTTGATCTAAAATCGCTGCTGCTCTTTCTTCAATCACTTCCCAAGGAGAAAGTAAAATCGTTGGATCAAGGTTTCCTTGTAACGTTTTTGTTAAGCCTTCTTTTCGCGCTTCGTCTATACTCATACGCCAATCCAGTCCAACGACATCAAGCGGCAAGTCATGCCAATCTTTGGCCAGATGGCTCGCACCGACACCATACATAATCATTGGTACGTTTTCAGACTTCAGCTCTGTGAAAATACGCTGCATGACAGGCTTAATGAACGTCCGGTAATCTGCTGCATTTAAAGCGCCAACCCAAGAGTCGAAGATTTGAAATGCTCGGACGCCTGCTTTTACCTGAGCGCGTATGTATGTGATCGTCATATCGGCTAATTTATTCATCAAAAGCATCCATGTCTCTGGCTCACTGTACATGAGCGCCTTTGTTCTATGATAATTTTTAGATGGACCGCCTTCGATCATATAGCTTGCCATCGTAAAAGGTGCACCTGCGAAACCAATCAGCGGAACATTCAACTGCTCCTCTGTTAACAGCTTGATCGTATCAAGCACATACGGCAGGTCTTCTTCAGGATGAAGCTCTCCAAGACGCTGGATATCTGCCTTTGTCCGAATAGGCGAGTCAATCACTGGTCCAATTCCATTTTTAATTTCAACATCCACTCCAATAGCTGGAAGCGGAGTCATAATATCTTTATATAAAATAGCGGCATCTACACCATATTGTTCTACAGGAAGTCTTGTTACGTAAGCACATAGCTCTGGCTGATGCGTAATTTCAAATAGCCCGTATTTTTCTTTAAGGGCACGATATTCAGGCTGCGAGCGTCCTGCCTGTCTCATATACCAAACCGGTACATGGTCTGTTTTTTCCCCTTTGCACGCCTTTAAGAACGTGTCATTAAAAGCCTTCGTTTTTCCCATTACCTTTCATTCCACCTTTCGCCTCACACTCTCTTTGTATAAGGCTCAAACACTGCTTTTACTATACCGCTTTTTCAAGGCTCGGTATACTAAAGCGGCTCAATGTTCAAAAAATCGCCGAATATTAACGTCCAAAAGCCTCTGGCTTGATATAAGCACTGCCTTCGCCTTCTTCTTGTGTTTGAGTATTGTATGGAACAACCTTATACTGCGCATCTGAAAACACATTTGCATACGGCATTGTGTAGCTGTTAGTTCCTGTTACAGAATCGATCAGGGTCTCGCTTCCATTTCTCTTTTCATAAATACGATATTCAACGCGTTTGTCTTCCTGTTCATCCCATGACAGCTCCAATGTAAAGAGCCCTTTGATTTTAAATGCATACCGTGCTTCAAAGCCTGACAGTCCTTCTAAATGGATTGGCGATTGAAGTTCTTTAATTCCCTCTGGTTTTTGGAATGTTTCATTGGTTATTTGGGCTGTCGTTAAAATATCTTTCATTAACTGCACTGGATACTGACTGCCGCCAGTTAAATAATGACTGTTATCCGTTTTGTCATACCCCATCCAGATTGCCCCTGTTGTACTAGGTGTGTAGCCAGCAAACCAAGCATCTTTCGTTGCCCCTTTGACACCGGAATACGTAGTTGTGCCTGTTTTACCAGCCAAATCTCCAGCGTATGATCCGCTCTGAGCGGTTCCGCCTTTGACGACCTGTTGAAGCATTCTTGTCATATTCCAAGCATTTTGTACGCTAAACACTCGTTCTTCTTTGTTTCGATTTTTTTCAACGGTTTCACCATCATCATTCGTGATTTTCTGAATGAAGAACGGCTTTTTATAGACGCCTTCATTTGCAAATGTATGAAATGCTCCAGCTATCTGCAATGGAGAAACCCCTTTTTCTAACCCGCCAAGCGCTATGGCAAGTCCTTTATCCGAAATATCCATCCCCATTTTCTCAAGATAGGATTTAGACGTATCGATGCCAAGCTGGCTTAACGTCCATACGGCAGATGTATTTTTACTTTTCATGAGAGCCTCTACCATCGTGACCCTGCCCTCGTACTGTCCATCGTAGTTCTTTGGAGAATAGCCGTCATAGCTTTTTTCCTTGTCCTCAAGCAGTGAATACGGTCTGAATTTTTTCTCCTGAATCGCTGGACCATATACTGCGATCGGCTTAAAGACAGAACCAGGCTGTCTAACAGCTGTGACTCTGTTATAGCCTCTTGCCTGATATTCTCGTCCGCCTATTGCTGCTTTTACACCACCAGATGCGTTGTCAATAAACACAGCGCTTCCTTCAGGTGACCCGCTTTTTCCCGGGAAATAACGATTGTTTTTCATTGCATCATAGGCAACTTTTTGCAAATTCATATCGATTGGTACCGTAATGGTATAGCCGCCTTGAAGCAATTGTTCATGCGAAATCGAATACTGTGATTCTGCTTCTTTAATCATGAGATCTACATAACTGTCCACCCAAGGGGTTTCTGATTTCTTTTTTAAATGAATACCAAGTGTTCTTCCTTTTGCTTCAACTGTTTCTGTAGAAGACAAATATCCTTGTTCATTCATTAAATTCAGGATGGTATCCCGTCTTTGTTTATTTTTATCTGGGTGTAGAACAGGGGAATACGTTGAAGGTGCCTTTGGCATGGCAGCAAGTGTAGCTCCTTCACTGACAGTGAGATCTTTTACATCTTTACTAAAATAGTAATTGGCCGCTGCTTGGATCCCATAGACGCCATGACCAAAGTAAAGCTGATTCAAATACATTTCAAGCAGCTTGTCCTTTGAATAATCTCTTTCTAAATTGATCGCAATAATGACTTCTTTTGTTTTTCGAAGAAACGTTTTATCATTTGTGAGAAAGATATTTTTGGCGAGCTGCTGGGTGATGGTACTGCCGCCTTCTACCTTTCCACCTGCTAATATATCTCGATAAACCGCCCTTGAAATCGATTGTGCATCAATTCCGTGGTGCTCATAAAAGCGCTTGTCCTCTACAGCAACAAAAGCTTTCGCCACTTTATCTGGGACCTCTTTTAATGACACAGGGTCCCGATTTTCTGAATACATGCTTGTGAGTTCTTTTCCATTCTGATCAATGATTTTCGAGGAAGCGTGAAAAACGAGCTTCTTCTCATCTATGACATAATGTCCTAAAAATAAAATGGTCAGATAGCCAATAAATGAAAGCACGATTGTACTTCCTGCAATGACTAATGGAATGATTATCTTCTTTTTCTTCAAATTAGGTCACCTCATTCCTTTATACGGATAGTATGGGATGTATTGCTTCATAATATGTTTTATGGATTGACTACCAAAGAATTATATATCATTCTTTTGTTATACTATCAAGCAGGAGGCGGTTTAGATGAATTTCTATATTACATATGGAACAGCAGACTTTTTGCAAAAAATCGCAAAAAAACATCATCTTGAAAATCTGCTTTATACGGTCGGTAAGGAACAAGCGGCTCTTTTTCATGAAACGGAGGGTGAGACAGTCTTTAAAGCACCCCATGCCTATGATGTGATTTATACAAAAGGTGAGCTCGTCCAATCTGGCTTTGTCACGCTGAATCATATCCCTGTAAAGCTCGAAAGCAGAGCACTTTTTGAATCCACCTTTCAGAAAAAAACAAACATGTCAGAACACCAGCGCGGCTTTCAGGCGCTTCGTGTGTTAAGACCAAAAAAGGATGAAGAGGTGTACTTAATTTTGACCCTTTGGGAATCTGAAGACTTATTTCAAGACTTCCAAGAGTCAGAAGCGTTCTTTCAGCCGCACGAGGATACTGGCTCCATCTTCTCTCGTCCTGCCTATCTGACATCCTATCATGCCGTCATAGACCATTAAGGAAGTGCTGCTTTTCGCACTTCTTTTTTTCATAAAAAAAAGCCCTTCTGCTGGGCTTTCAACGCTTATCTCTAAGCTCGTACCGATGAATGATTGGCTGAAGTACATAAAAATTCAGCAAGATCCATCCTAATAAGATTGGCCATTTGAGCATAGGTGAAGCACCTTTCATCTGAATAAGTAGTACCAACAGTGGAATCAAACAAATCATCAAAAAGCTCATCTTCGAAACGAACGTTTCTTTGATTTGATGCCGGCAGCTTGGACAAAGCATCATTCTCGTATGCGATAAATGAAATTTTTCGACGAAAGAAAATGCTTTTGAACAATTTGGACAGCTTCCCAATGCCACTCCCCCTTTTTCAAGCTTCATACTTAACCTTCGACTTTTATGTAAAATGACCTTTTCTGTCATTCTCGACATCCTCTTCTGTTGAAAGATTCTAACAATTACCATACAATCAGTAAAAGAGCCTAAAGGAGGTTTTCGGATCAATGACAGTATCCACTTTACACAAAAGGATCAATGAACGTCTTGATGAACATTATGAGGAAATGGTTGAAATTAGACGCCATCTCCATATGAATCCAGAACTTTCTTTTCAGGAAGAGGAAACCGCTGCTTACATCGCTCAATATTATGACAGATTACATATCCCAACACGCACACATGTAGGCGGACATGGTGTACTCGCTTTTATTGAAGGAGCTTCCCCTGGACCGACCATTGCACTGAGAGCTGATTTTGATGCACTTCCCATTCATGATGAAAAGGATGTACCTTACCGTTCAACAAAACCTGGCGTCATGCACGCATGCGGTCACGATGGCCACACAGCAACACTTCTCGTCTTAGCGAAGATCTTACATGAGCACCGAGATCAATTAAAAGGAAAAATCGTCCTCATTCATCAACACGCTGAAGAATATGCCCCCGGTGGTGCGAAACCAATGATTGAAGATGGCTGTTTAGACGGTGTTGACGTCATTTTCGGCACCCACCTTTGGTCCTCAGAGCCATGCGGCACTGTTCTTTATAAAAGCGGGAACTTTATGGCAGCCGCCGATCGTTTCTCTATTCAAGTGCAAGGTAAAGGCGGACATGGCGCACAGCCGCACCTGACGAAAGATGCCGTACTCATCGGTTCACAAATTGTAGCCAATCTTCAGCAGGTCGTGGCCCGTAAAGTCAACCCGATTGATTCTGCAGTGGTTTCTGTAGGGGGATTTGTCGCTGAAAATGCCTTTAATGTCATTGCAGATTCGGCCGTGCTAACAGGTACTGCACGTTCCTTTGAAGAGAGTGCACGCCATATCATTGAACGTGAAATTGAACAGGTGGTGAAAGGTGTCTGCCACATGCACGATGCCTCTTATACTTATGAATATATAAGAGGCTATCCTGCAGTCAAAAATCACTCTGCACCAACTGAATATATAACAGAAATAGCCAAACAGACAGAAGGAGTCACAGAAGTAAAAGAAGCCGAAACCCAAATGGGAGGAGAAGACTTTGCTTACTACCTTCAGCATGTTCCTGGTACTTTCTTCTACACAGGCGCTATGCCAGAAAACAGCCAAGATGTGTATCCACACCACCATCCGAAATTTGATATTAACGAAAACGCAATGCCTGTCGCAGCAAAGGTACTCGCTCATGCCGTCCTTTCCTACGATGAATGAAAAAAAGCCGCTGCCCAACAGCGGCTTTTCTATTTCAATTCTTTCAACACACGCAAGTGAAACACATGGCGTGCGACTTCACCAAGCTGTCCTGTCAGCTGATGATTTGCCACCCCACCAACAGCGGCACCGACCACAGGCATTAATTGAAACAGCTTCACAAGGTCAATATAATCTCGATATTCCTGCTGAAAGCTATACCAATCCATTTCTTCCCGGGTTGTTTCCCATTCTTCAATGAGTTTCATCATTTTTTGACGGTGTGCGCTGCTTGAAAAGGCGAGTTGAAAAATACAAAGCAAAAAGAGCCTTTCCTCTTTTTGAGACAAATCAAATCCATATATACAAGCAAGCTCATAAAGACATTTCATTTTAATACTCAAAAGGAGAGGGAAATCCGCCATTCCGAGAAACAATCCACCCGCACCTGTGCCAATTCCTTCAATCGCAGCGGCCTTTTGATAATATGTCACCTTTTCCTTTGCCAGCTCATTTCGCTCTACAAGAGACAATTGTTCATCAATGACTGTAAATGAAGTAAAATGGCTTCCTGATACGGTGGATTCAACCATTGTTTTCACCGCACTTGTGATGACTTGATGAAATCGAGCAGGGATTCGGCGATTCACTTGCTGCTGAACACCTTTTGAAAACCGCTCGATCTTGGATGGTTTTCTTAAAAAACGCATTTGAAAAAAAAATGGCCTCTTCATACAGTTCCCGTTCAGCTGCATTCATCCCAATTCCCTCCTTGGTGACATCATACACACGCTGTAAAAAATGCTTATCTCATCTTTTTTAATCTGCTTTGTACGTAAGGCTTGAATAGGACAAGCACAAATACCAATGAAATGAGAAGAGCAAGTCCGCTTCCCTTCCATCCACCTGCTAGGAAAACGGCGGAGCTCAGTACAATTGACTGGATGATGAGTACATTTCGTACGAGAACAAAAAAGCTTCGATCTTTTTCTTGCTGAGACACAGGATAAAGTGCCTGTAACGACAGATGAGCAAAGTGCTTTGTTAACGGGACAAGCTGTACACCTGTGATAAAGACTGTAAACAAGACAAGTAATGCCCCCACCCAGCCTGCTGCACCTGTATACAAGAGGATGAGCACAAACACGACCGTTAACCTAAACACAAGACCAAAATAGTCATTTGAACGTAAAAACGCCCTCACATACATATAAGAAAAAGCTTTACGCTGTTCATAAGGGACAAACTGCAAGACCCAGTCCATATACGCCCTTCTTTTCACTTGTTTCTTTAAATGAGGGACATCCGTAAATAAGTTTGCCAAGCGGTAAAAACGCTGTTTTCGTTTTAACTCATCAGAAATATGCAATTCCCATTGAAAAGGCTGTTTTTTTACTGCATTTGTTAGATAAATGAGATAGACAGCATATAAAAGATAAAAAACAATGGCAATGGCATAAGCTGCTTGTAAAACGGTATACATTAACATTGTATTGAGCAGAAAACGAATCACTGCATCAATCCATCTGACATGTTTCCTTTGAAAATAAGTGATTCTCCATTGAATCGCTGTATTCAGACCTTTTATTAAAATCATTTGCGCCAAAATGAGCACATAATATAGCATCAGATCGCCTGAGGAGACAGCCGAATATAGCGGAAGTGCAATAATGGACACGGCAATCAAAGGAAATAACTGAGAAATGAAGCTAAAGTTAAACGCTTGTTTTAAATAAGGGTCCATCTTAGCTTCCAAAGGAAGCATAAACACAAGATCTGCCTCTTTGATCAACGTTCGCACGTAAGAACTAGTCAGTACCAATGAGAAAACAACTGCCATGACCCAATAGGATGGGAAGTGAGCTGGAATATGCTTCAACCAATTACTGTACCAGCTCGCCCCGCCTGCAAGGAAAAAAATGAGCACAATCACAAGATGATCGTTGAACATATATTTTAAATATTTTCTTGTTTCTTGTACGTGTTCTTCTAATCGTGATTTCCAAATGGTTTGCGTTGTTTTACTCATAGCTTTCTTCCTTTGTTAATTCCAAATAAAGATCATCGAGAGTCGCATCTCTCATGTTGAACTGCTCTCTTAGTTCTGTCAGTGTTCCTTTCGCTCTAATTTCCCCTTCATGCAAAATAATAAAGGAATCACAATAACGTTCCGCTGTGGCTAAAATATGCGTTGACATCAGAACACTTGCGCCATTTTGTTTCGCCGCATTCATACGTTCTAATAGTGCGTTGATCGCAAGCGGATCAAGCCCTAAAAACGGCTCATCGATAATATACAACTCTGGCTCCACAAGAAACGCACACATAATCATCACCTTCTGCTTCATCCCTTTAGAAAAATGAGCAGGGAACCATTTCAATCGCTTCTCCATTCGGAATTCCTTCAGCAAAGACGGCAGACGTTCTTCTAATTGTTCTTTTGAAAGGCCGTAAGCCATCGCTGTCAGCTCTAAATGCTCTTTTAACGTTAATTCTTCATATAAGACAGGTGTCTCTGGAATAAACGTAAATTGTGAACGATACGCCTCTTGATCTTCTTGAAGGGTTCGTCCGTTCAGCTCAATGACCCCTTTATGAGGTTTCATTAATCCAATAATATGACGAATGGTTGTACTTTTTCCCGCCCCGTTTAAGCCAATGAGACCAACGATTTGGTTTCTTTCTAATTCAAATGAAATATTTTTCAGAACGGGATTCTTTGTATATCCACCCGTTACATCTTTTACAGTTAGAAGGGACATCAGTTCGTTCCTTTCTTTCTTTTTTCCTTTATAGTACCAAAAACGAAAGACAATTTGAAATGTTTACCTATAGACAACTCATGAATAAAATATCGGCATACTGGTCATCATAATGTATGTAGAAGAAATGAACTTGATGACCAATACGTAAATGAGGTGTTTGTTAAAGGCAATAACCGCATGACAAATTGGTTTTTCATCTAAAAACCTTAGCTACTGTTTTGCTTCACTGATTCTTGATTTTTGTGTCCTATACAAATATGTATACGACGAACCAAAACGTCAAATGAGGTGTTTACGGCAGAAATAGCAGGCATATGAATTCTTTATTTCAGTAAATAGAGAATTCAAAAGGCATATCAAATGAAAGCATCAGCATTTCTTCTGCAGGAGCAGGATGAGCGACCAAAGGAGTTCGCTTGTCCTGTTTTCTTTTTTGCTTCTTTTTGTGATACGATAAAGGAAAAATAATGAGGAGTGACATGGCGTGAGCGACTGCATTTTTTGCAAGATCATTGATGGAGACATTCCATGTGCAAAAGTATATGAAGACGAGCATGTATTGGCTTTTCTTGATATCAGCCAAGTAACAAAAGGACATACCCTTGTAATCCCGAAAATACATAAAGAAAACATTTATGACATGACACCAGAAGTGTCTAATCATTACTTCCAAGCGATTCCAAAAATCGCTAGAGCCATCAAACAGGAATTTGAACCAATTGGTTTAAACCTTCTAAACAACAACGGTGAAAAAGCCGGGCAATCTGTGTTCCATTACCATATGCACATCATTCCACGTTATGGCAAAGGCGACGGCTTTGGTGCCGTATGGAAATCTCACCAAGATCAATATACATCAGAGGATTTAAAAGACATTTCTTCTGCCATCCATACGCGCCTTACCTCATCTTAATTGATGAGGTTTTTCTTTTTTTCACTTCTTTTCTGTGCTTATCCTCTGAATCGTAAGATATTTAGGACGATTCAAATTTTTTGTCCAAATGCTTCAAATTTGTGATAGGATGGTTTTATCTTTTGATCCATTAACGCGAGAAATAGGGAGAGATTGTGATGAAGCGAACGACGAATTTTAATGCTGGTCCGGCGGCGCTGCCGCTAGAAGTGCTTCAAAAAGCACAGAAAGAACTTGTTGATTTTAAACAAACCGGGATGTCTGTGATGGAACTTTCTCATCGCAGCGGTGAGTATGAAGAAGTCCACAATAAAGCGAAAGCACTCTTGGTAGAATTGATGGACATTCCAGAAGATTATGAGGTCCTCTTTTTACAAGGCGGGGCAAGTCTTCAATTTGCAATGATTCCGATGAACTTCTTACATGAAGGCGAAACGGCTCATTTCATCCAAACAGGTGCTTGGTCAGAGAAAGCCTTGTCAGAAGCAAAAGGGTTTGGTGAAACATCAGTGTTTGCCTCAAGTGAAGACGACAACTATTCGTATATTCCAGATGTAGATGCTTCCGTTTTAACTGACGGTGCTTACTTGCACATCACATCGAACAATACCATTTTCGGTACTCAGTGGAAAACGTTCCCGAACACGTCACTCCCGCTTATTGCCGACATGTCCAGTGATATTCTCAGCAAAAAAATAGACGTGTCTTCATTTGATTTCATTTATGCCGGGGCACAAAAAAATCTAGGGCCTTCTGGTATCACGATTGTGATCGCGCACAAACGTTTATTAGAGAAAGAAAAAAGCGGCACACCTAAAATTTTAAAATATTCAACACATGCCAAAGCCAATTCTCTTTATCACACACCACCGACTTTTGCGATTTATATGCTATCCCTTGTCCTGGAGCATGTGAAACAGGCGGGCGGCGTAGAAGCAGCAGAAAAACGCAATGAACAAAAAGCAGCGCTTCTGTATGATACGATTGATCAAAGCGGCGGTTTTTACAAAGGACATGCACGTGCTGACAGCCGTTCACATATGAATGTCACGTTTACCCTGCGTGATGATGCACTCACTGCATCCTTTGTGGAGAAAGCAAAACAAGAACAAATGGTTGGACTCGCCGGCCACCGTTCTGTTGGCGGATGCAGAGCCTCGATTTACAACGCCGTCTCTATAGAAGACTGCCAAAAGCTTGCGGACTTTATGAAAAAGTTCCAGCAAGAAAATGAGTAAAAAGGCTTTTCTATCGTGAAATAAATTTGTTATAATAACGAGAAATATAAAGTCATGACTCTTGCAATAAATGATCAGCCATATTATTGGAGAGTTCTAAGAGCTTAGCAGAGGAGAGCATAGAAATGAAAACAAAAGAATTAGTGATTATGTCATTGCTTGCAGCAATGGGAGCTGTTTTGCATACGATTTTCCCGCCCATCTTTTTCGGAATGAAACCTGATATGATGCTGGTCATGATGTTTTTAAGCATCATCCTTTTTCCGAAGGTACAGCATGTCGTTGTGATCGCCCTAGTCACTGGGGTCATTTCCGCTTTGACAACAGGTTTTCCAGGCGGACAAATTCCCAATATGATTGATAAACCGGTGACAGCCTTTATCTTCTTAGCCCTTTTCTTATCTTGCCAGAAGATCAAGAACAAAGTCGTTCTGACCGCTGTACTCACCGCTGTTGGGACCGTCGTATCGGGCGTAATTTTCCTATCTGCCGCTTTACTGATTACTGGACTGCCGGCTGCGTTACCAGCACTTCTTGTAGGTGTTGTCCTACCAGCAACTGTGATCAATACGATAGCTATGGTATTTGTCTTCCCGATTGCTCAGTCGATATTAAAGCGTGCAAGAATGATTGAAGTCGCTTAACGAATAACTGAACCTCTTCATTGGATGAAGAGGTTTTTTTCATGCTTCTATAAAAGAAAAAGGGTAAGCAGCAAAATGGAGAGCGAAATCCCTGCACCTGCCGCACACACAATTGCTTTTTGTCTTAATACATGTTTTGGCGGATAAGACCCTGCATACCCAAGCTGTCTTACATAATGAATAGAACCACCTGCAAAAATCACACACATACACGTAAAAACGAACAGAAAGACAGACAACCTTCTCCCCTCCCTTTTCTTCAAAAGTATGCTAAAATAAAGCAAGCTATGTATGGAAGTTCAATGAAGCTGATCGTCAGCTCAGAGAGAACATGCGAATGTGTAAAATTTGACTAGAGGTGATTGGAATGGCTAGTGGACGTTCTTTATTAACAGGATTATTTGTAGGCGGTCTCCTCGGAGGTGCGGCAGTGCTCCTGACGACTCCCTCTTCTGGCAGAGATGTACGCGGAAAGATGAAAGACGGCTATGACAAATTCGAAGATACGCTGACAAGATTAAAAAGAGATGGACAAGCTTTAAAAGAGCAGATTGTTGAAACCGCAAAAGAAAGTGCTGAGGTCATTAAAGAGGTCGGAACTGAATTGCAAACATCCATTCAGCAATGGCGCGAGGAAATCAAACCTCATCAGCAGGACTTACAAAAGGAAATTCAGGAAATTGAGGAAAAGCTCAAACAACTGGAGAAAACCTTACAAAACTAATATACTCACAAAAAAATATTCGTTTACAAAAGTGTGCGGGGTGCGTATCCCGCACTTTTTTTGTTGAAAAAAGGTTATTTTGTCAATGTTTTTCATGACTTTTAAAAATTCTTGAATTTTCAGCTTTATTAATCTTTATTTTATTGGCATAATAGAATTACAAGAAAAAGAGAAGTAGGTGAAATGGATGAATCATTCGGAACAGCCTTTCGATGTAAAAGAAGCACTTTTATTCAGTCAAAGAATGGCCCAATTGAGCAAAGCTCTTTGGAAATCCATTGAAAAGGACTGGCAGCAGTGGATCAAACCGTATAACCTAAATATCAATGAACATCATATTTTGTGGATTGCGTATCAATTAAAAGGAGCTTCAATATCAGAAATTGCAAAGTTTGGCGTCATGCATGTATCAACGGCGTTTAACTTCTCTAAAAAATTAGAGGAAAGAGGATTTTTAAAATTTTCTAAAAAGTTAAACGATAAACGCAATACGTATATTGAACTAACGCCAAAAGGCGAAGAGACATTCCATAAACTACTCGAAGATTACGACCCGGCCCGAACTGGTATTGTCAAAGGCGCACAGCCGCTTCATGACATTTACGGAAAGTTCCCTGAAATTTTAGAAATGATGTGTATTATCCGAAACATTTATGGTGAGGATTTCATGGAGATTTTTGAGAAATCGTTTTCAAACATTGAGAAGGACTTTTTGAATGAGCGTGGGAAAGTCACGAAAAAGCCTGAAGAACTTGAAGACTCAGCGGAGGAAAAAGCGGCTAAAGCAAATCAAATTGTTTAATGATCTTTATAAATTCATTCATTAACGGCTGAAACAGCCCTTGATCATGCAAAGCAAAAATCGTCTCATGAACATCCAGCTTTTCAATTAACTGTCCCGCAAACAGCGCAAGGAGATCGTCGAACATGACGTAGCCTTGTGCTTTTTGCTTGTCCATTTCATCTGAGAGCTCAGCACAAATACGCTCAATGTCCTTTGCCTCTTCTTTCGATACACGCTGCCGGATCAATAGCGCATAATATGGATAACGGCTCATATCTGTCGCCGTCAGTAACAGTTCCATATAATATTCGAGCTGGCTCATTCGTTCCTCAATACTCATGTACGTTCCCTCTTTCTCTTAGTCACTCTATTTTAGCCGAAATTACTCATTGACGAAAGAGACGAACCTCCCTCTTATGTCTTTTTTTCTTGAAAAACCCAAAGTTTCCTCTCTTTATTCCATATGAATGTAACAATTTATTTTTTTTCTTGAAAACCATTGATTTTTATCCTCAGGAAGAGTAAATTATCTTGAGATATTCAATTAGTTTTTTTGAGATTGGAAGGATGAAAAATGAATTGTTGGAAGACCATTAATCTTGAAAAGGATTATGGTTATACGAGAATGATGATTTCAGCCATATGTCTGACTGTATTTTTTTTCATTATGGCATTTTTATGTTTTCAACTGACTCATCCTGAAACGAGGCTCAGCAGTCACAATGCACCGCTTTTTATCGTGCTTTTACTTGCGACATTGCTTGTCCACCGCGTGGTTCACTTGATCCCAGTCATGAAACATAAGAAAAAAATGACGTTATTTAAACGAAATTGCTGGCAGCGCGTGCCTAAGAGAGTGATGCTTTTCTCACTGCTCAGCCCGTTTTGTGTCATCTCACCTGTTTACTTTGTTTTAGGAATGGCATTTCCAATGTACGCACACTATTTTATCATGATCGCAAGTATTCATGCAGGCTATTGTTTGCCTGACTTTTTATTTGCTTGGAAACTGCTAAAAGCGCCAAAATCATGCATCATTGATCAAGCCCAAGACGAGTTTGATATTTTAGTTGACCCAACTTCCTCATCATGAGGTTTTTAAAGCCAACTTCTATCTTTTTCATAAAAAATTTGGTAATGTAGTATGGGAATAGCATAGAGAGGGGGGATCTCCGATAGTTTTATTTTACTTCATCGTCTTTGCCGCGTTTATTGTGTATTCAATAAACAGGCTTACTAATACATTATGCCTTGTCAGAGAGATTCCTGAAGAACGGCAAGATAAGGTGTTTCGCTTTATCAATGTATCGATACTGATCTTACTGATCTCATCATTTGTTGAAATTACCATATCTATTTAAGATCAAAGCAAAAGCTGCCTGTTTGATGGCAGCTTTTTGTGTATGATGATCTATTAGCAAATCCAAGATGCACCGATAATGATCAATAAGATAAATAATACGACGACTAGTGCAAAACCGCCAGCAAAGACTTCTCCTCCCATGTGAAAACACCTCCTGCCAGTTCTTCCTCTGTTCTAAGCTCAGTGTATGCAGAAAATTTTAAAACGTTTAGGCACTTGTCATCGTTTTAAAAAAGAACCGCCCGCACGCATGGCAGGACGGCTCCTTTCTGTCACAGCGATTTAATTAATAAAGATATGCTGCACCAACGATGATCAGCAAAATGAATAGCACGACCAATAAAGCAAACCCATTAGAATATCCTGCTCCCATATAATTCAGCCTCCTTTTTGTGATCAATATATGTGTATGTTGGTCGCAAAAATTTGACTAGACGAATGCCCTCCCATTTGCATTTCTTTTTACAGCATGTCACAATATGTTATGATACAAGCAATGATAAATAAATTGGAAAGATTAGGAGTGTTTTTTGAATGAAAAAAATGGCTTTAGCAGCTGTAACAGCAGTAAGTGTTTTAACTCTTGGCGCATGCAGTAGCGGTGACAAAGAAGTGATCGCAACAACAAAATCAGGAGATGTCACAAAAGAAGAGCTTTACACAACTCTTAAGAAACAAGCAGGTGGAGATGCTTTAAACCTACTTGTTCAACAAAAGGTTCTTGCTGACAAATACAAAGTATCAGATAAAGAAATTGATAAGAAATTGGAAGAATATAAAAAGACACTTGGTGAAGATCGTTTAAAACAACTTCAAGATGAATTCGGAAAAGATTACATCAAAGATCAAGTAAAATATGAGCTGCTGACTCAAAAGGCTGCCAAAGCTAACATCAAAATCACTGACAAAGAAGTAAAAGCGTATTACGATGACCTAAAAGGGAAAATCCGCGCAAGCCACATTTTAGTTGCTGACAAGAAAACAGCAGATGAAGTAGAAAAGAAATTAGATAAAGGCGAAAAGTGGGATGACCTTGTATCTGAATATTCAACTGACACTGCTTCAGCAGCACAAGGCGGCGATGTAGGCTGGTTCGCAAAAGAAGGCCAAATGGATGAGAACTTCAGTAAAGCTGCCTTCAAACTAAAAGTAAATGAAATCAGCAAACCAGTAAAATCTCAATTTGGTTACCATATCATTAAAAAGACCGAAGAACGCGGTAAATACGATGACATGAAAGCAGACTTGAAAAAAGAACTGCTTGATCAAAAACAAGCAGATAACAACGAAATTCAAACGATCTTAAACAAATTGGTGAAAGATGCTGATGTGAAAGTAAAAGATAAAGAACTTGAAAATACATTCAAAGAAAAATCTGAGCAAACCACACAACAAACACCAAACCAATAATGAACGAAAAACCCCTCTACATGAACTTGTAGAGGGGTTTTTTTATTCTTATTGATTATGCAATCGAATGGTCCTCATGCTTCGCCGTTTCCTGGGATCGTTTCATTTGCTGTCCTTGACGTCTACGCTCTCTCTCCTGCTCCATTCGTTCGATAAAGATTTCTCCCTCTTTTTCAATAAAGGATTGATCAATCTCTTGCTCCTCTTTGGCTGTCGTCATTAATTTATAGGCACAAAAAATAATGCCAATGATACATGCATATACCCACCATGGAAAAAATAACATTGTCTTCGCCTCCTTTTTCAGGACTAATCTCTCTTCCTTCGTGTTACATGCTTATGCGAAAAGAAGACAAGTTATGAAAAAAAACGCCCGCATCAAACGGGCGTTTTATCATGATGATTCATTGTGAAAGGTTGGTTTATAAAACGAACGATTCTCTAGTGCAAAAATACGCTCTGTATATTCTCCTGGCTTCACATGCTCAAGCGCACGATCCATCATGTTCATTTTTGCATCTAAATTATCTATATAGTGGAGAATTTCGGCTTCCTTCACCATTGGTGGTTTAGGACTGCCCCACTCCCCTTTTCCATGATGACTCAGCACTAAATGCTGCAGAATTAGAATTTCCTCAGAATCAATGCCAAGCTCCTCTGCGGCTTTCGCAATTTCTGTCACCATAATAGAAATGTGGCCAATTAAGTTCCCTTCTACTGTATATGTGGTGGAGACAGGACCCGAAAGCTCTTTGACTTTCCCTAAATCGTGTAGAATGATCCCTGAATATAAAAGATCTCGATCTAGTGATGGGTATAGATCAACAATGGATTTCGCTAAATGAAGCATCGATACCACGTGATAGGCAAGACCCGAGACAAACTCGTGATGGTTTTTCGTAGCTGCTGGGTAATCAGCGAATTCCTGTCCATATTTCTTCAGCAAATGTCTTGTGACACGCTGAATATTAGGGTTTTTCATATCAAAAATATATTGCATGATGGTATCCATCATATCGTGCTTTGGAATAGGAGCTGTTTCTAGAAAATCATCAATGCGGATTTGCTCGTTTTCAGCAACAGGACGTATATTCCTAAGCTTCAGCTGATTCCTTCCGCGATAATGATGAATATCACCTACTACCTTCACAATGGTTTGCGCAGCATATGTGAGTTCATCATTCTGCTTTGCATCCCATAGCTTCGCCTCAATATCTCCACTTTGATCTTGAAGAATTAACGTTAAAAATGGTTTGCCATTACTCGCAATCCCTTTAGTAGATGATTTAATTAATAAATGCAGGTCAACTTGTTCGCCGACGTCATAGGTCATGATCCCTTTAGCCATTCAATAAATGCTCCTTCCATGTTTCTGCTCATATAAGTATAACATAAGTCATAATTTGTCAATCATTCCACTGCTAAGCTCGTAATCTGCCCGTCTTCCGCTGCTTGTTTCATATAATGATGACAAGTGAAATAAAACAGCTGTGTTTCAAAACGAGTGAGTTCACTCATCAGCTCCAGCACCCTGTCTAGACGGACATGATCAAAGTGAACGAAACTGTCATCCATCATAAATGGGAGCTGACAATCTTGCTGGTGGGACAAAGCAAGTGCAAAACGAATCGAGAGATAAATTTGTTCACATGTTGCTTGTGAAAGCTCCTCCGGGCGGAATAGGCGTCCATCCCTCCGTTTCACAATCAGCCGGTCATCTTCGGCAGAAAATAAAATCACTTCATATCGATCATTCGTTAACGGCTGAATAAATCGGGAAGCTGTTTGGAGGAGTGCTGGTAGCCTCGTTTCTTTATGCTCATTGAGTTTCTCTCGAATGACGGAACGCACGAGCTGTATAGCCGCCCATTTTTCCGCTAGATGCTTTGCCTGCTCCTGCTCTACAGCAAGCTGATGAGTCAAATCAGACACTGTACCTGATGCTTCTATTTGGCGTATTTCTACTGCTAATTCTGCCAAGCGTTTTTTCATATTCGTCACATTCTCTTGCATGTCATTCAGATGTCTTTTTGCTTGTGCACACTGCTCCTCAAGGGTGCGTAAACCTTTACGGACAATGACCTCTTCCTCATCTATATAACCGCTTTTGTGCAGCTCTTGGTTCAGCTGCTGCAAATTGTACAGCCGCTCCCGGTATTCTTTGGATAGATGAGATAGGACATGATAATCTTCTTTTGACGCTGCTTCTACTTTTCGAAAAAGCTCGTCCGTTTGTTTTTCATAATATTGAACTTCTCCTTCTAATGTTGTCAGCTGCTGCTCTACATGTTGAATGGATACGTGCAATGTCTGACGTTCTTTTTCTCTTTTTTCCTCATCTTTCAATATCTCTTGAAAGGCTGAGATATTCTCTTGAATGGTCCCTTCTTTTCTTTGAAGGAGACTCATGAGCGCTGAAACTCTTTGCTCGTAGGTCGATTGCTGCTGTGTGAGCATCTCTATTTCCTTGTTAAGCGCCTCATATGCCGCTGTATTCGCTTTTAATTGTTTCAAGATATGGAAAGCTTCCACAAGGAATGAGAGCTCTGAGGACAAACCCAGCTGCCTTCTCATATCTTCTACTTGCTGCTGTACAGGTTCCAGTTCCCGCTCCCAGTCTTCATATTGCTGTATCATTCTTTCGTATAAAAGCTCCTTTTGCTTCACTAGCGTTTCAGCTGAAGCTGTTTGAACGTGAAAGGAATGATAGGCGTTACTGTCGTTTGCTTCCTTCAGCTGAGTCTGTTTAAGCACTGGATAAATAGCGATCAAGACAAAAACGGAAAATCCTGCAAACAGTAACGTCACCCAGCTCTCTGCTAAAACGAATAAGACCGTGAGAATGACAGCACATAGCACGAACATCAGCGGGAATAACCACACTCTGGAATGATTCTGTTTCACTGTAGCCCTTGTGCCCCTGACATCTTCTGCATCTTGCTGTTTAACGGGCTGCTCCTTTAATCCTTTTAGAGCGGTTTCCGCTTCTTCCAGCTCATGTCTTGCATGATCAAACCGGTCATCGAGCTGTGTTTTCCTATCCATTAAACGAACGTATTGGCTCACAGCCTCTTTTAATTCCCACTCAAAGTCAAGTGAATCATCCAGCTGGTCAAGCTTGATTGGACGCTGCCACTTCAGCTTCGCTGATGCTTCTTCTATTTTTTGTTTCAAAGAATTCTGCTCTGTTTTCCCTGCTGCTAAGCGTTTCTTCACAAGTTCAGCATCCGATGATTCAGCTATGACTCGCTTCATCTCCAATACCGTATCCTTGTCATAGAGTGGCTGAACTTGCGTGAGCGACGTTTGCAAATGATCTAATTTTTGTTTCAGTGCCGTCACTTGCGCCTTTTTTGGGTGAAGGTGTGATTCTAATTTATCAAGTTCATGCGCAGTTTCCGGTCTAAACCGTTTGACTCGTTCTGGATAACTAGCCAAATCTTTTTTTAACTCTATCTTGTTTTCTATCATAGGATAAAGTCGAATATGTTCCGTCAAAAGCTGAATCTCTTCTTCAGTCTGTCTCATTTCATGCTGAAGCATTTCTACCTTCTCGGTTAATTCAGCTTGTTCTTTTTTCTTTGCGGTATAACGACTTTCTACCAATTTGGCCTGTTTCAACTTACCTGACAGCTCTTTTACATGATCAAGCTGCTGATTTAATTCAGGCTTACGTCCATTGGGCTTAAAAAGCTGCTCCTGCTGTTTTAGCAGCCTGCTGTCCATTTTGGATGCCGCATCTGAGCCAAACAAACTTGAAAAGAGTAGAAATTCCCCTATTTGATCTTGATTTAATGCTTGTACATTTTGCAGACCAAACACGTCAAAAGAATAGATTGATTGGTATAATCTGCGATCTGTTCCCTTTAACATCGCATGTAGAAACGCTTCATCTTTCACTTCACCATTTGGTAGCAACACCTGAGCTTGGCCGCCATGATCAGATGTTCTTTCAATATGAATCACACCTAATTCCTCATCAAAACATGTAAGAGACCCGCCATAAAATGAGCCATGCTTTGGCTTATACATATGGCTTTTAGAAAAACCAAATAACATCGATTCAATAAACGCCTTCAATGTCGTTTTCCCCGATTCATTCAGGCCATAAACTAACTGAAAACCGTCATCAGAAAAGTGGAAGGTTTGATTGGAAAATTTCCCGAAATTCGCAATATGGAGTGAACGTATTTTCATCATGCCTCTCCTTTTCTCATAAATGCTTCAGCTGTTCTGCCAGCAGCCTTTGTGCCTCTTCTTTAATATCGATCTCGTCCTCTTTTGTAAAAGCTCTTCCTGCCTTTCTATAGGTTGGATGACGCTTGATCGGTGAAAGCAGCTCATCATACGCATCAAACTCGGCAATTTCTGCTGTTAGTTCTGTCAAAAAAGAATCTTCTGGATAGACGGCATCTTCATGTGTCCGGCAGTCAATCGACATCACCCAAACGAACAAGTCTTCATCTTCCTCCTGTTCATGAAGAACAGCCATCAGCTCCTCAAGCACTTCAAGCTGCGTGAGCTCCATATAAGCAGGAGCATCGCCAGTTAGTTCGATTTTCACAAAATGAGGAACACCTCTCTCTTTCAGTCCACTCATCTTTTTGTCCACAAGTATCACAAGATCGGTCATATGAGCGGTATGTGTGATATCTATTGTCAATGTCTCAAAGATGACATCTGAACAGCCCATAAACTCCGCTCTTTGAGCATCTTCAGATAGGTAAACGACATAACAGCCTTTCTCTCCTGTTTCTTTTATATGTCTTCCTTGCACGTTTCCAGGATAGATCACCATTGGGTCTTCATGCAGAAGAGCCCGCTTATGAATATGTCCAAGCGCCCAATAATCAAAATCCCGCGCTAGAAGCTGCTGAAGCTGAAATGGTGCATACGCATCATGCCCTTCTTGACCTGCTAATGTGCCGTGAAGCATTGCAATATGATAAGGGGCATCTGTTGTTTTTTCATAATAAGGTGTCATATTTTCATGGACAGCTCGATCTTTGTAGCTGAACCCGTAAATACTTGCCACAAGCTGACCTTCTCTATAAAAGGCTTGCTCACTTGGCGTACTGCTCAAAAAAACGTGAACATTCTCTGGCCACTCAATTGGTGTCCATTCACCACCTAAATGATCATGATTACCATAAATAATAAACACTTCAATCCCGTGTGATTGTAGCTGTAGAAACTGATTTCTTAAAAAAAGCTGTGCTTTTAGGCTGCGATTCGATTCGTCAAATATATCTCCGCTCAGCAGCATAAAGTCTACTTCTCGATCAATCGCAAGTTCAAACATGTTCTTGGCACTTTGAAATGTACTTTCTTTCAACCTCTTAAAAATTCGGTTCGGTATATTGGACATTCCCGCAAACGGACTATCTAAATGAAGATCTGCGGCATGAATAAAAGTGAGCTTCGTCAAACGTCTATCTCCTTGTACGTTACTGTAGTTGTCCATATTTTATCACGCCGTTTTTACGAATGCACGTTCTATCGCTCTCATTCTAAAAAACACATTTTTAGGGGTGAAAAAAGAGGTTTTAACTTCCTCCTTGTATAATTCATTAAAAAACAAGAAGGAAGGGAAGATCAGAGATGGAGAAAACCTACTATTTGACTGTATTTGATTCGTCAGGTGAAACCTTATTAAACGAAAAAATCACCACAGATAGTGATGAAAAAGCAAAAGAATTAGGACGTCATCGTTTAATCGAACAACAATACACAAAGCATTCTCACCGGCTCGTAAATGATGCAGGTAAACTTCTTTTATTTGAACGTTAAAAAAGCCGGCATCCGCCGGCCATTCATTCTTCTATTTAATGAAACACAGGACGTCTTTTTTCCAAAAATGCTTGAACACCCTCCTGATGATCACGGCTTTGTCTCAGTCTAGCTTGTGCAGCACGCTCTTTTTGAAGAACGGCTAACAGCTGTGATTCTGACTGCTGAAAATAAATCATCTTTGTTTCAACAAAGGCTTGAAGCGGCATATTTAAAAATGGCTTGACGCACGCTTTTTGATACGTATCCACCTCATCTTGAAACACGCCGTCTGCAAGGCGAAGCTTGAGCGCTTCTTCAGCCAGTAGCTTTTGTCCGCTCCAAATCAATTGTTTAGCGGTTTGTTCACTAACTCTTTTGGTGAGGAAAAAATGCCCTCCGCCATCTGGGATTAACCCGATTCCATTAAAGTTCATGGCAAGTTTAGCATCTTGATGCATAAACAAATAGTCACAGCTAAGGGCAAAGCTAAAAGCAAGACCAGCCGCTGCCCCGTGGACAAGTGCAATCGTCACTTTTTTCATACTGGCTAAAGAAAGTGTAATTCCCTCGATCAAATCCATCACGCGATGAAAATCTTCTTCACGATCTTGCTTTAGCATCATGCCAATATCTCCGCCTGCTGAAAACCCTTTGCCCATCCCCTTAAGAACAACAATTTTCGCACTGCTCTCACTCGCTGTATCACACGCTTCCTTCAATTCAGCAAACATGTCAACATGAAACGAATTATACGCTTCAGGTCTATTGAAAACGATTTCAAAAATATCCCCGTCTACCTGACAATTGATATATGTCATCATCCATTCCCCCTCTTTCTTTTCAAACTCATGACTTACTTCAATTTCCATCAAGTAATTCCTTTTCCTCTACACAAAAAAATTTCAAGATCAACTGATACTAAAATAAGCATAATTGTTGAAACGAGAAATATATTTTTATATAGTAAAATAAGAAATAAAACATCATATGAAAGGGGGAGAATGATTGATAAGAAGTTCCATATGTATATTGATTAGCTGCATCGTCATGTTTTCTCCCTTTTCAAATGTCGTTTTTGCTTCACAAGCAGAAGCGAGCACACCGAGCCTGATTTCTCCATCGATTTATGATGAAGAAATCAACGCTGTGAAGACACCTCCATTTTCAAAAAAACATGCATCCTCTCTTCTGCTAAAACAGAGGTTATCAATGGGCGCTTCAAAAGCTTTTCTTGTAAAGCTTGCACCAGCCACAGCGTTATCTATTGATTTATGTTTTTTAGAAATGAAGTGTGCAATCCCCATTATGTACCAATCAAATTACCTCGACTGATTCATTTTATTTCATCCGTACTCACTATATGAAAAACAAAACCTATCATATTCGGAGGGATAAAATGAACATTAAAGAAAATGATCTTCCTGGGATTGGAAAGAAATTTGAAATTGAAACGAGAAATAGAGAAAAGATGACGATTGTGATTCATGATGATGGCAGACGGGAGATTTATCGTTTCGACGATGAAGATCCAGATGAAGTACTGTCCACCATTTCTCTCGATGATGCTGAAGCCCGGCAAATTGCTGCCATTATTGGCGGTATGGTGTATAAGCCGCAAGCACTTGAAACGATTGAAATGGCGTTCAATGATTTGATCATTGAATGGTTTAAGGTAGAAAAAGACGCAAAAGCGGTTGGACATACACTCGGCGATTTAGATGTGAGACAAAATTATGAAGTCACCGTCATTGCGATCATTAAACATACAAATGAAAAATTACTCAACCCCGGTGCCGATTCGATAATTCAAGCAAATGATACGATGGTCATTTCAGGCGAAAGAAAACACTTGAAGCGATTGATACGTGATTTTCTTTCTAGAGGGGGAGAGTGATGAATGGATCATTTAGTCTTTGAAGTTGGAACGGCGCTTATTCTCATCGCCATTGCCAGCTTAATCGCCAATAAAATTAAATTTTCTATCATTCCTTTTCTCATTGTCCTCGGGATGATTGTTGGTCCGCATGCACCAACCATCGGGATCATTGATTTGAAGTTTATCGAGAGCACCGAGATTATTTCGTTTTTTGGTAGAATGGGTGTCCTGTTCCTTCTATTCTACCTCGGGCTTGAGTTCTCTGTCGGCAAACTCATAAAATCGGGTAAATCCATTGCAGTTGGCGGATCTATTTATATTTTGATCAACTTTAGCTTAGGATTGCTTTATGGGTTTATCACAGGCTTTGGATTCCTTGAAGTTCTCATTATGGCAGGCGTTATCACCATTTCATCCAGCGCCATTGTCGCCAAAGTCCTTGTCGATTTAAAACGGACAGCGAACCCTGAAACAGAGTTAATTCTTGGGATTATTATGTTTGAGGATATTTTTCTCGCCGTCTATTTATCTGTCGTATCCGGTCTTGTCCTTGGAGATGCCACGTCCGTTGGCGGTGCCTTATTATCTATTTTAATCGCTTTTGGTTACATGATGATTTTCTTTATCATCGCACGTAAGCTGCCAAAACTATTAAACAAACTATTCGATATCCGTTCAAATGAAGTATTTATCATTGTCATTTTTGCCGCTTTGTTCTTCGTGGCTGGTTTTTCAGAGACGATTCATGTCGCAGAGGCCATTGGCGCTCTCTTACTCGGTCTTGTGTTTTCAGAAACAGAGCACTCAGATCGCATTGAACATCTCGTTGTTCCTTTTAGAGATTTCTTTGGCGCCATGTTCTTCTTCAGCTTCGGATTGAGTATTGATCCATTTACATTAGGAGATGCCTTCTGGCTTGCGATCGGCGCTGTCATTCTCACCTTAATTGGGAACTTCACCGCCGGGATGTTTGCTGGAAGAAGAGCCGGTTTCTCTCATAAAGCTTCTTCTAATATTGGATTAACCATCGTATCAAGAGGAGAGTTTTCCATCATTGTAGCCGAACTTGGGATTGCAGGCGGTCTTGCCGCTACATTGAAGCCATTTGCTGCATTATATGTATTAATCCTTGCGATTTTAGGACCGCTAGTGACGAAAGAATCAAAGCGTATCTATCAAATCCTAAACAAAATCTTCAAATGGAAAACTGAAAAACCAAAAGTAAAAAGAGAAACAACCATTTAATTGAAAAGGGCCCAGTGCTGGGGCCCTTTTTTTATATCTATTCAAATTGCTGAAATGCTGTTTCTTGCTTCACTTGTTCTTTCGTATCCCCGCGAATGGTTCGGATGACTTTCTGATTGCGGTAGATCGATAGTTTTAAATTGGTCGCCGCTGTTCCATGAGAGTGATCGAGGTTCGTGAATGTAAAGAAATGATGAGACCGTTTGTCTTTAAACACAAGCCTGAAGTCGTCTGTCACTTTAAAATGCTCATCGCTCTCCCATTCAATCAATGGTTCATATGCGCTAAACCATTCCGGAATATTAGGCGTATATCCTGTAGCCAATACCACATGATCAGCTGTGATTTTCTTTTCTTTCTTGAGCTGCCATTGTTTCAAATGCAGCTCTAACTGCTGCTCATCCTCCATATGTATCGCTTCAAGCTCAGTCATTGGCTGAATGAGTACAGAAGGCTCTTCACCTGAAACGGAGCGATGGTACAATTCCTGATAAATACGAGAAAGCGTCGATGCATCTATGCCATTCCTTAATCCTGCCAGTCTAGGCAATGTGTTCATCCGTTCTTCATAAGGAAGGGAATGAAAATATTCAACATACTTAGGTGTAAATAGCTCCTGACCAAGCTCCGCTGTCTCTAGTTCTCTAAATTCACTTGAACGTGTAAACCACGAAATCTGCTGTCCTTTCTTCTGATGCTGAAGCAGGTCTAAGAAAATTTCAGCTGCACTCTGACCTGAACCAATCACCGCCACCGTTTCAGCTTCATGAAGTTCTTTTTGTTGATCTACATAACGGCTGCTATGGGTCACATGCGGCAACGCAGCTTCTGGCACATCGACAGGGACCATCGGCTTGCTTCCCGTTCCAAGGACGACATGCTTTGCACGATATTCAGAAAGCGCCCCATCTTTCAACCGCCGAACTTTTACAAGATACCCGTCTTCACAGTCGGTCACTTCTTCCACCTTCATCCCGAACTGACAGCTATCTAATTCACCTGCAACCCATGATAAATACTCATTGAATTCTCTCCGGGGGATATCAAATTGTTCAAATGTATAAAATCGGTGCAGCCTGTTTGATTCATGTAAATAATTTAAAAATGTATACTTGCTCCTTGGATTAGCCATTGTCACAAGGTCCGCTAGAAAGGAAACTTGTAAGTCCGTTCCTTTGATGAGCATACCAGGATGCCAAGCAAATTCGCTTTCCTGTTCAAAAAAACAGCATGTCACATCTTCATACTCCTCTAATAAAGCGGCCAATCCTAAATTTGCTGGCCCAATCCCAATTCCGATCACATCCATCATATGTACACCTGCTTTATCTTTTTACCCCCTATATACCCTTTTACAAATGAAAAAAACACTGCGTCACCGCAGTGTTTACATGTGAGAAACAAATAATGACTCAAGAAACTGAATCTTCTCTTCCGTATAGTGCTCATAACGATCATTATAAGACTTTGGATCTTTTGGATTGGCATACTGCGTAATTTTTCCGGTTCGCGGATCAATGAATTTACTCGCAGCGCCGCACCCAATGCCAATGATCGTCTGCACCTCTTCCATAATGATAATATTATACAAACTTTCCTGTCCATCTAACGAATACCCGACATTTTCGAGATTCCCCAAAATGTTTTTTTGTCTGTATAAATAGTACGGATGATAGTCATGTGCCTTTGTCCAAGCAACTGCTTCATCCATCATACGTGTGATCTCTTCTCGGTCTGCCACTTGATACTTTTCCTTATTGCGGGTCATTTCAGATGCTCTCTTAAAGGAAAGGGTATGCACCGTTAAAGATTCAGGCTTCAGTTCTTCTGTTTGCTGCAAGGAATGTTGGAATTCCTTTAGCCCTTCTCCTGGCAGCCCAATGATTAAGTCCATGTTAATATTATTCATGCCATACTGCCTTGATAAATGATACTTTTCAATCGTTTCTTCCACACTATGGTGCCGGCCAATCGCTTTCAATGTTTCATTCTCATATGATTGCGGATTGATACTAATCCGGTCAATATGATAACGGTTGAGCACCTCCAGCTTATCAGGTGAAATCGTATCAGGTCGTCCCGCTTCTACAGTGACTTCCCGAATATGTTTCACATCTGGAAAAGAGCGATACATCTCCTCATACAGCAAATCCATTTCTTCTGCTGTAATACTCGTTGGAGTACCTCCGCCAAAATAAACAGTCGTCACTTTAATCCCATGTTTCTTTAACCATTCGCCCATTTTTTGCATCTCATAATGCAGCCCAAAAAGAAACGTTCCCACTCTTCCAGCTTGTCCTTGAATGGCATAAGCAGGGAACGTGCAATAAGCACATTTTGTTGGACAGAAAGGAATACCGATATAAATACTCACTTCCTCCTGTAGATCGTACAGATCTGGAATGGCTTTGATTTGACGATCAACAATCTCCTGCATCAAATTGATCTTTTCATCATGAATCAAGTAATCGCGCTTTAACGCTGCATGTGCTTCTTCCTTTGTCATGCCTTCTCTTAGCATCTTATGAAGTAATTTCGTAGGGCGTATCCCCGTAAGAATCCCCCATTTTTGCGTCATTCCTGTATATTCCTGAAGCAGATGTAAATAAACAGACAGCACAGTGTTTTTGATTTGCTTCCAGCGCTCTTTATCGTTCAAGCCCTCCGGCATCTCTCTTGTAAAACAACTCGTCATATCTGATCCAGCAATATGGCCAGAAGCCTCCACCATACCGCCAGTTTCTTTCCAATCAAACACCATGACCAGACCATCGTTCGCTTCACCTGAATCAAACAGCACTTCACTATCTTCCTCGAATAAATTGGCTATATTGACAAGCGGTCGATGAAATCGTTCATCAGACAGCCCTTTAACTAAAATTCGCATCGTATCACCTTTATCTTCAAACTTGTTTCATTTTACAAAATTCATCTAGGAAAAGCAATGAAGAGAACAGATGAAGGCCCTGCCATTTCTTAATAGACAGGGCCTTCACTATATTATCGTTTAATATCAAATTGATGTAAAAAACCTTCCCTTTGCTGCATTCTAAAATATTCTTTGATCATATAAGCAACACCCTGTTCATCATGAGAACGTGTCACCCAATCGGCTTTACGTTTGACCGAGTGAGGTGCATTCCCCATCGCAACGCCTAAGCCAGCTAACTCAAGCATTGGGATGTCGTCTGTCCCGTGACCGATCACGACCGTATCTTCTAATGTAAAACCTAGTGCTGAAGTTAAAAGAGAAAGTCCTGCTTCTTTCGATACCCCTTTGCATACAATGTTCATTTTCTCATCACTGATCTTAATCAGATCAACAGATGGGAATGCTTGTTGAATGGTTGTGTGGATTTCAGGCTGAAGTGCTGCCGTCGAATACACTTCAATGACAGGTGTGCTAACCGGTTCATCCATGAGCATATCACTTAATGATTCAACAAATTGAACGGGATAGAAAATGGGATCAGACGGATGAATCAACGTTTTTCCCATCAGTTGAGACTGTGTTTTTTTCCGATTGCCGATTGAGAATTTTTCATGTAACAAGCGAACATTACAATCAAAGCTTTCAAGGATCTGCACAAGATTAAATGTTTTCTCTTCCGTTAATTTCTTCACATGGAGCGGCTCATCAAGCTTATCAGCGATAAATGCACCACTATGCGTCACAAGAGTTGAAGTTGGTATTTTCAACGCCTTGGCAATTTTTTGTGCAGATCGAAAATGACGGTTGGTAACAATCGTCACGTAAACCCCTTTTTTCTTAACATATTCCACAGCTTCTTTTGTAGCGGAATGGATTTTCCCATTGGAACGAAGCAACGTTCCATCTATATTGAGTGCAAGTAGCTTTTTTGACACTGAGGCATCCCCCTTCTTGATGACTGTACTTACGATGAGGATATGCCCTAGCTTATCGCTTTAGAACATGCAGTTGAAGCAGCCCTTGTTTTATGCCTCTCAATCACAAATAAAAAAAGCCTACCCCTAGGCTTTTTTTTATGTATGGTTTGGATGCGTAACAATGGCGTGATGAAGCTCCCCATGATCCCCTCATCTTTCACACACCAAAGCATTGCTTATATCATATCCCCTTATGCTTTGCTTTTCTCCCAGAAGCGCTTCTCTCTCATTTGGCTCATCGCCGTAAATCCAAAGTGGAACGCACCCAATTCATCACGATAGCGCTTTTTGAAAGCACTTTCAATAAGTATTATCGCAGAATTTACGAGCTTCGACAACCCTTTTTTTAAAGATATACAAGCGGCGATATGAATGAAAAAAAGGGCGAATATGATCGCCCTTTCAATTAATTTTCTTCAGTATTTCCATAAAGCTCTTCAAGAGGCTTCATGATAATTTTATTTAATTCACCGATAAGAACACTTACGCGTTGTTCTGCTTCCATCAACTGAGAGATTTTATCGTGCTGCTGCACAAGTGCAACCGTTTTTTGCGCTTGCTCTACTTCTTCTTGTGTAATCTCTTGACCAGTCATTTGTTTTTGTTGAAGGTTTACTTGAATGTCACGGAAGTTCTCAAACATTCTTTTAGAGGATTCATCCCCGTTTACCTCATCATAAAGATTTCTTAACGCTGAATATTCTTCGCTATGACGCAGTGCTTTTTCAAGGTCATATGCAACATCATAAAGATTTACAGACATGTTATGTCTCCTTTCTATCCGTTATCACCGATATGGATCGGCGGACACCACTCCACTATAACAAACTATGGCTTTCGTTTCACATATATACAATAAATTCATCGAAATTTCTCGATCTTGCCTTAGAATAAGGTGACAAAAATCGCTTGGACAGCACCGATCAATCCACCTAAAAGACCGCCTAAAAATGTGATCATCTTCAGCTCCTTATTAGATATGCTGATCACAAGCTCTTCCATTTTTTCAAGCGGGAAAAGTTCAATTTGTTCACGAATAATTTCTTCAAATTGGAGCTTTGCGAGCAGTCCCTCAAGCGCATTAGATGCGGCTTCAATCCCTTTATCAATGAAAGATGGAGCAAACTTGGTCTTAAGATCATCCGCTACTGCACTGATGTAAACTCCTACTGGTCTATCTAACAGCACCTTTGTAGAAAAATGTGAAAGCAATTGCTTTTTCAAACTAAATAGAAGCTCCTTCACATTCCATTTTTCATCAAGCTCATGTAAAGAAAATTGCTTTACCTTGTCCCATTCTTGAACAAGTAAATCTGATAAAAACCTTTTTGTCTCTGCATTCTTTAAGAACTTCATCATTTCAGGATGCACGCGATCAATTAAGCTTGAATTCCCTAAAAACATTTGGACCATACTGCCAAGCATTCCTCGTTCTTTTAAGAAATCGTCTATCATATGACCGAGTCTTGCTTTTCCCTCATCACTTTCAAAATAATGAATGCCTCTCTTTAAAATATAATCTGCGGCATCTGGAATTTTTGATGCAAGCTTATTTTCTACATCCTGTGGCAACAGCTCAGACAACGTTTGCTGGTCATACTTTTCAAGCAGTGAGTGGAGCTTATGATCAGTCCACTGATGAAGCCATGCGTCAGCTTTAACGTCAGCCTGTGAAAAACCGTATTTTTCTAACATGGAGAAAACCGTCATTTCCATATTAGCACCTTTATCAATATATCGGTGCACTGTCCGCAATATCTCTTGCTTTGCCTCTGATGATTCAAATCGTTTTTTAATACCCTCTGGCGTTAGTAAATGCTCCATCACCATGACGCCAACCTGCTTGGCTACTTCATCTCTTCTTTTAGGAATGAGACCCGGTGTAAATGGGAGCTGCTTCCCAAATAAATAATATGGCTTATACGGACGAAAAAGCATTTTAATCGCGAGATGGTTTGTTGCTGCCCCTATCACTGCACCTATCACAATCATAAAGATAAACGTTGTGAATATATCCAAAGTCGTCATCTACCTTTCAAACAACACCTGAAGTTTATTGTTTTTATCTATACGTATTATAGTTGTTGTCAAGAGTCCAAGCAAATGAAGCATTCAATGTGACATATGAGACAACGATCTGTCGTAATGATATAGGAACGCCAAGTTTATATAAAATCAACAAAAAGTGTTTTTCAGATGTTAAAAAAAGAATTTGAAAAGTAGGTGTTGTTTCATGACGTCAACGCTCGGCATTGTCACTCTTTCTCCGAAGCATGAAGAAGCATTCACACATCAGCTTGCCAAAGCAGCCTCTTCTTTTGATTTAGAATTTGTTCGTTTTTCACCTCTAGATTTAAAGCCTGCTTCAAATGTCATTCACGGTCAAAAATTTAAGACTGGCAAAGGATTTGAAGCGTCAGAATTTCAGATTCCTGACTTGATTTATGATCGTTGTCTTTATCAGCATGACGCACAATCTAAAAAAGCAAAACCTATCATGAATTGGTTAAAAAAGTATCCAAAAACCGTTTTTTTGAATACTGGAATTTCAAATAAAATGCGGCTATTCGAGCAGCTCCGTCTCCTCCCTTCTTTACAACCATACTTACCTGTCTGCTCTCTATTGACAGAGCCTTCAGACCTGCTCAACTTGGTCAGAAAGGGCGGATATTGTAAAATACAGCCGCTTTCTCAACAGCACGCAGCACCCTCTTGCTTCATTTCTTTAAAAGACAAATCACTCATTACTGTGCAGCTAAACGCTAAGCAAATCATCACCTTTTCACATTCAGCAGAGGTTGAACGCTGGTGCAAAAAGTATATCGGCCGATCTTTCCTTCAATTTTTTAACACGAATGATCAAAAAGACGTTATATTCAATGAAATTAGGATTTTTCTTATAAAAAATTCACAAAATCAATGGAATAGCATGGGGATTCATACAAAACCATCAGTAGAAAACAGCCTTTTAAGCAATACACAAAATTCCATTCATGTGGTAGCCTTTGATCACTATTTAAACTCATTAAAGCCACACATCAAGGAGCTGTTGTTAGATGATATTGCCTCTATTCAATCATCTCTTCCAGCGTTTATAGACAAAACTTTCTCACCGTGTATTGAATTCGCTATAGACTTGCTTCATACAAATGAAGGCAGACTTTTCATCTCAAATGTAAGATCAAAGCCAGGACGATCCTCTTTTTTAAAAGCTTACCCTGAAAGGGAGAATCAATT
Organism: Bacillus sp. FSL K6-1106; assembly: GCF_038005245.1. Classification (NCBI taxonomy): domain Bacteria; kingdom Bacillati; phylum Bacillota; class Bacilli; order Caryophanales; family Bacillaceae; genus Bacillus; species Bacillus sp. FSL K6-1106. The sequence continues at coordinate 153,908 of NZ_JBBOSV010000002.1, forward strand.
GATTCTGACCATACTTGAACATGCCAAATCGATGATGGCTGAAGAAAAGGAGGTTCCTTATGAAGAGAAAACGCTACATCATCGCTCCTCACTCAGCAAGTGAAAAAACAGTATATCTCCCTGCTCAGTTTAAAGAGCAGGAGGCAATTTTATCTATTGCTTTAGGTTCTTGTTTAGTAGATGATTTCACCATTTCCTATCATCATCAATCACAAAGGATTTTATTATCAGAAGACCTTTATCGCGCTTTACTCATTCCATACAAAACGAAAGCTGATGTCATATTAGTTCAACATACACTCTATATAGGACCTCTCATCGGCATTTTCACTGCAGGATTCGAACAAAATACAGCACCTTTAGGCACAAGATCTTCCTATTTTATGAAATTGCTGCAATCTTGCAGGCAGCATGCTGGTTTTGCATATCTTTTTGGTACTCATTCTATCGATTGGGATAAAGGAATAGTAGAAGGTTTTCTTTACCAAGAGGAGCGCTGGGTAAAAAAGCAGATGCCCCTCCCATCCGTTGTTTATGACCGGCTGCCTAATAGAAAGGCTGCTCAGTCGGCATTCATTCAAGAAACAAAACGAAAACTCACTCAAGACTACGATATCCCTTGGTTCAATCCTTATTTTTTTAATAAATGGGACATTCATGAGCAGCTATTAACAGATGAAAAAACAAGCTCTTTCTTACCACATTCTATACGATTAGATCCTGTTGATGCTTTAAATAAAATAGAAACACTCCTTCATCTGCATCATGTCATTTATTTAAAACCAACAAACGGCAGTCACGGAGACGGTATTTATCAGTTAAAGAAGACGGAAAACGGGATCACTGTCTGCTCAAATAAAGGGAAATCCACTTCATATCATTCCGTAGACCATTTCGTGAAAAAACTGCGGGAAGATTGTGCAATTCAAGACTTGATTGCACAACAAGGCATTGAGCTTCTTCAAATAGACAATCAACCACTGGATTTTAGAATTCATACGAATAAAAATAAGTATGGTCATTGGACTGTTACAGCCGCTGCTGGAAAAGTTTCAGGAGATCACACTGTCACAACCCATCAACTGCATGGTGGTTCAGTAAAAACACTATATGATATCTTTCCTGATGCAGAGAAACGTTTGAAGGTTTTGCAAGAGCTCTCTGATACTGCCCTCGCACTTAGTCGTGTGATAGATGAAAAAATGCCCGGTCTGATTGGCGAAATTGGTTTTGACTTAGGTATTGATCACTTAGGTGCTATCTGGATGTTTGAAGCCAATTCTCGTCCAGGCCGCGAGATTTTTCTGCATGCACCATTGAAAAACTCAGAATGGCTGATTGGGAAAAGAATCGTTGAATACGCATCTTACCTAACACAAATGGCTCTTACTCCTATAGACCATGCAAACGCCTACTGATGTTTTCTTTTCATGTCTCTGAAATCTATGCTTTCCCTATGCTCTTTTCATCAGATGAGATACAATAAAACCAAGTTCAAGGTTGTTTCCGTATTGTCGTGTGTATTTATTGTTTCATCAATAAAAGCAAGGAGGCAATGATGATATGATTTCTCATTTTCAATGGAAACCTCTCTTTAAAAAAGCGCAATTACCTGGCTGGAAAATATCCTTTTTTCATAATGGTTCACACTATGAAGGCATTTATCACAAAACGGGTGATATTGAATGGGGCTCTCAGCTTCCGCCTCATGAAGTTGAACCAACCTTAAAAGAAGAAATCCACGAATTAATGCTATTCCATGTGTATGATTAAACTGTTTAAGGAGCCTCGCCATGTTAGAAAAACTAAAACTTGTTTACGGACACCATATCATCAGTTCACCAACAAATGATAAACAAATTCTCTGGTATCAAACAGACGAAGGCGAAATTTTTGGAGTAAACAAAACGGAGCTAACAGAAAGGGAAACGCTTCTTCTCAATTCATTCCTCACACCAATTGATGTACCTCATACGCAGGAAACGGAAGAAGAACAGAAATGGTACAGCTATCTCTTTGAAAACAAATCAATCACCATCGATCGATCCGTCCGTGTTCATTTTTTAAAAATGGATCACCAAGCAGAACAAAGGCAGCAAATAAAAGAGGCTGTGAACAGCAGCCTCGAACATATTCATTTCATATGGACAGGCACTGAAACAGCTATGCTCATTCAAACAAACGCTACATCAGAAAATGGTCAACTTGAACAGCTACATGATCTGTCTCAAGCCATCACAAGTGATTTTTTAACAGACGTTGTCTTTATGCAAGGACAGCTGCATTTGCCGAATGGAAATTTAAAAATGAGATTATTAAATGAACATCAGCTCTTTTTATGGCATCTGAAGCAAGGAAAACTTAGGTCAGGGGTTGCAACATTTTATCAATGTCTACCTGCTTTCATTCGCCATGATACAGACATGGTTTCTGCCGCTATTTCAGATGCATTTATAGAAACAATCTTTGATCGGGACGTTTACCGGACTCTCACGACCTATATGCAGTGTAATTTAAATGCATCGCAGGCAGCAAAAGCGTTATATGTTCATCGAAACAGCCTCCAGTATCGGATTGATAAATTTATTGAACGGACAGGACTAGATATACGGCATTTTCAAGAAGCGTCAGCTGCTTATTTCATGATGAATCTTCTCGATCTTTCTTAAATGATCCTAACATGAGCACCTTGCCTAAAAATGAAGATAAGATGTTGTGCACGTTGTCCATTTACAGACACCCTTCCTTTTTATACACTTCATTTATAAGTAAAGCGCTTTCAAAAAGGACTGGGAGGCTACCACCTATGGCTGAAATGATGCTGAATCAAATTTATAAAGTGTACGATAACAAAGTAACAGCAGTAGATAACTTTAATCTACATATTGAGGATAAAGAATTTATTGTGTTTGTTGGTCCATCTGGATGCGGAAAATCAACAACTCTCCGCATGATTGCAGGCCTTGAAGAAATTTCACAAGGGGATTTTCTATTAGACGGCAAGCGAATGAATGATGTGGCACCAAAAGATCGGGATATTGCGATGGTTTTCCAAAACTATGCCTTATACCCTCATATGAATGTGTACGATAATATGGCTTTTGGATTAAAGCTTCGAAAATTTCCTAAAACAGAAATTGATGAGCGGGTACGAAACGCTGCGAAAATATTAGGGCTTGAACAATACTTAGATCGAAAACCTAAAGCATTGTCTGGAGGTCAAAGACAGCGTGTTGCACTTGGAAGGGCCATTGTACGCGATGCAAAAGTCTTTCTTTTGGATGAACCTCTCTCTAATTTAGATGCTAAACTTCGTGTTCAGATGCGTGCCGAAATTTCTAAACTTCATCAGCGGCTGCAGACGACATTCATCTATGTCACACACGATCAAACAGAAGCCATGACAATGGCTACTCGGCTTGTTGTCATGAAAGATGGCTTTATTCAGCAGGTTGGCGCACCAAAGGATGTGTATGAAAACCCAGAGAATGTCTTTGTAGGAGGATTTATTGGCTCTCCAGCGATGAACTTTTTTACAGGAAAACTGTCTGACGGAGCCATTGCCATTGGGAATACGCACATTCGTGTACCAGAAGGAAAAATGAAAGTATTACGCAGTCAGGGCTATATCGGAAAAGATGTGATTCTAGGCATCAGACCAGAAGATTTCCATGATGAGCCTGTGTTTATAGAGGCTTCTGAAGGAACAAAAATTGAAGCAAACGTAGAAGTGGCTGAATTAATGGGAGCCGAAACGATGCTTTATTCTTCTCTCGCTGGTCAAACGTTTATTGCACGTGTTGATTCTCGCACAGATATTCAGGCAGGTCAGACGATCCCTCTTGCCATTGATATGAATAAAGCGCACTTCTTTGATACAGAGACTGAGCTGCGCATTCGCTCAGCTGAATAAGAAGACATTCCACAAACCATCACCATTGGGTGGTGGTTTTTTGTATATGAAAACAACATTTACCATGTTCTTTTTCCGTATGTTTTTTTCGTTGCGAACCATAATATTTAGTACAAAGCAGTTACCGCATTGGGTTTCGCCAAGTGGCAAATGACTTGGTCATTTCGCTGGTGCGAATCCAGCAAACCCAACCAAAAAAATCATATATAAAAAGGAGATTCACATCATGGCAAATTCTAATAGTTCAAATCAATTACTAGTTCCTGGAGCAGCGCAAGCAATCGATCAAATGAAATACGAAATCGCTTCTGAGTTTGGTGTAAACCTTGGAGCAGAAACAACAGCTCGTGCTAACGGTTCAGTTGGTGGAGAAATCACGAAACGTCTTGTATCTTACGCTCAGCAAAACCTTGGCGGAACAAAAGCTTAATTTCATATCTGGATCATAGAAGGCACCTCTTATGGTGTCTTCTTTTTTTGGTTTTATCCCTCACCGATTCCTTTTGAATTCATATGATGTATTAGAAAGGAGCGGATCTTTATGGACATTATTTCAGGTGTGAATTTTGAACTTCTACAATTTGTCGGTCTCTCTCTATTATGTGAATATGCTCATAGTATTCGGTCCTTTCATCTTTATAAAAAAAGCATGACATAAAACTGTACCATTTTAAGTTCTTTTCACTTATAGTATGTAGTGGAGGGATCGATCAGATGAAAATAGCTCTTTTCGGTGCTCATGGACGTGTAGGACAAGCATTTCTTCGTTTCGTAAAAGAAGATGATCGTTACATGGTTCGCTCGTTAATTCGGACAAACCGGGAAGAAATGCTTGCGGGTATGTTTCAAGTCACCGGCAATTCCAGAAATCAAGAGGATGTGCTTGAAACAATTAAAGGATCAGATATTGTCGTGAGCTGTCTATCAACAGATGGTGATGATACTTTATCTGTTTCAATGGAGCATATCGTACAAGCCATGAAGCAAACAGGAACATCAAGAATTATAACGATTGGCACTGCTGGGATTTTGAAAGCAAGGCAGCAGCCTGAGCTTTACCGCTTTGAAACAAATGAATCAAGGCGAACCACTTCCCGAGCTGCTAAAGAACATGCCAAAGCATTTGAAATTCTTCAATCAACTGAACTAGATTGGACAATCATTTGCCCAACCTATTTACCAGATGGAGAAGTGACACGGTCATATCGCTATGAAAAGAATTTTCTCCCTATAGATGGACAGAAAATCTCAGTTGAAGATACCGCACACTTTTTGTATCAGCAGTTAAACTCAAAAGAATTTGTGCATCAACGTGTCGGTATCGCTTATTGACCATTTAGTTCGTGTAAATGATATACAACCAGTAAAAGTCGAGATCATATCATGAAGCCTCGACTTTTTTCATTGCCATGAAAAAGCCTCTTTCAAATTGAAAGAGGCTTTTGCTACTCATCCTATAAGCCGCTCGTCACAGCTCCCTTTTGTAATTCGTACATTTGCGCATACAGTCCGCCTTGCTCCATGAGCTCTTCGTGGCTGCCGCGCTCGACAATCTCACCCTTTTCTAACACCAAAATCATGTCAGCTTTCTTAATAGTAGATAATCGGTGCGCAATGACAAAAGTGGTTCGTCCTTCTTTGACGACATCTAGTGCCCGTTGAATGATGGCTTCTGTTTCTGTATCAATGTTAGCCGTCGCTTCATCTAGAATTAAAATCGCTGGATCATATGCCAGTGCACGGGCAAATGAAATCAATTGACGCTCCCCAGAGGAAAGAGTACTCCCCTTTTCAACAACTGGTTCATCAAACCCTTCAGGCAAATGCTTTAATAGTTCTGCTGCGCCCACCTGCTTTAACGATGTTTCAATCGTTTCTCTTTTAATGTCTTCATTTCCCAAACTGACATTGGATGCGATCGTTCCAGAAAATAAATAAGGATCTTGAAGTACAATGCCCATTTGTTTACGCAGCGTTTGGCGCGACTGATCATAGATGCTTTCTCCATCAATGAGGATGTCCCCATGCTGAATATCATAAAAACGTAGCAGCAAATTCATGATCGAACTTTTCCCAGAACCGGTATGTCCAACGAGTGCCACCGTCTGACCTTTTTTCGCCTCAAAGGTGATGTTCTTTAATACATTTTTCCCTTCATTATACGCAAAGGTAACATCCTGAAATTGGACGTGTCCCTCTAGTTTCTTCTGAATTGGTTCTTCCACTTCAGTACCTGGCTCATCTAATAATCGAAAGACCCGTTCAGATGAAACCCTGGCTAATTCTAATCTAGAGAATTGATTCACAATGCCTGTAATCGGCTGGAACAAACGATTTAAATAATCGACAAATGCATAGAGCACCCCAATCGACACAATGCCCGTCGCACTTAAGGACGCGCCGCCAAAATACCAAATGAGTGCGACATATGCTAAGTTCCGAAGCAGATTCACCAAGTTATGTGAAAGCAGTGAATTTAAATGAAGCATCTTTCGCTGATATCGAAAGTGATTGTTATTCAGCTCATCAAATTCTTCTTTCGTTGCTTGTTCATGTCGAAATGCTTGAATAATCGTCATTCCTTGAATGGCTTCATTTAGCTTGGCATTAATTTCACTGATGATGGATCGAATGCGATGATTGTAAACTGACGCAAACTTTCGGTAAGTCATCGACCATAGGAAAATAATCGGAACAGCCACTAAACAAATAAGCGCCAGCTTCACATTTAATAAAAACATGGCGGTATAAATGCCAATCATGTAAATGGCACTTGTGACGAAATTCGCTAGTACTGTAACATATAAATCACGAATGGTTTCTGTGTCATTCGTAATCCGCGCGACAACCTTTCCAGCCGGTAAATTATCAAAATACCGAATCGGAAGCGTTTGAATATGTTCAAATACGTCCACTCGCATTTTTTGAATAATGCGATTTGCAATACGCTGGAGTAAATAGTGTTGCCCATATTGAAAGAAAATCGCAATGACGAGCATCCCAAAATAAAATAGAACAAGCTGTACCAAACCACTGATTTCCGGCTGATAAAAAGCAAAGATTTCCTCTTTGGATAAACGCTGTACCTGATACGTCTCACGCTCGCTCCCATTTTCAATGGTGAGCTGATCCCCTTCTATTGTCCGGCTCCCGTCAAATCGAATCTTTTCATTCACAAAATAGTACCCAAATCCGACTTGCACGACATTGATTTGCTTTCCAGCTTCATTTTGATTCTGTAGCCGGTCACTTCTTATATAGTTATTTCCCTGGTAATAAACCGTTTTATCTGTTTTTTCATTTACCTCAACATACGGTTTTTCTACACCTAAAATATGATCATCAATCATTTTTTTCCCAATGAAAGGTCCTGTCAACTCAGCACCAACTGCAATGATCAGAAAGATCAAAGCAACAGACAATACTTTTTTATACAGGAGTGCATAGGCAAGAAGTCTTCTCCCTGTTGTCATGCCTCATCCCCTCCTTCCAGCTGATTTGTCAGCTGCTGACGCAGAAATTGCTCTTTATACCATCCATCTTGCTGAATAAGCGCTTGATGGGTTCCCTTTTGAACAATACGTCCTTCTTCCATGACAAGAATGAGATCCGCATGCTCTACAGCTGATAGACGGTGGGTTGTAATAAATGTCGTTTTCCCATGACGATTTTGTCTTAAATTCTCTAAAATAGCCGTTTCTGTTTTTGCATCAACTGCAGATAACGAGTCATCCAAAATCAAAATGTCTGGATCAATTAATAAAGCACGTGCAATGGAAATCCGCTGCTTCTGTCCTCCTGACAGCGCCACTCCCTTTTCTCCAACCATGGTTTCCAAGCCTTCTGGTAAAAGGCGTAAATCCTTTTCAAAGTAAGCATCTTTAATCGCTTGTGCTAATTCAGCTTCTCTCGCGTCTCTATGACCGAAACGCATATTCTCTTCTACACTTTTTGAGAAAAGGACATGATCTTGCGGAACATAGCCAATCCATTGGAACAGTTGATCCAATTCAATGTCCTCAATTGGAACACCTGAAAGCAAGATCTTCCCATCACCTGTCGGATACTGACGAAGAAGCTGTTTGACAATCGTTGTTTTTCCGCTTCCCGTTTTTCCTGTAATACCAATCGTTTGCCCTTTTCGTACAGTAAAGGAGACATCCGTTAGATTATCTTTAGAGGAAGTTGGATACCTAAATGTCACATGTTCAAATTGAATATCGCCAGGCTCTTGTAATCTTTTTGGCTTGGCTGCGTCAGTTACATCCGGTTGATAACTGAGTGTATGATTCAACCGGTCTAATGAGGCATTTCCTCTTTGCATGATATTAATCAATTCACCAATGGCAAACATTGGCCAGATCATCATCCCCAGATAGACGTTAAATGCGACAAGCTCACCAATGGTTAAATCACTTTGGAACACAAGATATGCGCCGTAACCGATACCGATTAAATAACTGATCCCCACAAGCAATTTCACCGTCGGCTCAAACAATGAATCAATGATCGCTACTCTCATATTTTTTTGAAAGACATCGTCTGTCATTTCTCGAAAGCGATTCACATCTTGTTTTTCCTGCACAAAAGACCGAATCACCCGAACGCCGGCAACTGATTCTAATACACGATCATTCATATCACCAAATGCATCTTGAGCGACTGTAAAGCGTTCATGAATTTTACTGCCATAAAACGCTATCAAAATCGCCATCAGCGGCATCGGAATAATGGCCATTAAAGTTAATTTCCAGCTGATCGTCAGCCCCATCGTAAAAAAGATCATCAGCATGTAAGCAGTGGAATCGACTAATGTTAAAACGCCAAAGCCTGTTGTTAAAGCCACAGCATTCAAATCATTTGTACCTAGCGCCATTAGATTTCCGGTTTTTTTCTTTTCATAAAAGGTGGGTGTCATCTTCAGTAAGTGGCGCATTAATTTTCCGCGCATCACACGCTCCATGACATTCGCGCCGCCAAATAACTGATACATCCAAAAGTAGGTGAGCGCATAGACACTGACACCAAGTAAGCAAAAAATGGTTACGTAAAATAAGATACTGGATGTTGTAAATTGACCAGACCGAATGTCATCAACTGCTTGACCTAGATACCTCGGTGGCAGCATTTCAAGCACATTCACAATGAGCAGCAGCGTAATGGCGATTGTATAGCGCCTCCACTCTTGTTTAAAGAACCAGCCTAATTTCACAAATACTGAAAACATGTTTGTCTCTCCTTTTAAAGCTAGCCGCTTTCTATATTTTCCTGATTGTCACCTTGTTTCGTTTTTTGAACTTTTGTCATTTGTCTTGCCTTTGGCATGTTCACATGCTTTCACTCCTCTTCATTTAGTTGTTGATGCATTCCATTATTTCGATATACGAAATGCATACAACAAAAAAAGAGGCAACCAGCTGACTGGTACGCCTCTTTTATACATGATAAAAAGGCGCATGTTGACAAATACGCAACATACGCCTTGATTCATCCGATCAATTGGAACATACGAGTCCCTTTTCAATGACCAATGAAGGTGTAATTGTCACGTGAATCAACCCATTCATGCAGTTTGATTTCATTCTTCCAATGATGTTGCACATGACATTTCCTCCTTTTGGCTCTTGAATCTTTTTTTATCTTATAGTGGCTGTCACCATTTTGTCAATAAATATTTTTCAATAAATGAAATTTTCTAACAAAAACACAATCGTTTTCATGTGTATCTTTTTCTCATAACGGGTATACCATGAACGTATAGACTCCTTTTGAAAGGAATGAGGACATTGTTTCAAGCTGATCGGATGGTCGTTGCGTTTGATGGACATGAAGACAGTAAGAAAGCATTAAAGAAGGCAATCGCTTTAGCCAAAACGTTGAATGCCAAGCTGACCGTTGCCTACGCTCATGATGGGAAATCCAGCAGACAGGTGTTTGATGCACCTCGCCCAATGACTGGCGGCGCTTATATCGGAGGCGGCATGGCAGACCTTCAAACACCCCCTGTGTACGTACCTCATGATGAACAGCAAAGTCCCTTGATTTTTGAAGATCATACAGAAGAGGTCGTTGCAGAAGCAAGAATGCTGTTAAATGAAGAGCAGTTTGAAGCTGCGATTGAAATTGTTGAAGGGGAGCCTGCAGAAGCGATTATCGAATACGCTGAAAAGATTTCAGCAGACCTCATCGTCATGGGAGCACGTGACCAAAGCAGATTGAAAAAAATGCTCTTTGGCAGTGTGAGTGAAAAGTTATCGTCCAAATCAGATATACCTGTACTGATCGTGAAATAAATGTCATCACAAAAGGCTAAAATGAACTTTATTTTAACCTTTTGTCTTCTTTTCAGCGTGATAGAAAACCTTTGCAGTCTAGGAAGGACGAGTACTGGAGCGGAGCGAATTTGAATTCGTGAGCACCAGCACGCAGGACTGACACCGAATGCGAGGGTTTGTCTACACGCTGAAAGGCTGTAAACATTGGTTTACAGCCTTTTTCCTTTTACGAAGAAATAGATGCTTCGCTTTCATGCTTAATTTTTTTCTGGAACCCTTCCTGTACACGCTTCGTGATCTCTCCTGGAACACCTTCCCCAACTGGCTGACCATCTATCTCTACAATTGGAATCACTTCAGCTGTCGTTGAACTGATGAAAATTTCCTGTGCATGCAAAAGTTCGTCTTTACTCATGCGGGTTTCTTCCACACGACATCCTTCTTCCTGACAAACCTCTAGCAGCTTTCTACGTGTAATGCCGTTTAAAATCAGGTTATTTGCTGGGTGTGTACGAATGACACCGTCAATGACGGCATATACATTCGAGGACGTCCCCTCTGTCACAAAGCCGTCTCTTATTAAAATCGCTTCAAACGCACCAGCTTCAGACGCTTTCTGCTTTTCCATGACGTTATATAAAAGGTTTAAGCTTTTAATATCACACCTTAACCAGCGAAGATCTTCAGACAATAGAGCTTTCACACCAGCTGTCTGCTCTTGAATAGGCTTTTTCACTTGAAATGTATATGCCGTAATCTGAGGGGTAAGTACACCATATTGATGTTTACGAGGTGCGACGCCTCGCGTGACTTGAATATACACGCCGCCATCAATCACTTGATTATCTGCGACTAGCTTCTTCAAATTCTCTTCCATATCGGATACTGTACCTTGCAGATGAATGCCGATTTCCTTTGCACTCTTGAATAGACGCTCAGTATGCTCTTTTAATGTAAACAAAGTCCCATTATATACGCGGATGACTTCATAGACTCCGTCGCCAAATTGATAGCCTCTGTCTTCAATATCAACATGTGCATCTTTTTTTTCAATAAAATCCCCATTGTACAATACTTTCATATGGAATCTCCCCTTCGCTTTGCTTAATGGTTGAATCTGATGCTATCTTAGCGGATAAATGTAAACGTTTCAATGATTATTCAGAATTATTTCATATCCATTTGACTGGATAACCTTCTATTGTAACAAATATAGATTCATAACCAAAAAGATTCCAATTTTTTAGCATCTTCTATATTCATAGGCTCTTTTTTCCTGTATACTTACTCCATATGAGCACGACAAAAAACAGCGAAAAAAGACAGAATCCACTACATGATTCGACACAAACTACTGATTTATTGGAGCGATTGTAATGCAACGGGTTACGAAAAAACAGACACCTTCAAACACGATGCTGCTCTCAAAGGCGATTGGTCTAGTCATTCTGACATTGATCCTTTTTTTCATTTGGGATATGTCTAAAACCAATATGCAGGCAGCAGATCAACCGAATGAAGTGTCTGCGAGCAGTCCATTTCGAGACACAAGTACAAGTCTGAAACCAAAAGATGATTCGCCAAAAACATTAGATGCACATTTTAAGATCAATCCAAACAAACATGTAACGGATCAAACGATCTTTTTAACCTTTGATGATGGCCCTTCTGCTACATCAAATCAGCTGTTAGATGTGCTAAAGTCACAGCAAGTGAAGGCCACATTTTTTATGCTCGGACCGCAAATCAAAGAACACCCAGCAGCTGTGAAAAGACTTCATCAAGAAGGTCATCAATTAGGACTTCATGGCATCACGCATGATGTGAAACGCTTTTATCAAAAAAGTGATTCTCCTGTAAATGAGATGAAAGAAGATCAGCGCATATTGGCTTCTGTTACTGGTGAATATACACATCTTGTGAGAACACCTTATGGCAGTTCTCCAAACTTAACAGACCAGCAAAAAACACGTTTAAAACAAAAAGGCTTTGTATACTGGGACTGGACCATTGACAGTCTTGACTGGAAATATAAAAGCTCAAAATATGTACCAGAAGTATTAAATCAGCTGCAAGTGCTTGAAACCAAGTACCCGAAAGAGCCAAAAATCATCTTAATGCATGATCAGCCAGCTACCGCAAAATACTTAAACAGTCTGATCACACAATTAAAGGCGAAGGGCTACACGTTTGAAGTCCTTGATGAAACAATGAAGCCACTACAACAATAAAGCAAACCCGCACCTATTGGATGCGGGTTTTTTATGATTTATAAAGCATTCACAAGCTCGCCAATTCGTTCGTGAAAGACAAGATCAAACAGCGGATCGAAATCCGTTTCACTTAAATTCATCATGACCTTAAAGATGGAAGGATGATGAGCAGCATCTTCTGGAATATATCGGGCTGGTGCCACTTCTAAGGAAGTTCCCATGACGAGTAGCATGTCCGTTTGCTGGAGCGATTTCTCCACTTGATCAAAGTGCTTCACCATGTCCCCAAAAAGGACAACATCTGTTTTAAGTACTCGTCCACATGTACGGCCGTCTGATGAGATCCGCTCACAAACCGGTACCTCTTCTTGTAATAAATAAGGCAGTTCGTATGTTGACCCGCATGATGGACATGTAGCTGTTTGAATGGAACCATGCAGTTCATACACATGCTGGCTTCCCGCTTTTTTATGCAGACCATCGATATTTTGCGTGAAAATATCCACGCGTTTTCCTTGCTTTTCTAAATTGGCTAAAAAAGCATGTCCAGCGTTTGGCTCGTACTCTCCACTCATCTTCATTTGAAACAATTCTTTGAATTTCGGCCAAAATTGATGCGGATGTGATAAAAAGTAGGACCGGCTCATTGCCTCCATGCGAGAAGTATCTTCTGTCCATAGTCCACCCGTTGATCTAAAATCGGGAATTCCCGATTCTGTGCTCATCCCAGCACCTGAAAGGACTGTAATATGTGAGGCCTTTGATAATCTCTCTCTTAGCGCTGCCACTTTTGTTTGATCCAACCACCATTCCTCCTTTATTCACCGAGCTGTTTCTCACCTTTTTGTTTCATATAAATGGTCTGTCCAGGGAAAGCAAATTCTACCCCTTCTTCATGGAAGATATCAATAATGCGATAGTTAATATCCTGCTTAATATCCAGGTTTTCAGACCAAGCCGTTGTGTTTGTATAAAAGTTAAAGAATAAGTTTAAATAGCTGTCTGCCAGCACATCGAAATTCACCATAATCGTTTCCTTATGAACCCCATCATGCTCATAAAGCATTTGCTTCAGACGTTTGATGCACTTATCAATGTTTTCTTTCGGTGTATTGTAAGATACGCGAACGGAGAACGTAATTTGACGTTTATTCATTCTCGTCCAATTTGTGATCGGCTCCTTTGAAAGGGTCGAATTTGGCACGGTCACCACCGCTTCAGCAGGTGTTCTAAATTTTGTGCTTCGGAAGGTAATGTCCTCTACAGTCCCAAGTACACTTGGAGTCTCTACAAAATCGCCCATTGTAAAAGGCTTCTCTGTAATAATCACAATTCCTCCAAAAAAGTTCGCCACTGTATCCTGCGCAGCGAGTGCAAAAGCAAGACCACCTAGGCCAAGCCCTGCCACAAGTCCGTTCACATCATAATTAAATTCTTGTGCAATGACGCTAATACTCAGTGCAATAATCATAAACCGAAGAACCTTTGATAAAAATGGGGCTAAAATATCATCCATCTCTAATTCAAATTTTGAATTCACTTTTTGAAATAAGAAGGAAGAAGCTGCGGTTAGATTACAAAGCCCCCACGTCAGCATCAAAATAATAGAAGATCTATACAATTTGACAATGACATCCATATGGTGCTCAAAGTATGGGGCTTGTCTTAACGCAAAATATAAACCTAGTGCCACAAAAAACAGTCTCGCAGGTTTTTCAAACGCCACGACAATTTGGTTAATGACTTCGGTTTTAGACCGATTTGTCAGCTTAAAGAGCAGGTGAAACAAGTATTTCGTAAATACTTTTCGAAGTAATAAAAAAAGCAATAAAATACAAAGGCTAATGCCTATTTGGATCGCAATATCGACTGTAAAATATGTATCCATCCATTTTTGTGTAAACATCTCTGTCTCTCTCCTTTAAAACAATCCTCTCTAGTTTATAATATAACCTTCGTTTATGTCCTCTCTTAAATGTCTGACCTCTATATAAAAAGCCTCGGGACCTATCCCGAGGCATGATGTTCAATTATGAAATTTTGGCTTGAGACATATCGACGGGCAGCAAACTACTTTTTCTTCTGAGCCTGATCAAGGAGAGTCGCTTTAAACATTTCAGCATCCGTTTCGGCCTTAATACGTTCTTCCACTCTAATTCTCCCTTTACCCAATCATCTCGCCTCCTTTTCATCATTATAAAACATCAGAATTTTCAGTCAACATGACGAAAGCACTAATATTTTGACGAACGCTGACGATTTGGACAAAATTGATCGAAGAAAAATTGATGTAATTCAGGTTTACTCAATCAAAGCTTGCTCTATTCCTGTAAATTTTTCAAAATGATACATCAAGCTTTTTCGGTACATGAGGTTCCATGATAATACGGCGCTCTTCTTCTCCATATAGTAAAGAAGGAAAACCACCAAAGCATTTGATATGATAAGACCAGAACTTATGTCAGGGAGCTGGAGCAAGTGTATATTATCGCACATAGAGGGTCATCAAGCGCAGCCCCAGAAAATACAATCGCTGCGTTTGATGTAGCTGTCGAGCAAGGAGCAGATTATATTGAATTAGACGTACAAATGACAATGGATCAGCACGTCGTCGTCATCCATGATGATACCGTTGAGCGAACGACGAACGGAAACGGCTTAGTCAAAAGCTATACACTTGATCAGTTGAAAAAACTGGACGCAGGAAGCTGGTTTGACCAACAGTATACGAATGAACGAATTCCAACATTACAAGAAATTCTTGAAAGATACAGTCAGCGGATTGGGATATTGATCGAGATCAAACACCCAAAACGGCAGATAGGAATCGAAAAGGCCGTTGTCGACATCATCAATCGGTTTGCCTATTCTCGTCATATCATCATTCAATCTTTTGATGTTCATGCACTACAAAGAATCAAAGCATTCGCCCCTTCTCTTCGCACAGCTTTGATTATCAAGCATGATGCATTTAAACTAACGAAACGAAAGTTAACGACATACAGCTCGTTTGCAAATTGTCTTAATATGAAGAAAACGATGATCAATATATGGTGGATAGACCGCATCCACACATTCGAGATGGATGTGTTTATATGGACTGTAAAAGATCAAAAAACAGCGGATCGAATCAAAAAATATCCAATTGATGGTGTGGTAACCGATAACCCGCTATTTTTTCAAAAGGAGAAATGATGCAGATGAAAACTTATTTCGCCGTTTTTATCGGTGGATTGATTGGTACACTTTGCAGATATGAACTAAGCCAAACTGTCATCAGCCAGACATTCCCCTATGCAACGATGATTGAAAACATTTCCGGCAGCCTGCTTCTTGGTTTTGCGACAGGATACTTTCTATTTCAGAAAGGAAAAAAATATCTTGCAGCTTTGATTGGAACAGGGTTTTGCGGCGGGTTTACGACCATGTCCACCTTTTCTAAAGAGACAGTTCTTCTGTTACAGGCAGGGCAGTTCAATTTAAGTATGATGTACATCCTGCTCTCAGTCATTGCTGGAGTAGCCGCTGCTTTAGCAGGCCTGATCCTTGCTGAACGGCTCTTTCATCAAAATAAGCAGCAGAAAGGAAGCAGATAAATGATTGTTTTTTGTACAGCTGTAGCTGGAGGGATCGGTAGTGCATGTCGTTTCTTCATCAGCCAAACAATCCAGAAAACTCCATCCCATGCCCTTTTCCCGTACAGTATTATTTTCATTAATTTATTAGGTGCAGCCGGTTTAGGTTTTCTCACAGGCGCTGTAACGTCCAATCATCCACTGCTAGTGATCATAGGAACTGGTTTTTTTGGCGGCTTTACCACATTCTCTACGTTTAGTGTAGAATCTGCGACGATGCTGATGCAGCGTCAAATAGGAAAGCTTGCTGCCTATTTACTTGTGACAATCATCGGCTCTTTATGCCTTTTTGCGGCGTTTTATCAAATAGGACAACTTCTGTTTTAAATATCTGTGATGGCAGCTAGGCTGATGAGCAGTTGATCCATCAGCTGGCGCTTCATTAAAAATAGTGTCTTCTCACTATAGCCGATTTCGATTGCACATTTTGCCATGCGCCAATCTCGAAAATACTTATAATCAATGAGCTGCTGCTCTATTTCATCCAATTCTTTTAAAGCCGTTTCAATACAAGCAACAATCAGTTCATACTGACTTTTCTGCTCTTCTAATTTTTGACGTGCCATATGATGATGTTGGAGAGAACTTCGCTTTTCAAGCTGTCTTTCAATATTTAAAATGGCTGCTTGATAGTTCTTGAAATTTTTTAAATGAAACTCAATACGTTTCATTGAGGTTTTTTTCTCCGTGATACTTGCTGTTTCATACCAGAGCATGTCCATCCCCCTTTTACGAACGTTTGTTCTTATTATATACGAACATATATTCTCAAAAAAGAGGCTAAATACCTAAAAAAACCTTGAGCTTATTTTTCGCTCAAGGTCATTTCATTTACTAACAGCGGCTCTTTTATATCAAGCCCTGTGCGTGTATTTTCTTTTTCTGATGATGTGACGCCTTTTTTCAGGTCGATCTTTTTCACATAGCGTCCATCCATCTCCAAGACCTTCATCCGAATATCATCAAGATAAATGGATTGTCCTTCTCGGATATCAATGTTCTCATTTAAGATTAGCCCGCCTATCGTATCAATTTCTTCATCATGATATGACATTTCGATCAAATCTTGAACTTCCTCTAATCTCACTTTTCCATCTAATATATAATGATGCTCCGCTCTCTTTTGAATGACCGGCTGCTCATCTTCATCGAATTCATCTCGAATGTCTCCAACAATCTCTTCTAAAATATCCTCCGTTGTGACAAGTCCAGATGTCCCGCCATATTCATCCGTTAAAATCGCCATATGCATTCGATCGCGCTGCATCTTGACGAGAAGCTCTTGAATTGGAATCGTGTCAATCACTTCAATCACTGGATAAATATAATCTTGAAGCTTCAGTTGATCTTTTTCTCCTAGATACACAATATCTGCAAAGAGCTGCTTTTTGTTGAGCATGCCAATGACATGGTCTTTATCCCCTGAAAACACGGGGAAACGTGTGTACTTTTCCTTTGTCATGATTGCCAGTATTTCGTCTAAAGCCATATCTTCTGGAATCGCACAAATTTCTCTTCGCGGTATCATAATTTCTCTAGCGATTCGATTATCAAAATCGAATATCTTGTTCATATAATTATACTCTGATGAGTTGATTTCCCCATTTTTTAAGCTTTCAGATAATAAAATCTTTAATTCCTCTTCGGAATGGGAATGTTCTTTTTCAGACCCCATATCGATGCCCATCATTTTCGTTAGTACACGGGCTGACCCGTTCAACACATAAATGAAAGGGTACATAAGGATATAAAATGCATGCAGCGGTCCTGACAGCCAAAGCGTCATTTTTTCTGCCTTTTGTATGGCAAGTGTTTTTGGTGCAAGCTCGCCAACAACTACATGCAAAAAGGTAATAATAGAGAACGCAAGTGTTGCTGAGATCAGGCTGATTGCTGAATCAGGAATGTTTGTCAAACCAAAACCTCGAACTAAAAGTTCTTTTACTGCCGGTTTACCGATCCACCCTAAACCAAGGGATGTCACTGTAATACCGAGCTGGCAGGCTGACAAATATTCATCTAGCCTTGATGTCACCTTTTTCGCCATGATAGCCTTTTTGGACCCTTCGGCAACAAGCTGATTAATTCTTGAACTTCTCACCTTTACAATGGCAAATTCAGATGCAACAAAGAAAGCTGTTAAAGCAATCAAAACTCCGACTATACTCAGATTAACAATATCGTCCATTTAACCTTGCTCTTTCTTAGAAGAACAAGGAGTCACCTCCTGATTGATGATGTTGTCTTTTGCAAAACGGTTAACTGATTAAATAAGACTACTTTGAGGGCCCCACTTAACCACCTCCGGTTCACGTAAAATCCGTCTCTCTACATATATATGAAACGGTATTCATTTTATCTTACCATAAATAATCTGAAAATTCCTGTATCGCTACAGTATTTTAGAGATGACAACCTAAATTGATGGAAATGCCCTTTGTTTCTTCATATTGGCAGGAAATCTGAACAATTATCTTGTATTTCAGACTCGAATTATATTAAACTATTTTCATAAACTATAACGTGACGGTTAGGAGGAGATGTTCAGATGGGGCTGAGAAAAAGTATCGTATTGGTGAACTAGCACAGATTGCACAGGTGACGAAACGAACTGTAGATTATTATACGAATCTAGGGTTGCTTGCGCCTGTTAGATCTTGCTCTAATTATCGTTATTACGATGAACATGCTTTAAAACGATTACAATTAATCGTTCTTTGCAAACAGCAGAGATTGGCTCTTTCTGACATCAAATCCAGATTAGATGAACAATTCCCTTCTCAAAAGGAAGAACATGACGAACTTGTCCATTTAACCTCTGATATCGATCGGATGAATGAGCATATGGACCGCATTTTGGCACGTTGTAAGCAGCTTCAGCCAGAACAACGTGAAAAACTAAAAGAGCAGCTTACTCCTGAAAAAATGACGGCTGTCCAATCATTTTTACTGCTGTTAAGTTAAAATTTTTACTAAACAGGAGGTGTTACCTTCGTTCTCAAAGTCAGAACGAAGGCCTTAATTGGACATAGTTAATTTACTTATAGTTGCTTTGCTTATAGCTTTAACCGCATTTTTCGTTGCATCAGAGTTTGCGATCATTCGCTTAAGAAGCTCAAGAATTGATCAGTTAATCGCAGAAGGTAATAAAACAGCAGTTGCTGTCAAGCATGTCACGACTCACCTTGATGAGTATCTGTCGGCCTGTCAGCTCGGTATTACCATTACCGCCCTTGGGATTGGTTGGTTAGGGGAAGAAACAATTGCGCACATGCTTGCTCCACTATTTGTAGAGCTGTCGATTCCTCAATCAGCTAGTTCTATTGTCACTTTTATTATTGCGTTTAGTATTATGACGTTTTTACACGTCGTGGTTGGAGAGCTTGCACCAAAAACACTCGCCATTCAAAAGGCTGAGCAAGTGTCCCTTCTATTTGCTAGACCGCTTATGGTTTTTTACAAAGTGATGTTCCCTTTTATCTGGGTATTAAATGGATCTGCTCGTTTATTAACAAAAGCGTTCGGTCTTCAGCAAGTTTCTGAGCATGACATGGCGCACTCTGAAGAAGAATTGCGGATTATTTTATCAGAGAGCTATAAGAGCGGCGAGATTAACCAGTCTGAATTCAAATATGTGAATAAAATTTTTGAATTTGATGACCGTCTGGCGAAAGAAATTATGATTCCTCGTACCGAAGTTGTCAGCTTCCCTCATGATATTACCATTGAGGAAATGCTGAAAGTGACCAAGGTCGAGAAATATACACGTTATCCAATTGAAGATGGCGATAAAGACAACATCATCGGTGTTGTGAATATTAAAGAAGTACTCACTGCATGTATTAGTGGTGAATGTTCCACAAGTGATACGATCGAACATTTTGTAAACCCGATTATTCATGTAATTGAAACAGTTCCTGTTCATGATCTACTGCTTAAAATGCAGCGTGAGCGTGTACACATGGCCATTTTATCAGATGAATATGGCGGTACAGCAGGACTTGTAACAGTTGAAGACATCCTTGAAGAAATCGTCGGTGAAATTCGTGATGAATTCGATATTGATGAAATCAACGAAGTGCGTAAACTGGGAGAAGACCACTATATCTTTGATGGAAAGGTCCTTGTAGATCAAGTTAACCTGCTACTAGGTATTCAGCTTGATAACGAAGAAGTCGACACAATCGGCGGCTGGTTCCTTACACAAAAATATGAAGTCGAGAAAAATGACGCGATTCGTGAACAAGGCTATGAATTTATCATTAATGAAGTCGATGGACACCATGTGGCATACATCGAAGTCAAAAAACTAAACGAACAACTATTAGAAGCAGCTGAAGAAGGCGCTTCTTAAGAAAAAAAACGACCCTTGCCTTAGCAAGTGGTCGTTTTCTTTATCCCTTTTCGATTAACTTAGCTTCAAGTTCTTTGATTCTTGTGTTTAATACTTCTGTCATCGCACCTAATCTTTCTTTTGGCGGCAGATGATCAAATTCAGACAGCTCAATCGGTTCACCAATGATTAAGCGCATTTTCCCCTTCTTAAAAAGGCTTTTTGCATTAGAAGGTCCTTTGTACGCTGCTGGAACGATTGGTGATTTGCCGAGCTGCGCAATCGTAACGGCCCCTCTTTTTAAAGGAACATCTTCTGTTGTACGTGTTCCGCTTGGAAAAATCCCAACGATTTTCCCCTCTTTTAATAATTTAATGGGCGTTTTAATACTGCTTGGCCCAGGATTCTCTCGATCAACTGGAAAAGCATGAATCTTCTTTAAAAATCCGCCGATCCATTTATTTGCAAACAATTCTTTTTTCGCCATGTAGTGGATCTCAAACGGAAGAATTCCTGCGCCTAATGCAAGAACATCCACAAAACCCTCATGCGTACAAGCAATGACAAACCCCCGGTCTGTTGGCAGATTCTCTTTTTGATATACTTTGATTCCGCCTCGGAGAGCAAAAAATGCTTTGACGGTATAGCCTGAAAATTTATACATAGTGCACTTCCTTTGTTTGAAGAATGAAGGATTTGTTTCTATTATAACAAATTTTTTATTACCTGGTACTAAAAATTTTCTCCTGCTGATAAAATTGAGACGGTTCACTAAAATCATCTTTTCACTTAAGATGACCGCTCTTCTGTATTCAAGCATGTGTTTTTAGGAGAGAATAGAGGAAGAAATGTGTCCAAAATTGTCGTTTTTTGAGTTTTTTTCCTGATTTGTTCTATTGAAAACACTTTATAAATGATGCAAATTTCGCTATGATAAGGAGAAATGATTTTGATTCGGTGAAAGAGATGAGTAATGTACGGCCTATGAGAAGTTTCGTGCAACTTTATGCCTTTCTTATGCGTGTATAACATAGAGGGGAGAAAAATCAGTGACGATCGATGAAATTTATCAAATGTATATGAACGATGTTTACAGGTTTCTGCTCTCCATGACAAAAGACAAACATTTGGCAGAGGACTTATTGCAGGAAACCTTTATGCGTGCTTATATACATATTCATTCCTACGACCATAGCAAAGTGAAACCTTGGTTATTTCAGGTGGCACGAAATGCTTTTATTGATTATGTCAGGAAACATAAAAAAGAAGTGACCATATCGGATGATCTCATTGGCGGCCTTTTACAAACGTCTGTACAAAGTCCCGCTGAACAGATTGAAATAAAAGAAGTCCTCAACATGTATTTGGAGCAGCTTCCAGATAACTACAAGGAAGCGTTGACATTGTATTATTTAAAAGAGCTGAATTACAAAGAAGCATCCAAGGTCATGAATATTACTGAAGCAAATTTTAAAAGTGTTTTATTTCGTGCAAGGCAGCGCCTAAAAGCACTATATAACAGAGGTGTTAATGATGAATGAAGAGTTTAATAAGCGATGGGAACAATATAATAATGGCGAGATGAATGAAGAAGAAATGATGGCGTTTGAAGAAGAGCTCGAAGAAAATGAAAAACGCTTAAGCCAAGAACTGAATGACTCAGATTGGACAGACTTCTCCATCAGTCCTGAAAAACAAAAAGCCATTTTACAATACGGAAAAAGAAAGTCCTATTTACGTATTTCTGTGCTTGCTGTCATATCTACGCTGATTATTTTACCGCTTTGTACACTAGGTAGTTATCTATACTACGGCGTTGGCGGAGCAGACAGTAAAGGCAATCATTTTATGGAAACGGCCGCTGTAACAGTCGCCCTAACAAAACCGAATGTCGCCATTGATATGAAGGATTTAAAAGGGCAAGTCAAACTATTCGGTATGAACACAGAACTTAAGCTACAAAAACAAATTGGCAATAAAACAGAAGCCATCGGCAGTGAACAAATCGAAATGT
This sequence comes from Bacillus sp. FSL K6-1106, assembly GCF_038005245.1. Lineage (NCBI taxonomy): Bacteria > Bacillati > Bacillota > Bacilli > Caryophanales > Bacillaceae > Bacillus > Bacillus sp. FSL K6-1106. The sequence goes on from NZ_JBBOSV010000002.1 coordinate 176,291, forward strand.
TTTTCGATAAATTAAAGCAGCCTACGATCTCTTATTATGGCGACAGCGCACGTAATACGGAGGATTTCTTTACGCACCCTTCGTCTCAGGCAGATACATCTAAAAAACAAACACTCACTACTCTAGACAAGCTGCCTGAAGGAACAGTGAGTGAAGTGTATGTATCCTATGACAAAGCATACACACCGAAAGACGTGTATTCATTTGCTAAAAAATATGATATGAAAGTGCTTTGGAATGCGATAAAAACAGAAGATTCATTAAGTGGAAATCAGCGTCCAATCGGTTTTCCCGGGAAAGACTCTGAATTTTTAAAAGAGCTTCAGCACACATCAAAAACAGAGGTTGATCAGTTCAAAGATGCCCTCGCCTATGTCAACCAGCATCCATCCTGGGCAAAAACGATCTCTGGCAGACCTGAACTTGACCTCTCTAACCGAATACGCTACATCAATCAAAATGGTGTCACGGTTTACGGTTCTGTTGTCACAGGTCCTTCTAAAGAAATAGAGAAATTTGTGAAGACAAAACGCATTAAAACGGCCAAAGTGAGCGAGGTGGAATTATGGAATTGGTAAGAATCTTTAAAGAGCATAATGTGTTTGGCTGGATTTCAGTCGGCACCGCTATTTTATCGCTGCTCATGCTGAACCTCGCCATTATTAGCAATGTGACATTTTATTCGTTTCAAATGCTTCCTTTTGCAATGGCCGCAGTTCCATTCGGTGTGATTGAACTGTTCATTAAAAAAGGCCGCACTGGACCAGGTTTCCTAGGCGTCGTTCTGAATATTTTTGTCATCGTTTGTGTCTATGCGATCGTATCCATTGATGTCGATCTTCAATTAGGTTTTTAATACTAAAAAGCCAGTCATACTTGACTGGCTTTTTCTGTACACTCTTATTTTTTGTTTAATTCGGAGTGCTTTCTTGAATATAAGAAATAGACAACAAGTCCAATGGCAAGCCAGATTAAGAAACGAACAAATGTGATGGTGCCAAGCTTATAAATGAGCAGTCCGCAAGATAGAATAGCCAAGATTGGAATGAGCGGCACTGCGGGGCATCTGAATGCTCTCGGTAAATCAGGCTGTGTTTTTCTCATGACAATGACAGCAACTGAAATCAAAATGAAAGCTGAAAGTGTTCCGATGTTCACTAGACTTGCCAACTCATCAAGCGGAATGAATCCACCCATTAATGCTGACAATGTCCCAAAGAAAAGAGTATTGATATAAGGTGTTTTATGTTTTGGATGAACCTTTGAAAGAACCTTTGGTACCAAGCCATCACGAGACATGGCAAACATGACACGTGTTTGGCCGTACAGCATGACAAGCATGACCGTGGTCATCCCTAAAATCGCCCCAACATCTACAATACCCGCCACCCAATTTTGACCGGCTACTTGTAAAACAAGAGACACTGGATGGGATACTCCCTCAAAGTTCATAAATGGAACAATGCCTGTCATGATGGCACTGACTACCACATACAACATGGTACAAATCAATAAGGAAGTGATGATTCCTCTTGGCAAGTTGCGGGATGGATTTTTTGTTTCCTCTGCCGCAGAAGCAACTGCATCAAATCCGATAAATGCAAAGAATACGAGAGCTGCTGCACTTAACACGCCTGAAGTTCCAAAAGGAACGAATGGTGTCCAGTTTTCAGGTTTTACATATTTCACAGCGACTAAAATAAAGAGCAGAATCACCGCAATTTTCATAATGACCATGATGTTGTTGACTCGTTTTGATTCTTTAATACCGAAGTACAGCAAGAAGGTGATGATCATTAAAATAATAAATGCAGGAAGATTAAAATATGTCACTTGACCCTTTAAACCACCTGGTGCTGCTGTTAATTCAACCGGTATATGAATCCCTATCCCTTTTAAAAACGACACAAAGTAGCCTGACCAGCCTGCTGAAACGGCACTAGCGGCTAGCATATATTCTAATATCAAATCCCAGCCAATGATAAACGCTAAAAATTCTCCCATGGATGCGTACGTAAATGTATAAACAGATCCTGATACTGGCACTGTGGAAGCGAATTCCGCATATGACAATGCCGCAAATAAACATGCAAGACCTGCAATCACAAATGATAAAATAAGTCCTGGTCCTGCTGTAACGGCGCCTGTACCTGTCAGAACAAATATCCCTGTACCGATAATCGCTCCAATACCAAGCATCGTTAAGTCAAATGAACCTAATTCCTTTCTTAACGCTTTTTCCCCTTGTGTTGCCGCAATAAGCTCTGAAATGCTCTTCTTCCTAAACAACGAATTGCTCATACCATCACTCCCAAAACTTAGTATCCGTCTAAAGACGCCACCACTTCGTAATTCACTTTATTTTCTGAATATTTAGATTTAATTTAGCGCAATAAATTGGTGGCGTAAAATTATTATATATGAAAATTAAAAAATGAAAACACTTTTTTTCAAAATAGAGTGAAAATTCTTATTTATCAACAAAATACTTGTCAATATTCATGGTAGATTTTCTTCAATCTTTATTCAAATCATAGCTTGGCCTCTTCTATTTATTATACAACATACAAAATTATACTTTTTTTGATATAATTTTTATAAAGTGAAAATAAAATTATTCTTTTGATAACTTGTCTTCACTTTTGCTTATTTAAAAGCCTTTAGACTCATAGAGAGCTATGATAAAGGACTGTTTTAGCTGCGCAAACGATATACAAAAAAAGAGACTGCCTAGTAAGCAGTCTCTTAAGATCCATTATTAATTTACAAATGTCTTTGCGCCAAGGTAAATTGGCTTCCAATAGCTTGAAGTCATATCGCTGATCGTCACACCATCAGAAGCAGCGTGGATAAACTTGTTGTTCCCAAGGTAGACACCCATGTGAGATGGGCCAGATTTATAGGTTGTAAAGAAGACAAAATCTCCAACTTTAGGTGTTGAGACGCTTTTCATTGATCCCCAAAAACCTTCAGTCGTTTGTCTTGAAATCTTTGTTTGTTTGTTAATGATATACCACATAAAACCGCTGCAATCAAAGCCTTTCGGTGTCGTTCCACCCCATTTATATGGTGTACCGTTTTGTGCTTTCGCATCTGCTACGAGTTTAGACGTATTTAAAGAAGAAGTAGCAACTGTTTTTTCTTTGACAGGTGTTGGTTTCACTTTGGATGTCTTTTTCACTTTCAGCTTTTGTCCAATTTTAATCAGATCTGTTTTGAGTTTATTTAACGATTTCAGCTCTTTCACTGTCATTCCATATTTTTTGCCGATTTTAGATAAAGTATCACCTTTGACAACTTTATGAGTGGCTGTCGTTGAAGACGCTTTTACTTTTGTTGTTGTTTTTGATGTTTTCGTTACCTTTTTTGAAGAAGTACCATTCACTTTTAAAGTTTGTCCAACATAAATCGTGTTAGATTTCAGTTTATTGTCTGATTTAATCTTACTCACGGTTGTTTTGTATTTTTTCGCTAGAACAGAAAGAGAGTCACCTTTTTGAACCTTTACTGATTGTGCTGAGGCAGCTCCGGCAAATAATGTCGTCCCAAGTAGAACTGCACTTGCAGCTGTGATCAATTGTTTTTTCATTTGTTCCTCCTGTATGTATCTATCGTGATCCGAATTTTTATCTACTTTCTATTATAAGGATCGAATACCAGAAGAAATAGTCTTGACTTCCTACGACATTATGCTTATTAATTCGGCAAAAAATATTTTTTTTTAGGGTTCTTTTTATTTCATTTTTATTACACAATCATGACAAAACAAATGCATCTTGTCATAGATAAATCATACATTCATTTCTCTTTTTGGTTCATTCTATGTAAAGTGGACCTTTACAATTTTAAAGTGAACTTTACGGTGCTGTCATTTGGAATCCACACTTCTGCTCTACCATTGTAAACGTGAGAGCGATACATAAACAATGAGGAGGCAAAATGAATGAGTGTGTTGAAAAGCTCGAAAACGAAAATAGCTGCAATCGCAGCCGCATCAGTGTTATCGATTGGTATTTTTTCAGGAATTGAATTTGGACAGGCTGACAAAGCTGAGGCTAAAAAGAAACCAAAAAATGACGTACAAAATGTGATCGTGCTCATTGGAGATGGCATGGGAACACCTTACCTTTCAACTTACCGCTCATTTAAACACAACGGTGATCTTTCCAAGCAAACAGCGTTTGACCCTTACCTCACTGGCATGCATAAAACATACCCTGATGATTCTAAAAGTAACATTACTGATTCAGCAGCAGCTGGGACAGCCATGGCAACTGGTCAAAAGACATACAACAACGCCATTGGTGTAAACAAAAATGGCAAAAAACTAAAAACAGTATTGGAAGAAGCAAAACGCAAAGGAAAGTCTACTGGTCTTGTCGTCACATCTGAATTAACCAATGCGACACCTGCTGCGTATGCCGCTCACGATGTTTCTAGAAAAAACACAGCAGCCATTGCTGATGATTTCTTCGATGAGAAAATTGGCAAACAGCATACAGTCGATGTCATGCTTGGCGGAGGACTGATCGATTTTGTCCGCAAAGATCGTGATTTGACGAAAGAATTTCAAAAAGCAGGCTATCGTTACGTAACCAATAAAGCGGACTTACAAAAAAACAAACAGCAAAAATTGTTAGGCATTTTTGCTGACGGTGGTCTCGATAAAGCAATTGATCGTGATAAAACGACCCCTTCCTTGCAAGACATGACATCCTCAGCCATCAAACAGCTGTCTAAAAACAAAAAAGGATTTTTCCTCATGGTTGAAGGCAGTCAAATTGACTGGGCTGGACATGACCACGATATTGTCAGTGCGATGAGTGAGATGAAAGATTTTGAAAAAGCATTTGAAGAAGCCATTCGTTTCGCAAAAAAGGATAAAAACACGTTAGTCATCACGACAGCAGATCATTCAACTGGCGGCCTTTCCTTCGGGGCAGACGGCTCGGGCAGCTGGGATTATCAGCCTGTCAAAGCAGCAAAAAAGACACCTGATTTCATTGCAAACAAAATTGTTGGGGGTATGACGGTCGAGACTGCGCTCAAACAATACATCGACCTTGATTTCACAAAAGAGGAAATCGCCTCTATTCAAAAAGCAGCTGAAACAAAAGATCCTGTTCAAATTGATGATGCCATCGAAAAGGTCATCAATACGAGGTCTCATACAGGCTGGACCACATCGGGTCATACAGGGGATGAAGTACCATTTTATGCTTATGGGCCAACAAGCGAACAGCTAAAAGGGCTCATGGAAAATACAGATCAAGCGAAACACATTTTCAAACTGCTGAAAAACCAATAAAGTGCTAATCACAAAAAAAGATGTCTAGTCGTAGACATCTTTTTTGATCATTAAGTGAGATACTTCCTATGAACCCCTTTTCCATCGTATGAAAACATCACTTCTTTTCCTTCAAGAACTGACTCGATATGCACACTTCTTCCCCATAGCTGATACAAATATGGAAGCACCTTTTCTAAGTATTTGAGATCGAGCTCAATGCCTTCATACCAATGTTTAATATAGAGTTCATTGTTTTTTAAATAGTCGCCATCGATGACTGTCAAATACGGAAAGCCGCCATTGACCCTCATGCTGACTAGCTGATCACGGACTGCCTTCCATTCTTTATCAATGACTTTATAGTCTCTCCCCTGCTTTTGAAACAAGTACAAATCTTCCCTCATCACAAGGTCTTTCGTTAAGTAATTTCGAATAAAAGAAATGTCTGATTCAATTTCTCGCACTTCAAACATTTTGCTGCGACCGGACCCTTCCGTCACTCCTGCTTTTTTTAATTCCTCGCATGGATGATCGTAGCGCTCTTCAATATCTTCAAAAATCTTCAGCCCTAAATAGTAAGGATTGATTCCTGTCTTAGATGGCTGCACGACACCTGCATTTAATTTGGCAAATTCAATCGATTCACTTGAATCTAAATCAAGTTCACGCATAATCCGCTGGTGCCAATACGATGCCCAGCCTTCATTCATGATTTTCGTTTCTAGCTGTGGCCAAAAATAGAGCATTTCCTCTCTCAGCATCGTCAGCACATCCCGCTGCCAAGGCTCTAGCTCCCGGGAGTGTGCCTCGATAAAGAGCAAAATATCTTTTTCTGGCTTTGGGGGGAATTGCTTGATCGTTTTCTTTTTCTCACGTGTTTTCGGTTCATCCATTCCCCACAAATCATCATATGGCGTTTGACGTTTTGGTTTGTCCTCTTCATATTCATCTTCATCGTCGAGATTCCAGCTTAATTTTGAACGAACAAGCGACGGATCAATATGCTCCTGCAATGCCAATACAGCATCTAAAAAGGACTCGACTTCTTTTGTACCGTGGATATGTTCATATTCTTTAATTCGCTCTGCTGCCGCTGACATACTTTCCACCATATCTCGTTTTGTGTTTTGGAAACGGCAGTTGTTTTTAAAGAAATCGCAGTGTGCCAAGACATGAGCCACAATTAGTTTATTTTGAACAAGCGAATTGTTATCAAGGAGAAAGGCATAGCAAGGATTTGAATTAATCACCAGCTCATAAATTTTGCTTAATCCTAAATCATAATGAAGCTTCATTTTGTGAAATTGCTTTCCAAAGCTCCAGTGGCTAAATCGTGTTGGCATGCCATATGCACCGAATGTATAAATAATCTCCGCGGGACAGATTTCATACCTCATCGGATAAAAATCCAGACCAAATCCTTCTGCAATTTCTGTAATTTCATCAATGGCTCGTTGTAAAAGACGCTTTTCAGATACGCTCAAGGAAACCATCCCTCCTCATCGGACTTATCCCTACTATATGAGCGTACCTAATAAAACATGATGTTCAGCCAGTTGTTTAGACGACTTCCATCTCTTTCATGGACTGCCCGCCGAACGCTTCAAAATGGATATTCTCTTCCGGAATGTCCAACGCTTTTAGAATAAGGATCATCTCCTGTGTAAATACTGGGGAACCGCAAACATAAAATTGGCCTTTTCCTTCACTAATGACTGATTGAAGGAAAGGTCGGTCAATCCGCGTAGCCACCTTCTCAACCAGCTCACTCTTTACACTCTTTTCAAATTGTTCGTTACAAAGGATAATACGCCCCTCTGGAGATGAAGTGAGAACGTGTTCATACTCTTGTTCAAAAGCGGTTACATCCTCTAGTCTGTCTGCATGAATCATCGTGAATGGCTGATTGTTATGCGATGCTGTTTTCACTAAACCAATCATTGGTGTGACACCAGAACCGGCACTAATCAAATAAACGGGTTCTTTTGTGTCATCTCGCAAGCAAAACATTCCCTGCGGCATACTGACGTGAAGAACATCGCCTTCTCTCATTTCATCATGCAGGAATGTGGAGACATGCCCATCTCGTTTCACTGTGATGCGATAGTAAGATGGGTGATATTGATCTGATAAACTGTATTGTCTGCTGCATACATAGGCTTCACCCGGCATATCTACCTGCACCGTAATGTATTGACCAGCTTCATACATTGGTAGCTCAGATTCATCCTCTGGTACTAAATAAAAGGAAATGAGTGATGGAGATTCTTGTTTCTTTTTCTTCACAATAAACGGTTTGACATCTGCCCATCCACCAGTTTGTTTCACATTTTCAGCCATCATTTCTGCCTCAATGGTGATGAATATATTCGCAATGATGTCATATGCAGCCTTCCAAGCCAACAATGTGTCATCTTCCTCTGATAACCCAAATACCTCTTTCATTGCTTCAAGAAGGTGATATCCGACGATTGGGTACTGCTCTTTTTTCACCATGACACTGACATGCTTATGGGCAATTTGTTTCACAGCAGGAAGCAAGTCTGCCAAGCGGTCAATGTGCAGTGCAGCTTGATAGAGTGTTGCGGCAAGCGCCTCTGGCTGGCTTCCATTCATGAGATTTGTTTTATTAAACTGATTGAGTAGCTCTGGATGCTGTCTAATCATATTTTGATAAAAAACTGTCACAAGTTTTGTTCCCTCAGCTTTTAGAAGAGGGGCTGATTGTTTAATGGCATTCATTTGATCTGTGGATAACATCGTTATTCCTTCTTTCAAAAGATGTATTTTAAATACATCTTTATCGTAATGGAAGACAACGTATAAAAGCAATATTTATAATACATGTTTTAAATGTTGTCACATTTAGCACTTTCTCGAACAGTTTTTGTCTAAAATGTGTTACGATGATACAAAACTCTATTAGGTTTAGAGGTCGTCCAAATGAAACTTACGAATTATACAGATTTCTCATTAAGGGTACTCATTTATTTAGCTTCGAGAGAAAACAATGAACTGTCAAATATTCAGCAGATTGCCGATATTTATGGCATTTCGAAAAATCACCTGACAAAGGTAATTTACCATCTAGGAAAACGTGGTTATGTAGAAACGATCCGCGGAAGAAATGGTGGGATTAGGCTGGGGAAAAGCCCAGAAAGCATTAATATTGGTGAGGTTGTCCGCTATACAGAGGATGATTTAGTCATGGTTGAATGCTTTGATCCGAAGAAAAACAGCTGTATTATCTCCCCGATTTGTTCATTAAAGCACGTACTTCATGAAGCACTCACTGCTTATTTACGCGTTCTTGACCAATACACATTAAATGATTTAACACAAAACAAAGATGCTCTAAGAGAGCTTCTGCTCTAAGGCGAAAGAATTTATTTCTTTCGTCTTTTTCTTTACCTCCTTGTAATAATAATTTATTTAAAATTATTATAAATAAATATTGACTATCATGTTTGATTCAATATAATTAGGGTATATAGATTGCTAGAAACCATTTTTTGTTTACAGGAGGAGAAAAAGAATGACAAATTCTAATCATAAAAATTTGACAACGAATCAAGGCGTGCCAGTTGGCGATAATCAAAACTCAAGAACTGCTGGTCACAGGGGGCCTTCATTTCTTGATGATTACCATTTGATTGAAAAACTTGCACACTTTGACCGTGAACGTATTCCAGAGCGTGTCGTTCATGCAAGAGGCGCCGGCGCTTATGGTGTATTTGAAGTAGAAAATAGCATGGAGAAACATACAAGAGCAGCCTTCTTAAGTGAAGAAGGAAAACAAACAGACGTTTTTGTCCGTTTCTCAACGGTTATTCACCCTAAAGGTTCGCCTGAAACATTACGTGACCCTCGCGGCTTCGCTGTCAAATTTTATACAGAAGAAGGCAACTATGATCTAGTTGGGAACAACTTGCCGATCTTCTTCATTCGTGATGCACTTAAATTCCCTGATATGGTTCACTCTCTCAAGCCAGATCCTGTAACCAACATTCAAGATCCTGACCGTTATTGGGATTTTATGACGTTAACACCTGAATCTACTCACATGCTCACATGGCTCTTCTCTGACGAAGGTATTCCTGCGAACTACGCTGAAATGCGCGGTTCTGGTGTTCATACGTTTAGATGGGTAAACAAATACGGAGAAACAAAATATGTGAAATACCACTGGAGACCATCAGAAGGCATTCGCAATTTATCGATGGAAGAAGCTGCAGAAATTCAAGCAAACGACTTCCAGCATGCGACAAGAGACTTGTATGATCGTATTGAAAAAGGAAATTATCCAGCATGGGATCTTTACGTTCAGCTTATGCCGCTCAGTGATTATGATGAACTAGATTATGATCCATGTGATCCGACGAAGACATGGAGCGAGGAAGATTATCCGCTGCAAAAAGTGGGCCGCATGACACTGAACCGCAATCCAGAAAATTTCTTTGCTGAAACAGAGCAAGCTGCTTTCACGCCAAGTGCCCTAGTACCAGGAATTGAAGCATCTGAAGACAAACTGCTTCAAGGTCGTCTGTTCTCTTATCCTGACACGCAGCGTCACCGCCTAGGTGCAAACTACATGCGCATCCCAGTGAACTGTCCTTATGCGCCTGTTCACAATAACCAACAGGATGGCTTTATGACTACAACTCGTCCAAGCGGTCATATTAACTATGAACCAAACCGTTATGACGATCAGCCAAAAGAAAACCCTCACTACAAAGAAAGTGAACCGGTTCTTCACGGTGACCGTATGGTGAGACAAAAAATCGAAAAACCAAACGATTTCAAACAAGCTGGAGAAAAATATCGAAGCTACTCTGAAGAAGAGAAACAAGCATTGATCAAAAACCTGACAGCTGACTTGAAAGACGTAAATGAAAAAACGAAATTACTTGCGATCTGCAACTTCTATCGTGCAGATGAAGATTATGGACAGCGTTTAGCGGATTCACTTGGTGTGGATATTCGTTCATATCTTCAAGGAAGCATGAAATAGATCTTCTTTTCAGCTGGAGCACCTCTTTTTAAAAGAGGTGCTTTTTTATAACCGAAACACGTTAATACTAATCAAATGACCCGTCACCGGATGAAAATAAATTTCTGCATGTGCTGCAAATCGTGTGGAGCCTTCCTTCACGGTCACACGAAACACATCTTTTGTTTGATCTTCATTCACTTGTGTACGTCCAATGTAATGATAATCGTTTAAAGCGGCGCCTTCATATTCATCTTGCAAGGCAGTATACGCAAGTCTTTCCCAATTCTCTGCCGGCTGCACAGCTGCTTGTGAAGATAGATGAACCATGAGACTGCCGAATAAAACAATTCCTGCTGCAAAAAGCATCCATAATTTCGGGTGCATAATATCAATATTCTCACTTTCATGTCTATTTTGTTTAGGTTTTGCTGGTTGGTTCTTTTTCATACATCAAGCATTTATTCAGCCTATAATTCCCGGTACCCTGTTTATGCAGACACCAACTTTTCCCCTGAAAAAGTCGATCTGATCCGAGCAAACTAAGTAAGACTTCTCAAGGGAAAGGAGAAGGTTTAATGAATGTGGCAGATTATGATAAGGCACTTTATTATACGCATCGCTCGCAATGGGATAATTTACTTATTCTTATGGTCCGTACGCAAGATGATTTGCTCTCGAAACGTATTGAGCATTTCTTACATGCGTATCAATTTAACCGGAACGATGCAGATGTTGAAAAATGTTTATACGGACTCCTGCAGTATATCGACCATGCTTCAGAGGCTGCCGTTGCTGAAGCATATGCTGAACCGATGTACACATAAAGGAAAAGGCTGATTTTCTTTCAGATTGTTGACATAGGGCTAGAATGAACTTTTTTTTAGCTCTTTGTTTTCTTTTCAGCCTTAAACTAACGCCTTTCATAAAGAAGAAAAGACTTCATGAGAAATACTCATGAAGTCTTTTGGAATGTCCACCATGACTGTTTACAACAGCTCTTTCGGCTGATTTTTTTGATAATCTACCGCATATAGAGCGGCCTGAGTTCGATCTGCCAGCTCTAACTTTGATAACACATGAGACACGTGAGTTTTCACAGTCTTTTCAGAAATAAAAAGCGATGAGGCAATTTCTTTGTTACTTTTCCCTTTCGCAATCTCAAATAAAACATCACGTTCCCTATTGGTCAACTCGTTCATCAGGGCCCATTTTTGCTCTTTAGGTTCAGTTAGATGCTGGACAAGAAACGCTGTAATATGACCATCTAGCTGGTACGTACCATTTTGCACCTCAATCATTGTCGTGAGAAGCTTTTCAGGTGCGACATCTTTGAGCTGATAAGCCTTTGCTCCCGCTTGGATAGCAGGGATCACATAGTCCTTATCTGCATAGCTTGTCAAAATGACAATGCGGACATCCGGCATATCCAGCGTCATTTGCTTTGTCGCCTCAATCCCATTCATTACAGGCATAGAAAGATCCATCAAGACAATGTCAGGCTTTGTCTGCCTCACTACCTGTAGTGCCTCTTCTCCATTGGATGCTTCACCAACGATGTCCACATCTGGCTGGGTTTGCAAGAAAAAGACCAGTCCTTTTCGGACAATGTGATGATCATCTGCAATGACTACCCTCATGACAATCCCTTCCTTTCTTGAGAAAATGGTACTTTCACATCAATCGTCGTTCCCTTCCCTAGCTCAGAATTGATGCAAAATGTACCTCCTGCTCTTCGGATACGGTCAGCCATCCCTTTCAGCCCAAATGAAGGAAGACTCATTTGTTCATCATACTGAAATCCCTTTCCCTGATCGATGATTTTCATACCAAACGTATCTCCTGATTGCTCCAGTTTGACCTCTACTTTCTCAACGCCCGCATGCTTTTGGCAATTATTTAGAGCTTCTTGGCATACGCGAAATAAGGTTTCGTGCTTTGAATGATCTATTTCCATACAGCCTGATAAAGACAATGAACAATTTAGACCTAAAAGCTGTGCATACTCTTCAATCGCTGTCGTAAATCCTTTTTCAAGTCCTTTTGGTCTTAACTGCCAGATGAGTGAACGCATTTCAATGAGGGCATCTTGTGATAAATGCTGAATAAAATCAATCATTTCCCCTAAATGTTGATCACTGGTCATTTGACGCGCTGCCTTTGCAGTCAAACTCACGGAAAACAGCATTTGATTCACAGAATCATGTAAATCCTGCGCAAGCCGGTTTCGTTCTTCTAAAAGTGCATGCTGCTGCTCATTTTGCACAAGCTTCATGCGCTGAATAGCCGTACCAATTTGCAGTGCAATACTTTCAAGCAGATTCAGCTCCTCCTGTGTAAATGTGACCTTCCCTTTTGCCGCCACATTTAATAAGCCAAACGTACGCTTACATGCTTGGAGCGGAACGGTTGCATGATGGGTAATTCCTTCTGTATCTCCAAGCTTTTGCTCAATCGCCGTTTCAATCCGTTTACAATTGATGATATTGGTAGCTGATTGCAGTGAGCCTTTCGTGTAGCGGTTGATGCAATAGCAATCGTTTTGACACATCAATTGCTTTCGATCCTTTGCCAGCGCTTCAGGTAAGCATACTTCTGCCATTAGTTCATACGATCCGTCTTCTTCTATAAAATAAATCCATGCTGTTTGAAAGCCTGTCACTTCCATAAGCATATGAAGCACTTCATGAAGCGTTTCCTTCATTTCCATCCCTTCATTTAGCTTTTCAGCAATTTCTTTTAACGTTTTTAATGTTTTGACTTTTTCTTGGTAATCTCCCATCGTGTGTACCCCCGGCTTTTACTGCCTCTCTTATCAATATGTTGATTATACCATGAGCATCTGTGCGGCTCTTTCTCAAAAAGGATGATTTTTTCTCATCCTTTTGACTGAGAAAAAGCCATCATGCATGACATGATGGCTTTGTGATGTTTTATTTAGCTGTTTCTTCCACAATGTCATAGACGACTTTCATGACTTCTTCTGATAAGTGTTTCAGCTTTTCTTCGCTGTCTGTTAACGATGTGCCTTTGACTGCAATATAAAATTTGACTTTAGGCTCAGTACCAGAAGGTCGTAAACAAAACCATGAGCCATCTTCAAGAAAATATTTCAGAACGTTTGATGCCGGCAGATGAATCGTTTCTTCTTTCTTTTCAGCCACAAGGTGCCTTTGACTTGATTGATAATCCTCAATGACCGTAATGCGCTGACCAGCGATAGAAGCTGGCGGGTTTGATCTAAAGGTATGAAGAATAGCAGAAATCTGCTCCGCTCCTACTTTCCCCTTTAAGGTTAATGACTTTAACCCTTCTCTGTAAAATCCAAATTCCTTAAAAATATCAACAAGCGCATCATATAATGACTTCCCTTGTTTCTTATAAAAGGCTGCGACTTCAACTGCTAATAACGCAGCTTGAACTGCATCTTTATCTCGTGCAAAATCACCGATCAAATAGCCGTAGCTTTCTTCATAGCCAAATTGAAACGTGTATTTTCCGCTTTCCTCGAACTGCTTGATTTTTTCTCCGATAAATTTAAAGCCAGTGAGCGTATCAATCGTGTCAGCTCCAAATGCTGAGGCAACAGCACGCCCAAGCTCACTTGTCACAATCGTTTTCATCACAACGGGGCGAGGCGGCAGCTGACCTAGTTTTTGTTTTTCAGATAATAAATAATGAAGTAGTAAGGCGCCTGTTTGGTTGCCGGTCAAAACGGTAAATTCACCATCATGATTTTTCACAGCGATACCTAATCGATCTGCATCTGGATCTGTCGCAATCAAAATATCAGCATTTTGCTTTTCGCCAAGCTTGATGGCGTATTCAAAAGCGGCATGCTCCTCTGGATTTGGAGACGTAACCGTCGAGAATTGCGGATCTGGTTTTTCCTGTTCAGGTACAACCGTCACATGCTTATAACCAAAGGCCTGAAGTCCGTTTCGGACAGGTTTATTCGCCGTCCCATGAAGCGGGGTAAACACCACTTTGACATCGACTTCTTTTGCAAGCTCAGGGTGCACACGAATCGTTTTTAATTTTTCCATATACGCTTGATCGATTTCTTCACCAATCATGCGGATCAAACCATTTTGCTTCAATACTTCTTCTGATTCCACTGAAATGGCTAATTCATTTTCGATGGCATCTACTTCTTTAATGACTTGATCTGCTTCAAATGGGGGCATTTGGCCTCCATCTTCTCCATAAACTTTATAGCCATTATATTCTGGCGGATTGTGACTTGCTGTCACAACAATCCCTGCAAAAGCATTCAGTTCTCGAACTGCAAAAGAGAGTTCTGGTGTCGGACGCAGTTCGTCAAATACGTATGTTTGAATGCCATGTGAAGCAAGTGTTTTGGCCGCTTCCATCGCAAATTCAGGAGATTTATGGCGTGAATCATAGGCAATGGCGACGCCTCTTTTTTTTGCATCCTCTCCATGTGCTGCAATATACGCAGCAAGACCAGCAGATGCTTTTCGAACAGTGTAAACATTCATTCGGTTCGTTCCAGCACCAATTTCTCCGCGCATTCCTCCAGTACCAAACTCAAGGTTTTTGTAGAAGCAGTCTTCAAGCGCTTGATGATCATCTTGATGTGCCTCCAGCCATTCCCTTAGTTCAGTATCCAGGTGCTTCTCATTGATCCAACGCTCATAATTCGCATTCCAACTCATGGTCGTCCTCCCAGCTCTTATCATCAATAAAATAACATCTACTGTTATTTTATATGGAATTATCCTTCATGTCATGTTATATCATGAACATATGAAAAAACGATGAACAAAATAAAAAAAGCCGATACACGATCGGCTTTTTACTTATTCAGCATCAAGCGGTACGACTGCTTCATGGAATAGTCGGTCTAATTCAGTTTGATGTTTCTGTTTTGTCGCTTCATCCCAGCCAAAACGATCTGCCATATAGTCAACAACAGGCTGTGCATACGTTTTTGCCCAATTGATATTAAATAATAGGCTGCCTGTTCTTCTCAAGAAGAAATCGACAGGTGTAACAGCCAATTCTTCTTCGATCGCATAGACAAGTTCAGCCAACACATATGCGGGAATATTTCGTTTGTCTGCTTCCCCTTGAAGCTGCTCCACACGCTTGAAGACATTGCTGACGTTTGAGCCGTATTTCTCAGCTAATTTTTGTGCAATCGGTTCTGTCAAACCAACGGATGCTCCTTCTGCCGTTTTCGCTTGAACAAAGGATGCCATATTTTTTGAACCGCCTACATGCCCGCCTGAAATTGGCATATGTTTCGTTTTACATGGTCCGAAATCTTTTCCAGTTTCCTCTTTAAGTCCATCACGTACAAGATTCACAATGTGTTCAGCCATTTTACGGTAACCTGTTAATTTACCGCCAGCAATCGTGATTAAGCCTGAAGATGATGTCCATACCTCATCCTTACGAGAAATTTCTGAAGGATCTTTGCCTTCTTCATGAATGAGTGGACGAAGACCAGCCCAGTTAGATTCAACGTCTTTCTCTGTAATATGAAGATCTGGGAACATATATTGAATGGCTTTGATCACGTAATCACGATCTGCTTTTGTCATACGCGGATGTTCCAGCTGTTTTTTGTAAACGGTATCTGTTGTTCCCACGTACGTTTTTCCTTCTCTTGGAATCGCAAAGACCATTCGTTTATCAGGTGTGTCAAAGTAGATTGCTTGTTTTAATGGGAAAACAGATTGGTCAAATACTAAGTGAATTCCTTTTGTATGTTGTAAATGTTTCCCCTCTTTTGAGTGGTCCTTGTCTCTTAGCTGATCGACCCATGGACCTGTCGCATTGACGATTTTTTTCGCATATACATCGTATGTTTTCTGTGTTGTGACATCTTCAATGACAACACCGACAACTTTGCCTTTATCATAAATAAATTCTTTTACTTTCGCATAGTTGACCGCTTCTGCCCCGAATTTCACAGCCTCTTTCATGACTTCAATTGTCAGGCGTGCATCATCTGTACGGTATTCAACATAGTAGCCCCCGCCTTTTAAGCCATCCTTTTTCACTAGCGGTTCTTTTGCAAGTGTCTCTTTTGCACTTAGCATACTTCTGCGTTCACTATGCTTAACGCCAGCTAAAAAGTCATATACTCTAAGTCCGATTGAAGTTGAAAACTTACCGAATGTCCCGCCTTTATGCATCGGAAGAAGCATCCATTCTGGCGTTGTCACATGAGGACCGTTTTCGTATACGATGGCACGCTCTTTACCGACCTCTGCGACCATTTTCACTTCAAATTGTTTTAAATAACGAAGTCCGCCGTGTACAAGTTTCGTTGAGCGGCTAGACGTACCTGCTGCGAAGTCCTGCATTTCCGCAAGACCGACACGCATTCCGCGTGAAGCCGCATCAAGTGCTGTACCAGCGCCAGTAATACCCCCACCAATGATAAACACATCATATGGTTTTTTTGTCATGTCCTGAAGCATTTGTTCTCTTTCTAAGCTAGAAAAAGTCATCTCTTGTTCCTCCCATGTTGTACGGTAAAGAAAAAGAGACCGCAAACACCCAAAGCGTATTTCTACACTTCGGTGCTTGCGGTCTCTCCAGTTCTCCAACCGTTCTATTAACTTACTTGAAGTATACCATACTTTTTGTTTATTTGAAAGCTTGAGCTGCTTTTACAGCCTTTTTCCACCCGCTGTATAACGAGTCACGGCTGTCTTCTTCCATTTTAGGTTCAAAGCGCTTGTCAAGGTTCCATTGTTTTGCAATGTCTGAACGGTCGTTCCAGAAGCCAACTGCAATTCCCGCAAGATAGGCCGCACCGAGTGCCGTCGTTTCATTAATTTCTGGACGTTCTACTGGTACATCGAGCAAATCACTTTGGAAGCCCATTAAGAAATCATTCTTTACAGCCCCGCCATCGACGCGCAATGTTTTAAGTGAGATGTTTGAATCTTTTTCCATCGCATCTAAAACATCTTTCGTTTGATAAGCAAGTGATTCTAACGTTGCACGAACAAAGTGCTCTTTAGAAGTACCGCGTGTTAAACCGAATACAGCGCCTCGGACATCACTATCCCAGTATGGTGTGCCTAAACCAACAAATGCTGGTACGACATATACGCCGTCTGTTGACTCAACGCGCTCAGCATAAGCTTCACTGTCTTTTGAGTCTTTAAACATTCTAAGTCCATCACGCAGCCACTGGATCGCTGAGCCAGCAACGAAAATACTTCCTTCTAAAGCATATTCAACTTTGCCGTCAATGCCCCATGCAATCGTCGTTAACAATCCATGATCCGACTTAATTGCTTTTTCCCCTGTATTCATCAACATGAAACATCCTGTACCATATGTGTTCTTCGCCATTCCTTCTTCAAAGCAAGCCTGACCGAATAACGCAGACTGCTGATCTCCTGCCGCTCCTGCAATCGGAATATTTTTACCGAAGAAGTGATAGTCTGTTGTTTCACCATAAATGTGTGATGATGGTTTGACGTCTGGCAGCATGGAAGCTGGAACACCTAAAATATCAAGTAGTTCTTCATCCCATTTCAGATCGTAAATATTGAACATTAACGTTCTTGATGCATTCGAATAATCTGTCACGTGTGATTGACCGCCAGTCATTTTCCAAATGAGCCATGTATCAATTGTGCCAAACAGCAAGTCACCATTTTCTGCTTTCTCACGAGCACCTTCTACATTGTCTAAAATCCATTTCACTTTAGTACCTGAGAAATAAGCATCAATGAGTAGACCCGTTTTATTTCTAAACGTTTCATCATGCCCTTGCGCTTTTAGCTCATCACATATACCAGATGTTTGTCGTGACTGCCAAACAATTGCATTGTAAACGGGTGCGCCTGTATGTTTATCCCAAACGACAGCTGTCTCACGCTGGTTCGTAATTCCGATACCGGCGATTTGATCTGCTTCAATTCCTGATTCGATTAAAGCAGTTGAAATAACTGATAGAACAGAGCTCCAAATTTCATTTGCATTGTGTTCTACCCAGCCTGGGTTCGGAAAATATTGATTGAATTCCTTCTGAGCTGTATGGGCAATTTTACCTTCTTGATCAAATAAGATCGCTCTTGAGCTTGTTGTCCCTTGATCTAATGCGAGAATATATTTTTCTTTTGCCATGGTGTTTTCCTCCCCTTACATACTTTCATTGACAGCATTTGTCTGGTTTTTCGTAGAAACATAGAGTCCTAACAATACCACAACTAAAATAACGCTTACAATCCAAAAGGCTGGTGTGACGTTCGCTTTAAAGGCTGCATTATAGAAAACACCGCCAAATGCACCGCCCAAAATTGGACCAACAACAGGAACCCAAGCATATTTCCAATTTGATGGACCTTTACCTGGAATCGGCAGAATGGCATGTGCGATTCTTGGACCTAAATCACGTGCAGGGTTAATTGCGTAACCAGTTGTACCACCTAATGAAAGACCAATTGCGACAATTAAGAAACCAACAATCAGCGGATTGACTCCGTCTGCAAATTTATTTGCACCAATCGCTAAAATTCCTACCACCAATACAAATGTACCAATGACTTCACTGAGCACGTTTGCAAAAGTATGCGGAATCGCAGGACCAGTTGAGAATACGCCTAGTTTTGCACCTGGATCGTCTGTCGCTTTCCAGTGTGGTAAGTAATGTAAGAAGACAATAATAGCTCCGAGTAATGCGCCAAGCATTTGACCGACAATATACATTGGAACATCAGCCCAAGGAAAACTTCCTTCTAATGCAAGACCTATTGTCAGCGCCGGGTTTAAATGTGCACCGCTAATTCCTCCAGTGGCATAAGCTGCAATCGCTACTGCAAATCCCCATCCGAAAGCGATTACAATCCAGCCGGACTGGTAAGCGAGCGATTTCTTTAAACTGACTGCCGCACACACACCGCCACCGAAAATAATAAGAAGCATTGTACCAACGACTTCACCCCAAAATGGTGTCATGAAAAATTCCTCCTCTGGTTCAGTTGCCATCCCCTATAAATGTGTAGAAAAGATAAAGAAAAAAGATCCACAACAAACATACTTTACATCAGGGTCATTTGTCACCTAGTAAAGCGTCGTTGTGGATCTCCGTTTCTCCATCACATGATATTAACTTAGTGCTATAGTAACAGAGGATGAAAACGTTGTCAATCAATTTTCACATTTTATCTTTTTCACTTTTGGAATGCTTTCCAAAGCTCTGTATTCGATGTAGTGACAGCTGTCGCCCCTGCTGCAAGCGCCCTTTCTACATCTTCTTTTGTTCGGATAAATCCTCCTGCAAATATTGGTATTCCAGCTCTTTCGCGCACTTCTGTAATTAAATCTGGCACGACACCCGGCAATACTTCAATAAAATCTGGACGATGTTTCCCGACAAACTCCATGCTTTTTTCCATCGCACTTGTATCAAGTAAAAACATTCGCTGGATGGCATATACCTTTTTCTGCTTGGCTTTTACTATGACAGAAGACCTAGTAGAAATAATGCCAGCTGGTTTCATTTCTTGACAAATAAATTCCGTTCCGTACTCATCATGTTTGATTCCGTGAATGAGATCGACATGGACAAACATTTTTTTATGATGCGCATTCGCCTCATTCATGATGCCCTTAAGCCGCCCTAAGTGAACATCTAGTAAGACCCCATATGTAAATGGACTTTTTAAAAATTCCTCAAATTGCTTCATATTGCGAACAGCAGGTAGAATGGGTTGATCATGAAAACTCATATGCCGTCTCCTTCTCGTGTGTGTATTGGTTCTATCTTCTCCTTACAGTAATAGAATCGCATGTTTTTTTCAATACACCTAGTGTGCCCATTGACCATTCAGCCTAGCAGATCGATTCAGACCTGATCCTTTCTGGACATAGAAAAAAGCAGAGAAATCTCTCTGCTACAGCGTGTAGGCAAACCCTCGCATTCTTTGTCAGTCCTGCGTGCTGGTGCTCACGAATGTCAAATTCGCTCCGCGCCAGTACTCGTCCTTTCACGCTGAAAAGAAGACAAGGGCTAAAATAAATAACATTTTAGCCCTTTGTCAACAATCTGAAGCAGACTGCTATAATTGTGCCATGCTTTCTTTTAAAGTATGAATAATGAATGAGGCGTCTTCATCAGTGATATTTAGCGGTGGTGCGAGCTGTGCCACGTTATTATAGCCAGCCACTGTATCGCCATTTTTCCCGATGATCAATCCCCGCTTTTTACATTCTGCAATCAATTGACCGACTACACTTGGATCAGCTGGCTTTTTTGACGCCTGATCCTGCACAAGCTCAATTCCAAACAGCAGGCCTTTTCCTCTCACATCACCGACAAATGGATGCTCTTTTAACTCTTGCAAACGTTCGAGCATGTCTTGGCCAAGCGTGCCTGACCGCTCCACTAATTGCTCGTTTTCCATGATCTCTAGGTTAGCAAGTGCCACCGCACAGGAAGCAGGGTGACCGCCAAATGTATTCACATGCCGTAGCCTGTCATACGTATCTTCTCCTGCATACGCTTCATAAATGTCTCGTTTCACGCACGTTGCAGATAGCGGTAAATATCCACTTGTGATCCCTTTTGCCATGGTGATGATATCTGGCTTCACTTCCTCATGCATAAATCCAAACCGCTTTCCTGTCCGGCCAAAGCCGCATATCACTTCATCCACAATAAGGAGCGCTCCATGATCTTCACAGATTTCTTTCACCTTCTTCAAATATCCTTTTGGCGGCATTAAGATACCGCCTCCTGTAATCATCGGCTCCATGATGACGCCAGCAATGGTCTCACTTAATTCCCACGTCATCGCTTGATCGATTGCATCAGCACTTGCCAAGCTCTCTTGATCTTCAGGATGCCGGTACATATCAGGCGGTGCGACATGGATAAACCCCTGCCCTAACGGTTCATATTTGTACTTACGCTGCGCTTGACCCGTTGCGGCTAGAGCTGCTGCTGTGTTGCCATGATACGATCGATATCGGGAAATAAATTTTGTGCGTGTACTCTCTCCCTTTTGCGCATGATATTGTTTGGCAATCTTAAATGCCGCTTCATTCGCTTCAGAACCACTGTTAGAAAAGAAGATCACATAGTCCCCGTCTAGCCATTCATTGAGCTTCTCAGCCAGCTGAATCGCTGGCACATGGCTTTGTGTCAGTGGGTAGTAAGGCATCGTATTTAATTGCTTATACGCCGCTTCTGCAAGCTCTTTACGTCCATATCCGGCATTTACACACCATAGTCCTGACATCCCGTCTAAATAGCGATTTCCATGAATATCTGTCACCCATGCGCCTTCTGCCTCATGAATCACCATACTTTCATTTTCTTTGTTTGTCCCTTTCATATGATGCCAAATGAACTGATCATCTTTCGCCTGAAGATCTTGTGCGTTATGTGTTTTCATCTTCCCACGCCCCCATGTATCCGTTTTCATCATCAAAGAAACTTAAACCGGTCCTGCATATGACCTCTCCATTCATTATATGGATAAAAGTGAGGCATATGAAACTGAAACAAGACCGCCCGTGTCGTTACTCTCATTATAAAAAAGGGGCCAGACACATTACATTAGACAGATCGTCAACTGATTGAAAAGAACCATGAGACACTCTACTTGATCCCTTGGCAAATCTAACATATACCATTAATGGCGATTCCCCTGTAAAAATTCATAAGCAAGGATCGCAAATTCAAGCGCTTGACGTTTTGGCGCTTGCATCATATCCTCACCAAGTAAAGCATGAAGCTTATCCAATCTGTGATAAAGCGTCTGCCTCACAATATAGAGCTGGCTTGCGGTTTCTTTTTTAGAACCGTTTGTCTGTAAAAAGATATTCAGCGTCTGATAGAGCCTGCCGCTATTTTGTTTATCATATAAAATCACCGGCTCTAAATACTCTTTCACCATGCATTCTAATAACCCGCTTTCTTTCATGACAGGCATCAACCGAAGCATATGTAAATCTTGATAAAATGGGCTTTTGATCCGTTGCGGCATCACTTTCTTTAAATGCAGCACTTCTTTCGCTGCTTGAAAGCTTTTTCTCATGTGCTGAAACTGCTCACAATATGAACCGATTGCATAATTGATGACTGCCTCGCCGGGCTTCTCACGGTCATATAATTGCGTGATGTCGTTTGCCGCTTTTTCTGCACGCTCTTTCCAGTCCTCAACTTTTCTTGTATTCAATAAAATAAATAAGGTTTGTCCTTGATGCTCGTACACAATCAAATAGAAACCAGCACGCTGAAAAATAGAACGGCAAGAGACAAGAAAATAAAGATTCCCTGCGATTTCTTCTATTTGGTGGTTTTTTTGAAAGAGCATCACCACACAGCCGGTCGGTTTTTTCAGTCCTTCTGTTTCCTCAAGGTGTTCTATGATTTCTCTTTCTGTATGCTCTTCATGAAACCATTTTTGCAGCCATTCATTCTCTTTTGTCTTCTTCAGCTCTTCTGTATACAGCTCTCTTAAAGTTTGCTGGGCAAGGGCATTCGCTCCTTTATCCATCACAAGCAGTTCAAATTCCGAGAGCGTGTTCGATTGATGAATGAGGACGAGGTCTGCAAAGGTTTGTTTGAGTGCAAGGACTTGTTTTTGCGTCACTTCATATCCTTTTGGTAATGAAGCATATTGCAAATAATTCATCACAAGCTCTTCTGTTTGTTTGGATGAATCACATAAAATAATCGGTTCACCTTGAACAGGGATCAACAAAAGAATCCCTCTCACGTGCTGATACACTTGATCCAAAATATCCATCTGCGGATGAGGAGTCAATAAAAGCTCATTCAACTTGGACGACAGTGTTTCTAAATCCGCCATCATCTGATACTGACGCTCAATCATCATCGTATGGAGATGCTGTGTAATATTGACGAACTTCACTTCTTTTGTAAACAGAATAAGCGGAAAATCACGTTCTTCTGCATAAATAATCAGTTCTTCCGGTACATCAAACCGGAGCGGTACAAATTCAATACATAGTCCAGCCGCACCTGAGTCAATCAACTGCCTTAAAAACGCCTGAAAGACTTCCAATTGATCATGGAAGCCCGCGGCCGTCGTTAAGATCAGCTCGCCTCCGTTTAACAAATCCTCTACAGCAGGCACTTCAAGTACATGTACCCATTTTACCTGCCGAAACAATCCCTTTTCCCCAGTTAACACTTTCGCATGCGTAAAATGCTTCGTTTTTAACACATCACTTACTTGAAAATGAACATCTACATTCATTCATAAGTCCCCCTTTGTTTGCCGTCCCCTATCCCAGAGGGTGCATGGATAAAATCCATAATAAAACAGGTAAAGTCACAATACTTAAAATCGTACTGAGAAACGTCGTGCTTGAGACAAACTCAGGCTTCGTTCGAAATTGCACAGCCATCAGCGTTGTATTCGCCGCTGTCGGCATCGCTGCAACTAAAATCATAATTTGTTTCACCAAATCATCTACAGGTAAAATAAGTGTAAAACCAAAGGCGATGAGAGGTGAAATAAACAGCTTGAGCAGCACCGCATAGGAAATATTGCGATAATCCACTTGTTTAAAAGAAATCACTGCGAGCTGCATACCTAAAATCAGCATAATCGTTGGTATCGCTGCATCCCCGACCAGCTGAACACCTGTCATAAGCTCTTTAGGTAATGAAAGGTCAATGAGCTGAAATAATAAACCAAGAAGAGCCCCGTAAGCAACCGGCATACGCAGCACTTTTTTTAGAACGACCTTCAAGTCTCCCGCGTCCTCTCCACCTTTTGCTGCATAATACATGCCGATCGTACTCATGACGAGCTGCTGAAGGACCATTAGCACAATCGCAATATCTAAACCAGCTGCTCCAAAAACAAGAAGGACAACAGGCGTGCCGTAATTTCCATTATTCATAAATGCTGATGACAAAATCATGGCACAATACGTTTCATTCGAATACCCGTAAATTCGAGATAAAATGAAGACACATAAAACAAGTGAAAGACAAAGCCCTACGACAAATATAGATAAGTACACATAGTCCATCGATACTTTATTTTGATAAAAGGTTTCAAACGCAAGAAAAGGTGACATTAAATATAAAGACATAGATGAGAGCGTATGTATATCAAAACCAATTGTCTTCTGCCCAATATACCCTATAAGGAATATGCCGAACACTGGCATTAAGACAAGTAAAAACTCCATGCAGCACCTACTTTTCTCTAGATGAATTCCTATTTTTTACCCTCTTATCATACCACTGATCATCAATAAAAAAGAAGCACCCTTATGAAAGGTCGCTTCTCTCCTCATCCATATAAAACACTTCCCATAAATGACCATCACGATCCTGAAAGCTCCAGCCATACATGAAATCATGGTCTTGTTTTTCCTTAAACGGTGAACCACCAGCTGCGATCGCACGCTCTACAAGCTCATCAACCTCTTCCCTCGTCTCGACCTGTAAAGAGATAATGACCTCTGCGCCATTTCTGGCATCTACCAATTCCTTCTCTGAAATGGATTGGAAATGCTTAAGTGATAACAGCATGACTGTGATCGTCTCATTCATCACAAAACAAGCAGCATGTTCATTCGTCAGTTCTTGTTGAAAGTCAAAACCTAGCTGTTCAAAGAAATCCTTTGACTCATTTACATGCTTAACCGGCAAATTGATATACAGATGTTTAGATTCTCGCCCCATATCCCTCTCCCTTTGTAAATCATCATTTCCATTCAGTATATTCGTCTTTTCATTTGGCATCCCTTTGTCGCATGAAAAAATAAGCGGTAAGCCTCATTACCTTATTTTAACAAAAATATATAATAAATCTCGTGCACAATACTAAATGAACTAGGAGGTTTTCTTAATGAAAACAATCGCAAAATCTTTGATGCTCTCCACCTCTGTCCTTTTATTCGCTTCACCTATTACACAAACAGCTGATGCTGCATCTCTTCAAACGAAGCAGGTGACAGCAGAAAGTGATTTTCAGCTTCCTTCAACAACAGACACCATTAAACAAAACATCGAACAATCTTTCCAAAAACAAGAAAAGTGGCTACAAAAATTAGAAGTGATTGCCGGACAAGAAAAACGCGAACAATTTGAACAGTTTTTCAACCAGCATGTAGGACCTGATTTAAAAAATCTTTTAGAAGAGCCTGCTCTTACATGGAAACAAGTAGAAAAAACGATTTATCAATCTCTTGTCAAATCAGACGTTCCATTTTTAGCTGCCAAAAGCATTGCCCACTTTGCTACACTCGCATTAAAGAAAATGTAAACATAAAGAAAAGCGCCTCGCATAATTGCGGGGCGCTTGTTTTGGTTATTTCTTATATTCAATATGGTACACGTCTCTTCTTCGGTCTTTCAGCTGACGAACCGTCCCATCTTGACGCTGTCTTCTTAATATTTCTAAGTCGACATCACCGACAACCACCATTTCAATATTCGGGTTGCATTCCCCTACAATGCCATCTCTTGCGAATTCAAAATCAGATGGTGCAAAGATTGCTGATTGTGCATATTGGACATCCATGTTTTCTGTTTGCGGAAGGTTTCCGACCGTTCCAGAAATGACCGTATATATCTGATTTTCAACCGCTCTCGCCTGCGCACAGTAACGTACTCGTAAATAGCCTTGACGGTCTTCTGTACAGAATGGAGTGAAAATAATTTTCGCTCCTTTGTCAGCTGCAATTCGAGCAAGCTCAGGGAATTCAATATCGTAGCAAATTTGGATCGCAATTTTCCCGCAGTCCGTATCAAATACCCGGACTTGGTCACCAGCTGAAATCCCCCACCACTTTCTTTCATTCGGCGTGATATGCAACTTATATTGCTTTTCAATTGTTCCATCACGTCTAAATAAATAGGCGATATTATAGATTTTCCCTTCCTCTTCAACGAAATGAGAACCACCGATGATATTAATGTTGTACTTGACCGAGAGATCTGTAAACAAATTAATGTAGTCCTCGGTATATTCTGTGATCCGCTGCACTGCTAGACTTGGTGATCTCTCTTCTAAATATGACATAAGCTGCGTTGTAAAGATTTCCGGGAAAACGGCAAAGTCAGCTGACGCATCTGATGCCACATCCACGTAATACTCCACTTGATTCATAAACTCTTCAAAGGAATGAATTTGCTTCATTGCATATTGAATGACACAAATTCGTACTGGGAACGCCGATTTATAATATCTTTTCGATTGCGGGCGATAATCGACATTGTTCCATTCCATTAGCGTTGCGTACGTACTGGAAGCTTTATCATCCGGCAAGTAATTCGGATTGATCCGCATCAGGCTAAATTCATTTAACAGCTGAAAAGATAGCACAGGATCATAAATTTGGTGCAGCATGACTTGCTCTACATATTGGCGAGGCGTCATTTCCTCTTGATATTTATGATAATTCGGGATACGTCCGCCAATGATGATGCTTTTTAAATTTAATCTTCTCGCTAAGTCTTTTCTTGCTTCGTATAAACGATGACCGATTTTCATCCGGCGGTACTCAGGACTGACCATTACTTCAATTCCGTACATATTCATCCCATCTGGATTATGGTTTGTGATATATCCATCATCTGTGATGTCCTGCCATGTGTGACGATCATCGTATTCATCAAAGTTAATTAATAAACTTGAACATGAGCCAATGATTTCTCCCTCGAATTCCGCACAGAACTGGCCTTCTGGGAAATGTTCAAGGTGGCTTTCAAGGTGCTCTTTTTTCCAAGGGTCCATGCCTGGAAAGCATACCTCTTGCAATGCGATGATTCGGTCGATATCTTCTTCTCTAATATTTCGAATCACCATTCTTTTTTCAAATCGCGTTAAATCTAGTTTTTCTGCCATGATGTATTGCCCCCTTACTGATCCTCTTTTTCAAGCTGATGGAATAGCTGGAGCAATTCGATTTCAGCCATGGATTCTAATCTCGCATCATATTCTTCAAACTGCAGTGTGCTCGTCACTTTATTTGGCACGATGACACATTTCATACCCGCTCGTTTGGCAGCGATTGACCCATTCACAGAGTCCTCAAATGCCACGCAATCTTTTGGCTCAACGCCTAAGCATTGTGCGGTTTGCAAATAAAGTTCTGGGTGAGGTTTCACTTCTTCCACATCGTCTGACGTGCGGATACATTCAAAGTAATCGAAAAGTCCAATTTGTTTCAGGTGATCAGACACCCATTTATAATCTGAGCTGGAAGCAAGTCCAATCTTAATTCCAAGCTCCTTTGCCGCTTCTAAATAAGCTTCTACACCAGGTCTTGCTGCTTCGTCCTTCATTCTCTTTTGAAAACGTGAACGCCGGTCTTCTGTGAGTGCCTCATGATCTAATGTCTTCCCTAACTGCTCTTCCAAATATTCAAAAGGCTTAAAACCTGCCTGCGTTCCAATCACATTTCCCCATACAGACAGAGGCAACTCCGATTCATGCTCCGCAAACATTTCCTGCAGAACCTCATATTCATGTGTTTCTGTATCTAAAATTAATCCATCAAAATCAAATATAATCGCCTTTACCAAAGAGGCCACTCCTTTTTTCCGAAAGTCTGAAATATCTTCCATACTGCTATCATATCGTGAATAAAATTGACTTTCAAAGATGAATGTCTGCTAAAATGATTATGTATAAAAGGAGCCTGCATCGTTTTGTCAGGCTCCTGTCATGTTCGATTCTTTCTGCAAGAGATCCAAGCGCTCCGATTCGTGGAGAATAGACATTGTTGAAAAAGAGCGGAATTGGTATTACAGATCTTGAAGGTTTCTCCGTTCCCTTAAAAATAGTATGTGCGACGACCTTGTAAGTTAACAAGGAAGTTCACACCAACTTTTACGCATTTTGAAGGTGACGGCCTGCAAAATCATCTAAATCAAACGGGAAAGAAAAACCGCACGCATTAACTTGTTCACGGTTGAGTTCAAATAACTCACGATCTCGTTTTGTGATATGTCGCTTCGGCTTTAAAATAATGGTATGTAATAGCTGAAGACCTGATAAGATACGAAAAGCATCATCCATTGTCCCGTTATACACACCATCAATGAATGTAAGCGGGGGTAGTTTTTCCTGCGCTTCTCCATTGACAGAATGGGATAAAAGATCTTCAATTTCCTTTGATACTTCTTCAATTGCCTGCTCTTGAAGGTCTGTCGCAGCTTTCATTAATCTCACGTGGCATCTACCTCTCTGTCGTTATTACTCCATTCAGAATAGCACAGAAAAAAAGTCATTCGCTAAGGTAAGTGTTTCCTATATATACCCAAAGAGAGGACGAATATCATGATCATAAAAGGACACATGCTCTCCCTAAAAGTAGGTGAGCAGCAAAATGGCATTTCCTTAAGTCAATTTTTAAAAGAAGAAGTGTCTGCTTCTAAACCGATTATCCATTTTTGGATGGAGCACCAAAAAGTCCGTCTCAATCAAAAACCTGCCCACCATGCTGCAAAAGTGAGTACAGGTGATCAGATTCTCATTGATTTATTTGAGACGGAAGAAAGTGATGTGACGCCAGAATACGGTGAATTAGAGGTACTCTTTGAAGACGAGCATTTATTAGTTGTCCAAAAGCCTGCTGGAAAGCCGACGCATCCAAATGAAAAAGGACAAACAGGTACGCTGGCGAACCTAGTCGCTTTCCATTTTCAAGCAAATGGAGAAGAAAAGCGGGTCAGACATATACATAGGCTGGATCAAGACACAAGCGGCACCGTTATTTTTGCCAAACACAGGTTGGCACATGCTGTACTCGATCAAATGCTTTCAAAAAAAGCGATTAACAGAACGTATCTTGCCATCGCACAAGGACTGTTTAAGAAAAAGAAAGGAACGATCCAAGCAGCCATTGGACGTGATAAACACCATGCCGTCAGAAGGAGGGTTTCTCCTACTGGTCAAAGCGCCAAGACTCATTATGAGGTCTTCCATCTCAATAAACGTTTACAGATGACGGCCGTTAAGCTGCGATTAGAAACAGGCAGAACGCATCAAATTCGGGTCCATCTTAGCAGTCTCGGGCATCCTTTAGCTGGCGATACATTATATGGCGGGAAGCGTGACCTGATAAACAGATGCGCCCTTCATGCCAAACAAGTAGACATGAACCATCCATTCACAGGTGAAAAGCTGACGATAGAAGCACCGCTCCCACCTGATATGGCTGAATTAATGGACAATATGTAGAAAAAAGAGCCTGATCATACAGGCTCTTTTGACGTTAGACAGATGCTCTTTTCGCATAAATAATGTACCGCTCTGGTGCATTGCCGACAAAATGAAATGGATAGCATGTGGTTAACACAAGCTCTTCCTTTTTATTTTGTAAGGTAATAATGGATGTATCATGCTGATCCACAATTTTCGTATGCGTGATTTCATAAACAAACTCACCATACGGTACAGTGATTTTCAGCTGATCCCCAATATCCAGTTCACCAGTCCGGCGGAAGACCGTATCCCTGTGTCCCGACAAAACGATTTGTCCATTTTGATCAGGGTAATAACTGCCTTTATAATGACCGACGCCTTTGGCAAGGTCGTCCGCATCTGTCCCTTCAACAATCGGCAAATCGGCTTTTAATTTCGGAATGGTCAGGATGCCAGAGGCTTTCCCCATTTCAGGTGAAAATTTTTCCTTTGTCATCCCTTGATCAGTTTCTACGACCTTCTTTGCTTCCTCTAAAGAATGTGCTGTTTGTAAGTGAGTAGAAGCCATTTGCCAGATTCCCCAGCCAAGCACCACAATCCCCACTGACATGACAATCACTGCAAGCCATTTTTTCATGCGTTAACTCCTTTGTCTTTGCTGATGATTCTTTAGCTTGCTGCTGCCTTTTCTTCTTGTTTCGCTTGTTGAATTCGGCCCTCTTTTTGATACACAATAGAAGCTCCCTCGAAGCTCTTTACAAAAGCGACCGTTGCTTCTAAATCTTCTGGGCCTGTTTCCGGATTTTTCCCTAGCCGCCCAATCGGTGCATACTTACTTCCAGTGGCAGTCGCCATGAAGTTGTTCACTGTGAGTGTATACGTTTTATCGAAATCAACGGAAGAACCATCAGGCAGTTTTAAGTCGACTACTTTATATGTTAACGGATTGTACGAATAAGAAAAGCCTGAAATGCTATAATCCGGTCCAAATTGAGGAGATATTTGAGCTTCAATGATATCAACTAAATCTTTCCCCTTAATGTCCAGCTTCACTAACACATTTCCAAATGGCTGAATATTAAAGAGGTCTCCCCAAGTAATGGGTCCTTTTTCGAGATTTTGTCTGATGCCGCCACCATTCATCATGGCAAAGTCACTTTTCATTGAATATCTCATGCCATCCGCAATGAGATTGCCAAGTGGTGTATCACCATCATTTGAATAGCCGCCCTCCATCTTGACCCCTGCTTCTCCAACAACCTCACTAATAATCGGCTCCACTTCTTTTCCGTAACGAGCTAAAATGTCCGCTGCCTCCTGATCCTTTTCAATACCAGCCTGGTCCACATACTGGATGTTTGCACTCTTTTTGACAATATCCTTTGTTTTCCGGTCAAGTGTGACATTGACTTCTCCAATTGCCTTTCCGTATTCAAAGGCTTGGACAATTAATTTTCCATTCACCTCTCCATTGACCACTTCGTGATTATGGCCAGCGAAAATGACATCGATTTCGTCATCACCTTCTTTGGCAAGCCTTGCGCTTTCTCCAGTAATGGTATCACCATTTTGAGAGGCGGTCATATGAGCCAGAACTGCGATCGCTTTAATCCCTTTTTGCTTTAATTCCTTCGCTGCTTCATTGACAGCTTGGACTTCATCAGTAAATTGAATGTCTTTAATTCCTTCTGGCATGACCATACCTGCCGCTGATGTTGTCACAACCCCGATAAAAGCCACAGGAATTCCTTCGACATCCATGATTTCATAGGCCGGTAAAAGTGGTTTGCCAGTATCCTTGTATTCACAGTTTGCACAAACAAGCGGGAAGTTCTGCCCATCGTATCCTTTTGTGCCTTTCGGGTGATCTCCACCTTTTAAGATTCGTAATAGTTCGTCTACACCTTCATCAAACTCATGGTTGCCAACTGTCCCAACGTCAAAGCCGATGTTCTCCATTAGTTCAACGGTTGGTTCATCTTGTAAAAGAGAAGATATTGGCGAGCTTCCGCCTATCATATCTCCTGCATGAACTGTCAGTGTATTTTTTTGCGCAGCTTGCTTTTGTTTTATATAAGCCGCCACATAATCCATCCGTCCATATGTTCCTTTACTGCCATCACCTTTTACATCCAGCTCATATTGCTGATCAATTTTCCCATGCAAATCATTCATGCTTAAAATGGTTAATGGGACTTCACTGGATGATGCTGACGCCTGATATCCAGCCTGCTCTGCTTCTTCTTTAGAAGCAAAAAAGACACGTTTATCTACATCGATCTCATTCCAGCTGTCAGGTGATACGTAGGTTTTTGCAGATGAATCCCCCACATAACGTGTGAGCCCTTTTTTCTGCTCGCGTGCTCTAAATTCAAACGGCTGTTCTAGCAGAGGATCTTCTTCATTCCAAATACCAAGCCCTTTTTCCTTGGCATCTTTCACTGCTTGCTGGAACATCTGATACTCTTTTTCATCTCCAACAGGCCAGATGAAATAAGTAGGGGCATATCCTTTTTTCACAAGCTCTAGGTTCGTATTCAGCCCTTTTTTGGTTTTGACTTGAGCTAAAAGACGTCCATATCCATCCTTTGCTTCCGGGCCAATCTTTAATGTGACTCGATCACCACTTGAAAGAAGCGTTTTTAAATAATCCGTCGCTTTTTGTCCAAAGCGCAGCTGGTTTTGATCTAATTCATTCTTTGGCTTGTGGTAGGTTTCTGGTGTGTCCATATTCACGAAGCGTACCTTTGTTGTGCCGAGCACAGGCTTCTTCAAATGAATGGTATCTCCATCCACAACACGATCTACCGTTGCCTCATATTCTTTTTTGATTTTTGGCGGCTTTGGCTGGTACTTCAGCAATTTGACATCGGTTTTGTGTCTTGGAAGTACTTGCAGCGTATTATATCTGCTTAAAACGCCAGTAAACTCATACCATTTTCCGGTCTTCACTTGATCAATGGCACCCGTATCAACCATGACTCTAAGGACTGTGCTATGATATTTTTTATCGATGATGACCACATTGTATCCACCGCCAGCTGGCTGATCTGGCGCTTGTTCTACATAGCCTTTTACCTTCACTAATCTTCCTTCATATTTGCTTGCTTGATCCGATTCCAATTGTTTAATGGAAACTTTCTTTGGCGAAGGCAATGGCTGATTCACAGCCTCTATCTTCAGACGATC
The DNA here is from genome assembly GCF_038005245.1 of Bacillus sp. FSL K6-1106. Lineage (NCBI taxonomy): Bacteria > Bacillati > Bacillota > Bacilli > Caryophanales > Bacillaceae > Bacillus > Bacillus sp. FSL K6-1106. The sequence goes on from NZ_JBBOSV010000002.1 coordinate 208,902, forward strand.
TTGATCTGGCACAATTTCAACGAGCCCTTTATAAGTCGTCACCTTGCCAGTCACCGTGACCTTCATGCCTGCTTTCAGTTCTGGAAAATTCTTAGGCTGCGCAGAATAAATATTGAGACCAGCTGTTTTGTCTTGAATATATGTTGATAGTTTCCCATTCCCTATAGCGGATTGATCTGCTGTTACGATTCCGCTCACCGTTACCGTTTCTCCTATCAGTTTTCGGGCTTTTTTTATGTTCATCGGCTTTGTTTGTTTCCATAAAGTCTCCTTTTTCTCAGAAGAAGAAAACGCCTCAGCTGTCATGATACTAGGCAGTAAAGATTGCAGACTAAATATCACCAAAATCAAACAACAGACCATTCGAATAGATTGTATACGTTTCATTAGATTTCTCCCCTTTGAACTTCATCTCTTCTAGTGTACAAAGCAATTATTAAGACTGGATGGATTTCATGTAAAACTGATCTCAATTACTTGGAAACGTAATAATCACACGTGTCCCTTCAAAGCTTTTGCTCTCAAAACGAATGGTACCGCCATGGCTTTCAATAATCTTAATGGTCATCATTAATCCAAGACCCGTGCCTTTTTCTTTCGTTGTGTAAAAAGGTTCACCTAATTTCCCAATCTCCTCTTCTGGTATGCCCTTTCCTTGGTCTTCAAATATCAGCATCATTTGGTCGTTTTTCAATAATGAAGTCACTTGGATCACACCTGTTACTCCATCCATCGCTTCAATTCCATTTTTAAGAATGTTAAGGAACACTTGTTTCAATTCATTTGGAATGCCTTGAATATGTGGCAGTGAGGGCGCCAGATTCTTTTGAATCGACACTCCTTTTAAGACCGCCTGAGATTCAACGACCATAATGACTTCTTCGAGCAGAAGATTCACATTCACCGGTTCAAATTTAACAGATTTACTTCTAGAGAGCACAAGAAATTCGTTAATAATAGACTCAAGCCGATTAAACTCTGACATCATCACATCGGCATAATCCTTCTGATACTTTTTACTTTGAATCATTAGCTGTAAAAAGCCTTTTAACGACGTAAGTGGGTTCCGTATCTCATGGGCAATACCAGCTGCAAGCTGTCCAACTGCTGACAGCATTTCAGACTTCATCAGCATTTTCTCAGACTGTTTTTGACTTGTAATATCCTCTGAAATCCGCATGACAGTAGACTGCATTTTGTCAGGGTCATCGATTCGGTGTAAAGAGACTCTTTCCCATCGCTCACGCCCTGATAAGTCCTGAAAATACAGCTCACCTGTCCAGCTGCCCTCTCTTAAACACACGTCCCATTGTTTCGCTAGATCATCACATTGACACAACGCATAATAGACAGAAAAAATATCTTTTCCGATCAAGTCATATTCATGCTGTTGTACAAACTGACAAAAGCGCTGGTTGACACACTGAATGACACCTTCTCCTGTTGCAACCACAATATGAATATGGCTGTTATCAAGTGCTGTCACCGCAAGATGAAGAGCCTGCTTCAATTTCGTCATTTCGGTCATTTTGATCCAGGTCATCACTGCTCCCTCGCGATCTTGATCATAGAAAGGCGTCATATGAACCGTGAATTGTTCTCCTTCGTTCGTTTCAATTTCACGTTCGATCACGCGCCTATCTGAAATGACAGATTGAATATCATGATAGAGCATTTCCTTCGATAACTTCTTCACCATCGACTGAAACGTTTGCTGGTGCCGGGTTTGAGCTGAAGTGAATAAAGAGGTAGCTGTAGGAGTGTGATAGCGAATATTCATTTCCCGGTCCACAAACAACGTGGCAAGTTCTGGCTTCACAGACGGCCGGTACAGTTCTTCTCTTGTCACCTTTAAATTGTTTATAATATTAATAAAATGCTCGTTTGTTTTCTCGCGCCCTTCTATTTGCTTGTTTTTTTCTTTTAATTGAGCCCTTGCTTCTTGCTCCTTTTGTTTGACCTCATTGAGCTCGTTTTCTAAATCGACAATTCGCTGTTGATAAACCGAATTCTGCTCTAACATCCCTTTGTCCCTGCCGTTCTTTTGATTTTTTCCTCTCTCACTCTTCCGAATGAGAATGACGTATACTCCTTTAAAACGGCGATCAAAATGTTTCACTGTAAAATCTGCATACTGCTTTCTTCCATTTTCCGAAATGAGGACATGTTGAAAAACAACCTTAGTCTCTTCAGTCCATACCTTTTCAAAGCTTTGACTTAGTATCTCTTTCATATAATCAGGGGTTACATATTCACATAATTCATCTGAGACTTCTGCATGCGCTAAGAAAGAATAGGCACCGTTTGATATCGCGAGGATTTTCTCGCAATCGTCTATGATGAAACATGCATCATACTCCTGCTCTACTTCTTTCATATATTGAACAGCTCGTTCTTTTAACTCCGTATGACCTGCATTGTATTTAGGAACGTTTGAGTGGGTGTAAATGTTCCACTTTTCATTGAACAAATGAAATAAACGAGGGATATTGGGTACCTTTTCATTCGGCCCTAATATCAACATCCCTTGATCCTTTAGTGCATATTGGAATCGAGATAAGACTCGTTTTTGTACTTCTGGCTGGAAGTACATCAGAACATTTCGGCAACTGATAAAATCGAGGTGGATAAAAGGTGAATCGATCAATAAATTGTGAGGAGCAAAGACTATATGTTTTCTAAGCGACTGCTTCACAATAAAAGCGTCACCTTTTTTTTCAAAATATCGCGCCCTCCATTTTTCTGGCATCCGTGTCATAGACTCAAGCGAATAAACACCTTTGCTTGCACTTTGGATGGCTTTCCGATTGATGTCTGTTGCAAACACTTGAAGTTCAATGGACACTTGTCTTCGTTTCATTTCTTCTAAAAATAACAAAGCAAAAGAATAGGCTTCTTCACCTGTAGAACATCCTGCAATCCAAATGCGGCATCGAGATTTCCCATTTTTCATTGTATTATCAATGATCGACGGAATGATGTGATGTTCACATACTCGAAAGGCTTCCATATCTCTAAAAAAGGAAGTCGTGCCGCTTAAAAGCTGTACATGCAGACGATCAAGCTCATCTGGTTCTCTCTCTAATAAACGATCGTACTCGGACAATAAGGAGATCGATTGGTTCGCACTCCTCATTCTTTTTTGAATGACAGAGAGCAGTCTGCGCTTCTCATAGGTTGAAAATGCAATTCCTTTATGCATTTCAAGACGTTCAATGATTCTGATCAAAACAGGGTCTGCAACATCTGTATGCGGAACGTTGATGATGTTGGCTATATATGACGCAAGTGCAGAAGGGTCTTGAAATGTTTGATGATACATACGATCAAACCCACTATTTGTCTCACTGCACGATATGGCTGTACCGCCTTGCTCAACGATTTGAAGCAAACCACTTCCTACACAATAGCCTTTTTGAAAAAAGATCGCATAGGCCTCTTCCTTTTGCACATTGGCAAGTGACTGAAACAACGAATTTACAGCACACGCCTTGTTCGTAGGATGCTGCTCTGTTATGTGTAGCCGTTTGTCTTCTGTCAATGTCACAGCTGCATGCTGCGGACAAACATAAATCGTATTTTTCATGACTTTCTCACCATGCTTAATCGGCTTTGCCCGGTAGCCAATCGGTAAAACAAGTGCTTCCAAATCAGTTACACAATCGCCTGTCACATGATTTTGCACAACAATAAAAGAGGCATTTAATTCATGCGGAAATGATTGAAAAAAAGCCTCAAGATGATGCTGTTCAAACGGCGAAACACCGATGCCAATCACTGGTGCCTGCACATGTTCGTCTTCTATCAAACGATTAATGATTTTGTCCTGCATCTGGTACCCCCATGTTCATTCGTCTGATACATTTTTTCGACAAAAAGGAAGAAAACCCTCTAATTGTAAATAATGTTTTTTGCATGAAAGGAGGAAAACTTCCTCACATTAAAACAGACTGTATAAACAGAAGGAGGATTCTTTATGCAAAACGATCAGCAACCAAACGTTCAAGGACATGTCCAGCAGCCCCAATTCAATCATGGCGGGCATGAGTTATTTGATTTACATGAGGTATTAGCAGGGACCATTAATATTTTGGATCAATACATGATCTTTCGGCAATTTATCCAAGATCCCGCATTATCCGACATGTTAGATCGACAATATCAATTTGTATTGTCCCAGTACAACGTCACGGTAGATTGCTTTTCTACTGGTCAAAAGCCTAGTGAAGAAACATCTACTTATATGATGAAAGAACAGACACAGGTGACATACGGAATAAAACCATCTCAGCCTAAGAAGCCTAATCAATCAATACAGGATGTAAAAGATGCGGGAATTACAGGGCATATGCTTGGTCTCGTGAAATCTCATGCTGGATTACTCTCAATGACTGCATTAGAGGTCACAAACCCTGTGGTGCGACGTGTGCTTGCAGCGCAAATCCCGAACTTTATTGAAATGGCGTATGAAATTTTCTTATATCAAAACAAACATAGCTATTATCAAGTTCCGCAGCTTACAGCTCAAGATATGCAGGCGATGACGTCTACATTTGCCCCTATGCAGGGACAAGTGCAGATGCCGCCAAGCAAAGCCAATCAGCAAAAACCGCTTCATTAACCAAAAACAACGGCCGACCTATTTACAGGTCAGCCGTTGTTTCTTTGATAATTCAGTTTAAATTGCTCTTCAAAATCTGTGAGACGTTGTCCTGTCGCTTGTTCAAATCCTCTATCAAAACGACTAGTTTTCGCCGTTTCCTCCATGATCTCATGTATGACATCTCGTCCATAAAGCTGCACAAGCTCATAGATCATATAGTAGCTTTGTAAATAAACATCTGTCTCATACGTCGTGCGAGATTCTTGCCAGTCTTGATCAGAATAAAGAGATTTAAAAGGAATGACGTCAAACCGTTCAGACGTGGCGTTCAGCACATCATAGGCCGTCCATTCTGCTGTTCCTTCATGGAACCAAAGGGGAAAGACGACTGGAGATACATTGTATGCATGCACCTTTTCATAGAAAACAAAATGGGCATACTCATGAATGAATAACGTGTTGAAAAAGTATAAAGGCAGTGTCTCTTTCTTCAACAATTCTTCCCGTTTATCTGGGTATAATCCAATCATATGATCAACATCAGAATAAAAACCTGTAATATGCTTGATACCGGCAAATTGCTCAATCGTCTCTTTATCATCAAAATAAATGATATCTAACGGTTTGTCAGCTTCATACTGAAACACTGACATCGTTCTCTTCTTTGCCTGTTCCAGCGCTTCTATGGTCAAATCGACAAAGGCGCCCTCATCCTTTGCATAGTAGATTCGAATATGTTCATAGACTTGCTTATTGAGTCCTTCCGTTAAGACCGTTTTAGGCGAAGAATGCTGCTCTAGATATTGCTCTGCCAGCTGGAACCCTACATAAATCAAGTACGCAGTGAACGCATAAAAAATCAAACCTGCTGCAATCATTCCGCTTACAAGTTTTTTATGAATTAATGACGGTTTTGCTTTCATTTACTCCCCACCTGAATTCATCCTGCAACCTCTTTCTCTTTCTATGAAAAAACAAAGATCAACAAGAGGTGATATATTTTTTACTTTATGCAGTCAGGTGCGCAAGGTGCGGTTCCAAACAAAAAAGCCGCATATGACATACGGCTTTTGTCGTAGCTATTTTGATTCAGGGAAGACACGTCGAACCGTTTCAGTAAACTCGTCGAAGAATCCTGAAATTGGCTCTCCACTTCTAATACGTTTTCCGTACCCTGCCATACGATCGACAAAGTCTGGATTAGCAGATACATACACATTATCAATTTGTTGATCCGTCGATTTGACTTTGTCAGAAATTTTCTTTTTCAAATCGTCTGTTACATCTCCGCTTTTATTGCCTTCAAGCACGACAGCAACAAATGCATTTTTCCCTGTGACAAGTACGTTCGCTGTTTTCACTTCAGACATGTTGGCAACAAGCTCTGATGCCTTATCTGCCACTTTCACCTTCTGAGGTGTTTGCACATTTGGTTGATCCTGTCTCATGTTGTCGTTCTTATATGTGACATTTTCGTACTGTCGTTTCATTGTTCCTCTTCGTTCATCGCCTTGGTTGTTCATTCCACACCCAGCAGTGATCAATGTTGGAACGAGTAATAAAGATAGCATCCATTTCTTATTCATCAATTTATTCCCTCCTTTTGCTCATAGGTTTTTCATCCAGCAGACTTTTTATGCACACATCCTCTATTTCAGCAATGAATTCATAAATCAGCCTTGATTGGTCATCCTAAACATGATGAAGAAGTATCATCACGATCAAATGGAGGGATTCGTTTGTTTAAAAAGAGAAAAGGTATGAGTACTGGTGCAATGATCGCAGCATCAACAGCCATCATTGCATTATTTTCACCACTATTACGGAGAAGACTAAGCAGCATGACTCAAATGAATTTGTCCTCAATGATGAAAGGCAAAGATCAACACCAGCATGAGTCATCTCGTCATGAGTCCCATTCGCATTCACGTAAAGACTCAAAAGGCACAGCTGAAGTAGGACAAATGATCAAGCAGGCATTCACCGCTGTCCAGCCTAATGAAACAAGCCAGCATCAAACATCATCAAAAACATACCAAACTCATCAGCCGCCGAGAGAGTCTTACGCCCAGTCTCTTCACATTGATGAAAGTGTCATGAATGTAATGGATGATGAATCTATTCAGCAAGTACTCAATGACATCGAGCACAAATAACTAAAACAGGAGCCTTTTTTCAGAAGGCTCCTGTTTATTCACCTGAAAAATGCTCTTTCACCATGATGCAGAAGGAAGGCAAGAAGGTGATTTCGATCGTGATAACAAACCGTTCCACACCATCTAATAGTATCAACAGCTCTTTTTCATGCTGCCGATCCTTTTTTATTTCTACATGTCGCACAGTTTTAAAGGCATATACTCCTAAAACGGATGCGTCCTTTTTTCGAACAGCCTTCAAAGAAAATTCTTGTACTCCAAGAGACCTCGTCACCACAAATCGCTCTTCCTCATTCTCAAACCGAAACGTTAGATCTTGATATTCAATGGGCATATCTCGTTCAAATCCTTCATCAGGCCACGTCTCAAAAAAAGAAAGCCAGTCCGTTCGATCTGGAAATTGTTCCCTCCTCATTTTAAACCCCTCATAAGTGAAATTTTTATTAATTATCTTGTTTCCCCTTTTCTTTTGCAACAAATTTTAGTAATTTTAAAAAGGTGATTTTATTTTGCTAAGAGACCTCTTTATTAATTTAACAATTCTTGTCACTTTCCATTATTTATTGATGCTTGTGTTTAAAGAGAATTTTTTAAAAAAGGAAGACACCCTGCTCAGACAAATTTATAAAGGAATGATTTCTGGGTTACTCGGTGTCCTCTTAATGTTTTTCTCTATTAAAGCAGGACCAGCCATCATCGATTTAAGACATATCCCCCTTATTTTAACGGCATTTTATGGAGGCATTGCACAAACGTTCATTGCAGCCTGTGTGATCATTATTGGCCGATTATTAATCGAAGCCAATGTCGCTTCTTTCATTAATATTTTTTCCATGATATTTATCGCCACAGCTTCTTTTTTAATTGCTGAGCGTCATATCAATCACGTCGTAAAAATGCTGTTATCTATTACCATGAGCAACGTCATAGCGACTAGTTTATTTATTATCATCATCAATGAAAGATCATTTGAACTGCATGCTGCCTATTGGATGTTCTCGTATATTGCCGGTTTATTTAACTTTTATGTCATTGAGCATCAAACAAAAGCGTATCAGATGTTAAATTTGTATAAATTCCAAGCTCATTATGACTTTTTAACTGGTGTTTTAAATAAACGGAAATTCGATGAAATATTAAGTGATGCTTTTTCTCTGAACTTAAAGCAACCTATCCATCAAATGTCCTTGATTTATCTAGACATCGATTATTTCAAAACCATCAATGATCAGTATGGACATCATGAGGGAGATATCGTTTTAAAAGAAATCGGAACAAGGCTAATTAAAAACACAAGAAGCTCTGATTATATTGGGCGAATCGGCGGTGAAGAATTTGCTGTGCTTTTACCGAATTGTTCCGTTGAAAAAACATGGCAAATTGCGGAACGTTTACGAAAAAAAATGGCGGATCAGCCAATTTATTTACAAAACGGAACATCGATTCACATTACGGTGTCAATTGGATGTGCCTATGATGCAGGAACAAGTGAAAACATGAAACAATTACCGATTATTGCAGACCAGGAGCTCTATAAAGCGAAGCAGTCAGGCAGAAACCAAGTGAGCTTTTCTGGACGAAAAAGAGAACACTTAACATAGGCTTTTTCCTCAATTTGTTAGCGCTAATTATTTTTAAAAAAGTTTTCGTATAACAGTTGTTTTTTCCCGCAAACACTGGTAAAGTAAAGGTAATTATTTTTGTTCGTATCATCTTTAAGAAGAAAGTTTTGAAAGAGTTTTCGTCTTTGAAGTTTGTGTAAGAGCAAGAATAGTGAATTTAAGCGTTAAGATCGCTTTAGGAGGAAATTTCATGTTAGAAGGTAAAGTAAAATGGTTCAACTCTGAAAAAGGTTTCGGATTCATCGAAGTAGAAGGTCAAGACGATGTATTCGTTCACTTCTCTGCTATCCAAGGCGAAGGCTTCAAAACTTTAGAAGAAGGTCAATCAGTTTCTTTCGAAATCGTTGAAGGTAACCGTGGACCACAAGCTGCTAACGTTAACAAAGCGTAATTTAAGAGCATCTGCTCTTTTAGCACTTTATAGAGTGAAGGAAAACCGCTTGGCTTTTATGCTGGCGGTTTTTTTGTGCAATAAAAAAAGAGAACCTGACGAGAGGTTCTCTTTTTATTTGTCCTTCTGCTTTAGTTTCTGTAAAGCAGAACGATACATATCATCATTCATTTTCGTCTCTGGTTCTACTTCTTTGACAGGTGGTTCTGGCTGTTTAAACTTTTGAAGCGCCTGTCTATAGAAATCATCACCTGACGGAGCATCATCTGTCTGAGAAGGCTCTGACGCTTTTTCTTCCACTTCAGGCTCTACAGGTCTCGCCGCAACTTCTGGCTCGCTATGCGGCACGTCAGGATGATTCGATACATCTTCTTTGATCTCTTCCTTCTCGGCCGAAGCGTGTCTGACATTGAACGCTACTAATCCGATAATGACTAGAACAGCAGCTACTAACGCTACAATAATCGTCGCCAAAAGAACCCTCTCCTTATCGCTTAAATGACGCAGTGACTGATGCTACACGTCTTCCTAATGCTTTCCCCAGCTCAATGCCTTCTGCAGAAATCACTTCATCAGAATCAATCGGGCACGTCACACCTGCTCCATAATAAGAGCCGTATAACGCATTTTCTGGAACATTTCCAGGAAGGCCGACCACAAGCATCCCTTGATGGAACATTGGCGTAATCAAATTATGCATCGTCATTTCTAATCCGCCGTGTGTTGTGGCAGTGGTACAGAAAACGGCACCGACTTTATCGATGAGTTTTCCTTCTGCCCATAAATACCCAAGACGGTCAATCCATGTCTTTAATCCAGAACTTATGGTACCAAAGTGACCAGGGCAGCCCCAAATGATTGCATCCATTTGATCAAGCTTGCGGATATCCGCATCTTTCACATGATCAATGAACACTTCAGCGTGCTCTGTTTCACCTGCGCCAGCTGCAATCGCTTCTGCAAGTGCTTTTGTATGGTCACCTTCACTATCGTATACGACATAAATTTTCATGTACGGTCCCTCCACACTTATCTTGCATCTTGGTTTGCTTCCTTAGGTGCTGGAAGCAATGTCATTTCTTGTTTCTTATCCTGCTTTTCTTTTCGCTTTTTATCCTTACGTACATCTCGCAGGAACAAGCTGAGAATCACACCCGCTGCACAGAATAATGTCACCCACATGTAAGCATCATTGATGCCCATCACATTGGAATCGACTTGTGCTTTCGTAAAGAGCTGGGTCGACACATATTTTTGAGCAGCTTCTGCTGTCATGCCCATATGGTGCATCACATGAGAGACAGCCGCCTGGAATGAATTCATAAAGAACGGATCAGCTGTATTCGTTTGATCTGCCATATTGGAATAATGGAATGTCGTGCGATTTGTATAAATCGTCGTGATCAAACTCGTACCGATCGAACCACTGATTTGTCTCAGTGTGTTTGACATCGCTGTACCATGACTGTTTAAATGCTGCGGTAATTGGTTCATCCCAGCAGTCATGACTGGCATCATCAAGAGTGACATACCAAAGGCACGTACTGCATACATGAGCACAATGTGACTATAAGATGTATCAATCGTTAGCCTTGTAAACTCGTATGTGGTGACAACCGTAATCAGCATCCCCACAATGGCAAGTGGACGAGGTCCAAATTTATCAAACAAGATCCCTGAAATTGGGGACATAATGAGCATCGCAAGTGCCCCTGGAAGCATTAATAGCCCCGATTGCAGTGCAGTAAACCCAACGAGGTTCTGCAAGTAGATCGGTAGTAAGAACATCCCAGTGTATAAGGCAACGGTAATAATAATGTTAATAACACTTGATAATGAGAAAATGCTGTATTTAAACACGCGGAAATCAAGCATCGGATTATCCGCTTTTAACTGTTGGAAAATAAAGAGAATGATCGCAATCGCACCAATGATAATCGTAGATAAAACGATTGGATCTGTCCAACCATCACTTCCCGCTTCACTCACTCCGTATAGAAGCGAAGCAAAACCAACGATCGACAGAATCGCACCAAGAGTGTCCAGCTTGATTTTTTTAGGCTCTACAATATTTTTAAACATAAAGAAAGCCGCGATAATGACAATCGCACCGATTGGTACAAGTCCATAAAACATAATACGCCATGAATAGTGTTCAATAATATAACCAGATAACGTTGGTCCGACAGCTGGCGCAAACATCATCGCAAGACCAAAAATCCCCATTCCTTTCCCTCTGTTTTCTGGAGGGAAAATAAAAAGGATTGTTGTCATGACGAGCGGCTGTAAGATACCGCCACCGACTGCCTGAATCAAACGACCAATCAGCATCGTAGAAAAGTTTGGCGCAATACCGCAAATAAAAGTCCCTAGTGTAAATGAAATCATCGCCACGAGGAATAAGCTGCGCTGGCCAAAACGTGTGATTAAAAACGCAGATAACGGAATGAGCACACCGTTGACAAGCATGTAACCTGTTGTAAGCCACTGAATTGTCGTCGCACTCACATTAAATTCAGTCATTAAATGGGGCATGGCTACGTTCAAAAGCGTTTGGTTTAAAATCGCTACGAACAAACCGGCCATTAAAATGATCAGTAAAGACAAGGAGCCTGTTCCCTGTTTTGTCGCTGCAGGTTGATTTGCCATCTCAGACAACCTCCTTTCATTTTTTGATATCAGTCATCATTAAGAAGAAATTTTGACAGAAGCATTCATACCTGGAAGTACTTTGTCAGATGGATTTTTAATTGAAATTTTCACTGCTACTTTTTGTGTCACTTTCGTGTAGTTACCACTTGAGTTTGTTGCTGGCAGCATATTGAATGTTGAGTTTGTTGCATAACCAATTTGTTCAACTGTTCCTTCAAATGTTGTATCAGGATCGCCGTCTACAACGATGTCCACTTTGTCACCTTTTTCAATGTTCTTAATGTCTGTTTCTTTAATATTCGCTGTAATGTAAAGCTTGCTTAGGTCAATCGTTTCACCAAGAACTGTCCCAGGCTGCACTTGTTGGTTGTTTTGTACTTCTTTTTTGACTAATGTGCCATCAGCCACTGCTTTAATGTTTGTTTTTGCTTCTCCTTCAACTTTTGCAACTGTGCTGTCTTTTTGCACTTCGTCACCTTCATTGATGTCCCAGCCTTTGATTTGTCCAGCTGCTGGCGCTGTAATTTGGTACATGTCACCTGTCACTTTTGCTTCATCTGTTTTTACGAAGTTTGTGCTTTCGTAGTAGTAATAAGCACCTCCGGCAATAATGGCAAGAATCACAATAAGGCCAATAATATTCGTTAGCAATAAACGCCCTCTGTTCATGTTTTGTTTCTCCTTTCATGTATAAAAATATAGTGTCATCTGCTTTAGCAAACTTAGAATGCCCATCATCTGACAGATTATGAAACAAGCTCATAGAGCTGCCTGTTTCCCCTTTTTCTACTCCGCTGAAAATGGTGTGCAGCCCATTTATACTTATTGTTCACTTATGAGCAAAAAGCAGAAAAAGAAGAAAAGACAATCGGCATCTTTTTTGAAAAACTTATATTTAACAAGATTAAATATTAATAAATGAAAATTGAAATGTCAAAGAGAAAGTTTTACTTTTTTTCTGGTGATCCCTTCCTTCTCCACACAAAAAACCTTTCAGCCCTTATGCTGAAAGGTTTTTTTGAATGTTCTCTTTAAGAAAGAACTTCTTCCTGCTGAAAAAATTTTTTTAATGCGAGAAAAACGTCTGATTTTTGCTTCAAAATATAATGCTTAAATTTCTCATCCTGAATATGTTTATATGCTGACATTAACGTAGAATGCCGATTATATTGATTCACTTCACCATAACAAAATAAATTGGCTTTTTTCATAATTTCAGAAACGAGCTTCACGCACCGTGCATTATCAGAGGTCAAATTGTCACCATCAGAAAAATGGAAAGGATAAATATTATATCGTGACGGAGGATATCGTTCGTCTATGAGCTCTAGTGCCTTTCGATAGACAGAAGAACAAATGGTTCCCCCGCTCTCTCCCCGAGAAAAGAAGTGCTCCTCGTCTACGACCTTCGCCTCTGTATGGTGGGCAATGAATTCGATCTCGACTGTCTCATACTTTGTCCGCAAGAAACGTGTCATCCAAAAGAAAAAGCTTCTCGCCATATATTTTTCCCAAAGCCCCATACTTCCGCTCGTATCCATCATCGCTAGGACAACCGCTTTTGATTCTGGTTTGGTGACTTCATTCCACGTCTTATACTTAATATCCTCTGGATAAATGGGATAAAAGGAAGGGCTTCCTGTCATGGCATTTCGTTTAAATGCTGACAGCATTGTTCGTTTTTTATGGATATTACCGGTTAACCCCGTTTTGCGAATATCATTAAACTCAATTTCCTCGACAACGATATCATCAAGTTCCTTTTGTTTAAGATTTGGTAGCTCCAGCTCACGAAATAACGCTTCCTCTAAATCCATTAATGAGACTTCTGCTTCGTAATAATCATCACCGGCTTGATCTCCAGCACCTTGCCCCTTTCCCTGCCCTTGCTTACTGTCAGATCCATCCCGAGCGACCACATCGCCAACCTGGCTGTCTCCATCCCCCTGACCTACATGCTTATTCTTATCATAGTTGTACCGAATTTTATATTCATCTAAAGAACGGATCGGAATTTTGACCACATCTTTGCCATTAGACATGATGATACTTTCCTCTGTGACAAGATCCGGCAAATTGTTTTTAATCGCCTCTTTGACTTTTTTCTGATGACGCTGCTGGTCATCAAAGCCTTTTCGATGGAGGGACCAGTCTTCCTGAGACACAATAAACTGACTTTTTTCTTGCCGGGACATCCATCCCCCTCCTCACCTTTTTGGACAATTCTTGTACCCATCGATTCCATTATCGTATGCTGGCCGTCGTCGAAATGACGACGATTTCTAAAAAAGACATTACCGGTGCTGGTTTGCGCCAATAATGCCTCCTTCATTTATTAACGATTCAGAAGACTACCTACATATTTTAAGAGTTCATTTGCACTTGTAGAATTATAGCCATGCTCATCAATCAATCGCGCCACTACTTCATTGACCTTTTTCAACTGTTGCTCATCCGGCGTTTTCGTCGATGTCGTAATTTTCACGACATCTTTCAAATCGGCAAAGAGCTTCTTCTGAATAGCTTCTCGTAATCTCTCGTGAGAATTATAATCAAAGCGTTTGCCCTTTCTCGCATAAGCCGAAATCCGAATAAGGATTTCTTCTCTGAATGCCTTTTTGGCGTTTTCAGAAATGCCGATCTGTTCCTCAATTGAACGCATGAGCTTTTCATCAGGATTCATTTCTTCACCTGTTAACGGATCACGCAGTTTGTTTTTATTGCAGTACGCCTCGACATTATCTAAGTAATTATCCATGAGAGTTTTCGCAGACTCCTCATAGGAATACACAAATGCCTTTTGAACTTCCTTCTTCGCCATATCGTCATACTCTTTTCGTGCGACAGAAATAAAATTCAAATAACGTTCCCGATCTTCACTTGAGATCGATGGATGCTGATCGAGTCCTTCTTTTAAGGAACGGAGGACATCCAGTGCATTGATGGATTCCATGTTCTTTCGAATAATAGTGGATGAAATGCGGTTAATGACATATCTCGGGTCAATTCCGCTCATTCCTTCGTCATGAAATTCCTTTTTCATCTCATCAATATCAACAGATTGGAAACCTTCGACACTTTCCCCATCATACAGTCGCATTTTTTTCACCAAATCGATATCAGACCGCTTCGGCTCTTTCAGCCTTGTCAAAATAGAAAACATCGCAGCCACCTTTAGCGTATGCGGTGCAATATGAACATCTGAGACATCACTTTCTGAAATCATCTTATGATAAATGCGTTCTTCCTCTGTCACCTTTAAATTATAAGGGATCGGCATCACAATAATTCTTGAGTGTAAAGCCTCGTTCTTTTTATTCGAAATAAATGATCGGTACTCCGTTTCATTCGTATGTGCAACAATCAATTCATCCGCACTAATCAACGCAAAACGCCCCGCCTTAAAATTTCCCTCCTGCGTTAATGAAAGAAGATGCCATAGAAATTTCTCATCACACTTTAACATCTCCTGAAATTCCATCATTCCACGGTTCGCTTTATTGAGCTCTCCATCAAACCGGTACGCACGCGGGTCTGACTCTGAACCAAATTCAGCAATCGTTGAAAAATCAATACTTCCTGTTAAGTCAGCAATGTCCTGAGATTTCGGATCCGACGGGCTGAAAGTACCAATGCCGGTCCGTTTGTCCTCTGAGAAAAAAATTCGTTCCACTCTCACATCCTCAATGCGGCCACCATATTCCTCTTCGAGCCTCATCAAGTTCAAAGGTGATAAATTCCCCTGCACACGTATGCCGTATTCTCTATAGAAATCCTCCCGCAGATTTTGCGGAATGAGATGAAGCGGATCTTCATGCATTGGGCAGCCTTTAATCGCATAGACTGCGCCATGATCTGTTAGTGAATACTCTTCCAGCCCTCTTTTTAGCCTTGTGACAAGCGTCGATTTTCCGCCGCTGACTGGACCCATTAATAATAAAATACGCTTTCTGACATCTAAACGTTTAGCCGCAGGGTGAAAATACTCTTCCACTAGCCTTTCCAATGATTCCTCTAAACCAAAAAGCTCCTGATCAAAAAATTTGTAGGTTCTGACCCCATTCTCCTCTTCAATCCCGCTGTCCTTAATCATATGATAAACGCGAGAATGAGCAGATTGAGCGACAAGTGGATTTTCTTTAATAATATCTAAATATTCGCTGAAGGTGCCTTCCCATTTCAGTCGCTGCTCTTCTTCTCTGTGCTGTTCAATTTTCTTTAAAATATCCATATGAACCTCCTCTTTCAAGATTGAAGCTAGAAATCAGATACTGTTTTACAATCTATGCGGAGGCGTCCTATTACATGCTTTCGTTCTTCAAAATGACGAATTGGCAAACTGAATTGACAACCATCCGCAAGACCCTTCATAATAAAGGAAAAACAGGAGAAAAATGATCTTCATCTCCTGCTTTTCAAGGCGAACTTCACAACATATGAAACCGGCAGCAAAGGAACAAAGGGATAAGGGGGAGCTTATATGAGAACGGTCATTATGATGGGCGTCATCATTACGTTTTTAGTATCCATTTTCACAGCTGGCTACGAAGGCAAGCCTGGTAAATGAAAAAAAGGATGTTCCATCAGCGGAACATCCTTTTTCATTTCGTTCATATTTTCAGCACTTACATATTCACTGAAAGCGAGATGGGATCTCGGCTTTTTATCATGTTCTTATATCAAATCTCGGTATTGCTGCTGGCGAAGCGCCTCATACACAAGAATCGCTGCCGTATTCGATAGATTCAGTGAACGAACATGCTCTGTCATCGGTAAACGTAGACAGCGATCCATATTCCGTTCAATCAAATCTTTTGGTAATCCACTCGTTTCTCTGCCAAATACGAAGAAGTAGTCTTCATCTAGCTGCGAGTAATCGAACGTTGTATGCGGCTTTTGCCCAAACTTTGTGATATAGAAAAATTGCCCCTTCGGATGAGCCTCAAACAACTCATCTAATGAATCATGATAGACGACATTGGCATATTTCCAATAATCGAGTCCTGCACGCTTCAGCATTTTATCATCTGTCGAAAAACCAAGCGGACGAATCAGATGAAGTGTTGTATTTGTTGCTGCACATGTTCGCGCAATATTTCCAGTATTAGCTGGAATTTCTGGTTGATATAAAACGACATGAAGTCCCAAAAAAGTTCACCTCTAATTTTCTTTTCCGCTCAACATTATACCATTAACTATCCTTCGGAGCATCGTCCAAAATGTGAAAAAACGTATAACGAATACTAGGTGTATAAGCCGTTGAATCTTCATACGACCAGTAACGCATACGGCTGTCATACGTTTGTGCATTCACAAGAGGCATTCCGCCTTTATCATGATCAACGACAATGGTTGTATGATTATACCTACCGTCACCTTCAAAATCGTAACAAATAACATCACCTATTTGAAGCTCCTGCGGCTCCTTGAGCTTCTTCGCTCTCAACCCCGCTTTGGAATTCGCTAAATAATTTTTCATCGAATGTGCCACCGTCCAGCTGTAGCTCCACGTATGTGGACGAACCCACCAGCCAGATCCACGGTTCGGATATCCTCTCGTTGGCGCATTCCCTGCTTTTAGACATTGTGAAATAAAATTCGTACAGTTATCTTCAAAATTTTTATAGGCTGGATTCCGTTTATTCCAATACGTCTCAGCATATTGAACAGCTGCACGCCGGTCATAGTGAAAAGCTCTTCCAAATTGGTCTTCATTTTGGAAGCGCTCATCCACCTGACCTTCCTTTTGTCGTTCTTCTAACATCATCCGATCTTTCACAAGCATGTCGTTATAAAGAAACGCTTCTCTTTTCTCAACCTGTTCCTCTAAATAAAAAGAATCGTCTATATCCTTACAGACATAAGTGAGGTGCGCGAGATATTGTACTTGCTGAGCTCCATCATCTTGAATAGCTGAATCGAGAAGTTTTGCTTTTGCTTTCGCCTTGACAATCTCAACTTGTCTTCTTGCAAACAGCTCTTTCTTTCGCTCCACAGCGTCCACATCAGACATCAGCTGGGGTTGTTTGATCGTACTGCCATTTAATAAATATGCCAGTCTGTCTTCTAACGTTTGTTCTAATAATTGTTTCACACAGACACCACCAAACTTTTTTTAACATCTCTGTTTGGTTCATTCTATGTTCAATGGGAGGTTATTTAGTATTTAAAGGTGTTTGTAACAATTCAATCCCTTTGATGATCTCTTGTTTTGCTTCTTCATCACTTTCCCGCTCAAGGGCTTTTTCCAGTTCTGAAAGCTGCTGACCATCGCCAATTTTACCGATTGCCCAAGCAGCCGTGCCTCGAATGACCGGTCTTGGATCTTTATGCATCAGGTCAACCAAATCTGGCAAAGCAGATGCATCTTTAAAGTGAGCAAGTGCCAAAATGGCATTCCGCTGAATAGGCTTTTTCCCTCGCCATGATCCAGAAACATGACCATACTTCTCTTTAAACTCACGATTGCTGATTGTCAGCAGTGGCTTTAAGAGCGGTTTTGCAATTTCAGGGTCCGGCTCCATTTCAGGATGTAGATGAAAGTCTTTCCCTTTATTAATTGGGCAGACCGTTTGGCACGTATCACATCCATACAACCGATTCCCTATTTTCGAGCGAAATTCGTCAGGTAAAAACCCTTTTGTCTGTGTTAAAAACGAAATACACCTTTGAGAATTGAGCTGGCCTGGATTCACAAGAGCACCCGTTGGGCATGAATCCACACATTTATTACAAGTTCCGCACTGGTCTTCTATTTTCTCATCCGGTTCAAATGGAACATTTGTAATCATCTCAGCCAAATAGACATAAGATCCGAACTCTGGTGTGATAATCATACAGTTCTTTGCACTAAAGCCAATGCCAGCACGTTCGGCTACAGCACGGTCAGACAATTCACCTGTGTCCACCATTGATTTTGTCCGAATATCTTCGTGTTTACTGCGCAAAAATTCTTCAAGCATGTCGAGCTTTTTTTTCAGCACAACATGATAATCAGTTCCCCATGAAGCCCTGCAAAAAATCCCTCTTCTTGCATCCTTTGTACTTCGGGGAGCATCTTTCATTTTGGAAGGGTATGCGAGCGCAATGGCGACAATTGATTTTGCTTTTGGAAGCAGCAAAGCAGGATTTGTTCGTTTTTCGATATCAGGCTCTTCAAAACCGGACAAATACCCTAACGATTCATGTAAGATGAGGCGGTCCTTTAATGAATCAAATGTATCAGCACTTGCAAATCGAATTTTATCGACACCAATTTCATTCGCATATTGAATTAACTCTTCTTTTAATTGTCCAACATGAATCACCTTGCAAACCTCCTTTCTTTGTTTCTTCAGTTGTTTTCAGTATAATACGAGTGTATCATGACCGATTGGAGTGAGTCACTGTGAAGATACAAATGGAAATCTCCCAACCTCAAAGCCCGTCTATCCATGTTGGACAGATTGAATATTCACATATTGAGATAGGAAAATCCCCTCAAATGTTAAAAGGCCGACTGCGACTGTTTCAAGAATCTTTGTTTTTTGAATATGAAGATCAAACTTTGGAAGAAGTACCAGCGATCAAAGAATGGACGAATCTTCTAGAAGGTGTCCCCTTTCTTCCGCTTCTTGCTGATATTCAAAAAGAACAATTTATTGACTCGACCAATTCCGTACAGGATTTGTCGATATTTTTTTCATTAAAATATTTCTTGCCTATCCTTACATTAGATGCCGATCAATTGAAAGGACCTCTTTCATTATCCAAAAATGAAACTGGTCATATTGAATGGCAGGATGGCGCAGAGCTTAAAGGGTTATTTTCTCAAGCAAGTAAAGCTCAAATTTCTCAAGATACAAAAAGCATTCTTCAAATCATTCTCTTCCCACCATCTATTTCCCGGGAAAAGAGTGAGGCACTTATACAATCCTTGACGAAGATGTTTATACAAATACATGGTGGAGAAAGTAAATATGAACTCATTGAAAAAGCACTGTAGGTCACAGTGCTTTTTACATTATACTGACATAATAAAAAACGCAACACTTCGTTTATCTATGAAACGAAATACTGCGTTATAAACAAAATTATGTATTGGAGCGGGTGATGAGAATCGAACTCACGACATCAGCTTGGAAGGCTGAGGTTTTACCACTAAACTACACCCGCATCAATCTTTTAAAGACAACATCATTGCGTTGACTTTTATTATGTTACAACTTTCTTAATAATTCGTCAAGAGAATATGAAGATTTTTCGTCAAAAAATTTCATATTCTCCATATATATTACGATAGTTATTTATCGAGCTGGATATAAAATAAGTAGGCATGTGACTTATTCTTCAGCGCTTGCTTAGGATTTTTCTCAATCACTTCAAGCATCGGTGAATTTCCGTCTTTCCCCATTGCCGCAGTATACGCAATCAGTGCCTTTCCTCCAGGAGAGACTTTGACAGTATCAGATTGTGCAGAAAAAACATAATCACTTACTTTGAACGGAAAACTTGCTGTTGCTTTTGTCATTCCCTCATTCTTGTTGTCTGACCACATACTAAATTGTGATTCATATGTATCTTTCTCATCTCTTAATTGTAAAAGTATATTCATCGTTTGGTCAGTTCCATCCTGATGTAACGTAAAAGTCGAAGAAGATACTTCCTTATCAACTAGCCGGCCATTTTTGTAGTGACTCCCGATAAACGTAATACTCTTATCATTCTTCGTTAATCCTTTAAGTGTAAGAGCTACTATTTCATTCGTCGTTGATGCCTCTAGTAAGTTTTTTTCTTTCTTTGTCAATTTCATTTTTTCAATCGTTACTTGGTTTTTAGAGTCAGACTCTGTTTCTATTTTAGAGACCGTTTTCTCTGTCGTTGTTGTTTCTGCAGCCTTCTCGCCGCATCCTGCTAATAGAAAAACAGTCAATAAAAGAATGCTCCATTTCTTAATCATTGATATCCCCTTTTATACTTTTGTTTTTTATTATACTAAAATTTGGTTGATTATACAAAAAAAGATTAGGAAAATTCTCCTAATCTTTCGCTTTTTTCTGTTTCATGGCTGATAGGAATGCCACAATGAGAAAACTGACAGCAAAAATGACAACCATATAAATAAAAAAGTTTGGTTTGATTTGGAACGTAAATGCAGACGAACCTTCCATCTCAAAAGCAAGACTGTTAAATAATAATTCATCATTTGTTTTTGATTGAAATAAGTGATAGAACAGAACACCAATGGTCAGCATCGGAAAACCTAAGAAACCTAGGAAACTACCAACAATTGCACCTTGTTTCATTGCCTGAACGTTCATGATCGTTGTCCTCCCATTCCACCAAGCAATAACTGCTTCATAATAGACTTACCATCCCCCATAAACGGAAGAAGGTAGAGTAATTGAATAAAATACGTGATTGAAAAAATGAAAAACCCTGTCGAAATTGGATTTTCTTTTAGAAATAAAACAGTCACAATGATTCCGGCTGCGCCAATGAGCCCCGGCAAAAGCGGACCAAGCAGTGTAATCCACACCTGTTTTTTCTGAAACGGATCTAAAACAGGCCTCACAAATTTCACAGACATCATATCGCTCGCAAAAAAGCCTTGAGGACCATCCCGGCCGGCGAACTTCCGATGTGCATACCCATGTGCCGCCTCATGCAAGGCAGTTCCAGTAATTAATCCAAAATAAATAATCGTAAAATATATTGCAATGGCTGCAATCGATGGATCAGGAATAAATAAAAAGGCGATTCCCGCCATGATCATAAAGAGCACCCAGAAAAAGATGATTTTGCGCGTCACCATCAGCAGAGCCGTACCCAATATGTGAAGAAATGAATGACCCGTGCAGTCAAACCGCTCTTTCATCTTTACTTGATACTGCTTAAAAAATTGACAGAAGGCTGTGACAGTCCGATATGGTGATTGATAATGAATCGACAGCAAGTGATGCTGATTCAGCCCCATCATCAATTGATAAAAATCGCGGGCAATCACAGACTCATCGACCTGAAACAAATCGGCGAGTTCTGCCGTAATACTCGCCTCTGTCCTTTGACCATCCACTTTCGTTAACATATGATATGCACTTTCGTTAATTGGAAGTGAGCTTCCGTACTGCGTATCAGTCAAATGCCTTTTTTGTAAAGTCACATATGGCGCAAGTGCCGGTACCCGCTCAATCTTTAGCTTATTGTTAAGAAGTTGAATCATGTGAATACCTCCATGAAAAACCTTTATATATGGCAAAGATGAGCAGACATTCAAATCCTGCCACAAGCAGCCACTGAAGCATTTGACTCGATTCCCCTATCACATAGTTTCCAATAAATACAATCGGAATCATGATTAAAATAAGCGCTCCAAACGAGAAAACACCTGTGTATGGATTATTTCGATCAAGGGGTAATAAAATACCTACCACATAAAAGAGAGCCGTTGCATTACACAAGACAGCAGCGCCAATCAACACGATCCAGATCTGATCCGGGAGCGTCAGTGTTGTGATCATAAATAAAACAATTTGGATCACACCAACGAGCAAAAGTCCGAGAAACTTATAAAGAGCCACTTCCCATGGCCTTAGACCAAACGTTTTATACATCCCAAGCATACGTTTGTCATTGCCAAATGAATTAAAAGCTGTTAACCCAGCTAGCGCACATAAGACAAAAAAAGCTTCTCCTTCAAAGCGGAAGGCAAACTGATAACGGACAAATAAAATGACAATAAGGAGGATAAGAAAGTTTAAAATATTTTCTTCATTTCTCACTTGTGACTTTATTTCCTTTACAATGAGTGACCACTTTTTCGAAGATGAAAATGGCAGCTTGTGCAGAAAGGTTAACGCTTTTTTCTCAGCCATAATTGGCATTAAAGCAAGAGAAATAAATGCGCCTCCCGCAGATAATAAGATGAAGAGGATCAAAATCGCATAATTCACCCCGTCAGGAGACATCCCTTGTGCCGCTAAGAAAAAGGGCGCTGTAAAATACATCAAATGATAATCAAACTGTACATATGATTGCTGTATTTGATTGATGTCAAAATGTGTCATTCCATACGCTACAACTAGCGCTAATAAAACAAATATCGCTGCAAATTTTTGCAACGGTAATTTTAATTTTAGTACGAGTAAATAAGTCACGTTGTAAATGAGCTGAAGCAGTGTTAAGACAAAGAGCGATTGCAACAGCACCATCAAAAAGAATGTAAGAATAAAGAAAATACCGATCCCTTGTGCAATAAAATTAGGTAAAAGCAAGATCCCGATGAAAAATAAAACAAGCCCTGTCACGACTGTCACCATCGGAATGAAGTAACCAAGACTTTTTTGAAAGGTAGACAGCGGAAACCAGCTGAGCTGCATAGAAAAACGATCTTGTTCAGGTGTTCTGACTTTGATCAGCACAAATAACAAGCTTGTAAAAATGGATGCATTGATTGCCATCGACACAACCAACAACCCAAGTGAACGTTCATCTCCATTTAAGAAAGCCTTCATAAAGACACCCGTAAAACTGTATCCGATGATGGCTCCCATTGTGACTGCAAACAAAAAGAATAAGACCACAATGATTCGCTTCGTTTGAGTATCAAAGAGCTTATACATCTCCTGCTGCCACATTTTAAGCATCATTTTAGAAATGATTAATGATTTCATCAAAATGTGCACCCCTATCACTTAACATTGAAGCTTTCAGAAACACCTGTTCCAATGTGCTTGATTGATACTTTTCTTTTAAGGCTGAAACCGTTCCTTCATCCATTTTATTTCCTTTAGAAATAATGGCGATCTTGTGGCACAGCTCTTCCGCTGAAAGCATATCATGCGTTGAAAGCAAGATTGCACCATGGTGCTCGGCATAACGTTTCATCAGTTTCTTTGTGTTTATAACCGCTTCAATATCAAGTCCTCTAAAGGGCTCATCCATGATCACTAATTGACTCTCAAGCATAAAGGCAGCAATCAGCTGTGTCTTTTTTTTCATTCCATGGGAATAGGTTTCAATCGGTCTTGATAAAGCTGTTTCCATATCAAACAATTCAATTAGTTGATTTCTTCTTTGAATTGTTTTACATTCATACATAGAAGAAACAAAATCTAAATATTCAGCACCAGTCAATGCTTCAGGGAGCAGCAGATCATCTGGAACATAGGCGACTTGTTTTTTAAAGGATGGATCATCATTTGTGACATCCTTGATATGAATGGTTCCTTCTGTATGCTTAATGATGCCGAGTACACAGTTAATCATCGTTGTTTTACCGGATCCATTTGGTCCAGCCACAGCAACGATTTGATGAGGGGCAATTTTCAAATGAAAATCATTGACAGCAGTCACGTTATTTTTATACGTCTTGGTTAAATTCTCGATCGTAAACATATAACCTCCAAGTGTCTGCATATTCTTTAAAAACAGATCAGGCTAAACCGCCCGCCACAGACGGTTTAGCCCTGGTGTCTTATCTAAGAAGTAAAAAGATGAATCCTAAGTATAGCTACTTACATTCAATTTGGACTTTTAAGCCACTTTCCCACTGAACGGCTCCTGTAAAGCTACCCTTGCCGTTTGCTAAACACCAAACTGCTGCTCCTAGAACAACTGTTGCTCCCAATCCAAGAAGGACAGCAACAAATACTAAGAACCAAGCTTGGTCCATAATAGCAGGTTCCATAGTGGAATAGTCAACTTGCGGCGCTGCATAAGTCATACTTTTCACCTCCCAGCTTATGATGATCGTATCATAGGCGTCACACTCCAAACATCAACAGAAGATCCCATTTTTGACCGAACATATTTTCGTATAAAATGTGACTTTTTATTCAATTATTCATGTTCAACTGTATAAATTCTCCCTTTTTTACTATTTTTCACCACAACATAAGAACCACAAAACCCATATATTGGCAATAAATCCATCTTTTTTCTGCCTTTTTTCAAATAGTTCATTTTCATCATCTCTTCTATTTAATCTTTCATTTTTTTGAGATAGAAAGAATTCCCCCGATATATCAGATATAAAAGTCCTAATTATATGTCGTTAACACATCAAATACGACATATTAACTGATAATTCCGACAAAAGAGTGAGCATATTTTCCTTCTTCTCTTGTCTCTTAAAATATGTATATACAAGAAAAACTGTTGGGAAAAAAGCCCTTGCCTTCTTCCACAGCACATATCATTTTACTTGCTTCTCTTTCTATAAAAAAAGCAAAGCAGCCCGACAAGTATGACTGCTTTGCTTTCATTTATGAGGAACTTGCAGCAGAGGCTGTATCAGGAAAGTAATTGTTCCCAATAATTTCACCAGCAGGAACGTGTGGTCCTGCATCACCATTTCTTTTAAATGGGAGAAGCGGGAAAACAAGTTCTGCTAAATAATAAGATTCTTCTAAGTGCGGATAACCAGAAAAGATAAATGTATCAATACCTAGAGACTGATATTCTATTATACGTTCTGCTACTGTATGCGGGTCCCCGACGAGCGCTGTTCCTGCCCCGCCTCTAACTAAGCCAATGCCCGCCCAAAGATTAGGGCTAATTTCAAGCTTCTCTTTATTCCCTTGATGTAATTCAACCATTCGTTTTTGCCCTACTGAGTCCATCCCTTGTAAAGTCTTTTGCGCATCATCAATAGTCTCTTGATCTAAATGACGAATCAGATGTTCCGCTGCCTGCCAAGCTTCATCTTCCGTTTCCCTCACGATCACATGAAGTCGAATACCAAACCTCACCGTTCTTCCCTCCTTTTCAGCCTGCTTTTTCACTTGTGCGATTTTCTCTTTTACTTGTGCAGGCGGCTCGCCCCAAGTTAAATAAACATCTGTATGTTTTGCAGCGGCTTGAATGCCTGCTTCTGATGATCCTCCAAAAAAAACGGGTGGATGTGGTGTTTGAGCTGGTGGAAATAACAGCCGTCCATTTTGTGTTTGCAGATGCTTCCCTTGAAACTGAACATTCTCTCCTTTCAATAACCTCTTCCAGATGGTCAAAAATTCTTCTGCTGCCTCATAGCGTTCATCATGAGAAATGAATAGCCCGTCTCCTTCAAGTTCTTCTTTACTTCCTCCCGCTACAACATTGATCAGCAGTCTCCCGCCTGAAAGCCGATCAAATGTGGAGGTCATTCTAGCAGCAACAGATGGCTGCATCAACCCTGGCCGAAGAGCCACAAGAAACTTTAAATGGGTTGTTTCTGCAGCTAAAGCGGCCGCTGTCAGCCATGGATCTTCACAAGATCTACCAGTAGGCAGCAAGACCCCTGTGTACCCAAGCTGATCGGCAGCTTGAGCAATTTGTTTAAAATACGGATAGTCTGCCTGTCTTGCCCCTTTCGAAGATCCTAAATAACGCCCATCCCCATGCGTTGGAATAAACCATAGAATATTCATCATATCGCCTCCTATTATTTTTCACCTTGATAACTTGTGCGCCATTTGAGCAGTCGCTTTTCTAACAGCCGTACAAATGAATCAGTCATCTTACCAACTACCGCAAAGATGATAATCCCTACAAACACTTTATCCGTTTGCGAGAATTGTCTTGCATCCATAATCATGTAGCCAACTCCACTACTCGACCCCATCAATTCAGCCACCACTAAACCAAGCCAGGCAATGCCTAATGAAAGCCTCACGCCCAGAAGAATATGAGGAAGGGCAGCAGGTAAAATGAGCTTTGTGATATTTTGATACAGATTAAACTCTAAAGCGCGAGCCACATCGAAAAGCTTGTTATCTACACTGCGAATTCCTAGAAAAGTATTGATATAGCTCGGAAAAAAAGCCCCAAGTGCAATCAATAAAATTTTCGCTGATTCATCAAAACCAAACCAAAGAATAAATAAAGGAGTCACCGCTAAATGAGGAACTGTTCTCAGCATTTGCAAGGTCGGATCTACATACTGCTCGGTTTTCCTAGAAAAACCGACACACAGACCCATCGCAAGTCCTAAACCTCCCCCAAGTAAAAACCCGCATATTGCTCTGTAGAGACTGATGTAAAGATGGCCAAACAGCTCACCGGAACGAATCAACTCACGAAAAGATTCCGCAATGACAGTGGGTGCAGGTAGTACAGTAGAAGAAACGATTTGGGAAGCAGCAGCTCCCTGCCAAATCGCAATGAGTAAAGCAGGTAATACAAGTCCTTTTAACATGATGAAGGATGAAGCTTTTCTCCTTTTTTTCTTCATTCGCTCAGTTTTAGTCACAAGGGCTGGGTTAGATGCAGCTTTCATCAACTCTTCTCCTCTTTCAGCATTTTTTCAATAAACGAATTATCTACCACCTGATTGACATCAATCTTCCGCTGAATCGCCTTTGTTTGATATTGAAAATCAGCTGTATGCTGCTGAGCGTTTATGATCTTCTTAGAAATGGGCTCATTGAGCGGCTCTGTATTGTTTAATACTTGTGTCACCACCTTCTGATCTAATTGTTTCAAACGAGCATAAAGTGTAATGGCTTCCTGTTGATGGTCTTTCTGCCATTTCACCGCTTTGTCATATACTTTTAAAAATTGCACCACTAGTTCAGGGTACTCATCGGCAAACTTGGATCTGACAAGTGTGAATCCAGGTGAATATAAATCGGTCGCTTCTCCATTAACCAGTAGCTTTGCTCCCTTTTCTATCGTTTCAAGTGATAAGAACGGCTCCCAGATCGACCAAGCATCAACTGATCCATTTTCAAACGCAGATATTGCCTCATCCGGCTGAAGCTGAATGATCTGAACATCCTTTGCAGATAAACCAGCCTGATCTAATACTTTGTATAAAAAGTCAAAACCACTGCTTCCTTTGGCAACGGCGATTTTTTTTCCTTTTAAATCTTCTACTTTTTTAATCTCACTGTTCTTATTCACTAAAATCCCATTCGCCTTTAACCCATCCTGAGATAAACCAATTTCCTTAAAATCAATACCTGCTGCCTGACCAGCTATAACAGGTGAATTACCAACCTGTGAAAAATCTAATTGATTGGCGGCGAGTCCTTCGAATTGGGGAGGACCACTTTGGAACTCCACCCACTTGACTTTCACACCTTCTTTTTCAAATGATTGCTCAAACCACCCTTTTTCCTTTGCTAAAAGAAGTGGGCTTAGACTTTGCTGAATCCCAATCCGAATCTCTTTCGGCTTGTCTTCTGATCCATTCGCTGCTTGACCACACCCAGCTAATACAAGGAGGATACCCAGAAAGAGAACGATCCTTTTTTGCCTTTTCATTCAATTTGACCTCCTTAAATTCCTGAGCCATTCGTCAGTAACAGCTCATCTGTTTTCTCAAATTCTGAAAGCACCCTTTGTCTTAAGCTCTGAAAAGCTGTTGACGTTCTATTCCGCGGGAATGGTAAGTTCACGGGAAGGATTTTATGAATTCGACCGGGTCTTGCTTGTAACAGCACAATTTCATTGGCTAAATAAATGGATTCGTCAATATCATGAGTGACAAGCACCATCGTTGTTCTTTTCTCCTGCCAAATATCCAGCAGTACATCCTGTAAGTGTTTCCGTGTAAATGCATCTAGCGCACCAAAAGGTTCATCAAGCAATAAAATCTCCGGATCACGCAGGAGTGCTCTTGCAATAGCAACACGTTGTGACATCCCGCCTGAAAGCTCATGTGGATAGGCGTGTTCAAAACCTTTTAACCGAACAATTTCAATTAATTCATCCACTTTGCGGCGAACAGCCACCTGTTTTAAATTGAAATTGGCAGCGATATTTTCTTCGACCGTCAGCCATGGAAACAAGCGATGCTCTTGAAAGATAAAGCCCTGTTTCATTCCTGGTTCTACCACACGCCTTTCTCCTATCACGATCTGCCCATCATAATCTGTATCAAGGCCTCCAATCATCTTCAGCAATGTACTTTTCCCGCATCCGCTCGGACCAATCACCGTCACGAATTCACCAGGAACGATGGTGAGCCTTACGTTTTCAAGCACTTGAATGGTTTGTTTGTCTTTCCAAAAAGACTTATCCACAATATCAATGGAAATAGTCATTGCAAGTTCACTCCTCTTGTCATCAGATAAATACACAGAAAGGCCCTTATCCCAAAAGAGAGATAAGAGCCTTCGTGTTGTCCGATCAGCTATTCATATTGAGTTGTTAGCACCATCCTAAATCATATTATTCCTATAAATCAACTATATTTTATAAAATGGTTATTTCGACCTTGTATGCTTTTCATCAATACGATCGTAAATTTCTTCTATTCGTTCTTGATTGCTGTAAATCTCATATTTGTTCCGCTCAATCAAAATGTCTAACGTGATATCCAAATGTTTTCTGTATTTTTTTCGTTTTTTCTTTTTCTCCATCTTCAGCTTCCCTCCTGATTAAAATAAAAAAAGGCCCTTCACTCATGCCTGAGTGAACGAGCCTTCGGTTGACCGATCAGCGATTTTTGTTGGTATTTTCAGTATGCTTATGTTAATACATACTATTCCGACATGTCAACTATATTTATTGTTTTTTCAGATTTATCTAAAAAATGATTGACCGGGCAGTAAACAAGATTTATAGTCTTATTAAATATTTCTTATTAAAGTAGTTGGTTTTATCTAACAAAAGGAGGATACACACATGTCAGAAGAACTTCAATTTCGTTTAGAAACAAAAGCAATACACGCAGGTCAAGAACTGGATTCAGCCACCTATTCAAGAGCTGTACCTATTTACCAAACAAGCTCTTTCGGTTTTAGAGATAGTGAGCATGCGGCGAATTTATTCGGACTTCAGGAACCCGGTAATATTTATTCACGTATTATGAACCCGACAAATGATGTGTTTGAAAAACGGATCGCTCAGCTTGAAGGTGGAATTGGTGCACTTGCTGTCTCCTCAGGACAAGCAGCGACCACTTACTCCATTTTAAACATTGCAGGAGCTGGTGACGAAATCGTATCCTCCAGCAGTCTGTATGGCGGCACATATAATTTATTTGCGCATACCTTGAAAAAACTTGGAATAACAGTAAAGTTTGTGGATTCCTCAAACCTTGAAGAACTTGAAGCAGCCATTACAGATAAAACAAAAGCAGTGTATGCAGAGAGCATCGGAAATCCAAAAGGCGACATTTTACATATTGAAGCCGTATCAGCCATTGCACACAAGCACCATATCCCTCTAATTGTGGATAACACACTTGCCAGCCCTTATTTGTTAAGACCGATTGAATTTGGCGCAGACATTGTCGTCCATTCAGCGACGAAATTCATCGGCGGCCACGGCACATCCATTGGCGGAGTCATCGTCGACAGCGGCAAGTTTCCTTGGGGTGATAGCGATAAGTTCAAAGGACTGACTGAACCAGACCCAAGCTATCATGGCCTGACGTATACGGAAGCAATTGGGGAAGCGGCTTATATCACAAAGGCACGTGTACAGCTCTTACGTGATCTAGGGGCGGCATTATCACCATTCAACTCATTTTTACTCTTGCAAGGCTTAGAAACCTTGCATCTACGTCTTAAACGCCACAGTGAAAATGCATTGAAGACAGCACAATTTTTACAAGATCATCCTCTTGTAGAATGGGTCAGCTATCCAGGTCTTGAAGGCCATGAATCCTTTGAGCTGGCTCAAACTTATTTACCAAAAGGACAAGGTGCCATCCTCACATTCGGCATTAAAGGTGGCAAAGACGCAGGAAAAAAACTCATTGATTCGGTTCAGCTTTTCTCACATCTTGCAAACGTAGGCGACTCTAAGTCACTCATCATCCACCCTGCCAGCACAACGCATCAGCAATTAAGTGAAGCAGAGCAAAAAGCCACAGGGGTGACACCAGAACTTATTCGTTTATCTGTTGGAACAGAAGCGATTGAAGATATTCTGGCAGATCTAGAACAGGCGATTTCAAAAAGTCAGTCTTAACCAAACAAAAAAAGCACACGCCTGTGTGCTTTTTCTTATTGATTAGTGATTGATTAAGCGAATATCTTGGAAGGGATAAAACACGAATGATGTTGTCCCTTGAATGTCACTCTTTGTAAAAAGACCTAAACCATTGCGACTGTCCATTGAGTTTTGGCGATTGTCACCCATGACAAAGTACTTTCCTTTAGGGACTGTAAGAGGACCAAAATCAGGTGTCAACAAGGTGCCATCTGCGGCAGCTTTCTTTTTGTTTGATGCTAAATAAGGCTCCGCCACTTTTTGACCGTTCACATATAGCTGGTCATTTTTCATTTCGATTTTATCACCAGGTAAACCAATCAATCGTTTCACATAGTGAGTACTGCGGTCTTCCCCATCAAGAACAATGATCTGTCCGCGTTTATAATCGCCGAAGTAATCGACTGTTTTATTCACAAACACCCGCTCTGTATCATGCAGTGTTGGTTCCATAGAAGTCCCCTTCACAATATACGGTGCGAATAAAAAGTTGCGAATGATAAAAACAGCAATAAATGCGATTAAGATGGCTTTGATCCAGCCCCATAATTCTGATTTCTTTTTTTGTGTTTTTGTATTTGTTGTCATAAGCTCCTCCTGAAATCCCCTAGGACAAAATGAGTTATCGCCAGCTGACCGCTGACGCCACGCTTGTTTCTCCCTAAATATAAACATATTTTGCCAACAAATCAAGCTGTAAGAGAGAAAAAGGCAAGCACCTTTCTGTGCTTGCCCAAAACTCAGTTAGTTAGCAGAAGAATCCTCTTCTGTCTCTTTGTTTGTTTTACCATAGAAATAATCAGATGGATTCACTGGTTTAAAATCAGATAGCTTATGGAATCGAAGAAGATCCCTGTACAGTACTTTATCTGACAGGCTTAACTGATTATCAACACGGGCTTTAATCGCTTCTGTCTTTTTGTTTTGTTTCACCACTTTACCCGTTTTTGTATCGTAGACCGTATTATCTACAAGGGTATATTTTGGTGTCACATAGTTTCCGTTACGGAATGCAACAGTTTGATCATGCTTCTTAGAGAATAAATCTGTTCCAAAATTCACGTACTCATTTGAATCAATACCTTGTAAGTGAAGAAGCGTTGGCATCACGTCTACTTCACCGCCATACGTATGATTCACGCCGCCTTGTTTCCCAGGGATACGAATCATGAGCGGTACACGCTGATTTTGTGCATTTTGATATGGCGTAATTTCTTTCCCTTGAATCTCACTCATTGCACGGTTATGGTTCTCAGAAATACCGTTATGGTCACCATATAATAGAATCACTGAGTCTTTATACAGACCCGATTTTTTCAAGTCCTTAAAGAATTGTTCTAATGACTCATCCAAGTATCTCGCTGTTTGGAAATAATTATCCACTGTTTTATCGCCAGTTGTTGCCTTAGCGATTGTCGCATCTTTCTCATCTAAATTAAATGGATAATGGTTGGTCAATGTCATTAAGTGTGCATAAAATGGCTTTTTCATTGATTCTAACATTGGGATTGATTCTTTAAAGAATGGTTTATCCTTCAGACCCATGTTTACAAGGTTTTCTTCATCCATGTTGTAATAAGATGCATCGAAGAATTGATCAATTCCCATATGTTTATAAATCGTGTCACGGTTCCAGAAAGATTTATAATCCCCGTGAAGCACTGCACTCGTATAGCCTGCTTTTTGATCTAAGATGGCAGGAAGTGATTGGAAGGTATTTTCACCTTTTGTCACAAACGCTGCACCCTCTGGCAAGCCAAACATACTATTATCCATCATGAGCTCAGCATCAGAAGTCTTCCCTTGACCAGTCTGGTGGAAGAAGTTATCAAAATACGTAAAATCTTCTTTTCCATGAGCTAGTTTGTTTAAAAACGGCGTCACTTCTTCTCCATTTAACTTGTAGTCAATTAAAAATGACTGGAAGCTTTCTAAATGGATTTTGATGATGTTTTTTCCTTTTGCTTGACCAAAGTATTCTGCATTTGGTTTCGCATAGTGAGAGGTCGTATAGTTCACGACATCCGTTAAATCATCACTACTCGCATTTGCTACCTGCGTTGCATTTTGTGCGGTTTGCACGCCGTCATAAATCGCATAGTTATAAACACCTAAATATTTCACAATATACTTATGATCAAATGTTCTCGTCAATAATTCTGGACGATCTTTTTCAGCTAAGTGTAGGTTAACGAAGAACAGTCCAACACCTGCAGCCACAATCAGCAGTGCGAAAGTTTTTTTCATTTGGAACTTCTTCACTTCTGGTCTCCAAATGACAATGGCAATTAAAATGATGATATCAAGGAAGTACAAAAGGTCATGCGGCTTAATACTTGCTAACACACCGCCGGTCATACCTCCCCCAAGATTACCGGCTTGTTTCATTGTCGGGAATGTTAAAAAATCATCAAAGAAACGATAGTACGCTACATTCGCATATAAAAGTGCGGTCATAATAAAATCAATGACAATTAAAACAATGGCCGATTTACGCCCCTTCAAAAAGAGAGCAAGTCCTAAAAACACGATGGCTGAACTAAATGGATTTAATAAGAGAAGACCCTCTTGAAAAGATCCCTTCACTCCTAAATTAAAGTCCATTTTGTAGGCTGTGTACGATTTTGCCCAAAATAAAAGGACAGCCAAAACAAAAAAGCTATATTTGTTCGCAAATATTTTTTTCATAAAACCTCTTCTTTCTTATTTTCGATCTGATATAAATGAAATCATAAAAAATTTACATTGATTTTGCAAATGTAAATCTTCTGCACCAAGCATTCCGATGCTCTTTTCTCCGCAGGTTACATGTGCTCCTTTAATATAACGAATAAGAAGCATCATAAGTTTCAAAAAAAATACGAGTAAATAAAAGGAAAAATATCCATTTACATTAAATTTACTGCCTCTACATGTTTCAGAGAATGATGAAGGTTTTGTAAATCACTCAGTACTACTTTACTTTTTTCATCTAATCGTGTCAAAGTAATTATAAAGAAAAGGAAGAATCACCTAGGCTTTTCGACTCACTTAGCCAAATTTATACAAAATCCGAACCGATTTGCTTTTTTATTGTGACTCAACCTCCAGCAATCCATGTATCCTCTCTGCTGCCACATACCTAAAAAACAGTTTTAAGCAAAAAAAGCTTGATTTCCCCTGCCAATGTACGGTGTGATAAAGGTATAGCTCCATCAAATAAATCAAGCTGGGGGACATCCTATGAAATCAAACAAACAAATCAACATATTTGAACAAAGATTCTCAGAAGAAGTGATAGACATCATGGCTGTTACAGGACCTTCTGGAGTCGGCGCAGGAAAAGCAGGAAAAGAGACTCTTTGGACTGCTTCAATCCCGCTCATTGCATGGAAGGAAAAAGACCGCATCATAAACGAAAAAGTGAGACTGTGCTGGTTAACAGATGAAAAGGGATTACGAGAAAAACAAGCGCAATTACATAAAGAATCTATCGTCACACTTCAAGTACGTAAAGGTGAAGGTGAATTTATGCTCGTTTCACTTGTTGATACAGATACTGAAGATAAGGAACTTCAAGAAATATTAGAAGAAGCTCAACAACCTATCTTTTACCACGATGACAAGCTGGGTACCTTTGAATTAGTGAAAGGACTAGACTTATTTGAAACAACCATCCAGTGGGGCAATGAGGAGTGCCTTCTTTACTTCAATCTTGAAGAAGAGGAAGAAATGAATGACTCTCTGAAAACGGCTAGACAACTCGTAGAAGAGCAGACAACATGGGATGCCTCCATGAAGTCATATGCAGCAAATCAGCTGATTGAACTAGCAAAAGATTGGCAGGAACAAGACGACTCCGCTGAACATTCAGAAGAGATCACACCGGATCAATTTATCAGCCGCATCTCTCTTGAAAGCCTCCATGCTTATCCAAATGGAGAATTCGAAGCCTACTATCATGACGGAGATTTATTTTGGGGACATGTCATCATTGTCTCTGGCAATATGAATGGAACGTTTCAAGATGCACACATTGCTGGCTAAAGAATGGGAGATGGATAAATGAAGATCAAAGCTTTTGACGAATTAAATCAACTAGGAAAAACACCTATTGTAGCCAAAATAGGCGGGTTTCGCCCTGATCCTTCTAAGTACAGCTGGTTTGCTGGTCATTTTTTCATCCAACGTGATAAAGGGTGGCCGGCAGATCAAGATGGAGCTATGATTCCCATTTTACAAATGTATTTACCCGAAGTACCAGGGGGAATGAACGGCTTTGATGAATGTAAGATGATTCAAATTTTCATCAACAAGAAAACCCTTCCGATCGATATCGCCAAAAACGGTGAGGGCTGGAAACTCATTGAATATTCATCAATGGAAGGATTAGAAATCGCTGAGACCCCTGAAGACGTGAAAGGAATTAAGCCTTTCCAGATAGAGTGGCTCGAAGGGGAACAACCGGATTATCCATGCTGGGAGGAAGCTTGGTCATACGTTGACTTATCAGAGGTTAATGAAAGTGAAGAAGCGACAGATCATTTCTTCGAGCATTACTCAAACTACTCGTTCACAAAAATCGGTGGATACGGAGCTTACATCCAATCTCCTCCCCACCAGATGTCAGGAGAATTCATGCTACAAATCGCCTCAGAAGAAAAACCTCGGTTCATGATTGGTGATAACGGCACGATGTATTTCTATTACGACAAAAACAATAAAGAATGGTTCATGCACTGGGATTGTTTTTAAAACCAATTGTATGGAACCACTCCCCTTTCTAAACGTAATAAACGATATGAAGGGGGCCAGAGGTATGGGATTCATTTTAGACATCTTCAATCTTGCTCTGTATATCCCTTTTTTACAGGTAGATGAAGATGATATATCACGAAATGCAGCACAGCTAAAAAAATACAGCTGGTTTCAAGCGTTATTAAGTGATCAAACGAGCAGAGAGCTGATCATTTATGATCAAGGAGTCCGCCGGGTAATTGGTCAATTTAAGACGAGTAAACTCCATAAGAAACCATACAACATCAGATGCGAACGAAAGGTACAACAAGCCATACACCGTGCCATGTCAAAACATGGAAAGAGCCGCACTTAGCTGTGGCTCTTTTCGTACAAATGTAATAAATCCTTTTGAAGAAAACAATTGACGCTCGGACAACTCTCCCCGTATATTATGTATAAATCCATCTTTTTTAGAAAAGGGGGCCTCACATGCGCTTGTTTAAGAACTGGAGAAAAAAGCAGCACAAACAGCCGATTACTTCAGATACGCAAGAAGACAGCATCCCAATTAACTTTTCCACTCTTCCCTTTGGCACAGACACCGTAGATGATTTTTTGTTCAACTTAGACCTAACCTCAAAACTGATAGATCCATACAAAGAAGCAGACACGAACAAATAGAACCTAAACTTTCGTGAACCCTCATCCAATATTGGATGATTTTTTTATACTTGGAGGAAGGTGTACCCCCTATGAAGACATATTATTTCGTCAGACACTGTCAAGCAGATGGACAATCCGAGGATGCGTCTTTAACGCCTCAAGGCATCACACAATCGCATGAACTCGCACAGTTTTTTTCCGGCATTCAGCTCAACCACATCATCTCAAGTCCTTATAAACGAGCGATTCAAACCGTTGAGCCCCTTGCTCATGCCAAACAGATCAAGGTACAAATGGATAAGCGTCTCTCTGAACGTAGGTTAAGCAGTCAACCAATGAAGGATTGGTATGAAAAACTAAAGCTCAGTTTTTCGGACTTGCATATGACCTGTGAAGGCGGAGAATCGAGCCAAGAAGCGATGAATCGTATTGTAGAGGCACTCTATGAACAAATAAAATTAGGAAGAGATCATACTTTATTCGCCACTCATGGCAATATTATGAGCCTGCTTCTAAAACACGCCGATCCTGCAATTGGATTCAAGGAGTGGGAACAACTAAGCAATCCAGATGTCTACATCCTGAAATATTTTAAACCAGACCATGTAGAAATAGAAAGAATATAGCATAAATAAAAAAGGCAGGGTTGATCCCTGCCTTTTTCTTATGAAAAACAACTATTGGTGATAGTAAAATGTCTGTACCCACTCATAGGGCTTCTTACGATCCGCACACCATTTCACAAAACCTCTTGTCTGCGTCTGCTGAAATTCCTTCCAGTCCGATAAAAGCTGGTTATAGTAGACTGCTAGTTTTTCAACATTGGTTTGAACCTTTTTATCTTCGATCAGTTTCATGACATCTTGAATCCCTTGAATTCGCTCATGATCTTTCTCATAGGTGCTTAAATAAAGATCTTCATGTATATGATGAAACGAATACCACAAAGCCGAGAAATAGGTTTCGCAAATTTGAACAATCACTCGCTGCTCTTTGCTGCCTCCCATCTCTAATGCCTTCAATAAATAGGGCAGCCCTTCCCCCTGATGCACAAACAAGCCTTGCCAGCGATACGGTCTCACATCCATTGGATCAATATTTTTCCACTCTCGAAGAACAGGGTGGATCACCCCATGTACCAATGGATACACAAGCAAATGATGACCATCCTCAAAACGTTCAATGTAATCAAAAAGCCAAGCAACAAATGAACGCCGTGCTGTAAATTCGTTCTTATTCATCTCTTCAACAAAAGACTGAAGAACCTTTAACGCATCTTTACGCAGACCCTGTTCTTTCCTTACACAGTACTGTCTAAAAAGCGGATAATCATGTGAGCGCTCATCTTCAATCATAGTCTGTAATATCGTCTTCGTTTGCAAGATAACAACTCCGCCTCTTTACATTCATTCTATTGAACTATTATAACCAATTGTAACATCCACATGAAACTAGTAAAAAGATGAGTTGTCCTTTTTCTTTTATAAAACCCTTGGCATCCTCAAATCCATTCTTTTCTGTGTTCATAAATGAATTGTATGTCTTTTTGATAATGTTCAAGGTGCCCCTCATGAATCATTTTTTGAAAGGCTCTATCCCCTTCATTCGCTTTTCGCTTCATGTATTGACATAAACCTTCTAAACGCAGCAACACCATGTCCACATAATCTTCTGGTATTTCCTCACCATAAGCTTCAAAAAATAGTTTGACTCTATACTTTATATGGGCTGCATGCTCTAATGAATGATAATTTACGACCTCCCCTGTTTCAGTACGAAAAAACCTACTGAGAGGGACACAAGTATAGAAAGTATATGCAATATCCCAAAGCTTTGGACCAGGGGCAGCTACATCAAAATCAATGACTCCCACTGGCTTTTTATCTTTGAAAATGATGTTGTACATCGCAAAATCATTATGGCACACAACCTCTATGTTGTTAGGCGTATTGTCCATTCGTTCCCAATCGTCTGAAATGGGAAAATCACTAACAGCATCATGATACAGTCTAAGCATTCTCGCTATTTCTTTCAAAGCATTGTGAGAGCACATGTATTCTTTTAAGGGATCATGACCGGCCACACCTTCAATGAAGGACAAGATCTCTCTACCTTTTTCATCAACCCCTAAAAACTTTGGAGCATAGGAGAAATTCTTTTTTTCTAAATGCTTTAATAATTTGTGTATGTTGCTATTACCTGGCTTTAATTCCCTTCTAACCGTATCCCCCGAACGATAGACGTTTGATAGATTCCCGCCTTTCAGCAATTCTTCATTGTTATTTTGATTTTCCATTTAAAATCCCCCCTAAAAATGTGGACACAATGATGTCTTGTGTCAGCTAGAGGTGGAAATATCCCCATGACGTTTACTATACTAAATTTTGCAGAAATAAATAAAGGTTATTGTAATGCGTTACCTGGAATAATATATGAAGTTAAATATTTTTTGTGATTATTTCCTTAATTTCTTCATAAACTTCAATATTCTCAAATTCTAAATCTTCTAGATTATGATCAATTTTTCTTTCAAGAATAATCCAGAAAGTGCTTCCTTTTTTCATTTTATTTTGTACAAAACCTCTTAAGTTATCTCCTATCGCTTCTTCAATTGAAAAATCTTTAAAGAATGACCTCAGCGTTCTATTAGTAATCAGTAATAGTTGCTTATTAAGATTCTGATTAATAAAGATATCTTTAAAAACTTCTACATTTATTTTATCGGCAGAATCGTATTCTTTCTCTGCATGTTTATTGACTATTTTTGTAATTAATAAAAAATATGTTGCAATAAAAAGGAATGCTGAATTAACTCTAAAGTCAT
The DNA here is from genome assembly GCF_038005245.1 of Bacillus sp. FSL K6-1106. Lineage (NCBI taxonomy): Bacteria > Bacillati > Bacillota > Bacilli > Caryophanales > Bacillaceae > Bacillus > Bacillus sp. FSL K6-1106. The sequence continues at coordinate 247,435 of NZ_JBBOSV010000002.1, forward strand.
TTGATCCACTCTTATATTTCAATTCTTCTTTAGCATACATTAGAATTAAATAAGGAAAGAGAAAGTGTTCTAAAGGTAAACCTTTAGTATCTTCATTCATTATATCTTTCCACCTACTACCTACTGGAGTCAATTCGTTAGCACGCCCATAAGCTACATTCGGCATTAGTTTTATAGCAGCTGTAAAAGATTGAATTACCTCTTTCGCAGGCAGAACGAATTTCTTTTTTCTATTAACACTTTCAAGTAGATAATTATAACTATCATTACCTCTATAGGATTCTTGTTCTTTCTGATCTAAAGTTATGAATGCCCCTCTTTGTATTTCATAGAAATAACCCAAATTTTTCATTCGATCTTTTAAGCCATTTTGAAATCGGTCTAAAGCATAAAAATCTAGTCCTCTAACAGCATTTTGGCTATTTGTGTACCTTGTAATATTGTCTCTTAACTCTTTCTTCTGAGACTCTTCAGCACTTCGTTTAGTTTTAATTACTTTCACAAGTAAGTGTCCATTGGATTCTAAAACAGAGAGTTCTTTATTAGTCTTGTGTTTATAGAAATCACCCAGAGTTTTGGCAGTTTGGCACCCATTAACTATCTGTGGTGCTTTCATTACTAAACTCCCCATAGTTTCATAGTACTCATCACAAACCACAGTAACCCCATTATTATAATACCAAAAGTTTTCTGGTTCATTTCTTATAGTATCTTTAATACCTTTGTTTATTTTAGTACTCTTTAAATAGTTTCTTATATTTGAATGGAAAAGATGCTTTTCACCTTCGTTAACAAATTGAGAAAAATCTTTAACTCTTACTTTTGCTACAATCGTTTCGAAAGTAGAGAAATTCTCTTCTATATTCATCCTGAATGTTTTTTCACGAAAGTCTTTTGGTAATAGTCCTTTTTTTATTTCTATACTTTCCTGAATATCATCTAAATCAGATGAGAAGAAATTTAAATTCTTAAACTCGATACTAAGATGTTTTAAATTTGATTTTATCTGCATTCTTTCCCAATCACTTATGTGGTTGTTTGTAATATAGTAACAATTTATAATCTCATCATTTTGATATGACTCTCTAACATTTTTACATGCTTCTTTTACAGCATCTCTTTCGGTAATTGGTTCTTCTGTACATACTCGCTGACAATCAGCTATAAACCTTTGTGTAGAGTCAATATTATGAGATGTCTTATACTTACATTGTAATAAGTGAACTTCACCGTTATATTCAAAAACTGCGTCTAAACCGTTATCAAATTTCCCGCCTATCTCTTTAGCTTGTGCTACTTCGTCTTCTCTTAACTCGAATATGTTATAAAGTATCCACTCACAAAAACTGTCCCCCACACTTATGGAATCATTACTTCCACATTCACTAAGATATTCCTCTATAGATTCCTCAATTTGTCTTTGTAAAATTTGGTCGTATTTGTTTTTTTTTGCTACAGCCACACTCATCTCTCCTTAGTTACGAAATGTATAGGATAATTTTAACACTAAATCTCTAAAAAAGGATACAGAAAATAAGTAATTTCACCCTTGTAGCAAATACAAAACTCGCCACTAGGAATCGAAACTCGATGATTAAAAGTCACCAAAACAGAAAAAACGTCTTTCTACAATATTGTAGAAAGACGTTTTTTTGTAGTTGAGGTTTTGTAAAGTTAATACCGGTGGCCGGGGTCGAACCGGCACTCCGTGAGGAACACGATTTTGAGTCGTGCGCGTCTGCCAATTCCGCCACACCGGCATGATCATTAAAGAGCGCAACTTATAATAAATAAAAAATGGTGCCGAGGGCCGGACTTGAACCGGCACGGTAGTCACCTACCGCAGGATTTTAAGTCCTGTGTGTCTGCCAATTCCACCACCCCGGCAGTCTTTTCAAAAAAGGCGACACCCGGATTTGAACCGGGGATAAAGGTTTTGCAGACCTCTGCCTTACCACTTGGCTATGCCGCCATAATTGGAGCGGAAGACGGGATTCGAACCCGCGACCCCCACCTTGGCAAGGTGGTGTTCTACCACTGAACTACTTCCGCATATCAACTGGGCTAGCTGGATTCGAACCAACGCATGACGGAGTCAAAGTCCGTTGCCTTACCGCTTGGCTATAGCCCAATAATAAAATGGGGCGATTGATGGGAATCGAACCCACGAGTGCCAGAGCCACAATCTGGTGCGTTAACCACTTCGCCACAACCGCCATAGATGTTATGAATCATATAATTGGCAGGGGCAGTAGGAATCGAACCCACACCGGAGGTTTTGGAGACCTCTGTTCTACCGTTAAACTATGCCCCTATGAAAATAAAAATGGTGGAGGGGGGCGGATTCGAACCGCCGAACCCGGAGGGAGCGGATTTACAGTCCGCCGCGTTTAGCCACTTCGCTACCCCTCCACATTTGAAAAACAGTGCCGGCAAGAGGACTTGAACCCCCAACCTACTGATTACAAGTCAGTTGCTCTACCAATTGAGCTACACCGGCAAATAGTGGTGGCTCGGGACGGAATCGAACCGCCGACACACGGATTTTCAGTCCGTTGCTCTACCAACTGAGCTACCGAGCCAAGTATTCTTTTTAAAAAATGGCGGTCCGGACGGGACTCGAACCCGCGACCTCCTGCGTGACAGGCAGGCATTCTAACCAACTGAACTACCGGACCAATAAAGATAAATTTGGTTGCGGGGGCAGGATTTGAACCTGCGACCTTCGGGTTATGAGCCCGACGAGCTACCGAACTGCTCCACCCCGCGACGATATAAAAGATATGGTGGAGGATGACGGGCTCGAACCGCCGACCCTCTGCTTGTAAGGCAGATGCTCTCCCAGCTGAGCTAATCCTCCGAATAAAATGCTGGTATGTATTTCTATAAAAATGGTGACCCGTACGGGATTCGAACCCGTGTTACCGCCGTGAAAGGGCGGTGTCTTAACCGCTTGACCAACGGGCCCTTTATTATGTAAATTGTGGCGGAGAGCAAGGGATTCGAACCCTTGAGACGGGGTTACCGCCTACACGATTTCCAATCGTGCTCCTTCGGCCACTCGGACAGCTCTCCAAATTGGCTCCGCAGGTAGGATTCGAACCTACGACCGATCGGTTAACAGCCGATAGCTCTACCACTGAGCTACTGCGGAATGAAGAAAGCCTGGCGATGTCCTACTCTCACAGGGAGAAACCCCCAACTACCATCGGCGCTGAAGAGCTTAACTTCCGTGTTCGGTATGGGAACGGGTGTGACCTCTTCGCCATCATCACCAGACAATTTAGTGACAAAAGATATTATACTATGTATTACAAATAAATCAAGAGATTTTTGAAAAATGTTCTCTCAAAACTAGATAACAATGTTCATGCTTCACATTAGAATATAGGTTAAGTCCTCGATCTATTAGTATCTGTCAGCTCCACGTGTCACCACGCTTCCACCTCAGACCTATCAACCTGATCATCTTTCAGGGATCTTACTTCCTTGCGGAATGGGAAATCTCATCTTGAGGGGGGCTTCATGCTTAGATGCTTTCAGCACTTATCCCGTCCGCACATAGCTACCCAGCGATGCCCTTGGCAGAACAACTGGTACACCAGCGGTGCGTCCATCCCGGTCCTCTCGTACTAAGGACAGCTCCTCTCAAATTTCCTGCGCCCGCGACGGATAGGGACCGAACTGTCTCACGACGTTCTGAACCCAGCTCGCGTACCGCTTTAATGGGCGAACAGCCCAACCCTTGGGACCGACTACAGCCCCAGGATGCGATGAGCCGACATCGAGGTGCCAAACCTCCCCGTCGATGTGGACTCTTGGGGGAGATAAGCCTGTTATCCCCGGGGTAGCTTTTATCCGTTGAGCGATGGCCCTTCCATGCGGAACCACCGGATCACTAAGCCCGACTTTCGTCCCTGCTCGACTTGTAGGTCTCGCAGTCAAGCTCCCTTGTGCCTTTACACTCTGCGAATGATTTCCAACCATTCTGAGGGAACCTTTGGGCGCCTCCGTTACATTTTAGGAGGCGACCGCCCCAGTCAAACTGCCCACCTGACACTGTCTCCCTGCCCGATAAGGGCAGCGGGTTAGAAGGTCAATACAGCCAGGGTAGTATCCCACCGATGCCTCCACCGAAGCTAGCGCTCCGGTTTCCAAGGCTCCTACCTATCCTGTACAAGCTGTACCAACATTCAATATCAGGCTGCAGTAAAGCTCCACGGGGTCTTTCCGTCCTGTCGCGGGTAACCTGCATCTTCACAGGTACTATAATTTCACCGAGTCTCTCGTTGAGACAGTGCCCAGATCGTTGCGCCTTTCGTGCGGGTCGGAACTTACCCGACAAGGAATTTCGCTACCTTAGGACCGTTATAGTTACGGCCGCCGTTTACTGGGGCTTCAATTCGCACCTTCGCTTACGCTAAGCGCTCCTCTTAACCTTCCAGCACCGGGCAGGCGTCAGCCCCTATACTTCGCCTTACGGCTTCGCAGAGACCTGTGTTTTTGCTAAACAGTCGCCTGGGCCTATTCACTGCGGCTTCTCGGGGCTTTAACACCCTAAGAAGCACCCCTTCTCCCGAAGTTACGGGGTCATTTTGCCGAGTTCCTTAACGAGAGTTCTCTCGATCACCTTAGGATTCTCTCCTCGCCTACCTGTGTCGGTTTGCGGTACGGGCACCTCTCACCTCGCTAGAGGCTTTTCTTGGCAGTGTGGAATCAGGAACTTCGCTACTAAATTTCGCTCGCCATCACAGCTCAGCCTTCACGGGAAACGGATTTGCCTATTTCCCAGCCTAACTGCTTGGACGCGGATATCCAATACCGCGCTTACCCTATCCTCCTGCGTCCCCCCATTGCTCAAATGGTGAGGAGGTGGTACAGGAATATCAACCTGTTGTCCATCGCCTACGCCTTTCGGCCTCGGCTTAGGTCCCGACTAACCCTGAGCGGACGAGCCTTCCTCAGGAAACCTTAGGCATTCGGTGGACGGGATTCTCACCCGTCTTTCGCTACTCATACCGGCATTCTCACTTCTAAGCGCTCCACCAGTCCTTCCGGTCTGACTTCACTGCACTTAGAACGCTCTCCTACCACTGTTCGTAAGAACAGTCCGCAGCTTCGGTGATACGTTTAGCCCCGGTACATTTTCGGCGCAGAGTCACTCGACCAGTGAGCTATTACGCACTCTTTAAATGGTGGCTGCTTCTAAGCCAACATCCTGGTTGTCTAAGCAACTCCACATCCTTTTCCACTTAACGTATACTTTGGGACCTTAGCTGGCGGTCTGGGCTGTTTCCCTTTCGACTACGGATCTTATCACTCGCAGTCTGACTCCCAAGGATAAGTCATCGGCATTCGGAGTTTGACTGAATTCGGTAACCCGGTAGGGGCCCCTAGTCCAATCAGTGCTCTACCTCCGAGACTCTTACCTTGAGGCTAGCCCTAAAGCTATTTCGGAGAGAACCAGCTATCTCCAGGTTCGATTGGCATTTCACCCCTACCCACACCTCATCCCCGCACTTTTCAACGTGCGTGGGTTCGGGCCTCCATTCAGTGTTACCTGAACTTCACCCTGGACATGGGTAGATCACCTGGTTTCGGGTCTACGACCACGTACTCATGCGCCCTATTCAGACTCGCTTTCGCTGCGGCTCCGCATCTTCTGCTTAACCTTGCACGGGATCGTAACTCGCCGGTTCATTCTACAAAAGGCACGCCATCACCCGTTAACGGGCTCTGACTACTTGTAGGCACACGGTTTCAGGATCTATTTCACTCCCCTTCCGGGGTGCTTTTCACCTTTCCCTCACGGTACTGGTTCACTATCGGTCACTAGGGAGTATTTAGCCTTGGGAGATGGTCCTCCCGGATTCCGACGGAATTTCACGTGTTCCGCCGTACTCAGGATCCACTCTGGAGAGAACAACATTTCAGTTACAGGGCTGTTACCTTCTTTGGCGGGCCTTTCCAGACCTCTTCGCTTATATCGTTCCTTTGTAACTCCGTATAGAGTGTCCTACAACCCCAAGAGGCAAGCCTCTTGGTTTGGGCTGTTCCCGTTTCGCTCGCCGCTACTCAGGGAATCGCATTTGCTTTCTCTTCCTCCGGGTACTTAGATGTTTCAGTTCCCCGGGTATGCCTTCTCATACTCTATGTATTCAAGTATGGATACTACTCCATTACGAGCAGTGGGTTTCCCCATTCGGAAATCTCCGGATCAAAGCTTGCTTACAGCTCCCCGAAGCATATCGGTGTTCGTCCCGTCCTTCATCGGCTCCTAGTGCCAAGGCATCCACCGTGCGCCCTTTCTAACTTAACCATTTCTTACTTTAGAAAGAATCACTATGTGTGATGAACTTTGCATTGCATTCAATGTGAATGTATTACTTATTGTTATCTAGTTTTCAAAGAACAATCCTGTCTCGCTAGAGACATGTTTGAAGGAATGATCCTTCAAAACTAAACAAGACGAAAAACGTACGCTGCTCCATATATCCTTAGAAAGGAGGTGATCCAGCCGCACCTTCCGATACGGCTACCTTGTTACGACTTCACCCCAATCATCTGCCCCACCTTCGGCGGCTGGCTCCATAAAGGTTACCTCACCGACTTCGGGTGTTGCAAACTCTCGTGGTGTGACGGGCGGTGTGTACAAGGCCCGGGAACGTATTCACCGCGGCATGCTGATCCGCGATTACTAGCGATTCCAGCTTCACGCAGTCGAGTTGCAGACTGCGATCCGAACTGAGAACAGATTTGTGGGATTGGCTAAACCTTGCGGTCTCGCAGCCCTTTGTTCTGTCCATTGTAGCACGTGTGTAGCCCAGGTCATAAGGGGCATGATGATTTGACGTCATCCCCACCTTCCTCCGGTTTGTCACCGGCAGTCACCTTAGAGTGCCCAACTGAATGCTGGCAACTAAGATCAAGGGTTGCGCTCGTTGCGGGACTTAACCCAACATCTCACGACACGAGCTGACGACAACCATGCACCACCTGTCACTCTGTCCCCGAAGGGAAAGCCCTATCTCTAGGGTTGTCAGAGGATGTCAAGACCTGGTAAGGTTCTTCGCGTTGCTTCGAATTAAACCACATGCTCCACCGCTTGTGCGGGCCCCCGTCAATTCCTTTGAGTTTCAGTCTTGCGACCGTACTCCCCAGGCGGAGTGCTTAATGCGTTAGCTGCAGCACTAAGGGGCGGAAACCCCCTAACACTTAGCACTCATCGTTTACGGCGTGGACTACCAGGGTATCTAATCCTGTTCGCTCCCCACGCTTTCGCTCCTCAGCGTCAGTTACAGACCAGAGAGTCGCCTTCGCCACTGGTGTTCCTCCACATCTCTACGCATTTCACCGCTACACGTGGAATTCCACTCTCCTCTTCTGCACTCAAGTTTCCCAGTTTCCAATGACCCTCCCCGGTTGAGCCGGGGGCTTTCACATCAGACTTAAGAAACCGCCTGCGAGCCCTTTACGCCCAATAATTCCGGACAACGCTTGCCACCTACGTATTACCGCGGCTGCTGGCACGTAGTTAGCCGTGGCTTTCTGGTTAGGTACCGTCAAGGTGCAAGCAGTTACTCTTGCACTTGTTCTTCCCTAACAACAGAGCTTTACGATCCGAAAACCTTCATCACTCACGCGGCGTTGCTCCGTCAGACTTTCGTCCATTGCGGAAGATTCCCTACTGCTGCCTCCCGTAGGAGTCTGGGCCGTGTCTCAGTCCCAGTGTGGCCGATCACCCTCTCAGGTCGGCTACGCATCGTCGCCTTGGTGAGCCGTTACCTCACCAACTAGCTAATGCGCCGCGGGTCCATCTGTAAGTGACAGCCGAAACCGTCTTTCATCCTTGAACCATGCGGTTCAAGGAACTATCCGGTATTAGCTCCGGTTTCCCGGAGTTATCCCAGTCTTACAGGCAGGTTACCCACGTGTTACTCACCCGTCCGCCGCTAACATCCGGGAGCAAGCTCCCTTCTGTCCGCTCGACTTGCATGTATTAGGCACGCCGCCAGCGTTCGTCCTGAGCCAGGATCAAACTCTCCGAGGTATGCAGGATGCATATCACACATGCGTTGCTACACGATGTAGCGAACTTAGCATGTGATCATTTCCTGCCTCGTCAGCGTTTGACTGACTACCTATGATGTATCATAGGATTTTTTTATAAAAACTCGAATTAACAGGTACGTTTTGTCTTGTTTAGTTTTCAAAGATCATCTTCGTTATCGCTCAGAAGCGACTTTCTTAATATAACATTTGAGCGCCGTGTGCGTCAAGTGTTTTTCTGAATTTCTTTTTGTCCGCTTTTCTTTAAAAGCAACTCGGTTGCTCATTAGCGACGTTTAATAATATACCATCATAATATTCATACGTCAATATCTTTTTTAACAAAATATCCTCGATGATAGATTTTTTGCCCCTTCGTCTCAATTGGCTCTACTAGCACAATTCCTTTTTCCACAAAGAAATCAATCATCACACTAAGATCAGGTGTGAAATGTTTGAGATCAGGATGTGCAAGAAGCTCGCCAAACAGCCAAATATCCTGCTGTTCCATGACATGACGCAAATGAGCCGCACCAATTTCTGCTTTTGAATGAATCAAGAAATCATTCGCTAGGAATAAAAGTTCTAACCGTTTATGAAGACTTTCGTGGCTTTCAATCAACTCTGAATAAAGTTTATATACTTCCGGCTCCATATGACGTACTTGGTTCCAAACGGTCACTTCTGGGTGGAAGCCTTTATCAATCACTTCAATACGCGCCAGATGATGCAGGGCATGCACAATGGAATTATATGCATCGAGGAATTGATTTGATTCAAAAAATGCTTTTCCTTCTATATATCTGCGAATGAGCTTGCCATATTCTAAACCAATTTTGAGCTTACGGTTAGAAAACGGGAATGTACTCAGTTCATCAATCAAGTTGAAAATATATTCATTTCGATCAAACAGGACTTTTCCGTTTAAAATCCAATCAATAATCCGCCTGTTGGTACCTAAGGTAATCCATTCCTTCAGCTGATCATCTGTGACAACATTTAAAGAAGCTGTCTGGTGATCGGATTCATAGTGCTTAATAAATAACGGTTCTTCCGCATTCTTTACGATGACTAGAAGCGCTGCATCAAAGTTATCCGTCTCAGAAGATACTTTATGCCTTCTTTCTACTATAATCACAGCTAATGTATCTGGATGACTTGCTCTCTCTTGATAAATAGGACGGAGAAGATTTTCCATAGTGATTCCTCCAATACTCGGGTGTAAGGTTCTTCTCTAATGCTATGTATTTCTCCTCATAGAATCAAAATTCCTTCAATACATGAAAAAAGATCGTTGAATCATTATAAGCAATTTATTCACAAAACTCTATAACTAATTCAAACAGAAAGGTAAAATGTGCTATATTGGAGATAAGGGGGACTAGGGATGGCGAAATACTCCAGTAAGATTAATAAAATCAGAACATTTGCACTTAGTTTGGTTTTTGTTGGTTTTTTGATCATGTATATCGGTGTGTTCTTCAAGGAATCGGTCTGGCTGTCGACCTTCTTTATGCTACTCGGCGTGTTATCGATTGGATTGAGTACAGCCGTTTACTTTTGGATCGGTATGCTTTCTACGAAGGCAGTCCGTGTCGTATGTCCAGGCTGTGAGAAGGAAACAAAAGTGCTTGGGCGGGTGGACATGTGCATGCATTGCAGAGAGCCACTTACACTCGATCCAGCATTAGAAGGCAAAGAGTTTGATGAATCCTACAATCGAAAAAAGTCATAAAAATAAGCTGACCATTCAACTGGTCAGCTTTTTCATTAATGATTTTCTTTTTTTGCACATTCTTGACAAGTGCCATAGATCTCCAAGCGATGATGACTTACTGTAAAGCCTGTCACATGAGATGCAAGCTGTTCTACTTCATCAAGGCCAGGATAGTGAAAGTCAACGATCTTTCCGCAGTTTTCACAAATCGCATGGTAATGGTCAGATGTCGCAAAATCAAATCGGCTTGAGGAATCCCCATACGTTAATTCTTTTACTAATCCAGATTCCCGGAAGACTCGTAAATTGTTGTAAACCGTTGCTACACTCATATTAGGAAATTTCCCTTCAAGTGCCTTATATATATCGTCCGCGGTTGGGTGTGTCATAGAATTTACGAGAAACTCCAAGATGGCATGGCGCTGCGGAGTAATTCGAACACCGGTTTCTTTTAGAGCGTCTAAAGCATCTTTTAGTTCGTGAGCAGCCATTTCATCATGCACCTCTCTTTTCAAAAATATTCTTATATTATAATCTTTATAAATAGTGTACCCCCAGAGCCGAAACTTTGTCAATTACAATCCTCTTTTTTACCTATTCTTCTGTACAAAAAAGACCGGCACGACTGCCGATCTCATCTCGCCAACATATTAAGCGTGAGCTTTCAGTTCCTCAAGCGCTTCTTCCACATGATCTTTCACCTTTACTTTACGCCACTCTTTCACAAGCTTTCCTTCTTTATTAATAAGAAACGTTGAGCGTTCAATTCCCATGTATTCCTTACCAAAGTTCTTTTTCAGCCTCCACACACCGAAAGCTTCAGACAATTTTTGTTCGTCATCTACAAGAAGCAGGAAAGGTAAGTCATGTTTTTCTTTAAACTTTTGGTGCTTGTCTTGACCGTCTGGGCTTACGCCGATAATCACAGCATCTAATTCCGCAAAGCTTTGATGGCGGTCACGAAAATCACAGGCTTCCGTTGTGCAGCCCGGCGTCATATCTTTTGGATAAAAATAAAGGACAATGTGTTTCCCTTTAAAATCAGAGAGCTTTACTTTCTCTCCATTATCACCAAGTAATTCAATATCAGGTACTTGCTGCCCCACTTCGATTGTCATGATACAATCCCTCCAACCTATTTTTTCATTAGCCTATCTAATTTCGAGAAGATATTCAACTAAGGACGCTTGCATCGGCATGTTAAAATAATGATAGACGACGTGATACGTTGAGATAGGAGGCTATTTATGAAATTCACCGAATCAGAAAAATTACATCAAGAGGCGCTGGAGCATATTGTTGGAGGGGTTAACAGCCCATCTCGTTCATATAAAGCAGTGGGCGGCGGGTCACCTGTTGCAATGGAAAAAGGCGAAGGCGCTTATTTTTGGGATGTTGACGGAAACCGTTATATCGACTATTTAGCAGCATACGGTCCAATTATTACGGGACATGCTCATCCTCATATTACAAAAGCCATCACGAAAGCAGCCGAGACGGGTGTCCTTTACGGAACACCAACGAAGCATGAAGTCACTTTTGCTAAGATGCTGAAGGAAGCGATGCCTGCTTTGGACAAAGTTCGTTTTGTCAATTCAGGGACAGAAGCTGTGATGACGACAATCCGTGTCGCTCGCGCTTATACAGGCAGAACAAAGATCATTAAGTTTGCCGGATGTTACCACGGCCATTCTGATCTTGTGCTAGTTGCGGCCGGCTCTGGACCTTCCACTTTAGGAACACCAGATTCAGCGGGCGTGCCTAAAAGTATTGCCAATGAAGTCATTACCGTTCCATTCAACGATATAGACAGCTACAAAGAAGCATTAGACCGCTGGGGTGATGAAGTAGCAGCTGTTCTTGTTGAGCCAATTGTCGGGAACTTTGGCATCGTAGAGCCTAAAGACGGTTTCCTACAGCAGGTTAATGACCTGACTCATGAAAAAGGGGCTCTAGTCATCTATGATGAAGTCATTACAGCTTTCCGCTTTATGTATGGTGGTGCACAGGACTTGCTTCAAGTAAAACCTGACCTCACTGCATTAGGTAAAATTATCGGCGGCGGTCTTCCAATCGGCGCTTACGGCGGCAAAAAAGAAATTATGGAGCAAGTCGCCCCGCTTGGACCAGCCTACCAAGCTGGTACGATGGCAGGTAATCCCGCCTCTATCCTTTCTGGTATTGCATGCTTGGAAGTGTTAAAAGAAGACGGGATCTACGAACGTCTTGATCAGCTCGGTGCCATGTTAGAAGAGGGAATTTTAGCCCACGCAAAAAAACATCAAGTAGATATTACAGTGAATCGCTTAAAAGGTGCTCTCACCATTTATTTTACAAAGGAAACGATTGTGAACTACGAGCAGGCTGAAAATACGGATGGTGAAATGTTCGCCCGTTTCTTTAAATTCATGCTCGCACAAGGTATTAACCTCGCTCCTTCTAAATATGAAGCGTGGTTCTTAACCATTGCACATACTGAAAATGATATTTCTGAAACGCTCAAAGCAGTAGATCATGCGTTTGAACAGCTGAAACAATCATAATGAAGAGAAAAACAGACGTAAATTCATGCGTCTGTTTTTTTATTTACCAGCTCTTGATTGTCAAAAGCGAGTGAATCTGTTACATTTTTTCTCAATACCTTCTTTTGATGTTTTCATGAACTTTCAAAAATCACTTGAATATTTCGGAAGACCGCTGTATATTACTTAGTTGTTTCATCAAAATATTTATGATATATGACAAGTGGTCATCTATTATCGAAAAGAAAGGAATGCAGGGACAAAACCAATGAAACTTGGAGCCCGTATTTTAAAAACTGGTATTGCCATTGTACTCGCGCTTTACCTGGCAACATGGCTTGGGTTGCCGACACCCGTCTTCGCGGGAATTGCAGCTGTATTTGCTATCCAGCCATCTATTTATCGATCATTTTTAACGATTGTTGATCAAGTGCAAGCCAATATTATTGGAGCAGCACTTGCCATTACGTTCGGTCTGCTTTTTGGCACAGGACCAGTCATCATCGGCTTAACTGCCGTCATGGTCATTGCGATTAATTTAAAGCTGAAGATTGAACACACGATTCCGATTGCACTCGTAACCGTCATCGCGATTTTAGAAAGTGCAGGGGATCATTTCCTTTCCTTTGCCTTAATTCGAACAGCAACTGTGGTGTTAGGCGTACTTTCTTCATTTTTAGTGAATTTGATTTTCCTGCCGCCAAAGTATGAAACAAAGCTTGTTCATCACATTATGGAAAATACGGAGGAGATTTTAAAATGGATCCGTCTGAGCTCCAGACAGTCTACTGATCATTCCACTTTAAAGGATGACATCGATCAAATAAAAGAACGTATGATCAAATTAGATCACATTTACTTGTTATACAAAGAAGAACGAAGCTATTTAAAGAAAACAACTTATGTCAAATCTAGAAAGCTTGTTTTATTCAGACAGGCAATCATGACGTCTAATCGAGCGCTGTACTTGCTGAAAAAGCTTCATAAGTTAGAAAATGAAATTCATTTGATGCCAGAGCATTTCAGAGAGAGCTTAACAGATGAGATTGATTATTTGCTTTATTGGCATGAACGTACCTTGATGAAGTTTGTTGGAAAAATGAAACCGCAGGACGATGATTTTCAGAATGAATGCTCTCTTCGTCTTGAAGCATTAACGAAATCATTTATTCAGCATCAGCAAAATCAAGAAAACGACTTGCTGGATTACAATATGCTGAATGTGATGTCGAGTATTATTGAATACCGTGATGAATTGGAGCATCTAGATACTTTGATTACAAGCTTCCAAACGTATCACCCAAAAGATAGTGAGATAGAGACAGAAGAAAAAGAAGCTTAAATACAAAAGCCCGATTCTAAGAATCGGGCTTACATTTTTGACAAAGGGCTAAAATGATCTTTATTTAGCCCTTTGTCTTCTTTTCAGCGTAGTTGAAAACCCTTGAAATCAAGGAAGGACGAGTACTGGAGCGGAGCGAATGCCATATTCGTGAGCACCAGCACGCAGGACTGTCAAAGAATGCGGGGTTTGTCTACACGCTGTGACCGATTCTTAGAATCGGTCTTATTTTATTTTCTTCATTTTAGGATCAAGGGTGTCTCTTAATCCATCTCCCATCAAGTTAAAGCCAAGAACCGTCAGCATGATCGCAATCCCCGGGAAAAATAAAGTCCATGGCGCTTGTACGAGATAAGGTCTCGCATCTGCAAGCATTTTTCCCCACTCTGGGCTTGGCGCTTGTGCACCTAATCCTAAAAACCCCAAGGCGGCCGCTTCGATAATGGCTGTACCAATCGCAAGCGTCGCCTGAACGATCACCGGCACCATACTATTTGGTAGAATGTGACGAAGAACAATACGGCGGTGTGACATCCCGACTGCCTTTGCTGCTAAAACATATTCTTCTTGCTTAATGCTCAGCACCTTTGAACGAACCAGCCGGCCAAATGTGGGGACGTTAATAATCGCTATGGCAATAAGGGCATTTTGTAAGGAAGGTCCTAAGATGGAAACAATCGCAATCGCTAATAGTATGCTAGGAAAAGCGAGTAAAATATCAAATAGTCTTGAGATGACAGCATCCAGTAATCTACCGCCGTAACCTGCCATCAATCCAAGCAATGTCCCTAAAATAACCGACCCGAGAACGGAGAAGAAACCCACCCATAATGAAATTCGAGCTCCATGCACCACTCTAGAAAATATGTCTCTCCCGAAATCATCCGTACCAAACCAATGCGCAGCTGAAGGGGCACTAAATCGTTCGCCTAGTGACTGCTCGTTGATTCCATAAGGAGCAATGAGCGGTGCAAAGATTGCTAGGATCAGAAATAAAAAGACAATCACAGTGCCAATGACCGCCAGCTTGTGCTGAAAGAACAGTTTCATCGATTCAAGAATCAGTGATTGAGAGCGTTCTTCCTTTTGTTTAGGTGCTTGAAGCTCTTTTTGCGCTTCCATGTCGTCACTCTCCCTTCTCTAGTATTTAATCCTCGGATCAATGACTGCATACAAGATATCCACAATGAAATTGATCAGCACAAATATGAGCGCAACAACAAGAATGCCAGTTTGAATAACAGGATAATCACGATAGCTAATTGCATCGTAAATATACCGCCCAATTCCCGGCCAAGCAAAGATCGTTTCTGTTAAAATGGCTCCGCCTAGCAAGAGACCTGTTTGAAGACCAATAATCGTTAAAATCGGAATGAGCGCATTTTTCAGCCCATGCTGATAAATGATGAAAAATGAACGTACCCCTTTTGCTTTTGCTGTTCGAATAAAATCTGAATGAAGGACTTCCAACATACTTGCCCTCGTAATCCTTGCAATAATCGCAGCAGGAATCGTTGCGAGAGCGGTACTTGGTAAAATTAAATGCTTGATGCTGTCAAAGAATTGATCAAATCGCCCTTGCAAAAGCGTGTCCAGCGTATGAATATAGGTGATCGACTCTACCGGATTTCTGACGTTTTCTCGTCCTGTAGTCGGCAAAATACCTAATTCAATCGAGAATAGCCACTGTCCCATTAAGCCTAACCAGAAAATCGGCATGGACACCCCAATGAGCGCAATAAACATGGCCACATAATCAAAGAAAGAATGTTTAAACCACGCACTAATGATTCCGGCATTCACACCGACAATAATCGCCAGCAACATAGCGAAGAAAGTCAATTCTAATGTAGCGAATAAGTAAGGCTTCATTTCCTGGGCAATAGCCGCTCCTGTTCGTATGGAAGTCCCTAGATCGCCTTTTAAAAGCCCCAGCATGTAGTGACCATATTGTACGTACCACGGCTGGTCTAAACCAAGCTGAATCGTCAATTGCTCTACTGCTTCTTTCGTTGCCCGCTGTCCTAAGATGACCTGCGCCGGATTTCCAGGGATAAACCGAATAATAGAAAATACAACTAAGGTCATTCCGATCAGTACTGGAATGAGCATTCCTGCTCGCTTCATACAATAAGCAAACAAACAGCTTTCACCGCCTTTTCATTGTTTGGATAAGGGAGATCGAACGATCTCCCTTATTTGCTTATTCGAAATATACGTCAGTCAATGCTTCGGAACCAGTCGGATGCGGCTGGTAGCCTTTTAAATCTTTAGATGCGGCAAGCATTGGAATTGAATGGACTAATGGAATCCAAGGTGCTTCATCATGAATGATTTCTTGAGCTTCTTGATATAATTCATTTCGCTTCTTTTGATCCGTATCGGTCTGCGCTTCAATGAGGATGTCATGCATTTTATCGTTTTGGAAGAATGTATAGTTGTTACCGCCAATACTGTCTTTATCTAATAATGTATAGATGAAATTATCAGGATCGCCATTGTCCCCTGTCCATCCTAATAAGAACACATCTGCTTCGCCTTTACTTGCTTTATCTAAATAAGTCGCCCAATCATATGTGACGATTTCGGCTTTGACACCAACTTTTTCAAAGTTTGACTGAATGACTTCAGCTACCTTCATCCCGTCTGGCATATATGGACGCGGCACAGGCATTGCCCAAAGCTTGATGCGAAAACCGTCAGGGAAGCCTGCCTCTTTCAATAGTTCTTTTGCTTTTTCCGGATCATATGGATATGGCTCAATCTCGTCATTGTAGCCTTCTAATGACGGAGGAAGTGGATTTTTTGCTGGTTCAGCAAGCCCTCCATAAAACGACTCTATGATTGATTCTTTATCAACTGCATAATTGAGCGCCTGACGAACCAACTTGTTATCAAGCGGCTTTCTAGTCACTGTCAGCCCGATATAACCTACGTTCATGGATGGTCTTTCAATCAGCTGGAGCGCTTTGTCTGTTTTAATGCCATCTAAATCGGACGGATTGACGCCATCCATCAAGTCGATTTCGCCTGTTTTAAGCGCATTTAAACGAGCAGAGTTTTCAGGAATAGAGCGGAAGATGATTTGTTTCAGTTTTGGTTTATCTTTTTGCCAGTAATCTTCGTTCTTTTCTAAGACAATACGGTCGTTCTGCTTCCATTCTTTAAACTTAAATGGTCCTGTGCCCACTGGGTTTTCTCTAAATGAATCACCACTTTTTTCAACTGCTGCAGGACTAGCGATACCAAATGGTGACATGGCGATGTTTTTCAGAAATGTTGCTTGCGGGCGTTTGAGTTGAAATTCAATTTCATGCTCTCCTTTGACGATGATGTCTTTAATGACATGCCCTTTATCTTTTTTATAGCCGCCAAACATGCCGTAGTAAGGAAATTTTTCGGCATCTCCATTCATCCAGCGGTCAAAGTTGAATTTCACTGCTTCTGCATTAAAGTCTGTGCCATCGTGAAATTTCACACCTTCTCTTAAGTAGAACGTGTACGATTTTCCGTCCTTCGCAACATCCCATTCTGTTGCGAGGCCCGGATGGATGGTCGTGTCTTTTTCACCGTAATTCAAAAGCTTTTCAAACATATTCTCTGTGACCTTGAAGGTTTCGCCTTCTGTTGTTGTAATCGGATCAAGTGACGTAGAGTCTCCTCCTCTGCCGAATACGAGAGTGTCTTTTGTGGCTTTTTCTTCTGATGTTGATGAAGATGAACAGCCACCTAAAAATAACGCAAGTGCCAGCACAAAAATGAAACTACTGAATAACCATGTCTTCTTCATTGTGTTCCTCCTTTTGATATAAATAGCACGCAGCTGCATGACCTGTTTCCTCTTCATACAAAGGCGGAACAGCTTGCAAGCATTGCGCCCACCTTTTTGGACATCTTTTATAGAAAGGACAGCCATCTTCTGACACCAGGGTGGATTCTTCCGCTGACACATCCTGCGTTTCCAGCACGTGATCCATATGTGGAATGGATTTCAGAAGAAGCGATGTATAAGGATGAAGCGGATTGTGAAATACGTCCTCCGCAGGACCCATTTCTACAATACGGCCAGCGTACATCACTGCAATTCGGTCGCTCATATACTTGACAACGCCTAGATCGTGAGAAATAAACAAGTACGTCAGAGAAAGCGTCTTTTGCAATTCGAGCATTAAATTCAATATTTGTGCTTGAACCGATACATCTAAAGCGGAAACTGGCTCATCGGCAATCACAAGACTTGGATGAGTAATGAGCGCCCTAGCAATTCCAATACGCTGCCTCTGACCGCCGCTGAATTGGTGCGCATAACGGTCTCCATAGGATGGGTCAAACCCAACAATGTGCAGCATCTCTTTTACCCGCTTTTGTCTTTCTGCTTTTGTTCCATGTTTATGAACAATGAGCGGTTCTTCTAAAATGTCTTTGATTTTCATTCGTGGATTTAAGGAAGCGTATGGATCTTGGAAAATCATTTGAATGTCTTTTCTGAAGGAACGCATGTCTCGTTCTTTCAGAAGCGTCACTTCTTTTCCTTTCATTTGGATTGAGCCAGAAGTCGGTTCGATTAATCTCATTAAGCTTTTGCCAAGGGTTGATTTCCCGCAGCCAGATTCGCCCACAATGCCGAGCGTCTCTCCTTCTTTCACGTGAAAGGACACTTGATTTAAAGCCAAAGTCGTCTGTTTGTGTTTAGAAAAAAATGCCGATGTGTCATAACGCTTCGTCAGTTGATTCACTTGCAACAGTGGGTGATTCAGTGTCTTCTCCTCCTTCCATTAGAAAACATGCGACGCGGTGATTGTGTGAAATGGATTGTAAAGATGGGTCTTTTTCAAGACATTGCGTCATTTGATATGGACAGCGTGGTGCAAATTGACAGCCGGACCGAATAGCTCCTGGCTTAGGTACATGACCCGCAATAGACATGAGTTTTTCTTTTTTCTCTTTAAATGATGGAACAGAGGCGAAAAGACCTTTCGTGTAGGGATGGAGAGGTTTTTGGAAAATACGGTCAACGGTTCCTTCTTCTACGATTCGACCGGCATACATAATCATGACACGCTGGCATATTTGCCGCACGACGCCTAAATCATGAGTAATAAATAAAATAGCAGTGTCCATCTCTTCATTTAACTTTTTGAGCAAACGAAGAATTTGTGCTTGGATGGTGACATCAAGTGCAGTCGTTGGTTCATCTGCAATCATGAGCTTTGGGTGACACAGCATCGCCATCGCAATCATCACACGCTGACGCATGCCGCCCGATAGTTCATGTGGATATTTTTTGAGTAATGACGCTGCTTGTTTCAGGCCAACCGTTTGAAGCAAATCTACTGCCTTCACTTTTGCTTCTTTTTGGCTGATAGCCTGATGTGTAAAAAGGGCTTCTGTCATTTGCTTGCCGATGGTCATGAGTGGATTGAGAGAAGTCATGGGTTCCTGGAAAATCATTGAAATGTCATTCCCTCTGACCTCTCGCCATTGTTTCTCCGAAAGTGACAGCAGGTTTTGACCTTCAAATTGTATATGACCTGTTGTTTCTGTTTGGTGATTCAGCCCCATTAAAGACATCGATGTGATGCTTTTCCCGCAGCCAGATTCGCCCACAATACCTAAGGTTTCTCCTTTTTGAATAGAGAATGAGATGTCATGGACGATCGGCACTCTCTGCTTTTTTTGCTGAAAGGCAATGGACAGCTGTTTGACATCTAGCAATACTTCTTGTTCTTTCACATCTTCACCACCCCGTCATACTTTTTAAAATTGTATTGAGACAAGCTGGGAAATATGTCATGTTTTTGACAAGCATAAAAAAGCCTATCCGCTAGAATCGGATAGGCTTCTACTAATTTAATGTTTGAATGGTAAATAGATGGCGATAGTGGCTGTCTCGGTTCATTAATTCCTCATGTGTTCCTTTTTCCACAATCTCGCCTTGTTCCATGACCACAATGAGGTCCGCATGTGTAATCGTTGATAAACGGTGCGCAACAATAAAAGTTGTGCGATCTTTTGCCAGCTTTTGCATCGCTTCTTGAATATAATGTTCACTTTCTAAATCAAGCGCAGACGTCGCTTCGTCTAAAATAAGCAGCGGTGGATTTTTAAGAAATACCCTCGCAATTGAAATTCGTTGTTTTTGACCGCCTGACAGCTTTACGCCACGTTCTCCTACCTTTGTGTCATATCCTTCAGGAAGAGACATGATGAACTCATGGGCATTAGCCGCTTTGGCCGCCGACACAATTTTCTCAAAGGATGCTTCTGGGTCTCCCACAGCGATATTTTCTTTAATGGTGTCACTGAATAAGAATGTATCTTGGAGGACCATCCCGACTTGATTCCGGAGGCTTCTTGCCTTGTACTCTTTAATATCAATGCCGTCAATTTCGAGTGATCCGCTTGTGACATCATAAAATCTTGGAATTAAGCTGACGAGCGTCGACTTCCCTCCGCCGCTCATTCCTACAAGCGCAACGGTTTGACCTTTTTCTACTTTCAAGGAGATATTGTGTAAAATTTCTTCCTGTGTATGTTCGTAACGGAACGACACATCTTTAAATTCTACCTCTCCTTTTAAGTGATTGGCTTCTTTTGCATTCGGCTTGTCTGTTACTTCATACGGTTCATCAATAAACTCAAAAATACGATCCATTGATGCTACTGACTGAGTTAAAGTCGTCGATGAGTTAATGAGACGGCGAATCGGGTTGTACATCCGATCAATGTAGCCGACAAAGGCAATCATTGTCCCAATTGAAAGCGACCCGTTAATGACGGTATAACCAGCAAAAGCAATGATGAGCAGCGGCGCAATGTCTGTGATCGTATTGACGACAGCGAATGTTTTGGCATTCCAATTCGTATGATTGATCGCTTTGTTTAAGAAATTTTTATTTTCATCGTGAAAATTCTCTTGTTCGTATTCTTCAATCGCAAAGCTGCGAATGACAGGCATTCCTTGTACTCGCTCATGCAGGTGCCCTTGTACCTCAGCCAGTGCCTGCGACCGCTCTTTTGTCAGCTTGCGAAGCCGT
Organism: Bacillus sp. FSL K6-1106; assembly: GCF_038005245.1. NCBI lineage: Bacteria > Bacillati > Bacillota > Bacilli > Caryophanales > Bacillaceae > Bacillus > Bacillus sp. FSL K6-1106. The sequence continues at coordinate 268,102 of NZ_JBBOSV010000002.1, forward strand.
CCGTAAAAATACTTCACTGCTAACGCATACAGCGGAAAAATAATGACAGACACAATGGTGAGTTTAAGATCCAGTGTACACATAATGGCTATCACAATCAGGACGGTCATCAAATCAAGCCAAATGTTCATAAGCCCTGTGATGACAAATTCCTTTGTTTGCTCAACATCGTTGATGACCCTTGAAATAATTTCCCCTGTTCTCGTGTTGGCGTAATAACGAAGGCTCAACTTTTGAATGTGCGAGAACAGTTTTTCCCGAATATCAAATAATACTTTACTGCCTGTCCACTGCGCATAGTATTGTCTGTAGTACTCAACAGGCGGTCTCATCACTAAAAATAATACAAGCATGATTCCCATAATAATAAAGAGAGTGGATGTTTTTTCTTCAGCCGATCCAGAGCCTTGAATCACATCATCAATGACATACTTTAAAAGCAGAGGCAATGTTAAGGGGATCGAGAACTTAATCATTCCGATCACCATTGTCAATGCAATCTGTTTTTTATACGGTGTTACAAAAGCCATGTAACGTTTTATGACCCCCATGTAAATCTCCTTCCCAATCTATCAGTGCCTCTTATCCGTACGCAATCAAAAACCTGTTGGCTTTGAAAAGCCAAACAGGTTTTAGCTGCTGTTACTTATTTTGTATAACGCAAAAAACGTTCATACCACATATCCACAAATTCTGGAGCAAACGGTCCCTTCCGCTGGTGAATCCAATGCAGTAATGTATTTAGATGCTCTCGTAAGATACTATCGATTTCTTTTGGATAATTCATCTGCCTCTTATGATCTGCATATTCATCCTCATCCAAAATATTATACGTCATGTCCGGAAAGACTTTGACATCTAAGTCGTAATCAATATACTTAATCGCCTCTTCATCTGTCGCAAAAGGAGAGCTGATGTTGCAGTAATAATACACCCCATCATCTCGAAGCATCCCAATGACATTAAACCATTGTTTTGCATGAAAATAGCAAATAGCCGGTTCTCTTGTCATCCATGTTCGGCCATCGGATTCAGTCACCATTGTTCGATCGTTTGCACCAATGATACACAATTCCGTTGCTTTCAGAATGGTGGTTTCATTCCAAATCCTGTGGATCAAGCCATTATGTTTATAGCTTTGAATTTGGATGGTTTCTCCTTCCTTGGGATAGCCCATATTTTCTCCCCTACTTTCTATAACAAACAAACCTAACAGTCCAAAGACCTAATTTCCCAACTAAACATGTCTCTATTATATTATACCGTTACATCATTAAAAAATGAAATGAAAAAGCCATTCAACCCAATTGAACGGCACACTCTTTTACATCACGGTTGAGCTCTTCTCCATTTGTTTATACGAATTGATGACTTGTTCAGTCTGTTTTGTAAATAGTGTTTGGACTTTTTGCAGTTCCTCTCGTTTCTGTTTGATTTGATCATGAAGCTTATGCCGCTCTTCCTTTTTTTCACCTTGCAGCAATCGTTTTTCTGTCTCTAAGTACAGATCAAGTTCTCCTTGTACATCGAGCAGTTGATCCATAAGCTGCATTTGTTCTTTGACAAGCTGGTCGAAATCAGACATCTAACTCCTCCCTTTCATTCGTATCGACTTTTTGTATCTATACCATTTCTTGAAAGAAGGAAGAAGTCCTTTGACTGTTTATGTAGAGGTTTTACAGGTTTTGTCGGATGGTGGGGAGAGGCAAAAAGAAAAGCACTTCATTCGTAGATGAAGTGCTTCCCTTTGTTTCAGTGATTAGCTGTTTTGTTGTTTGTTTTGCTCAGCTTTTTGGTTGTATTTTTTTACGTGCTGTGCGTCAGTCTCGCTAGCAAATTCAGTGCCATATTGACCGCCTTGTGCAGCAGCTTGGTTTTGTTTTTTCACTTGTTGTGCGTTTGTTTTGTTTTGTTGTTTATCCATCATTATCACCTCCACGCACATTAATTTGTGCAGAAGGTGTACATCTTATTCATGATTTTTTTAAACAAGCAAAGAACGTCCGCCATCGACGATAATCGTCTGTCCTCTAATCATATCTGCTTTGCCTGATACAAGGAATTCTACACTGTCGACCATGTCTTTAATTTCCACCATACGGCCTGCTGGTGTATTTTTCTTGGCATCTTCTAATAGCTCTTCACGATTTGGGAAGTGCTTGAGTGCATCTGTATCGATGGCGCCGCCTGATACGGCATTTACGACGATATTTTTTTGTGACAACTCAACGGATAGATAGCGTGTCAAAGCTTCTAGTGCTGCTTTAGATACACCGACCACCGTGTAGTTTTCAAGGTAGCGGATGGAGCCTAGTGAGCTAATGCTGACGATATGTCCGCCGCCGTTTTTCTCCATTAATTTGGCTGCTTCTTGTCCGCAGAATAACAAGGCTTTCGCATTGATATTCATGGTCCAGTCCCAATGATTTTCTTCAAGATCCATGATTGGACGCTGAACGCCAGATGCCGCATTGTTCACAAATACGTCTAAACGGCCAAACGTTTCGTCAATTTGCTGGAACATGTCTTTGATTTTCTCTGGCTGACCAACGTTGGCTTTGACAACTAAAGTTTTAACACCCATCGCTTCAATTTCTTCAGCTGTTTCAAGTGCTGCTTTTTTGCTTCTTGCATAGTTAATGACAATGTCATATCCTTTTTCAGCCAGGCGAAGGGCTACTTCTTTCCCGACACCTCTACTGCTGCCTGTAATTAGTGCACATTTACGCTTGTTCATTATGGTTCATCTCCTGATTTGAATAGTTTTCGTCCATTCGCTTCACACTAATAGGAAAGTTCCTATTAGGAGGTTACATTCATGTATGTCGGACGCGATTTAAGCCAGCTTGGCATGATGTCAAAGGATCAATGGAAAGATACTGAGCTTGCTTTTTTTCATCATGCTTTCCAACAAATTTTACCTTATTTAAACGAAGAAGGGCAATCTAAGTATCGAGAAATCATTTCTGAAATTGAAAACCGCGGGGGTCTGCACCGAAATGAAGCCGATTATACCCATGGTACAACGGTTAAATATGACTAGGCTGTTCAAGTGCCATCGTCCATATTTTTTGATGTGAGACTGGCAAAGCATATGCCTCAAATTCTTCTGTTGTGACTTTTTTCAGCATCGTGTCATCAGATACAGAGGTCACACGTCCAAAGAAAACAGAAATATTCCAGATGAGGTGGGTAAATACATGTTGAATGGTGCCTTCTAAATCACCAAGTTCTGCTTGTACACCCGCTTCCTCTTGTAAGAAATCAATCAGCTGCTCTTTTTCCGTTTTTCTTCCCTTCATTGTTTCCATGTTTGGGAACTCCCATAAATTCGCAAGCAGACCTGTACTTGGACGCTTATGAATATAAAGGTGGCCTGCATCATCAAATAACACCACTGCTGCCATTGATTTCGCAGTCGGCTTTTTCTTTTTACTTTTCACCGGCAGCTCATGCTGAACGCCTTCCTCAAGTGCCGAGCAATGCATGTTTACAGGACAAATGAGGCATGCAGGAGAGGTTGGGGTGCAAATAAGTGCACCTAGCTCCATTAGCCCTTGATTGAATTCTGACGGCTTTTCCCGGGAAATGAGCTGATCAACCGCAAATTCGAAAATGTTTCTCGTTTTTGGTTTTGCAATATCATCCCATATGGACAAGATACGGGAAATGACCCTCATCACGTTGCCGTCTACCGCAGGGTATGGCTTGTTATAGGCGATACTCAGCACTGCGCCGCTCGTATACGGGCCTACACCTTTCAGTTTTGAAAATTGTTCTTTCGTATCAGGGACAACGCCCCCGTAGGATTCATAGACTTCTTTCACAGCTGCCTGTAAATTACGCACTCGTGAGTAGTAGCCAAGACCTTCCCATGCTTTCATGACCTTTTCTTCATCAGCTAAAGCAAGATCCTTCACCGTCGGGAATTGCTCCATAAACCGATTGAAGTACGGAATGACCGTATCCACTCTTGTTTGCTGGAGCATCACTTCTGATACCCAGACGCGATATGGATCTTGATTTTCACGCCATGGAAGTGTTCGTTGTTCTTTTTCATACCAATCGATTAAATCATGCTGAAAGCCCGCAATATCTTTGCGGTCCAGCTTTTCTTGAATGTCTTTCATCTCTATACTCCTTCTCATTGGACCGAGGGCTAACGTTCTGAAAAGAACCTTATTTGTTGTATACTGTTTGTAGATACGTTAACATGTTACATTAAATCGAGATAAAGCAAAAGTGATTTTGCACATAGTCTTGATGAGAGACGTATACTTTGTATGATTGTTCCTAAGCATGACAACTAGGAGGTAATCAATTGGACACTGGTACTCATGTAGTAATGGGCATTTCTCTTGGGGGACTTGCGCTTTTAGATCCAGCCGTCAGCGCAGATCCACACATGGCACACGCCGTGATGATCGCGACCATCGCCGGCTCCCAAGCACCAGACATTGATACTGTGCTAAAACTAAAAAATAATGCAGTTTATATAAGAAATCACCGGGGATTTACTCATTCCATTCCGGCTGTACTGTTTTGGTCATTGCTAATTCCGGCTGTGATTTTCCCATTTGTGCCGGGGGCAAATTTACTCCACCTTTGGTTATGGACACTATTAGCCGTTGTGCTTCATGTGTTTGTCGATATTTTCAATGCATACGGCACACAGGCCATTCGCCCATTTTCAAAGAAATGGGTAGCGCTTGGGATCATTAATACGTTTGATCCGTTTATCTTTTTTACACATCTTGTCGCCATTGTCGTTTGGGCGATTGGCGGTCATCCCGGCTATACGTTCATTACGCTGTATGCCGTGATTTTTTGTTACTATATCGTCAGGGTCATCATGCAGCTTCAGATTAAACGTCAGCTGCGTGCACGATTTGATGAAATTGAAGACATTATTATTTCGCCTACAATGAAGTTCAGACAATGGCGCATTGCCGTGAAATGTAAATCCTCTTTCCATGTTGGACGCAGTATGAATGGTGAGATCATCATTTTAGACACCTTTAACCGTGTGCCGGTCCCTGATACTGAGATTATGAAAATTGCCAAACAGGATGAAAACATTTCAGCCTTTCTCTCCTTCTCCCCTGTCTACCGGTGGGAAGTAGATAAATACAAGGATCATTATGAAGTCCGGTTCATTGATTTGCGCTACCGCAGCAAAGGTCACTATCCTTTTGTTGCAATCTGCCATATCGACATGGACCACCAAATCAAAAATTCCTATACCGGTTGGATTTTCAGTGAAGAAAAACTGCAAAAAAAATTAAGACTCGGCTCTGTGTGAGCGAGTCTTTTTTTGTGCTTACATCTTCGTCATATATTCCACAATAAACTCCCAAAAGCCAGGTCCCTCTTGGTAAATCAGCCGGTCTATTTTTTCGATGAGTTTGATGTAGAGTTCTTGTTCGAGGTCTTCTCTTTCTTGATATGCCGTGTTTTGTAGTTTCTTTTTGATCATGGGTGAGAAGGTTTCAATGAGTTCTTCCATTTCTCCATTGGTCATTTTGTCTTCTTGCACGGACATCTCCCCCTGTTTCTTCTTTTAGTTTGTTGAGCGCTTTTTTGTGGATGTTTGAGATGTTTTGTCTTGATTCGCCCAGCCGGTCGGCTATTTCCTTCATCGTTTGACCTTCAACATAAATATGGGTTAAGACCATTTTTTGTTTGTCTGTGAGCTGCTGATAGGCCTTGTACAATCTTGGGTCTTGCAGGTGCTCCCCTAAGTCTTGCTGGTTAAAGAGCACAGCTTCATACGTATCTGTTTGAACAGGGTCTTTCACTTCTTGCGTATCAGGATGATCGAGTATGAGCGGAAAACGCTGCTGCTTTTTTTTCACTCGTTTGTCAAAGTCGACTGAAAAGATGCGGATCATTGTGGAAATATACTTGATGATGCGGATTTTTTGATAAAACTGCTTGAACTCAGAATCTAGTTTTTTCGCATTTTCTTCGTTTGGCTCTTCCATGACTTGCCTAAGCAGTTGCTGGTTTTTAGGATTGCTTAAAAATTGCTGAATGAGCGGGTGGTCAACGATTTCCTTCCATTTTGCTTTCAATAACAGCCGATAATCCATGTGCATCCTCCCCTTTGTTCTCTCTACTTGCATTAAGTGGACAAAAGTTAAAAAAAGTAAACTTTGTGAAACGGGTCTAATGGTTCATTTTCTCCCCCTTTGATTTCCTATTTCTTCTTTCATACCACTTATAGAGAAGACGAGCATCCGCTGGGAGGTGAGACAAATGGAGACCTTTTTTTCGGAGGAATGGCTGAAGCAGCTCGGTCAGGCTGGCTTTCCTGCCATTTTGACGGTTTATTTGCTGACACGTTTTGAACGAAAGTTTGATGAATTAAGCAAGCTCATCCAACGATTGGTCGCTGTTCAAAAAAATGATGAATCAGATTGACATCTTCTTGATTCGTTTCACCTTATGAAAACGAGGGCGAAATGAAAGGCCTTTTGTCACCTCACACAATACGATGTTGAAAGGGGATTTTATCATGAGTGAAAAGCAAAATGGTGTACCGCAGCCGATTCGAGGAGAAAAAGGAGCAACAGTCAAAATTCCACGTAATCTCGAGCGAGACAGACAAAACCCAGATATGCTCACGCCACCAGAAACCGATCATGGAACGGTTCCCAACATGAAATATTCTTTTTCTGATACGCACAACCGTTTAGAAAAAGGCGGCTATGCCCGCGAGGTAACGGTGCGTGAACTGCCTATCTCTAAAAGTCTTGCCTCTGTGAACATGCGGCTAAAGCCTGGTGCGATTCGTGAGCTGCACTGGCATAAGGAAGCGGAATGGGCGTACATGATTTACGGGGAAGCCCGAATTACATCGGTTGATGCAGAGGGGCGGAATTTTACAGAGGATGTGACTGAGGGAGATTTATGGTACTTCCCTTCTGGCTTGCCGCATTCTATTCAAGCACTTGAACCAGGAGCTGAGTTCTTGCTTGTGTTTGATGATGGTTCCTTCTCTGAAAATAGTACGTTCCAAGTGACTGATTGGCTTGCCCATACCCCAGAGGAAGTCGTTCTCCAAAACTTTGGAATGACAAAGGAGCAATTTAAGAAGCTGCCAGAGAAAGAGAAGTATATTTTCCAAAAAGGAATTCCTGGTTCCCTTGAGTGTGACAAGGTGCAAACAGAGCAAGGAGAAGTCCCGAACTCCTTTAAATATGAGCTGTTAAAACAAGAGCCAATTACGTCAAGCGGTGGACAAGTGTGGATTGCGGACTCTACCAATTTCAAAGCGTCTAAAACGATTGCATCCGCTCTTGTGAAAGTTGATCCAGGTGCCATCCGTGAGCTGCACTGGCATCCAAATACGGATGAATGGCAATATTTCATTTCTGGAAAAGCTCGAATGACGGTCTTTGCTTCTGATGGACATGCGAGAACCTTCAACTATCAGGCGGGAGACGTTGGCTATGTGCCATTTGCGATGGGGCATTATGTAGAAAATACAGGCGACGAACCGCTCTATTTCTTAGAAATCTTTAAGAGCGATCATTATGCAGATATCTCGCTCAATCAGTGGCTTGCGGTCACACCGAAACAGCTTGTTTTGGATCATTTAGATCAAGGCGAAGAATTCTTGAAATTGCTTGATACTGAAAAACATCCTGTCATCGCTGCACCTAAAAAAGAGGATTAATTCCACCTTCCTGCAAAAAGGCTGTCCTTTTTGCAGGTATCTTCATGTAAAGGAGTGTTGTTTACCCATGCAACAATCTGTTCACGCTTTATGGCAAGGGCTGAAATGGCTCATGGCGGCGTCAGCTGTCTGTTACATATTTTTATTGTTTTGTGTGCTGTTCTTTCATTTGACCGGTGCTTTTTATCAATCGATTTTATCGTTGATTCTGTTTATGGGCATCTATGTTGTACTTGGGATCTCTTTTGAACATCTGGAACACGTGCTCATGCAGTTTGTTCGTAAGTGTCGGTCCAAAAAACGATCCATCGTTTTCTATGCCGTTTTATTTCACCTTTTGTTTATTTGGGGTGCTGTCTACTTATCAGATGAATTGGTTGACGGCATTTTGCTGACTACTTCTGAAGAAATTCTCTTTGCGCTAAGTCTTTGGTTATTTCATTTTTTGTTTGATTATGCGTCGTTTCCATTTGAGAAAGAAGCTTCATGACTCTACTCTCTTTCTGACGAGAGTGCTTCTTTGATTTGCTTCATATGATGGGTATCGTGTTCGATCAGTCCTTGGAAATAACTTAATAACGTCAGCTTGGTTTGACCAATAAAAAAAGGTTCATTCCAGCGAGATGGTTCAATTTTCTTCATTTCTTGAAGTAATTCTGTTCTGACAGCAATAAATCGAACGATCGTCTCGCTTTTCTTTTCCTTTCTCGCTCTTTCAGCTGACTGCTGATTCATTTTGTGCACATCAGGAGCTTGAGGTAATGGCCGATCGTTCCAAAATTCCTTTAGTCGAGCCTTTAAAATAAATTCATCCCATGGAACGAAATGGGCGATGATTTCAGCGGTGCTCCATTTTCCATCAGCGATCGCTCTGCGCCATTCTTTGTCTGTTAATTCCGTTAGTGACTGTACCCATTCAATGGAGTGTTCAAAATGAGCAATAGTGGACTCTTTGTTTAACGTCAAATGGTCTCCCCCATTCACATGCTTTTATGTAGATTGTATCAATGATGAGAAAAAACACCACTTATGATGTAAAGTGGTGTTTCTTGTGTTTTCTCCGTGCATAGAGGATCGCACCAATCAAACTGACGAGTGAAATCAATGCGAGAATTCTGATATAAGGCGGATAGTAGGTTAGCACGATCTCGTTTTTGCCTTTTTCTATTGGAAAACCGATAAACGCATAATTGGCTTGTTCAATATCGGTTTGATGGCCGTTCACAGTGAGCTCCCAGCCTTTTTCATATGGAACAGGCAGAATCATATAATCATCGCCGCGCTTGTTCTCATAAGAAATCGTAAAGCGGTTATTTTTAAGCTTCACCTGCTGGCTGCCATCATCCTGTTTTTCTTTTTCATATGCCCGCGCAAGGGTGCGGTAAGGCTCATGATACAGCTTTAATTGACTCAGCTCATACGTCCCTTTTGGCACTCGTATGGAAAGGATTTTTTCCGCAGGGACTCTGATCGTCACGTCATTAACGCCTGTTTTGTAGATAGACGTATTGCTTTTGCGTGATGTGACATAGTCATCCACAGATAACTGAAACCCTTCGTTACGGTCGGTCCGCTTCACATAAAAGCTCACATACACATCCCCCACACGAGCGATATCATCTGGAAGGGTGATATTCAGCCCGCCCGTTTTCCCGTATACATCAAGCACGCCATTTTCGTATACAGCTTGTTCAGTATGAATGTTTGTATCCTTTATTCGATCAGGCGATTGGTCGATTTCAGCATTTCCTTTTTTGTTTAAGATCACACCTTGCAACATCGCATGTTCTTTATCAAGTGCTGACGCATGCTCTAGTGACTTTTCTGAATAGACGGTACTCGTTGTTCTTGCAAATGGGAGCGGACGTGTATTTTCATACACTTCATAATGTTCGCTTTCCAATATGGGCTTAAAATAAACCGGCGGTGAGAAAGACATCGATTTGTCTCTCATATAATACTTCCCGTAGGTCAGACTGTATAAATTCGCCCTGTCCCCCATTGTTGCATACCGACTGACACTTTCCCGTCCCATATCAATTTGCAGGTCATTCCAGTAGAAATGGAGCAGATGCTGATTCAATATACTTGAATACGCACTCATGCCTTGAAAGCCTTCAAATAACGGGGTGTTGTTGCGCACGCCGTTCATCCAATCAATCCGGGCAAGCGGATCTTCTTTTGAGCGGCTTTGAATTTGCTGAATGAGCTTCATTTGCTCATGTCCAGCATACGCCTCACTATTCAGATACGTATCTGATACGCTCTTAATATTGCTTCTTTCAAATAAGTAGCCCTGCTGATACACGCCTGCTGTCAGTAAGCTCACAACGATGAGCACAGCTGACAAGAGATGAAGGTGCAGACGTTTCCCCGCATGTATCGAGAGGAAGAACAAGCTGATCACAAGCAGTCCTATTCCGGTAAATACAACAACATCCATATTTCCCTTTGCTCGTTCTGAAAGGGCGACTGCGAGAAGGAATACAATCCAAGCGCCTAAAACCGCACGTGTTTTCCACTTCCACTCCATTTGCGAGAAATGCTTGATGGTGATGGCTACGACTGCTCCGACTGTAAAAGCAAGAATATATTCAAATCTGTACTGCGGTGCAGAAAAACCATTAAACACGCTCGCCATCTTTGGACTGTAGTGAAAAATGATCAGCAGAACACTGATCGATGTGAACATGAAAAACCATCTGTTCCGGTATAGCGGAACGAGAAACAGACAAATCAGAAAGATGACCGGCAATAAGTACACCCTGCTTGTAAACAGCAGATGATCATGCAGCTCGAACCAAGGAATTGCCTGTTCATACGGCGGTCTTACATTATTGAGAAAGCCGTAAACAGACGGGATAAAAAAGGCAGCACTGATCCCAAACGATAACAACGTAGAGATCGCAAGGGTCCAGAACACCTTCCAGCCTCGCTCCTCGCTTTGAAGCTTAATCATATATCTGAAGACGAGATAAATGGCTAAAAAGATAAAGTGAATGTAAGCAAAGTAAAAATTATTGATCAGCATGAGACTGCAAGCCGCAATAAACCAAGCCGGCTTGCCTGTTTTAAAAATCCGTTCAACCCCGAGCACAAGCAGCGGAAGCCACATCATGCTGTCGGTGAAAAACTCCCAAAACGTTTGATGCCGAAAGTACACAATAGACAGTCCGTAAATACCGGCTCCTGTCAGCGCCCCCAGCCTATGCTGCACAATCGAAAGGAGCACACGATATGCGATGAACAGAATGACTGTCAGCTTGATCACACTCAGCCAAATAACAGCATTTGCCCAAAAGTGAATGTCTGTTGACTGTACAAGGTGAAGCGCATTTAACAGCCAGACAACAGCGACTGTGACCATAAAGACCATCGACGTTGTAAAATAATAACCTAATTGCGTATATGTACCGCCGCCTAGACCAAATTGATAGGAATAAAAGAAGTTTCCTTTGACGTATTCGTCATACAGCAGCTTTTTAAACGGGAGCATTTGCGAAATGCCATCTCCATCTCCCGTCATATATCGGCCTTGCGTATATTCATATAAGAAAAAGGAGTGTCCTAATAAAGCAAGAATGAGGCACATTCCAATGAGTATCCATCTACGTTTCATCATCTAAATCCTTTCTCCAAAAGATCCACTTTTCATTGAAACAAAACAACCCAGCAAGCGATTCGTGCTTGCCGGTTATTTGACTCCACGTTATTTAAATAACTGCGTTAACACTCGGTCTTGTTCTTTTGAGCTTGTCTCTTGTTCCATGACATTTGATTCTTGAATTAAGTAATGCGGCCTCTTTTTCGTTTCATAGTAAATCCGGCCAATGTATTCTCCGATCACACCTAGACTCAAGAGCTGGACACCACCGAGGAAAAGCACAGCTGAGATTAAAGTGAAATAACCCGGTACCATGATGCCCGTTCTGACGATTTGAATAAAGGTCGCCACGATGTAAATCAAAGAGAGAAATAAGATCAAAATACCCGTATAAAAACAAATACGCAGCGGGCGGTTGTTAAAGGAAATGACACCATCAATCCCGTAGTTAAATAATTTCTTTAGTGACCATTTTGTATCACCATGCTGTCTTTCCACATTTTCATAATAGATGACCTTTTCTTCAAAGCCAATCCAGCAAAAAAGGCCTTTTGAAAAACGATTTCCCTCTTTCAGCTGAAGCAATGCGTCGATCGCTTGACGGGAAATTAAGCGGAAATCTCCTACACCATCACGCAAGTCCACTTCGACCACCTTGTTCATCACTTTATAATACATCGATGATAGGTAAGAACGAAGCTTGCTGTCCCCTTTACGGTTTCGTTTGGCAATGACTTGATGATAACCTTCTTCGTAGCCTCTAACAAAATCCTGAATCAAATACGTTGGGTGCTGCAGGTCGGCGTCCATAATGATCGCAGCTTCCCCTTTTGCATGCTCAAGACCTGCTAAAATTGCAGCTTCTTTCCCAAAGTTACGAGAAAAGGAAATGTATTTGACTTTTGCACTTTTGTGAGAGAGCTCTCTCATGTATTGAAGCGTATTGTCTTTGCTTCCATCATTCACAAAGATGATTTCAAAGTCATAATGAAAATCGCGAAACTCTTCCTCGAGTGCCTCAAAGATTCGTCTGATGTTTTCACCTTCATTGTAAGAAGGAATTATAACAGAGAGCAGTTCCCGTTCCATATCGCACCTTCTCTTCACTTTTTTCACATAGTCTGTTATGTTCATTATTCCTTTTTTGTCAGAAAACGAAACCCTTTTTTATTATCCATAAATTTCATGTATCCTTAATCGTTACATTATATCAGAGTTTTATTTCCAGTGATTTTCACCAACATGAATTTAATGTAATTTTAAGTTTATCCATTGTAAAAAGCCTGTAATTTTGATCACAGACTGGGTATTGTTTCATAAAATTGTTTGGTCAATTATATATTTTCCTGTTTATTGAAAAAATGAGTGGAAGTGAAAAGGGCAACCCTTTTAATGCAGCAGCCCTTTGTCGTTTTGTTGCAGATGCTCATTTGCCTTCGATTGTTTATTTTGAAATAAATGCAGCTGAGCGCCGTAGCTTTCGATCCATTCTCGGACAATCCGTTCAGTCGTTTCTTGTCCTTTATACTTGCGGCCAGCCTTTGCATAGGTTGTTTCAAAATCACTCCAAAGGAGCTCTACCCATGTACGTGCTTCTTCATATGTGAGCATATTGTTTTTTTCCATTAGTTGTTCGGTTAATCGCTCAAAATATTGTTCCATACTGGTTCCTCCTTCATCTAGCAGAAAGTGCCTTTTTAAAAAAATCTCTTTTTTCATATACTACCCTTACGTCTTCAAAAGACGCAAATGATTTGTATTGTTTGGAGGGAATCAGTATGCGTAATAAAGCAAAGGGCTTTCCAAATCAAGTGAATCACAAGTTTGAAGGCGAACCAGGGGCCACAGATGCTTATGCGTCTAAAAGGCCGAACGGTGAGACGAATACACGTCCACAGGAACGTATGAGGGCATCAGGGAAACACTAATTTTTCCAAAGGGAGTGCTTGAGATATGAGTTCAAATGGGAAATCGTATATGGAAGACTTTGTTCAATTAAGAACAACCGCTTACCCTCAACCATGGGCGAATGCTAAACATTCTGCCTCTCAGGTCAACGGAGAAACGCAGCAAACGCAGCACGACATCGTACTTCAGAACAACGTCCGTAAACAACGTTCGAAGTAAAGAAAAGGACTGATCTCTAACGATCAGTCCTTCAGATTGTTGACAAAGGGCTAAAATGAACTTTATTTTAGCCCTTTGTCTTCTTTTCAGCGTGATAGAAAACCTTTGCAGTCTAGGAAGGACGAGTACTGGCGCGGAGCGAATTTGACATTCGTGAGCACCAGCACGCAGGACTGACAACGAATGCGAGGGTTTGTCTACACGCTGAAGGACTGATCTCTAGGGATCAGTCCTTTTGCGTAAGCATTGAAATCGGCAGGGCATCTTCTTTATTTGGCGCTGATACTCTGTAGCCCCAAGCAAAAACCCCATTTAAATACTCCACATAAAACTGCTCGTCTGTATCTTTGATGTGATAAGTCGTTTTGGTTTGAATAGCAGCTGGATCTAATAAATAGGCTTTCGCCATGTCAATTTTCCGCTCCAACACGGCATATTCATTCACAATGCCTAGCTGCTCAGCCTTTCTTGCTTTTTCAGAAAGAGCGGCAATCTCCTGCTTTAATTCGTATTCTGTCATTTCACTATAGCGTTTTTCCATCTGTCATTCCCCTTTGTCTAAAACGTGATCAATTGTATCAAGATCAAAGCCTTTTCGGTAAAGAAATTGCTTCACTTTCATTTTTTTCTCAAATGATCCGTCATATCCTACCTTGCGTTTTGCCTTCTCAAGCATATAGTGAAGGGCTTCTTCTTCCTTTTCCTCTTCTTGTCCATCATAGGCTTCTTGAAGGGCTTTATCAATGATATCAAATGAAAATCCTTTTCGCTGAAGCTGCAATTTGATACGCTGTTCAATTTCTTTTGCGGACCGGTTTTTCTCTTTCTTAACCAGCTTTAGCACTTGTTTCACTGCTTCCTCTAGCTGCAAATCATTCGGATATTGCGATAGTGCTTGTTCGATGGTGTCATCGTCTATGCCTTTCAGCTTTAATTCTTTTTTTAGCACTGACGGGCCTTTGCTATTCGTTTTTCGGTGGGTGCTTACATACGCTTCTGCAAATTCAAGATCATTTACATACTTATAATGTTTTAATTTGTGTATAATTTCACTAATAGCAGGTGCTGGTATGTCTTTTTTCGTCAAATAATCGGTGACTTCTTTCACTGATCTCATCCGATACGATAAATAATCGACGGCCTGCTGAAATCCTTTTTTTACTGCATCACCGAATTGAATCTCTATGATATCGGCTTCGTCCAGCTCTTTTCCCTTTTTCAAATCATGCTGGACGAGCACATCTAGATCAACGCTAAATGCGTACTTTTCATCAAGAAAGATGTTCACGCGTTCTGTATTGTTTTTCTGAGCAGAGATTTTCGTAATATAGGGCATCCTGTGATCACTCCTTTTTTCAAACAGTCAGGATGTTTCTTCTGATTCAAAATTGTGAAAGATATAGGTATGTATATGAGAGGAGAAGATGTCAATTGAATATCGCCATTACCGGAGGAACCGGGTTTATCGGCCAGCATGTCACAAAGGTGCTCGCAGCTGAAGGACATCATCTATATATTCTAACAAGAAATCCAAAGGAATCCGAACAAAATCATTTACACTATGTGCAGTGGCTGACAGATGGTGCTAAGCCTGAACATGAATTGCCTGCGATTGATGTATGGATTAACCTTGCTGGAAAATCCATTTTCACACGCTGGACGGACAAAGCAAAAAAAGGCATTCTCTCCAGCCGTATTCAATCCACACAAGAAGTGAGACGCATTATAGAAGCGCAGGAATCGAAACCATCTGTGCTCATTCAAGCAAGTGCTGTCGGTATCTACGGCACTTCTAAGACAGAGGATTTTACGGAGGAAGCCCCTCCAGCCGATACAGACTTTTTAAGTCATACGTCAAAACTTTGGGAAGCTGAAGGGCAAAAAATTGAGGCGCTCGGTATTCGCACAGTTTATACACGCTTTGGGGTAGTGCTAGGAGAAAAAGGCACACTTCCTCTTATGACCTTGCCATACAAGCTGTTTGCCGGTGGAACGATTGGCTCTGGCTCGCAATGGGTATCTTGGGTTCACGTGGAGGATGTAGCACATCTCATTGCGTATGCCATTGAGCATGAACACATATCAGGTCCACTCAATGTCACATCTCCAAATCCTGTTCAAATGAAGCAGCTGGGACAAACCATTGCATCTACCCTTCATCGCCCTCACTGGCTGAAGGTGCCGTCCTTTGTCATCAAAACCGCACTTGGCGACATGTCATTGCTTGTATTAGAAGGTCAACGTGCTCTGCCGAAAAAGGCACTGCTGTCTTCTTATGAATTTTTACACCCTGAGCTAAAAGAAGCGATTTTGCATTCAGAGGAATAAATTTTGTCAAAAACACCCATCCTATTAAAAATGAGATGAGGGGGCGATTTTGATGAAGAAAAAAGAACACCAGCCGACTTCAAAACTGAAGAAAACCCAGGAAGTTCTGTATCAGCAGGAATTCAAAAAAGCGGAAAGAGCAGCAGAAAAAAGAAACAAATAAAACGGATATTCCTCTTTTACAAGCCCATAACTAAAGTGATCTTGTAAAGGAGGGAAAAGCTTTGAAAAAAGACCAACACAAAAAATCCAACCACCAGCTTGCGGCACAAGAGACGGATGGCGAATATGTTGAATTTTCCAAAGAACTTGCAGATCCGAATGACGTAAAAGCGATGGCACGTATGAAAGCAGCCGATCAGCGTGCCAAAAAACAATAAGTAAAAAAACAGACCTTATCAAAAGGTCTGTTCTTATTTGATTTCAGTTAGCAGGCTTGATGCCTTCTGACGTGACTTTTCCTCAGGCACCTCTTCTGGATAACCGATGTGAAGAATCGCGGCAAAGCGTTCGTTTTCCTTTAACCCCATATCCTGTTGAAACCCTTTGTCGTATAAGATACGGCCGCTCTTCCATACCATACCGATTCCTTGATCCCAAGCCAGCAACTGGAAGTTTTGAATGAGCGCACTCACAGCGGCAAAATCATCATTTCTCACAACTGGATTTTCGTCTTCTTTTAGAACAACAAGTAAAAGTGCTGGTACTTTAGAAAAATAATCTCTGTACTGATTGATCTTTTCTTCTTTTGCGTCTGGATTGTTGCGTTTAAAGAAAGCAATAAACCGCTCAACAAATACCTCTTTTGCTTCATCCGTCACTGCATATAAAAAACGCCAAGGTTCCGTGATTTTATGATTGGGTGCATAGACTGCGTCCTCTAATAATGGCTGAAGCTGCTCAATGCTCACCGGCGTTTCTTTGAATTTTCGAATCGATCGTCTATATCTGACAGCGTCTCGAACCGTTAACGCTTCTGTTTGTTGTTTTGTTTCTGGCATATATGTCATCCTTTCAATCAACCTTAATTGAAATTGATTCTCATTCACATTATAAACATGATCATGTGTTGTTTGCAAATAAGACCTCACCTCTCTGCTAAAAAGTTGTTTGACTTTTTCAAGTAATGTTACAATCATATTACGTTTTAAACAAATTTTGAGAAAAAAGCCAAGATGATGAAATGGTTTCAGGTATTTCCACTTTGTTAAATGCGGCTATTTTTTCAAAAAGCTTTCAACCCATGATTGGAAGGGAGGCTTCTGAATGGAATGAAAATCAATATTGGGCAAATCATAAAGCTCTATCGTTATAAACAAAATATGACCCAATCGGAGTTGGCAGAAGGAATTTGTTCTGTCTCTCATTTAAGTAAAATTGAAAATGGCTCAAAAGAGGCCAATCAAGATACGATCAATCTTTTGCTTGAACGGCTTGGAATTAGTCAAGAAACGCTTTCGCAAAAGGCGCGTCACCTGCTGTCATTGCTCGATGAGTTTCAAATGAACATGTATTTCTATGCACTCGATCAAGCAGAGCAAAATGCAGAAATGATCATTCATCACGAGGAACAGTTCTTTTCGCTAGATTTAGGGATTCAGTATCATTTGTCCTTATTTCAATTTTACTTATTAACAGAAAAACAGCAGCTTGCCTTAAAAACGCACCGCGTGCTTAAGAAGTTTGAAAAAACCTTTATTGACACAGAAAAAGAAACGTTTGAATATCTAGATGGCATCCACCAGATTAAAATCGGTCAGCTCGAAGAAGGATTGAAAAGACTTGAAAGCTGCTTTTCTTACGCTTCTGTTGAACAGAGCGACCTGTATTATCACTATGCAAAAGCACTTGGAGCCATGGGGCATCTCGGTGATGCGCTTGAGGCCACACATCAAGCAATGGATTTGTATAGACAAAAAAATAATTTCAAGCGGGTCATTCATTGTACACTCATTCATGGGGTCATCTCACTGGAATTAAAGGCCTTTCAAACAGCTAAAAGATATTTAAAAGAAGTGATTTTACACACATCGCTTCACCCTGATGCTTATATTAAGATGACAGCTTATTTTTATTACGGGGTTCTCTTAAAACGCCAAGGCGATTTCTCATCCGCTGTGCCTTATTTACTAGATTCACTCAATTATTTTAATCAAGAACAGATAGAAGATCGTTACTGTGAAACGCTCTATGAAATCGCGACATTGTATGCGGAATATGATCGCAAAAAGGCGCTTCCATACATACACGAGCTGCTCAAACAGCCTCGTATTCAACCAAACTGTTTATATATGATTAAAATCTATAAATTGATGATTGAAGAGAATCCTCATGATTTGAAAACTTATTTAGTAGAAGCAGCGATTCCTTACTTTGAACACAATCAGCTCCACAATGAGTACTTGTTTGCTCTTAGAACCTTACTTTCGTATGCGGCTTCTGAGCTTGATAAGCGTGCGTATATGTCTTACACAACGAAGCTGCTTGATCACTTAGCATCATATATCCCGTATTACAAAAAAGCATGACCTTCTGCCGATCGAAGGTCATGCTTTTTCTATGATTAGATGGTCTTTTGTTGATCTGTATCGGGACGGGTGACTTGTTCGACAGAATGAATGTACCGTTTTCTCGCAAAATAATCGTAAGCATGCTGCCCAAAGCCAAGCCAAATGCTGAGTACAATGAATGGGACCGTTCCCCATAATGCAGGGATATGACAAGCCATTCTCAGCCAAGTATAAATCCCTGAGTTTTTTTGATTTTTCGCTAAGGAAATAGACACGATTCGTTTCTCTGCCTTCTCTTCACTAATTTTATTCAGTCTCAGCAGCTGTGAGTGTCTAAATGATTCAAAGTGAATTCGGTTTTTCCAATCGAGTGATTTCAACAGGTCAATCGCTTTTGCACATGAAGGACTTTGTCCGTCATAAAACACAAGCAGTCTGAGTGATTTGATGGAACGCTGTTCTCTTTTCTTTGATTCAGCGAGCTTCTTTTTTTCTTGATCGAGATAGATGATTTTTTTCATAAATTGATCGCCAGCCCTTTTCCTTCATTTATTTTTTTTAGTTCGTTCAAAGGAGATTACAACTAGATTACTATAGTTGCTGGGCCTCTTGTATTGGGAAAAAGCCACCCGACGTGCGTTATATGAGCCTTTAGATAAGGGCAAAATAGCTGATTTCATGGCATATATGAGGTTTTTCAACTAAAAGTGGTTGGGAAAATCGTGATGCTTTGCGGTTTTCTGCGGTATTTGATAGAATTCTGCGGTTTTTCTACATCTTTATGCGGTGTTTTGTAGGTGAAACGCAAAAACAAGATAAAAAAAGACTACTTCGCATTGCGGCGAAGTAGTCTTTTGGTTTATATTTTTGCCAAAACTTCTACTATTTCTTTCTCAATATCTTTCCATAAGTAACGATCTGTCGTATAGTGATGTGCGGCTTCTTTCGCAAACACTTTAAATGCTTCCTCAAAATCGGGTGCATCTTTATCCGGCTTTTTCTCGTCGACAAAGCGCTGAGCTTCTGCTGAGCGAGGTCCCCATTTCCCCACTTCTTTCCCGTCCTGGTCAATGATGACGATAATCGGAATCGATCTTGCGGTCCCGTTCGTTAAATACTGATCCATCAGGTCTAGGTGCTCGTCCCGAATGAAATAGCGCGCATCAATCAGTGCTTCATTTGCAATACGCATGAAAATAGGTACATTAACCATCGCATCGCCGCACCAATCTGCCGTGATCACAAGCGCTCTCAGTTTTTTCTTTTGAAGTTTTTGAAGCAGCTCTTTTTCCTTTTGATGAATTGCGTACTGGTTGTACACCGTGAGTAAGTTTTCACGATTTTTCTCCATGTTGTGTACATATGTACGTTCAGCTAATCCCTTTGTAAACCATTCATTTAGTGTCATGTGAACATCCCCCTTACCCTTCAACTTTACCACTTTTGCTATTCTTTTGTCTAAAAAAACCTTCACCTAGTGAAAGGTAAAGGTTCTTTGGACTTATGGACGCCGTTTTCGATTTGGGTCCATTCCTATCAGCTTAGTGACGAGCACCATTGTGACAGGCAGTGATGTATTCTTTTTATACGCTAAATATTTTCCGCGCCATTCTGGTTTATATTTCTGTTTAAACGACCGTAAGCCGCTGAAACTATACATATATCTGACGTTATTAAAGATGACACTCGCCAAACGTTCTGTCAGAAAGGACTGATGGAACGTGCCTACATTCGATAATGGTGCCATTCCCATGTTAAAGGATGTGTAGCCTTTTTCTTTTGCCCATTGAAAAAGGTGGATAAAGAGTGCATCCATCATCCCGTTCGGTGCATCATGCATATGACGCATGAGGTCGATGGATATCTCTCCTTTTTGATACATTGGCATTAAGGACACAAAAGATATGATCTGCCCTTGTTCATCCTTTAAAATCGCAATCGGTGCTTTTTGAAGGTAGTCTTCATGGAAATAGCCTAATGAAAATCCTTTTTCTTTTTTCTTGCCCAGCCAGCTGTCAGAGATTTGTTTTAAGGTTGAAATCAATTCCTCTGAAAAGGGCGGCTCCAGCATTTCAAACGTATAGCCTTCTCGTTCAAATTTATTTGCCACAGCCCGTAAGTTTGATTTTTTCTTTCCTGACAAAGAGAACGTTTCTAAATCGACCATGGCTTCTTCCCCAAGCTTAAAGAAGTGAAAACCTAGGTCATGATAAAGCGCCATTCCTTCACGTTCTACTTGATAAAAAGCGACACGATAGCCTGCTTTTTCTGTCTGCTCCAAAAATTCTTCCAGTACAAGCGGATAAGAGGCTCTACGCCCAGAAGGATCTCCAAGCACAATAACGCAACGGCCAATCCGGCCAAACTGAAGCATCGCCTCTCCATCACTTGAGAAAAACAGTTTTTTATCTCCCAAAAAACCTAGATGACTAAGAGCATTTCCCCCCTTTTCTTCGAGAAATGTTTTTAATTTTTCTTCATCGGCTTCTTCACCGATTGGAACTGCCTTTTTATTAAAAATCAATTTGCTAATGAAAAAGAAAAGAGGGACGCCAATTAAAGCAATCATACTGGTCATCGTGATATGCCGTTCATTATGAACCAAATAGTCCTTGCTTAGAAAATGACCAATTTTCATCCAAATGAAGTTCCCAATGACATTATAGTTAAACAATACGAGTAAATATCCGGCGGCGGCGGCCACAAACTGATTCAAAGAATAAGGGGCCTGCTGCTTCACAAATTGATTTCGAAGCGAGAAAAATACCACCATGATGACCGGCAATATAAAGATCAAACTCAGGTTAAACCCTTTTAGTAAAGTAAACACAAAGCCGCCTGCTAGGGCAATCATTGTCAATAGATAAGACCGTTTCGTTCTTTTATACACTTCAATGGACAAAATCATTAAAATGATCCCGAACATTAAAGAAAGACCATTAAATCCTGATAACAAAAAGCGTGGAATGGTTGTGATCACACCTAAACGATCAACAGGAAGCACAACGGAAGCCATAATGAGCAAACCGCTTCCAAACGTTAAAATGGACAAAGATCCGTACAATAAACGGATGAGCAGAGCTCGGTGCAAAACAATTAAGACGTTTGTTGTTTCAATAGCAGGCGCCATTCTCGGATTGCCTTCAAGACGCCTGAGTGTTGTTCCAGTTAAATCGTATGCCGCTAGACAAAGTCCAAGAATAAACGGGAAAATGGAGTAAACGAAGCGGTACAATACAAGCGCTGTCAGCACCATCTCTTTATCAAACCCAATGTATTGCATACTGAGTAAAAAGATCAGATCAAACGAACCAAATCCGCCCGGAACCATACTGATTAAACCGCCGATTGACGCAATCGCAAAGACGCCTAATACAATACGGACATCAACGTTCATCCCCATAGAGACAACAGCCATGTACATGACAAGACCAGCTGCCAGCCACTCTAAAAACGATGCACCAATGTAAGCATAGATCGGGTGCTTTAGTCCGTTTTCACCGCTCTCAATCGAGCTTTTTCGAATGGACGCCATGATGATGTAAATGGGCACAATACAAGCAAAAATAATGACAAATGCCCATAACCACGGCTCCTGACTAATAATACTTTCAACTGGCAAGACCCTAACTAAAATCAAATCACTGAAAATAGATAAGCCTAGCAGAACAGAGGATGTTAAAAGGGCAATGCCTTTCAGCAGTTTTTTCGTATCTGTTATGTATTCCTTGTATAGAAGCGTTCTAAGCCCTGCTCCTGATAAACCACCGAAACCAAGCACACTATTAAAGGAGTTGGCGATCCAAGAAATACGGATCGTTTTCCAGCCGCTGATGGGCATATTAAGGCTTTTTCTTAAAATAAAATCATATAAGGACATGGATAAAACAGCGACAAGTCCAAGAAAGACAAGAATAAACAAGTCCATTCGATTCAAGCTGTCAATAATATAAAACGTCTTTTTAATGGAAAGGCCGCTCAGCTCCTGCTTGGCGACAAAAATTAAGACTAGGATGATCACGATCGGAAAGAGCATTTTTAAGATCGTCATACCCGTTTTTTTGTTCCACATGTTTTTCCCAACTTTCTAAGTTGCTTCATTAATTTCAACTGACCATTATTATACAACAAATACCACTTAATTCATGCAGTTTAACATTCAAAAGCTTCATGATACTTTCAATTAGAAGTAAAAATCAGTAATATAAAGAAAAGAGCCGCTTAAAGGAAGTGAACAAGCGTGGAATATAATATTCATGACACCACCGTACTAAAAGAGGAAATCCTATCTCCTGAGGAAAAAAAGACATGGGTGCTGTATATGAAAGTGCTCACTGCTGCAGGACTTGGAGATGTTTCTGAATGGATGAAGCTGGATATGAGTATGCCTCAAATGAAGGTGCTCATGCTGCTCAATAACCATGGCTCTCTTAAGGTGTCCGAAATTGCTGAAAAAATGGGGGCTTCTTTGTCCAATATGACAGGGCTGCTTGATCGGTTAGAACAATCGAACTTTGTGGAACGAAAGCATTCTGAGCGTGACCGTCGAATCATTGTCGTCGAATTGACAGAGGAAGCGAAAAATATTTTCAGAAGTATTTATCAAAAAGGGCATGAAAAAATTAAAAATTCCCTGCAACGGCTCAATGACGAAGAAAAAGAAAAAGTCAATGAAGGTCTAGCTATTTTAGAAAAAGCACTTCGTCCTGAACGTGGCTAAAAAAGGAAAAAAGACGGTCACTTGAGGTCCGTCTTTTTTAATTCTTCTTTTCCTTGTTTATCTGGGGCGAAAAGATATTGACGAATGACTTCCCGATCATCCCACAGGAGATAACCTAAACCGATAATGAGAAAAATGATGCTGATCCATGTACCGCCTGGGAGTATATCTTCCAGTTCCTCGATCGTTCTTTCTCCGCCTACATTTCCACCATAACGAATCTCAAACAAAACGAATTTTGCTATATAAAACAATGCCGCCGTGCAGATAAACATAGCGCCGACAATTCTTCTACTAGACATGTGTTGACTCCTTTACTTCCACTGATTTCTTTTGATTAATTCCGTGATATGGGCGAGATGATGCTGTGAATGCCAGACGTACATTCCTGTTGCATCATATAAGGACACCGTTTGTTGATCGGCTGGATGGTAATATGCAGCGTTGAAATCTTCCTCTGTCATCTCGCGAAGTAATGTGACCCCCCTGCGATGCAGACTGCTGATTAACGGCAGTGATAGACTGATAGGCGCCTTGCTGTCAGGAAGTGAAGCAAATGCCTCCTGATCATATGGACGTATGTGCGGTGTTTCTTCTGTCAGCGCAAGTTTAAATCGCAAGTAGGCGTTCAGATGGCTGTCCGCTACGTGGTGAATGAGCTGACGAACGGTCCATCCTCCTGGCCGATATGGGGTATCCAGCTGATCATTTGTCAATGGGACAACTGCCTCTTCATACTTTTGAGGAATGAGTGCCAGCTCATCAATCCATGCCTCCAGCTGCTTTTTCGTTTGTTGGTCCACCGGTTCATATAAGCCAATCGGATATTGTAATGATGTCATCTGCTGCCCCTCCTTAAAATCCTTCTAGAACAAATTTACCTATCATCTTCCCTTGCTCAAGTGTTTGATGTGCCTGCTTCAAATTGGCGGCATTGATGGGGCTGAGCACCTTTGTTAATGTGTGTTTTAACTTCTTCTCTTCAAATAATGTACTCGCTTCTTTTAAAAGCTCGTGCTGCTTCATCATATCCGAGGTTTTGTACATCGGCCGTGTGAACATGAATTCCCATACAAATGCAGCACTTTTATTTTTGAGTAATTGAATGTCTAAATGGTGCTGATTTTCAACAATGGTACAGATCGTCCCTTGAGGTTTAATCGCTTCTGCCATCCCTTTGAAATGGCCATCTGTATCATTTAAGCATAAAATGTAATCCACTTCGCCAATCCCTTTTTCCTGAAGCTGCGCTAAGAGCGGCTGGTGATGGTCAATGATATGATCAGCCCCTAATGAGAGACACCATTCATTTGTTTCAGGTCTTGATGCAGTGGCGATCACAGTCGCCTTTGCTAATTTGGCGAGTTGAATGGCGATAGAGCCCACTCCGCCTGCACCACCGATGATCAGCAAGGTCGAGCCTTCTGCATTCCGCTTCATATGCATTCGGTCAAATAGCGCTTCATATGCCGTAATTGTTGTAAGAGGCATGGCAGCTGCTTCGGCAAAAGAGAGATTTGCAGGCTTTTTCGCCACAATTCTCTCATCCACAAGCTGGTATTCACTATTTGAGCCTTGTCGCGTGATATCTCCTGCGTAATAGACGTGGTCACCCGGCTGAAACAACGTACACGCTTCGCCCACTTCCACCACCGTACCGCTTGCATCGTAGCCAAGAATTTTCAGTTCTTCTTCCTTCTGATTCTTCGGTGACCTCACCTTTGTATCCACTGGATTCACCGACACAGCCTCTACTTTCACCAAAATATCCCTGCCAGCTGCTTTGGGCTTTGCCACCTCCTGATCGATCAAGCTTTGTTCATGCTCAATTGGCAAATACTCAAATAATCCAACTGCTTTCACTCGCTCGCACTCCCTTTCTCCATGCTTCTTTTCCACATTTTATCATACATTTCTGATGCTGATGGATCAGTCAGCAAGCGATTGCATATTTAGGATTTCTTCAAAGCCCTTCGTTCCCTCACGATGTAAGAAGGACGAGCCTTTTGTAAAGAGAGGACATAGGTGAACCAGCCGCTCGATTTAAAAAAGTACTGAACATAATAAAACTGAATGTGCTGCAAGAAAACGACGATGAACAGAAAAATTGTGAATAATAATGTCACAATGTCTCCCTGCATCCATCCACTGATCAATACCATCACAAAACCGAGCATCATGAGCTGTTCGAGCCTCTGCATGATCTGGACAACGAGATGTCCCCGTTTGGTTAGGTCACCTGATTGACGCTTTCGAATGTTTCTTGATTTATAAAACCATACGATACTTGTCACTAAATGATGAATGATAAAAAGAGCGATCATGACCATAAGTAAAGGAGTTGATTTAAAAAGATCTTTTATAATGAATGGGATCACCAAAAAATAAAATGCGGTAAATGCGTGTCTACCTGATAAGAGAAATAGTTGTTTTTCTATGTATCGCTGCATGTGTCTCACCTCTATATGTAGTACGTCTCATTTGTCATAAGGTTCCTTCTGCCTATCAAAAAAGGATGCCCTGAAAAAGGCATCCTTCATGAATCAAGCTTAAAATGCAGCACTCAGTACGACAGGGCCTTGCGGAAGCTTGTTATCCTTTTTTGGTTCAAGGGTGACAGCCACAGTATCCCATGATTCGTTTGCTTCTTTTTCAGATAACGCATAGGTGACGGTGCCCTCCCCTTTGCTATCTGTTTTAAAGGCACCGGCCGGAACAGGCTGATCTCCTTTAATGAGCCATACTTGATAAACGGCCGATGAATCAAGCTGGCCTTTTAATCCGTCTGCACTCACTACAAGCTCTTTTTTGCCGTGATGCTCAATCACTGAAAAAGCACCCGTTGTTTTTGCCGATTCGGCAGATGCCAGTGATTTTGTCGCAACAACTTTGACAGGTTGTTCTGCTTGATCTGTTCCATTTGTTAAGAAGTACACGTTCCCAGCTGCAGAAATGAGAAGTAGTGCGGCAACGAGAGGCAAAAGCCATTGATTTTTCTTCTTCATTGGCGGTTTCGTCTCATTTGCATCACGAACTATTTTGAGATCTTGAGGCGGGTTCGATTTTGCAGCGATTGTTGTCTCTCGTATCTCTTCTTCAAATACTCTTGATAAAATGCGGTCTTTCATCCCTGCCGGAGGCGTTTCGTCCTCTGCTAGAAACGGAATATCAGACATGAGCGATGTCAGTTCTTCAAGCTCTTCTTTGCAAGCCGAGCAATGTTTGATGTGTTCTTCAAATTGCGTCTTTTCTTCTCCTTGTAAATGCCCGTTAAAGTAATCAATGACTTGATATTTACACTTAGTCATGCCTCTTCCTCCTTTCCTCCGCGAGACAGTTTCGTTCGTAAATGCTTCAATGACAATCGAACTCTTCCCTTCACCGTTCCAATAGGGATGCCTAGTTTTTCCGCAATGCTCTTTTGTGTCATTCCTTTAAAATAGACATCTTCGATGATGGTTTGCTGTTCTTTCGACAATGTTGATACTGCTTCACGTATGATTTGTTTTTCTTCGTTCCATTCTACTTCTTTTGACACATCTTCTTGATGGTCTGCCAAGTATTCAATATGCTCATCTTCAAGAGCTGTTTCATTTCGGTGTTTCCTTAATAGATCGATTGCCGTGTTTCGTGACATCATAAATAACCATGAGGAAAATTTTCCTTTATCTGTATTGTATTCTCCTATGCCGCGCCAAAGCTTGATAAAGACTTCTTGAAGCACTTCCTCCGCCAGCTCACGGTTTCCAGTCATTTTATAAATAAACGAATATAACACACGTTCATAGCGATCGTACAATAATTCAAGCGAGGGCTTATGTCGATCATGTTTGATCTTGTGATACAGCTCAAAATCCTTCAGTGTGTCCATGGTCATCTCCTTCCTTTTTCATGAGAAAGAGCATTATGCATTCATCATGAAATCTTCACGTATGGCTCATCTCTCAAATTGCTGAGATAAGCCTCCTTTGTACTTTACTCTTTTTTCAAGGAGAAAAAAAGAGCGCTGAAAAAGGAAATGTGTTCCTCATGAGAATGTACTTACTAAACGGATGGATGGACCATTTGGATCACCCGCCTCATTGAAAGTCAAGCATCCATGTGTTTGATTCACTGTTCAGTTGATTTTAGCAAACTCTCATTAGTCTCTCAATTTACATCAGGTAGAACGCACCCTTTCATCATGTCATAATAGAACGAAACAGGAGAACTGGAGTGTCCGAAAATGATTGTAACGATTGTTCTTTTTTTATTAGCTGGTCTGGCTGAAATAGGTGGCGGTTATCTTGTATGGCTGTGGCTGCGTGAAGCAAAACCCGTCAGCTACGGAATCGCAGGTAGCCTCATCTTGGTCGCTTACGGCGTCATCCCTACATTCCAGCAGTTCCCGACCTTTGGGCGGGTTTATGCGGCCTATGGCGGTGTTTTTGTCGTTCTCGCTGTGTTTTGGGGCTGGTGGGTCGATCGCAAAACCCCTGATTTCTATGACTGGATGGGTGCTTTGATCTGTTTAGCTGGTGTCAGTGTGATGTTATTTGCCCCCCGCAGTTAATGGTCGGATAATGATCACACGCTAAAAAGCCGGCAATATGCCGGCTTCAGATTGTTGACAAAAGGCTAAAATGAACTTTATTTTAGCCCTTTGTCTTCTTTTCAGCGTGATAGAAAACCTTTGCAGCCCTAGGAAGGACGAGCATCGGCGCGGAGCGAATTTGACATTCGTGAGCACCGAAGCGCAGGACTGGCACCGAATGCGTGGGTTTGTCTACACGCCGAGCCGGCAATATGCCGGCTTTTCCTCTTTTACATTCTAAATTGTGTTTCATACAAACGCCGGTACATCCCGTCCATTTCCAGCAGGTCTTCATGCCTGCCTTGCTCCTTGATGCCCTCTTTTGTTAAAACCACAATCCGGTCAGCATGCTGGATGGTCGCTAGGCGATGCGCAATAATAAACGTGGTTCGTCCTTCAGATAGTTCTTCAAGTGAGCCCTGAATAAAGGATTCTGTCTCCGTATCCAGAGAAGATGTGGCTTCATCTAAAATAAAAATTGGCGGATTTTTAAGGAAAATACGTGCAATGGAGATACGCTGTTTTTGTCCGCCAGATAACATCATTCCGCGTTCACCGATGATCGTATCAAGCCCATTTGGCAAGCTATTTACAAGATCCTTCAGTTGGGCTTTCTCCACTGCCTGCCACACTTCTTCATCAGATGCATCGAGTTTTCCGTATAAAATGTTTTCTCGGATGGTCCCATGGAATAAATAAATATCTTGCTGGACGACACCAATTTGTCTCCGCAGCGAAGGCAGTGTCATCTTTCTTGTCTCTATGCCATCAATTGTAATGGTACCCTCCTGCCATTCGTAAAAACGTGGCAGCAAACTGCAAAGCGTCGATTTCCCAGCACCAGAGGGACCTACGACCGCAATGGTCTCTCCTTGTTTCACCTTAAGATTGATGTCATGAAGAACCGGTTTGTCTGATTCATATTGAAAAGACACGTGCTCAAAAACGATATCTCCATTTAACTGATCAACTTCAATCGCATCATCCGCATCCTTTTCATCTGGCGATTGATCGATGAGTGTTGCAAATCGTTTAAAGCCCGCTGCACCTTTTGGATACATTTCAATGACTGCATTGATTTGTTGAATGGGTCCTAAGAAGATGCCTGTTAACAGTACAAATGACACGAATTCCCCATACGTCATATTTTTTTGCAGCACAAACCATGCGCCGCATACAAGGCCAAACACTGTCACACTCTTAATAAGAAAATGACTGACAGCGGTATGCACAGCCATCATTTGATATGTGGTTAGCTTTGTCTTTCTAAATTGCTCGTTATGTTCAATAAATCGGTCCATTTCATGTGATTCATTTCCGAATGCTTTCACAACCCGTATGCCACTAATATTGTTTTCCACACGTGAATGGAATTGACCAATACTCGAGAACATTTTATCAAAAGCAGCAGACATTTTTTTCGTAAAGTAGACGGATAACCCGATCAAGAATGGAACGACAATAAATGTGAGAACTGCCAGCTGCCAATTAATCGACAGCATCAAGCCAAAGGCACCCGTGAGTGTCATCACAGCGATAAATAAATCCTCCGGGCCATGATGCGCAATTTCTCCAATATCCATTAAATCATTTGTCATACGGGACACGAGTTTTCCCGTTTTCTTTTTATCAAAGAAGCGAAAGGACATTCTTTGTACATGAGAAAATAGCTGATTCCTCATATCCGTTTCAATATTAATGCCTAATTTGTGCCCAAAATAGGTGACGACATAATGCATCGTAGAGCTGATCACGTATAAACTGAGGAGCAGAATGCCCCAAAACCAAATGGCATCCCAATCACCGTTTGGCAGCAAATCGTCCATCACTTTACTGATGGCAAGGGGAAAGGATAATTCGAGTAAGGCTGCCAGTACCGCACAGGAAAAATCTAATATAAACAGCCCCATATATGGTTTGTAGTATGAGAAGAAACGCTTTAACAATTGACAGACCTCCTACCGATCAGACATTTCTGTCAATATGTCAGCAAACTCTTCCGCTTGATTTGCTACTGCAATCGGATCGTAAGGCCAGAAGAACTCTGTATCCATTTGATAGGTCTGCTCTTTTTTGACAGATTCTAGACTCTTCCAAATAGAATTGTTTTTATCAAATGTTCCGCCGTTGCTTTCATCAATGAAAATGTAGTCTCCTGCATATTCAGGAAGGGTTTCATAAGAAATGACTTCATACCCTGTTTTACTTTTTAAAATTGTATCTCTGACCTGTTTTGGTGGGTTTACCTGTAATTGCTGATATAATGCCTGCCCGCCTCGATAAATTCCGTTACCATATACATAGACATCATTTTTAAAAGCGCCCATGATCGAGACCGTTTCATTCTCTTTTAAAGCAGACTTCACTTTTTTCCTAGCAGCCTCGATTCGTTGATCGAAGGCGGTGAGGAATGCTTTTCCTTCCTCTTCTTTATTTAAAATTTTTGCCAGCGTCGTTAATTCTTCATGTGCATCTTTGAAAGAACCGTAAGGATACACGATGGTAGGCGCTATTTTTTTGTACACATCATAGACTTTTTCATCCTGTACGGCTGTGATAATCAGATCAGGCTTTAAGCTAAGTGCTTTTTCAGCTGAACGCTCGTCACTGATGTCCTCTATTCCTTTTATCTTGCCCTTTAAGTGTACGTTCTTTAAATCCTGCGTGGTCGATCCAACAGGCTGAACGTCAAGTGCAATCACACTCCCTAAATATCCATCTACGAGAATTCGTTTAGGTTCAGCAGGAATCTCTATCTTTCCTTTCACTGTTTCAACCGTTTTCGTTTCTTGCTTTGATTCTGCTGTTTTGGCTTGTTCTTTATTGCCACAAGCCGTCAATATCATTAGAAGAATGACAGCACATATCCAATACGTCTTTTTCATCTCCATATTCCTCCTTCATTTTCGCCACCACAAATGAGAATAATTATCAATTACTAGTCTCATGTATTCTATCAACCTCACCCGTAGTGGTCTATGGAGGATTCTCGCAACTTACATATGGACAATTGTTGGATAAGCTGGCTGTGTCAATTGAGAGACAAACCGGTCCATCAAAAGAAGTGCACGCTCTCCTTCATCAAATCGAAACTCCTCCAGTTTTACTGGATAAAAGGTCCCATTTTTCACAGCCGATAATTGACGAAGTACATCACTTTCTTCCATTCGCTTGTCCATTTGCTTATACCACCCATATTGGTCAGAGACAATAAAAAACATATGATCCGCCTCGTATTCTCCAAGTCTCTCTAAAGGAATGACTGTATGTTGATTAGGAAGAAGAACTTCTTCTAAAATGGCTTTTGGAGGTTTTAAGCCAAGCGTTTCGTAAAGATAAAAGGCTCCTCTTGCCTCATAGGACCACATATACACTTTGTCATGTCCTCTCATTTCATAGATTGCAACGGTCTCGCCTTTTTCTCTAAAGGAAGACAGGGTGTTTCTTGCCTGTTGACTATGCTGTTCAAATCGCTTCACCCAATCATTTGCCTCATTTTCTCTTCCTAAAAGGCGTCCTATAGACAGTACATCTTGTACAGCATGATGACCGGCGTATGGCAGAACAAGAACAGGTGCGATTTGCTCCAATCGCTTGATCAATGTAGGTTTTGAATAATAATAGTTAGGGACGATGATGACATCTAATTGAAGTGATTTAAAGACGTCATCAGGCGTATGTTCATTTATGACGAGCGAACTAGCCAGATGTTCTTTCAGTATATCTGAATGGAGATCGGTTTCTTCGTCAATACAAACAGGCTCAATGCCTATTGCAACCAATGACCCGACAAATTGAAAAGCAGCAATCCGCTCTGGTCTTCGGTTCATTCGAAACTGACTGGGCGTTCTCCCTGTTTTTTGACGGAACTTCCTGCTGAAATATAAACTGTCTGCATACCCGACTTGCCGTGCTATGATTTGAATTTGATCGTCTGTTTGTAAAAGACGTTTTTTGGCTTCGTCTATTCGAATTTGTGCAATGTATTCTGTCACACTCATCCCCATACTTTGTTTGAAAAAGGTAGAAAAGTAACTCTCATGAAACCCCATCTTATGAGCTAAGTCTTTTCTTGTTAGTTTTTGATCATAATGCTCAGCCATATACTGCAAGATCATGTTAATCGAATAATGCACTTTTTCGTTGTATGGCTTGGATTGTTTGCGGAAAATGAACATGATTTCTTCCAGCCATTTCGCCTGTTCTTGTATGATTTGGCTCGTCTGTATTTGTTTGATGTAAGAAAAAAGGACGGCAGAGCCTTTCACCACTTCCCCATTATCAGGGAGATTATCGTGATTCACCTTATAGACCAATTCATTTTGTGCATCTTGTGCCAGAGTGAATTGGTCAAATGTGACAGTATAGATCACTACTTGCTCGCTCGATAAAGATTGAACCATGACATCTATTCCTGAGCGGATTAACACACTGTCTTTGGCGTTTAGCTCATATCGAATTCCTTCCATGTCAAGTCTCACCGCACCGTCCGTAGTCAAGAACATCAGTGAAGATGTTTGCCATGAGTCCGTTTGTTTCACAGAAAGAAATCGTTTACTGCTTTCTTTCATGCGAAGAATTGTATGAGTATAGGCGGTCATTTTCTCTTTCTCCTTCCATATAAAAAAGTGCTAAAATAAACCATTTTAGCACTTCAATGTCTGACTGAATGGTGATTATCGCGCTCCAGCCGTTTGTAATTCTTTGTTTTTCTCTTTAAAGCGTTCATTATGTGAAGACACGTACGCTACTTTTTCTGCTTCTGGTTCGATGTATAGCTTTGCGCTATTGAGTGCATTGACTCCATCAACAAACGTACCGGCAATTAAACGCACTTTACTTTTATGTGTGCATAAGTCGCCAACTGCATAGACGCCAGGTAAATTGGTTTCCATCTTTTCATTGACCTCGATGAGTCCCCACTCACCTTGCTTGAGTCCCCATTCTGATAGAACACTTAAATCACCTTTCATGCCATGATTGACGATGACAGCATCGGTTTCGATTCGTTCGATGTCGCCTGTTTCTAAGTGCTGAATGGTGACGGCTTCAATTTTGTCACCTTGACCATGAAGCTCTGTGAGTTCATGCGGTGTGAGAATGCGAGCACTGGATGCTTTCATGTTGGCGACGTTTTTTTCATGTCCGCCAAACATATCACGACGATGCACAACGGTCACACTTTCAGCAATTGGAACGAGGGCATTTGCCCAATCAACAGCTGAATCTCCGCCTCCAGAGATGACCACCCGCTTCCCTGCAAACGTCTTTAGCTCCTGCACGGTGTAATAAAGGTTTGTTACCTCATAACGGTCTGCATGCTCGATTTCAAGTTTTCGCTGAACTGGAATTCCGTGACCCATGGCTAAGATGAGGGTTTTTGTCAAATGACGATCGCCATTTTCAGCCGTCAGCAGGATATGACCATTCTCATCCCGCTCGAATTGCGTGATTTTTTGATTCAACGCAATCTCTGGTTCAAATGTTTTCGCCTGCGTTTCTAGCTGCTGAATCAGCTGTTCACCTCTTGTTGGCGGCAAACCGCCCACATCCCAAATGACTTTTTCAGGATATAGGAGGATTTTTCCGCCAAGGCTTTCGTTATACTCCAGTACCTTCGTCTTTAAATCCCGCATCCCACTATAAAAGGCAGTGTACATTCCTGCTGGACCGCCACCAATAATGGTGACGTCAAACAATTCAAGCTGATCTGTCATTTGAGTCCCTCCAGTTTTTTCATTGAATGATCTATTTATAAGTGATATTGATTCTCATTATCATATGTACCTATTGTAGTCTACTCTGGTGAAGGGAATCAATAGCTTTCTGCAAAAAAAGAACAGGACGAGCGCTTTCTCGTCCTGTCATTCATCACACAATCGTTAATCCAAGGTCCTTTAATTCCAGCGAAACAAGCCTTGCAATCGCATCTGCTCCTTCTTTTGTAAAGTGCGTGCGATCCTCTATACCTGTTGACAGCATAAAGTAAGAAGTCGTTTTCTCTATGCCGGAAATTTGATAAAACTGAAGGCTTGCCGTATTTAAATCTACAAGAAGGACTTCTTCTTCATCAGCTAGTTCTTTCATAGCGGCACAGTAATCAGGAAAATCGTTGATATATTCTCCGTCTTTTTCATGAAAGCGGCCGACTGGCGTTAATAAAAGCGGTGTAGCTCCTTTCGCTCTTGCTCCGTGAATATATTGAGACAAATAGCTTTTATACGTTGTGAAAGGATCTGTATGCCGTTCGGGCTTCTCCGTTGAAGCATCATTGTGCCCCATTTGTGTAAACAGCCAGTCCCCAGGCTGAATGTCAGCCAATATTTTATCAAGCCGTCCTTCTTCAATGAATGTTTTTGAGCTTCTTCCACCGATTGCGCGGTTGTCGACGCTCACACCCTGCGCTGTGTAGCGATGTAAAAACTCTCCCCACCCTCCTTGAACAGGACGATCTGGATAAGATGAAACGGTTGAATCACCAGCTAAATAGATGGTTGTCATGTTCATACGCCCCCTTTTTCATATAGCCACTCTCATAAGCGATGCGGACATCCAAGTGGCTGCTGAAAAGATATGAAACAATCAGCATCGCTACTTCATTCATTCTCTTTTTAATGATCAAAACCCTGCTTACCGGTAGATGTGAATACGTTAAATATGCGGCGGAAGTTCTACTTTTGTCTCAACGGCTTGCTTTAACGCCTGAAGCATATAGCCAATTCCTTTATATGGAGCCAGCGGATAAATCGCTGTCTGATGAGGAAGTAATAACGGATCGATCACCTTTCGATATTTCTTTCCACCTAGTATCACTAATTCATCATATGCAGTGAGATGTTTTTCATGAAATTGCTGACTTAGTGCTTCTCTTGTTATCTGATCAGTATGCGGTGTACCAAAAACCACATCATAATTTTCATGAATAATATCATCTGCCTTTAAGAATCCATGCTTCGCTGAAATGATTAGGTAGTCTGAAAAGAACGTTCGGGCATAGCTTTTCGTACGCTGATGCAGCGGACTTAAATAAACGAGGTTCGCCGGCTGGCTCCCTGCCTCTGGATGGACGTCCCATATTTTCTTCGCCCCACATGGAATGATACAAACTCGCTTCACTTGATTTTCTCCTTCCTTCGTTGATACATCCGATACAACATACAACCTAGCGCTGTGCCAAGTGTATTTAAGAGAATATCATCAATATCGCTGCTTCTTGTAATCATACCAGATTGCGAGAATATCCATTGAAGCACTTCAATTATTGTTGACAAGAAAAAGCCAGCAAGAATCGCCTTTTGCCAGCGCAAGGTTCGGAATGCTTGATAAAGAAAAAAACCAAGTGGCACAAATAACAAAATGTTCCCTGCCAAATTTAAAAAAACAAGATTGGGATAGCCATGATGATAGGCATGGAGATTTTGATAAATGGACTGCAAAGGCATGAGGTTGACACTCACCTGATCCCTTGGTGCGGAAAAACGATTAGGAAAGACCGTCAAATATAATAAAACATTTGTATACATAAACAGACAGGCAAGAACGATTTCAGTTCGTAAATAGATAAATCGTTTTTGTTTTTTCGCCTGTCTGTATCTCATATGTAAATAGAGCGGGACGAGCAAGAGAAAATAAGTCATGGAAAACATCGCACTGTATGTCATACGGAGAGCTGCCCCTTTCTCACATCATGCTTGACCATATTTACAGCTTATTCAGACCTGCCCGCATCTATTCATCACTTATTCTCCTATTCAATGACGAGAAACCCATATTGACAAATCGTCATTTTTCCGCTAAACTGACTGACATTCAGTCATTTAAGGTCGGTGATCCTGTGTCAAAACGAGAAAAAATTATGCTTGCTGCCATTGACGCGTTTAAAGAAAAAGGAATTGAAAAGACGACCATATCGGATATTGTGAAAACAGCAGGAGTAGCGCAAGGAACGTTTTATTTATATTTTCCTTCAAAGCTGTCTGTCATGCCTGCCATCGCTGAACATCTAATCGCACAGATGGTGCCTGCGATCGAAAAGGAACTCACTCAGCATGCGGATGTACTTGATCAAGCAGATGCGCTAGTTGAATTTATTTTCTCTTTTACAAGACAATACCGTGATGTTCTTGCCCTAACGTATTCAGGTTTAGCTGCCACCGAGCATTTAAAGGAGTGGGAAGATATTTATGAGCCGATTTACAAATGGGTCGCTTCTTTTTTAGAAAAGGCAAAACAGGACAAAAGAGTCCGTGCGAACTTGAACTGTCAATATGCTGCGAAATTCATTATCGGTTTACTTGAATCATCAGCTGAGCAAATGTACTTATTTACAGAAACAGATACAGAAGAGGTTCTGATTCAAAAGCGAGAGGTGAAGCAATTTCTCCTTTACGCACTCGGCATAGAGACACCTTAACTTAGTACAGCACTTGCTGTACGCTCTTTTTTGGCTTCAAAATGACGAATCGTCAGTTTTCAGTTTTAGGAGGAAATACGATGAAAAAAAGCTGGATGTATGTTGCACTCACATGTTTATTTGAATTACTTTGGGTGTTTGGTTTAAATAGAGCTGATGCTGTGTGGGAGTGGGCGATCATTATCTGCCTGATCCCGGTTGATTTTTATTTTTTAATGAAAGCTTGCGAGAAGCTGCCGACTGGGACTGTGTACGCCGTGTTTGCCGGAGTTGGAACGATTGGTACGTCTTTGATGGATTATGCGCTGTTCGGCGGTTCGTTTTCATTAGAAAAGCTTTTATTTATGGGCATTTTAATTCTCGGAATTATTGGACTGAAAGTGTCTGATGGAGATGCACATGAGCAGAAAGGAGAAGCGGTATAAATGGGCTGGTTTTTTGTAATGTTAGCCTCTGCCTGCGAAATTGGCGGAACCATTGGTCTCAATATGTTCAGTAAGAAAAAGCAACTCACGACAGGCATTTTATTTGTCGGCGGATTTGCCTTATCCTTTTTGTTTTTGTACGCCTCGTTCTCTTCCGTTCAAGTCTCCGTTGCCTATACGGTTTGGATTGGACTTGGAACAGCGGGTTCTGTCTTGTTTAATATGATTCTATTTAAAGAGCCGAAAAACATGATTCGTATCCTCAGCTTGCTGCTGATTGTGATTGGCGTCGTTGGGCTGAAGTTGTTTGCGTAATAGAAAAAGCAATGGAATAGATTATCCATTGCTTTTTAAGTTAATTTTTATACTTTTCTTGGTACGCTTTAAATTGTTCTTCGTATTTTTGCAACTTTTTCCCATCGACTTTTGAATTTAATTTCGGTTTCCGCTTTCCAATCACCATTACATCTTTATCTACAATAGGACTTGATAAAAAGATGTATGGTGCAAAACGATCACACTTCGTATTTGGAAGGGTTACGGATAATCTAGCGTATTCTTCTGTCGGGAATTGGTTTGAAATGTCAAGTTCCTTGAGTCCCTCTAATGCCGATATTGGCTCTAAAGACTCGTCCTTCACTTTTATATTTGATAAGCACAGATATTTTAAATTCTTGAGGTATCTTAAAGGTTGAAGAGTATTTAAATTTAATGTATTCCAAATCCCGCCTGACAATTGCAACCATTCTAAACCAGTGTTTTTTTGCAAAGGAGCTATGTCATTCAACTTTGAAAAATCTGTTAAGGATAAAGATTCTAAAAAAGTGTTTTTTGATAAATCCCATAAACTTTGTGCCTTTGTATTCCATTCAAGTACCAATACCTCAACATTTTGAAGAGAACTGATGATTGATAAATCTTCTACTCTCAGTTCACGCATATAGAGCATTTTGGGATTAACTAAGCTCAAGATCGTATTGAATTCCTTTTGGCTCACTTTGTAAATCCACAATTTCGTGAGGTTAGAAAAAGAGTTCAACCTTTCAATATTTTTTGTTTTTCCTGTGATTAACAACTCGGTGGCATTTTCATCTACATCGGCTAAATCATGAACAACTTCTGGTCGGGCATCATGACGAAAAATATATTCAGGGTCTTCTTTGTGCATTCTTTTACCTCCACACCTACGAATGATGGATATCTAAATGAATTTTATCAGAGTTTTGAAATCAAGACATTATTCTTTCCGATATTTCTGCCGAAGAAATAGGGGAAGGGATAAAAACTAGATGATCTTCTTTGTCCGTTTAACCACAATCAGCTAGTTATTACGTCTGTTTTCAATCCATTTTATAAAATCTTTATCATCTAAAATATGAAGCAACAACATATCAACGACTTCGCTTTCACTATACTCCATATATTCTGCACAGTTCTTGACGATAGCTCGTACTCTTTCATATAAACAAATAAAAGAACTCCAATTCATATACGAATTAGAGTCCTCATTATATGACTAATACAATTTTCCCACCTTAAAACCGTACCCGTTAATTAAAGACCTTCCTTTTTTATTTCTCGTCTAATGTGGATCATGCTGCTCTAGCAAGAGATCCATTGCGTAAATCGATTCGCCTTTTTCATCCAATAAAAAGTACACAATCAAAGGCTCTCCAAAGGACCCTGTCTGCTGCGTGAACAAAACACATGTGAATTTTTCAATACCTATCGGAATCTTTCTTCTTAATAAAGGATGAAGAATAGGCGAAGTCCGAATTGTATCTATATCCACATCCCAACGTTCGTTTTTTAAAGTGGGATAATGCTCTACTAACAGTTGGTGTAACATGTCGGTCGTGAACACTGCTTTTCCAGCATACCCATCATCTATTATGTTGGTGTTATACATCCGACGGTTGCTTATCCTTTGAAGCATTGAGTCGTATTCCTTTTAAGACAAATCGTTTTTGGCCATCAAGAGTACAAGTGATTAATGTCAGTTCATTTTTTCCGCGATCCTTTAGTACATCAACATCCGTCGGTTCAATCGTAGCTGAGCTGACAATTTTGTATTCGTATGTTTCTGCTTGATGATGTAAGACGACTTTTTCTCCTTTAGGTACCTCTGGCAGCTGCCGGAAAAGCCGGTCGCCTCTATACCCTCTATGGCCTGCAATCGTGAAATTTCCTTCACCTGGCATTTGATGAGATTTGATTTGAGTCAGTGCAATACCTAAATTTTCTTTTGTTGTAACAGGAAGCACTTTTTCGTTTAAATCAATTGACGGGATCTCAAGCTCCATCGTATCTCGCAGGTCTTCTTCTGACACAGTTAAATGTGGAATAGAAGAAAGGGCATCACTGTCATTTTCTTCAATCATTTTCAATGCCTGTTCCATGGCTGCTGTCTCTTGAGAAGTTCGCCACTCATATAGAAAAGGAACGGAGATGAGCATTAGTCCCGCGACCACCAAAAAGCTGCCTAATAAGGTTCTTTTTTTCATCAATACACTCGTTCCTTCCTTTTACTGAATGGTTCTTCTTCTGACTACAAGAAGAACAGTTCCAGACACTACTAGTAAAATCCCTGCATACATCAAATAACGTAGCCATTCTTCTCCAGTCTTTGGCAGCTCCCCGTTTGAGTTTGAGCCATGAGGTGGATGTTGATCCCCTTGATCTGAGGCTGGAGGATTCGTGTGGTCCTCTTCATTCTTTATTGGAGCATTTTTTACAATCAATGTCTTGATCTCCACTTCGCCCATTTGAATTGTAAAAGCGAGTGGTTTTTTTAACGCTACATAACCATTTGGAGCTTTCGTCTCTGTGAGTGTATATTCACCAGGTTTAAGCCCTTTAACAACGGCTTCTCCGTCTTTTCCTGTTGTCACAGATTTGATGATTTTCCCGGCTTTTGTACGAATGTCAAAGGCTGCACCTTTTAAGGTTCTATCTGTCTGCTGGTCTACCTTTATGATACGCAAACTTCCTAAAATCAAGTGATTCTTCGCTGTTAATTGAAGAGGCTTCTGCTGATTTTTCTCAATCGTAAACCGGATCGGCTGATCATCTAATTCATAGCCGTGAGGCGCTTTCGTTTCAACGAATTGATATTCTCCCGGTTTTAGATCGTTGATGTGAAGCTTTCCTTTTTGATCCGTTACAAGTGATTTCTTCAACGTTTTCCCTTCTTTACTCTGAAGAGCAAACTCTGCGTTTTCCAGCGTGTGTCCTTCAGCATCCACTTTGGTCAGTTCCACTGCTCCCGGCGTCAGTTTGTTGATCATTTCTACTTTTGCTGGTTTGTCTTGCCCTAATCGAATCGTAAATGAGACAGGTGTCTGATCCAATTCATAGCCGGCAATACTTGCTGTTTCGACAAATTGGTAGGTTCCTGGCTTCAGTTGATCGACTGTCAGTTGACCGTTTTTGTCTGTCTTCAAGTCTTTCTTCACACGCTGACCGTGCGCATCAATCAGGTCAAAGGTCACGCCAGCGAGCAATTGACCATCCTCCCCTTTTTTCTGAAGCTTCACAGCACTTGTCGTGCGAATATTTTCTTTTGTCACTTTGACCAGTTGATTGGGATTGAAATCAATCTTGAAGTCTACTGGTTCTGCATCAAGTTGATGTCCAAAAGGAGCCTTCGTTTCAACCAATTGGTAAGCGCCTGGTTTCAAATCGTTGACAGTGATGATGCCTTTTTCGTTGGTTGTTAAACCTGACATCAATTCTTTACCATCGTCATTGAAAAGTGTAAATTCTGCGCCTTTCAATCTTTCTTTTTCTTCCCCTATTTTTGTTAGTTCTACAGAACCTTTCTTGAGCTGATTGATGGCCTCCACTTGAATCAAGTCTTTTTGACCTAATTCAACTTCAAAGACAAGTGGTTTCGCACTCAATTCATAGCCTTCAAGACTCTTTCTTTCAACAAATTGATAGGTTCCAGGTTTTAGACCTGTGAAGGTAATCTTTCCATCCTGATTGGTTGTAATCCCTTCTCCTCCTGCCACTATCTTTCCTTTGGCATCAGATAGATCAAAGACAACCCCTTCTAATGATTTCCCATCTTCACCTTTTTTGTGTAACAGCACTCCGCCAGTTGTGCGGCTATTTTCTTTTGTCACACTGACCAGCTTCTCAGGGTTAAATGGCATAGCAAAAGTGACAGGTGTTTCGTCAAGCTCATGACCGAATGGAGCCTTCGTTTCAACAAACTGATAGGTTCC
This sequence comes from Bacillus sp. FSL K6-1106, assembly GCF_038005245.1. NCBI lineage: Bacteria > Bacillati > Bacillota > Bacilli > Caryophanales > Bacillaceae > Bacillus > Bacillus sp. FSL K6-1106. The sequence continues at coordinate 308,712 of NZ_JBBOSV010000002.1, forward strand.
AGGTTTCAGATCGTTGACGATGATCTTCCCGTTCTCATCTGTGCCGAGACCTGTTTTTATCTCTTTTCCATTTGCATCTACTAGCTTGAATTCTGCTCCTTCAAGCGCTTCATTCTTTTCACCAAGTTTCGTGAGCTGGACAGCTCCAGTTTTGAGATCATTGATCACTTTGATCTCTGCCGGTTTTTTTTGTGCGATTTCGATGGTAAACGGATAAGGTTTATTTTTCTTTTGGTAACCATCAATACTCTCTGTCTCCACAAGCTGATATTTGCCCGGTTTGAGGTGATCGACCAAAAGCTTCCCATCTTCATCTGTTGTCAAATCTTTACGCACGACTTTGTCATTTTGATCCAAGACTTCAAATCGAACACCTTGAAGCTTCTTGCCATCTTCCCCTTCTTTTATCACTTCTAGTGCACTTGTTTCATAGAAGTTCTTTTGTGAAATGATGACTGGTTCCTTTGGATCAAGTGGTACTTCAAATTGGATTGGCGTTTCATCTAATACATAACCATCGGGTGCTTTTGTTTCAATGAGCTGGTACGTACCCGGCCTTAGTTCGTTGATCGTGATCTTGCCATCTTCTCCTGTGACAAGCGAACCTTTTAGCTCATGCCCATCTTGATCTAAGAGCTTGAACTGTGCACCTTCTAGTCTCTCTCCGTCTTCACCTATTTTGCTCAATTCAGCAGAGCCTTTGATGATGTCATTTACTGCGGTGACAACTGTTGTTTCTGTTTGATTTTCTTTAATGATGAACGGCCATTTTTGCTGATTTAATTGATAGCCTTTTGGTGCGTTTGTCTCAACAAAATAATAGGAACCTGGCTCAAGATGTTTGAAAAGGATTTCTCCTTTTTCATCCGTTTTCAAATCGGTTTGGACGGTATCTCCAGATTCATTTTTCAGTTCAAATTCTGCATTTTCTAATGCCGTACCCGTCTCTTTGTCTTTTTTCGTGAGCTTCACATGCTGGCGGATTTCTTGGTTTTGCACCGTCATGCTATTTCCTGTTTTCGCTTGATCTCCTGATTCGTAAGGCTGATCAATCGTGACATTGATCGGTTCCTTCGTTTTCAAATAACCATCAGGTGCTTTCTCTTCTGTTACGATATAGTCACCATACAGAAGACGATTAAATCGAAGAGCTCCTTCTTCATCTGTTGTCTTTGTTCCAATGACGATACCGCTCGCAGCATCTGTCAGAGAAAAGCTTGCTCCTTTTAGCGCTTTTCCACTACTCGCATCTACCTTATGAATGGTTAAAGCGCCAATCGCTCCTGTGCCATCTCCCATGCCAGCGGTACGTTTGACCACAATTGAGGCTTCGGATTCCTTTTTGATTTCTTTTACATTTTCACCTCTAAACGTTACTTCGTTTTGAAGTGTACTTCCCACCTTATCTAAAATGAGAGATTGGTATTCTAAAATATAGGGTCTCGTGATTTCTTCTTTAAATTTGATTTGAAAAGAATCTGGATCGAATTCAAGGTCTAGTTCATAATCCTTCCCTTTTTCCAGTTCTTCCTTTTTGGTCACTTGCCCCTTTTCATCTATTGTTGTCGAATACAGATGAAATGAGTTTTCTATTATGGCTTGGTTACTGCTCGGATGGTCTATAAACGTCGCATCTTGGACTGTTGATTGACCAAAGTTGATATTCAGTTTCCAATCAATGACTTTCCCTTGTTGATTTCCTGATTTGCTCGTGTATTTCCCTCCATTTGGAATGGACACCACAGCATTCACATCTGATTCTTTCGTCTTTCCATCATAAAGGGTCGCTTTATTTTCGTAGGTTTTCTGTACTAAATCCATTCCTTCAACACTTGTTTGATACGTGATTTTGTATGGGGAGTCAATGGCATGTTTGAAAATGACTTCGAAGCCTGATTCTCCCTTTTCATTTTCAAGGAATTTGATGTCATAATGTTCTTTCGCTAATACTTCTTTTTCTTCCGCACCATTTTCCCCGCCTTGTAAATCAAGCGAGTAGACGATAATTGAATCTTTAAGCAAACGCTGATTTCCTTGAATGAAATCCTCGATTTTTGCCTCTTCTAGATGTTTCAAATTATAGTTCACACCAATATTCCATGTGATCTCTTTTTTCTTTGCATCATATGTTCCGTTCTTGAATCCATTTGACTGCGTGTATGTGTCAGGCGTAAAGACAGATTGATTTTCCTTCGTCAAATCCTTGCCATCTTCATTTATCCATTCAAGTTTTACATGGTTACGCAGGTTCTTTTGATCTTTATCTGCTCTTTTCTCATAATCAAAAGACGTTGTATATGTGATGGTATGTTCTGTCTTGATTTCTTTCGTAAATTGAATATCAAATCCATTTGCATGTTCAACGATTTGATAATCTGTGCCTTCTTCAAGCACTGTATTACCTGTCGTCACTTTTAAACTATCTTTTTGCAGCGTCAATCCTTCGTTTGTGAACGTATCTTTTAATATCACGTTGTTCATGGTTTGTTGATCTTTGTTAAAGGTGATATGCCATGGAATGGTCTTGTTCTTGTAATTCGGTGTTCCGTGGTTTTTCGTTAGGATTTGCTGATCAATTCTTTGCTTCGCTTGTTTGCTCTCTTTGCCAGCTGTCACAGTATTGATAATCTCTTCAGCTTCGAAAATTCGATCAGTTGCTTTTGTTTGATATGTGATGAGATAAGCCGATTGAATTTCTTGATTGAATTGCAAGGTAAACCCGTTTTGTTCATCCTTTTTTTGAGGTTGAACCACGTAATTTTCAAATGCTTTTGTTCCTGCTTCGTTGCCGTTCTGATCAATTGTGACTTCTTTGACTTGAATTGAGTCAGATATTAGCGCCTGTGTACCGTTAAAGAAGTCTTCTATCAAAGCATCCTTTTGAGCCAGCTTTTTTTCGTTATAGTTATACCGAATTTCCCAAGTAATCGTTTGTGTGACTGGATCGTAGTGGGCGGCTTTTTTATTTAAAGGACTGCCTCTTGTCACATTTACTGTTCCTTCTGCTGAACTAATCACTTTATCAGCAGAGACAAGGGACGCTTTATTACGAAACGCAGACTGATCTTGATTCGTAATGTCCGTTTCATACATTAAACGGTAAGCGAGATGCACGTCATCTTTAAATTCAATCGTGAAATCTTGACCATCTGCTGTTTGGCCGATTGTGTAGTGGTTTTCGTCAAGCAGCTGTCCAAGCGATGTTTCACCATTTAGCTTTGTATCTACACGATAAAGCTTGATTGAATCTTTTTTTAACGCTTGACCTTCTTGAATCGGATCTAACAGTTTCGCTTGTTTCACATCATCTAAGTCCATATTAAAATCGACTGTCCATTGAATGGTTTCAGCATTGTAAGATCGATTGGGTTCTCCCTTTTTAGAGACATTTGGACCATTTGGAATGTATTGAATCGGGATCGATATCGTATCTTTGCCTTCAATCGGGGTAATCACCACTTCTTTTTCTTCAGTGATCACTGTTTTTTTATCTAATTGTGTCCATACTTGAAGTGTTCCTTGGATATTTGAATATTGTTTAATAAAATCAGTGAACTCGATGGAGGCATTTCCGCTTTCATCTACAGAAAAATAACCGATGGTCGATTGATTAAATTTCATCTCGAGACGATCGATTTTTTCATAAATGACTAATTCCTCTGGAACCTTGAAATGGAATTCATCGCCGCCATTATAGTTATGACCATTCGGGATGGCCCACTTATAGTTAATGGAAATCAGTGAGTTGACGTCAGGCTTATCAACTGAATGTCCTTCCTGATCTTCAAAAATTAATTTCGCATCAGTAAGGAGATTTTCTTGTATCTGCATTTGTTTTGAAACACTTTGCAGCCCTACACGCTGAGACACGTTCACTTTGTTTTTTAGTAACTCATCTTCATCGCTTTGTGTCTTTTGAACAGTTTCTTGATTGTTAGCAGCTTTGTCTTTCTCCGATGAGGTTGAATCATCTTTTGAAAGGTTATCTTCACGCTCGTTTTGCTTTGTTTTCTCTTTTTTCTCAGCTATACTGGTGACGTCAATATCTATAGATCCTTCTAAATTCGGATCAAGCTCAATATCCTCATTGAATGTGACCGTCACTTCATTTTGTTTCGAAACGGTATACTCACCAACAGGTATGTCATCGACAGTAATGAGTTCTTTCTGCTCCTTCTCTACCTGAATGACTGAAGGAAGAGAGAGAATATAAGGATATTGCTTTTTGAGATCAATTCCTTTAATAGACCAATGCACAATGGCCTTTCTAACTTGCTGATCTTCTATGCTTGATAACTTGTTTCCTTCGCTATCAGCAAACTCAATATTCCCATAAATATTCTCTTGAATGTCTTTAGCTTGTGCCCCTGCTAAAGGCAAGATTCCTAATATACTAGACTGTATGACTAACACGGTCATCAGTGCCACCGACAATATTCTTTTCAATACATCCACCCTTTTCTACAATTATTTTTCAACAACGATTAAAAAATCATTTGTATACTGTCTGATCAATCACTCCGCTTCTGATCAAATTTTTCTAAAAATTGCACCTTAAGACCCTATGAATAAAATGAGTTGATGAATCATGAGTTTGAAAGGTCATCATGAGTAGTAGATATAGTAGTTGGATAGGGGTCTATAGCAATGGGGAATAGTGAGAGGGAACATGAAAAGAAGACATGTGAATTTTTCTATTTATACTGGAATGAACAACAAATGATTAGTACATGCATATATAAGCATGTATTCACATATAGAACGTTCATATAAAACAAGCATGACTCATATGGTATGTATGGTGAGATAGTTCAGCATCATTTAGATCGCATTCCTTCTACTCCCTTTCATATGGTAATCAAAAAGCCGATGCTTTTTATTCTTACATTTACCGTTTGAGCAGCAAAAAAATAAACAAAATGATCCATTTTTATAAGATTCATGGCATACTTATCACCTTTTAAAAGAAAAATATGGAGAATCAGCGAATAACATTTGTTTTCGTCTAATTTTTTTCTCTTTTATCGTCAAAATTGAAGACAAAACGATTTAGGCAAAACATTACAATCATTTCATGCCTATTTTGAGCTCAAATGTTCTTCATCTGAACTTCATAATATATAGAGGCAAGTCAAAGAAAGGAGTTAGTTGTTTGATGGAGCTCATTGATAATAAATCAAAGAGATGGATAAACATTTTAAAATTGCTTGTATCCAAAAATAAGTGGTGGAGCCTTCAAGAGATATCGAATGAAAATATCGGCTCGGTTCGTGCGATTCAAAGCGATTTAGAACAAATGAAATCGTTCCAAACAGAGAATGGAGAGCCGTTAATCCACATAAAGCCAAGACAAGGCATATCCATTTGTAATACGCAGACGATACGAGTGGATTACTATATCAAAGAAATTCTAAAGGATACGATTGAAATTCGATTGATTGACGGCATTTTTTTTGAAGAAAACAGATCTTTCTATGAATGGATGGACACGCTGAATATCAGTAGATCCACATTGTATAACACGATTCATAAAATCAACTCGATCCTTACATCCTATGACATCGAGTTACGCCCAGATAGTATGCAGTTCCATGGGAATGAGAAGGAGATTCGTCAATTCTTTGTTGAATTTTTATTTGAAGTGTATGGAAGCCGCCTTTGGCCATTTGATGATATTCAAAAACAAGACGCAGTTCATTTATTACAAGAACTATTTCAGGTGCTCGAAGTCAATGTACCAGATGTCGCGATAGATAAATACTGCCTGTGGCTCGGCGTTTCCATTCACCGAATGCGAAAAGGTTTTACAATCAGCCGTAAATATACATACTCAATGACTGAAGAAAAACAAACCTCTACAGCTAAAGGAATCTATGATCAAATTAGAAGATGGGAAGAGCACATCTGCCGAATGGCCAAAGACGTATTTGATGTGACGCTGGATCATCATGAATTTGTCTTTTTGCTATTGATCGAACCAGCTATTGGGCACTTTAAATCAATTGAAACTGTCGAAGAAAAATTGACGTTCTTTCAGTCGCATACACCACGCCTCTATGATGCCATTCATTCATTTATCACCCAGTTGGAGTCGATTTTTCATCAAGAAATAGCGAATCGTAAGGTGATGACACTCGTTCTTCTCCAATATTATGTGTATTCCAATGAAATTACCGTGAGAGATGGATTCCTTTTCAAAAAGAAATCGAGCTATTTATCAGAGGTGAAAAAACAGTTTCCTTACTTCTATTCGAGGATTAGTCATATCATCCAAGAGTTAAAAACAGACGATATCCTCGCTTCTTTTGTGAAAAATGAACGGGAATTGATTCGTATCATTACATCTTCTTGGAGAGGGCTTGTTCATTTAGAGATGGAACGGAGAAACGTGCTGAACATTTTTGTTATTTCAACATTAGGTTATTATCATAGTTTGTTTATTGCTGATTTAATTAAATTAAGCGTGCCTCCTCTCATTCACATTTTTACAAGTCCAGAAAATACGTTAAATGATGTCACGATGGATCAACTTGGGGTTGATATGATTGTGACCGATACTGAGCTTCCTCTTCAATTCGGTCGATCTACGCTGCTGATCAGCTCTTTTCCAACAAAAAAAGAATTGGACAACTTACACCGAAGATTGGTTGATATGACAAACTAATGTTCATCATAAAAAAAAGCTGCTGAGACATTCTCAAGCAGCTTTTTGGTTCTGTATTAATGAAGCACGATTTGTTCATTCATCAAATCAATGGCGTAAAGCGATTGCTCATATTCATCTAATAGAAGGTAGACTTTGAGCGGGGCAGTGGTTTGATCTGTTTGCTGTGTGAATAGGACACAAGTGAATTTTTCAATCCCTTCTGGCAGCTTGCTTTTCAGAAAAGGATGAAGAATAGGAGAGATTCGAAGGGTATCAACATCTTTCAGCCAAAGCTCATCTTGTAACGCAGGATAATGGTCAACCAAAAACTGACGAAACACTTCCAATGTACTCAAGGTAGATATCCTCACTTTCTTCTAACTTGGCTTCAAACTCACCTAAAAACAAACGGAACCAACTCATCATATGATCTCGGTACACGTATTTTCGCATACGGCTTGAGACATGATCACTCACTTTTTAGACATGAACTGTAGATCGCCTGTACTGTAATGAATGTTTAATATGTATAACGTTTCCTATGTCATCTCATTGACTCCACCACGAATCCAAACAATGGACCTATGATCATATTCTTACCTGTTTTCTTTCGTGATGAAACGACAACTTCCTGCTACAATATTCCATTTTTCTGCAAAAAAGAGGGAGTTGGGACAAAAAAAGAACAGCACTGACTGTTCTTTTGGAAGTTATGAAAAGTCTGTCAAAGAGAACACTTCGCCGCTCACTGCATCAACGCCATCATGACAATCGAGCTTGCCGCATAAAACATATTGTTTTTGCACATCGTCATAGACATAGATGGGTGTAAGTTCGAGGCGTTCTCTCAATGTTTCAAAGGCTTCTTTCTGAGTTATGGTGATTTCACTAGCTGTTTGAGATGGATTGAGTATCCCACATACTTGAAACATCTCTTTTTTATCTATGTAATGAATGGCTTCAAAAGTGTTGGCATCAATGAAGACCTTGATTTTATCCATAAATCCACAGCTTTCTTGCTCATTCGTTTTTAATATCGCATGGATGTATCCATGATCACGTTGGAGTGTTTTTAGAACCCACTTCCCTGTATCGTTTGAATATTTTTGCGCCAAAAAGGTTCGAACCGCTTTGATACACTCATCCTGGTCTTCTTTTGATATCGGGAGGGAATCTGGTGACGGTTCCAATGAGAAAGCTTGTTCAGCTGAAATGTTCTCATGAATGTCCATTTCCTTTTTTTCAAAGGCATTGTTTATCGGTTCATTCCACTCAATGACTTCATTCATGTGTATACAATGCGTTTCTTCACGCCCAACCTCAAACGGAAGAGTTCCCGTTCCATCGTTCTTCACATAGATTTCTTCTAAAGCATAAATAGAACGGATTTGATTGTGCTCGAAGGAAGGCCATTGAAACATCTGTACTTGCTGCTTGGCTAAGTTCTTCACCTGATCAAGGGAAAGCACATATTTCTCATCTTTCAGTAATGTTTTGGCTAAAAATGGACCGTGGTGTGTAAAGTACATGAGCTGTCCATGTTCATTCCATTTCACTTCGATTCTGCCTGAAGGTGCTACTTTCACACCATCTATTGCTTCTTCGAAAGAAAGTTCCCCTTTCTCCTTCTGATGCATATGAAAATGCTCTCCATAGATCAATCCTGTTTCTTGTTCGATCCATTGAATGACATGAGCTGGATAAGGTCTCTTAAACGTGACACCATGCTGCGCATAGGTTTTGTCCATAACAAAAATAACCGACTCGGTCTGTCCTGTATTCAAGTTCACTTCAATGACAGCTGTGCCGTCTGGGTTTAGATCATCGTCCTCGGGTTCCGTTTCATGAGAGGGAAACCATTCCATATTCAATGTATACACCGTTTCATTGAACATATTGACGTAGCGATGAAAACTGTGTCTTTTTAAGTAGTAAAGATCTAAGCCAAATGTCGCCTTTGTCTGATCGATCAGTTGTTGAATGTTTGCATTCATTTGTTTCACCTCTAAATGATGATATTTTATGGAAGAACAAAAATAACGATAAAGATAAAAATAACGATTGCCATAAAAAATCCTAAAGCGATTGCCATTATATTTGACTCTTTTGTGTAGCCTGTTAATTCACCTACAGTCGATCGGTCAATTTTTCTAAAACGAAAAAGCATGCTTATATTTAAAATGGCTAGAACCATCAAAAACAAGAAAATGATCAATGCAGGATCGACGTCACTGAATGCATTATCCACATTTTGTAAAGTGAATGATTGAATAAACATAATGACACTCAATATGATTTTCCACACATGATCTAACCGTTTTTCCTTTTCCCACTCTTTCCCTAATTTCTCTTTTTCATAAATAGCTACCTGCTCTAAAATAGGTATAAAAGACTTTGTTGTTCCTTTTCTGATAAAGCCTAGAATGCCTTGGATAAGGATTAAAATTCCTAAACAAAAAAGGAAATGTGTCAGTTGGATTTTAACAATTTGAATCAACATAAAAAAAATGATGATCATAAGTCCGACAAATAAATTAGAGATAGCGATTTGTTTTGTCCTCATCTTTTTTAGTGCAGCTTGTTCCATATGATAAACTCCTCCTCGTTTCAAATTTTTCTGATAAACGCTCTATCCTTATTACGATTTTAACGAAAAAATGTTTCAATATTTTCCCTTTCAATTGTCAATTCGGCTTTTTCACAAATGAAAAGACGCCCACATTCAATGGACGTCTTATCCTTCTTCATGAAATCAGCACATCATATTTGAGCTGTTCTGTCTTTTATTTGCTGGGCTGCCAAGTGTTTAAAGTCATCAATAGACAGCAGCTTTGACATTTTTTCTCCATGTTGTCTGATGTTCAGTGTTTTTTCTTGCATTTCTGTATCTCCAATGACAGCGATATAAGGAATTTTTTGCATTTGTGCTTCTCTCATTTTATAGCCGAGTTTTTCATTCCGTTCATCGATTGTGACTCTAATTCCGATATTTCTTAATTGCTGCTGCACCTCTATGCAGTAATCAAGGTGAACGCTTGAGACAGGTATGATTTGTACTTGGATTGGTGCGAGCCATAACGGGAAGACGCCGGCAAAATGTTCAATGAGAATACCAAGGAACCGGTCAAGTGAACCAAAAATGGCACTATGAATGACAACTGGCCGCACCTTTTCATTTTTCTCGTTGATATATGTTAAATCAAATTTCTCTGGCATTTGAAAATCCAGCTGAATTGTGGCGCACTGGTGGCTCCGCTTTAGTGCATCTTGAATATGAAAGTCGATCTTCGGACCATAAAATGCCCCATCTCCTTCATTTAAGTGGTAGTCAATCTTTAACTGATCAAGCACATTTTTTAGCGCTTTTTCGGATACATCCCAAATAGCGTCATCCCCTAATGCTTTTTCTGGACGAGTGGATAGTTCGACTGAATACTCAAAACCAAATGTCCGATACACATGATCAACTAATTGAAAAATCCGTTTGATTTCAGCTTCGATTTGATCTTCTCTTAGAAAAATATGGGCATCATCTTGGCAAAATGTTCTGACCCTGAACAATCCATTTAATGCTCCGCTAAATTCATGACGATGCACTTGACCAAATTCAGACATTCTAATTGGAAGGTCTCTATAGGAATATAAGTTATTTTTGAACATGAGCATATGCCCTGGACAGTTCATCGGTTTTAAAGCAAAACTTGTATCGTCTACTTCTGAGAAATACATATTCTCATGATAATGATCCCAATGGCCTGACTTTTCCCAAAGTTCTTGGTTCATCATAAATGGAGTACTTACTTCTTCATATTGCGCTTGACCTCTCACTTCTCTAGAAAAGGCCATTAATTCATTTCTGACAATCTGACCTTTTGGTAAATAAAACGGCATGCCTGGCGCTTCTTCTGAAAACATAAAGAGGGATAACTGTTTCCCTAATTTCCGGTGATCACGTTTATTTGCTTCTTCCATGAAATGAAGATAATCAGCTAGATGATTTGGATGCTGAAATGCTACACCATACACTCGCTGCAAGACATCCTGATTGCTATCTCCCCGCCAATATGCCCCTGCCACACGCATTAGTTTAAATGCCTTTAAATACCCTGTAGAAGGCAAATGAGGTCCACGGCACAAATCTATAAATTCTCCTTGCTGATAAATCGTGATGGCTTCTTGTCGAGGGAGACTTTTTAAAATATCCAGTTTATATGAATCATGTGCAAACATCACTTCAGCTTCTTTGTAAGAGACCTCCATTCTTTGAATAAGGTGATTCTCGTTTATGATGTTTTTCATCTCTTTTTCAATCATTGCCAAATCCTCTACGCTTAACGTTTGATTCAGCTTCATATCATAGTAAAATCCATTCTCAATGACAGGTCCGATCCCCAGTGTCACATTGTCATATAACCTTTTCACAGCTTGGGCTAATACATGTGCAGCTGTATGACGTAACACTTCCAGCCCTTCTTTTGAATCAAGTGTTAGAATCGAAACCCCCGCATCGTTGTTTAACGGATAACTTAAGTCCACTGTCTGATCATTGATCTTTCCCGCTACTGCTTTTTTTCTTAAACTTGGGCTAATATGGGAGGCAACCTCTGCGACTGTCGTACCTGCGGAGAACTCCTTGATCTTTCCATCTGGAAATTGAATTTTTACCATTTTTTCTCTCATCACTGACACACCTTTCTCTTTTTTGAAATAAAAAAACACACCCATCCCTCATAGAGGGACGAATGTGTAATCCGTGGTTCCACCCAAATTCCCATAACGCGTATTCGCTTTATGGCTCTGGCGCCGTAACGTGGCGTAGACGGTATTGGATACTGCAATGTTCCCCAATACAGCTCAAAGGTGGTAAGATAGCTTTTCTGCGTTAGGAAGATTTCACCGTGACTTCCCTCTCTGTGAACCGATAAAAGCTGCTCATGTCCTTTTCAAAGCAATCATGCTATAAAAGTAAACAAAAAAACACACCCATCCCTCATAAAGGGACGAATGTGTGATCCGTGGTTCCACCCAAATTCCCATAATGCGTATTCGCTTTATGGCTCTGGTGCCGTAACGTGGCGTAGACGGTATTGGATACTGTAATTTCCCCAATACAGCTCAAAGGTGGTAAGACAACTTTTCTGCGTTAGGAAGATTTCACCGTGACTTCCCTCTCTGTGAACCGATAAAAGCTGCTCATGTCCTTTTCTTCGCTTTTGATTTCTCCATATATTACATGATGATGGGGAATGATGTAAAGATTTATTTTGTACAGTGCTATTGAATTTTATTCTTTAAATGAAATGTCTTGTCATTTCACTGGGGCTATATTCGACTTGATACTTAGGAGATAACGCATTCTTCACTTCTTCCGTTATACACTCCCCTGCTTGATTAAACTTCTTTTCCATTTCTACCCCTTCTGGCAGCAAGTCATCTGTTTCTTCATCAAACCAACAACCATACTGTATGGCCCAATTCCATATTTTAGAGAATAGTACATCGCTTATAGGTACATCATCTCTTTCTAAATGACATTGACAATGTCCGCATTGAAAAGGTTCGCCACCATAGGTTCCTTCAATTTTCACATAAGGTTGGTGCTCAAAATCACGACAGCATACCCATTTTTTGAAGTCCTGACCAAATGTTGTCAGTTTTATCGAGTAATAACGCATGGACGTTCGTTTTCCTTTCATAGCAAAAACACCTTGATCAATCAGCTTCTTTAGCCGATACTCAATAAAATCATCTCCGATATATTGTTCTAAATGACCAAGGACTTCTCCAATTAAGCGTGGAGTTACGATGTATTCCTCTTCTGGCTCGGACAGATGAAGCCGCTTAGCCATTTTTACTAAATAAGCATCAAATTCATCTTCTGATACGTTGAGCGTTTGTTCATTTCGCCATATCCTAAGTGTATGATCTGTTTCGGCAATGTGAAGCCACTCTTCTTGTAATCGTTCTCTTTCTTCCTTGGAAATGGTGTGAAAGTGATTTTTACTTTCATAAATGATTTTAAATTTTTCAGATGGGATTTCCCCAGTATGTCGAAGGTCCATGCGAATCGTCTTTGTATTAAAATGGTGATCATATGCAATCGCTGTATTAATGACAGAGACGTCCACGTTTTTTCCTTTTAATAAATAGATGGCAAATCGTAGACCTATTTGTTCGTGTGCATTGTTGCCTATCCATATCATCATATGTGATCCATCTTTTAAATCCTTCACTTGTTGAATCATTATTTGCTGATCGATTACCATATCATCAAATCTACCAAACTCATTGGACATGACATGACGAAGCCACTCCATACGAGTCTCTTGTCCTTGACGTTCATGTAAGTGTGTAAGTGGGCCAATGGAATAGATATCATCAAAGGTGATGATGTCTTCCACTGGTCTTTGCTTCATTTCACGTAATGCTTGCTTTAAACTACCAGCAGTTGCTGCCCCAAATACGATATGTATCATTATTCGTCTCCCTTTATCTTACATTTTATATCATCTTCGCCTATTCATGGTTCTTACGTCAATTCTATTGAATCAATTTCATTCAAAAGTACGACGATGAGAGGATAAGATCTATATAAAGAAGACAAAGGGCTAAAATAAAGTTCATTTTAGCCCTTTGTCAACAATCTGAGCACTATTTTCAGATAGTGCCTGAAACGAAACTTTTTCAATTCATTTTCCGAAAGTTATTTGATAAAAATTGAGCGCAAACCATCATCACATCATTGTTTAAATTTGTTCAATCATTCTCCAAACGTTCCAATCTTTCAAGCCACTTGACAATAGTTCCTTTTGTAAAGACATCGAGTATGACACCCTCGCAAAATCGTTCAGCTCTCAGAACCCCCATGATGAGAGCCAGTACACACTGCGCATTTACATTTGAGATGTCCACATTCCCCATATCGTTCATTCCACCCTCAATGCGATTTTCTTTGAGGATCTCACTGTAGCGGGTAAGCTCCATTTCTTGATGTTGTTCTGCAAAGGTATAGACATCCTCGATAAAACGACGGACCGTTTCGGAATAATTCACAAAGGGCATCTGAATCGGATGTTCTGCTGTTCCATCATTTTCTTTATCTATGACCCATTCACCAATATCATCGCCTTGAAGCATAGGGATATAGTTTGTTAAGATTTTAAATTGACTCAATTTCATCCTCCACCTTTCCATGAATTAAAAATTCTTTGATCGATCTCTCTCAATAAGTTAATAAAAAAGTCCGTGATGATCGTACAAACTAGAAGCCAGTATTCAAGTCACGAACCATTTTTATTCATTTCACTCTTTACACTGGTACCATCGATATAACTGTCTCCACATGCACGGTATTAATCATCTTGCTCGTCAACGTTTATGTGTCATATTAAATAATAAGCTGATACCAGCTGTGAATAAAGCGTCAAGGAATTTATAAGACGATTCCCAAATAAAAAAACACCTCTGTCACATCGTTGCGAAGAGGTTATGTTCACTATTTTGTCTTTATAGTTCTTAGAAAGGCACTTCTGTTCTCTGTGGCATTTGTCAGCATCTTCGCATTTTCATTGAGTCTTTGTACCAATGCATCCTTAGCTTTTCCTTCAAATGAAGAGAGTAAAGCAACATACACTTCAGCTACAACCTGTTGTGCTGAAGAAAAGTCTGACGCATGTTTTGTGTCTTCTTTTAGATGCTGACAATGCGTTTTTAAACTTGAACCTACAATTTTTTTTAATTCCTCATTCTGTTGTAATCGTCTGTAAAACTCATCTGCATCCATATTAACTCCATATGGCAATTGAAATCCCCCTTACAACCGTAACCATCTTGCTAATTCATTATCCTTATCTTTTAAATCCTCCGCCATTTTCACAATAAACTCACTAATATCTTCTAAATCTCTAATCAAATAATGTAGAGAAGCCTCAGTTTGATACTGTTCTTCTGAGTCATAAAATGCTGCTCCATCTTTCACAAAAGGGGCGTGAAACAATATAGCTTTTTCAACGTCACTTGGATCTAAATCCTTGAATTCCCCTAACCTTTTTCCGCAAATAGATTTCACGTCATACACCATTTTGCTGTGATCATGAGCGAATTGTTCAATTGCTTGTTTTTTTGTTTTTAAGTCTTCGATAGCTGCCTGTAATCGACGAGCTAATTCTTTTGCATATTTGGCATCCACTTTGATGGTTTGTCCATTCATACCTGAATAAGCTGAAAATGATTCGATATTCTGGTTATAAACACCTTTGCTTCCATCCACACTTTTGATATGACCATTCTTATCAAAAGTAAAGTTCGACTCATTTAAACTATGAGTATCCGGATCTTTTGCGAATGCTTGGCCATAGAAGGAAGTAATCAAATTTCCTAAAACCCCAGGAACACCAAACGGAGACACAAACCGATCTATACGCTCTCTTCGTGATTGACTAGGATCTTTCGTATAAATTGTCGTTCCATTGTGCCTGTCATATTCCAACAACCAACCTGCCCCCACCATATCATCGGGATTAATGATGGCTTTATGATATAAATCAAATTCGCCGTTTCTGATTTTCTTCTGTGTTTCCTCATCATGCAGCTTAACAATGGAAGGGTTGTTAAAGGCTACACTGTAAACATGATTGTTTACACCAGCGTATTCTGCATCTGCCCCTCCAAGTGAGTGACCCGTTGTTGAAATCACTGTATTAGTGCCAGCATACTTTTTCACTTCATTGGCGACGAGCTTATCACCTTGATCAAATTGAGATGTCTTAGTGACAATTTTGTATTCTCCACTTTTCAACAACATGGCTTGTTCCATACTACCGTTATACTTGGTAATCGCTTTAGAGTTTTCAGGTGCCTCTTTTTTCATGATGTATTTGACTTTCTTTTTCGGGTCTTGACCCATTACCACGTTGCCGCCATCTGCACTTATCACGTCAGCTTTGATTTGTTCTTGATTTGTTCCTTGAAAACCTACGACAACATTCTCAGGTTCTTTTGGTTTAACCCATTTACCTTCTTTTTTCTTTGCTTGGACAAATACGTAAACATCTAGCCCTGTGTCTGGGTCTTTTTTGATTTTGTCTACGTAAAAAGCCCTTTTTGATCTAACTTGGATTGGAATTTTATTTTCATAGGCTTCTTGCATTATCTTTTCATTATATGTATTTTGGCTTAGAAAATAATAGTCCTTATCTGATAAATTAGGTATGTCAGTCTTTGTATTCATGTACAATGCCCCTTCTCTCATGTAAAATCTAAGATAGAAAGGATGGTTTTATGAAAAAATACATAATTATCCTTATGACTTTGGTTATTATAACACTTGGAGGGATATTTATGAAGGAACAACACGACAAAAAAACAGCTGCCCAAGAAGCTAAAAAAGAAGAATTGTATTCCTTGGCTAAGAAAAGAATGACTGACTTTATTAAAACAAACTATAATGATATCAAACGAATTGATTTTAATAATGATTATGAGGTAAACCCAATGGGGGGCATTTCAATTAATGGTTATTTAAATGGAAACAAGGACAAAAAAATTTGGGGAATATATGATAAGGCAAACGATGAAGTAGGTTCATTTATTGTTGATGCTAAAGAAAAACCTGAGTGCGAAGATAAAGTATGTGAGTATTAAAAAGAGGATAAATCATCGAATAAACAAATAGTCCCCTCGAAAATTCAAGGGGACTATTTGTTTACTTCAAGAAGGCTTCGAGCTGCGCCTTTTTCTTTGGTTTTGGACCATATATACCATCTGCGACAAGACCATGCATATATTCATATAAAACTTCCATTGATAAAACATGACTGGTGATATTTAAGCTCACTTAACAGAAAAAATTTGGTGATTACATCATATTAGAAGGTTAAATGATCATAATGGCCTTTCGCGGTTCTTTGCCCACTATTATTTAAGGACTAAAGAAACCACACACTCCACATGCGTTGAGTTGACAGTACATACAGAGTGGCATTAGTTCTTAAAAACAAACAGAATAATGAAAGAAAAACCCATATAATTTTGCTTCAAATTCATCAAAGCCAAACTAATTTTATCCTGAAATCCAAATACCTAAATCACCAAACGAAGAACCAATTTTTCTAACTAAATTAGTATGTCCAATTGCAATTCCAACTGAAGTTAAACTCATATTTTTTAAAGATGTTTCATTCCATGATTTCATTATCTGAGAAGATAAAGGGAAATAGTTAACTAGATGAACTATTTCAGCTTCATTATTAGAATTAAATATCTTTTGATAATTTTCCTTAAAAATGGTCTCATATTTAGCTTCACCAATAGATAATCTTCCACACCCAGCATAAACAAGATGTTCTAAAAGTGTATCTTCTTCTACAGTTGGTAATTCGTTAATAAATTGACTATAAGTTCTTTCATAGTAGTCTAATAAATCACCAATTTCTTTATCATAATTTATGTATATATTATTGACTGTCCTTCTGATAACAAAAACTAAAGAGAGTATATCAATTTGCTTCTGGTTTAGCTTCGTAATGACTGATAATGACTCATCCAATACAATTTGTTTTAATGTCCTATCATCTTCTTTTGTTCTTTTCACAAGCAATTCAATTAATATCTCTTCTAAATTTTCATCACCTGTTCTTGCAAATTCTTTTTGAGCAGTGTACATCGCATATTGCATATCAGGATTTTTCATCTTTTCAATACCCGAAGGATTTTCCTGCTTTAGCTTTTCTAAAGTATCATTTACTAATTTTTCTGCTCTATATGTTGCAATTTCCGCAGCCTGTTGAGAAAGTTCTAAAAAATTCGCCTTAAACAAATCTAGTGCAATATTCCTCGCCTCGTCTGCAGTAACACCAACATTAATTACTTGGGCTTGATAGTTAGTACTATCCTTACCACCACTTTGCTTCATAATTCATTCCTCCTTTTTAGGTGAGTTTATCGTCATACTTCCAGCTGACTGATAGTTATTAGAATTTTTCCCACCTTTTTGTTTTTGCTTTACTTTTTTTGACTTAGACATCTGCTTACTAGTCAAAATAGTTAAAACGAAAACCCCAATTCCACTAAACACCCATGTATACCATTCCATCATTGTTACCTCCCATTCCATGTGTAAAAAGTAAACGCTTATTTTCTAATTGTATTAAGTATACAAAACAAGTCTCGACTCACGAACAAAATCTTTTATTTCTTCAATAGTTTCATTAGTTATATCATTCAATTCTTTATAAAATTTTTGATATATCAATCTTCTCTCATCATCGACTACTTTTTTAAACTTTTTTATTCCAGACATCCCATTCATGATTAAGTGTATTTCTCAAGACACTCCCAATTTTACTAAGCCAAGCTAAAACCTCATCTGAAGTATAAGATTTATCAAACTCATCAATAACTTCTTTAATAAAAGACAATGATGGATGGTCTTCTCCTAAAAATGCAAGACTCTCTAAAAATGCACTTTGCCGTAAAGTTATAGCTTTTTTAATAAGTTCTTCCTCTGTTAATCTTAATTTTTCATCTTTTAAATCTTCGAGAATTTCTCTTAAATTCCCTGTATCATGATAAAACTTGTATATAGGAGGAACTTTAGGTAGGAATATGGGTTCACTTCGGTTAAAGTAATAAACAGGGTAATCATACTTCTGTTCATTTTCAACTCGTTTTTGTATATCCACTTTCTCAGTTACCTCTCTTAGTTCCATTAAAAAGTTTAATGGTGCTCTTGCCCAATCCCAATCCGCTTCAGGTATTGATAGTTTTTTGTATTGTATTTCTAGGTTTCTATCCCAACTCCTTGAATATGACTCGTGGTAGTGTGTACTATGTCTCCATTCGCCTTCATAATCATAATATGATAATACTACAGCCCATGAGTCATGACTTTCAAATGTAATATCCGTATATAATAAGAAGCCTCTAGGGAGTAACCAGATTACTCTTTCTTCATCAGAGTCGTTAAATATTGGTTCCTCAGGCACTAAAGTGTCATCTTCTTTTTTTTCTTCTTTAAAGTCAGGTTTCTTCCCTCTAGGGGGAGGGGTTAATAGAGGTTCTTCCCAAATAAGTCTCTCTAATTCCTTATATGATTTATCTAAATCCCCCAGCTTCATGCTTAGAGCAAACCTGCTTTTAAAGAAATCAGGTAATAGATACTCACCATTCTCTTCTTCTAAGGAGATAGGAATGAATTTTTCTTGTTTTGTATCTTTATATACATCAGGTGTAATAATTAAAGTTTCAGTCCCCACTCCACCATGTCTACCATTTGCTTTTTCACAATAAGTTTTATCACAAATTACTAGAACTTTATCCGCAACTTTAATGCTTTCCTCCATAAATTGAAAACGGTCATGGCCCACAACTCCATGCCATCTATCAAGAATAACGTCAACACCAGATTTCGCCACTAATTTTTCTGCTAATTCAAGAACCCACTGTTTATGAGTTTCTGATGACCAACTATACGATATAAAAACTTTAGGTACTATTTCTTCGTATCCCAATTACCTTACCCCTTTTAACTTTTTATCTAAATTTTAACATAATATTCGCATAAAAATTTATTCATTGGTAACAAAAGGTAAAAATAGAGCGGATAGTTTTCATTTAAGTTTCATATTCTTAAAACTTTACATAATGACTAGACTAGAATTATTTAAAAGCGGTTCAAACATCACAACTAGATTAACCCCACCCAGTGCCTAGTAAAAGAACTATCTCCCTTTTAGAACGAGTATCCCTTATTTCACCTGTAAGAAATTTCATCAAATTGTATTGTACGTCAACTTAGAATTGTACACCCCTTCTTAACGTGTGATGTATCAAAAAGAAATTGCAATGAGTTCAGTCAATACCTTAACAAACAAATAGACAGATACCTTTATATTTCACGGAAAATTGATAGGTTCATCCTCTCCGACCGTCTAAATTTTTTTTATTTTGACGACACAAAAGCTATAAGTAATTTTATAGTTTTTGTGTATTTTTATTAAAAATAACCTTTTGTATTTACCCTCTACCGCCCTTTGTTATTTTTGTGTTCCTTATTTCTATAATTTGCTAGAGAACGATAGGAGGTTGAATTTATGGAATTAAAAGTTTCTGAGGTAGCTAAAATTTTAAAGCTATCTGAAAATCGTGTTTATGTGCTTACAAAACAAGGGGTAATTCCATCGGTAAAGGTAAGCGGTTCTGTTAGGGTCTTACAGAATGACTTAGAAGAATATATTAAAGGTGGTGAAAACAATGATACTGAATGAACTTGGTAAACTTTACTCAGTTGAAATTGTAGCGGAGTTATTAGATGTTGAAGAGCAAACTATCCGTAAGTGGATAAAAGAAGGAAAGTTAAAGGCTATAAAACTTGCAGGAACAACTTTGAAAGTATCGAAACCGAACTTGAAAGGTTTGTTTTACAGGCATAATATCAATCATCAAAGGAAGGAAACTAAAATGGATAAATTAACAGTAGAAAAAACCGCTCGTATTCTTAATGATTTTAATATTATCTTTAGCGAAGGGGCGGTAAAATCATTAGTACAACGCCAAATACTAAAAACTGTTCCTTTAGATTATGGAAAAAGGCTAGCACTAAGAGATAAGGCTAATCGAGGTGAATATAAAGCGTCTCAAGCAACTTATGGCTATTCTATTAACCCTATTACTAAAAAGCTAGAAGTGAATGAGGAAACGGCTACCATTGTTAAAGAGATTTTCAGACTTTATCTTTATGAAGGTTGGGGCATGTTTAAGATATCAAATTATCTTATGAAGAATGGTACCCATGCACCTAGAAAGGGTAAGAAATGGCACCAGAACACTATTAAGGGTATTCTTAACAATCAGGTATATTGGAAAGTTAGTTCATTGTAAGGAAGAAACATTAAATACCCTTGCAAAATCTGAATTATACAAGAAGAGAAAGCAACTTAAGCCTGAAAAACAAGTTATAATAGAGAATGCTCATCTTGCCCTTATTTCAAAAGAGGATTTCCAAGCAGTTCAAGAACTTATGAGAAGAAAAGGGAAACAAAAAAGTAACGGTAAAGAAAGCCTTTTTGCTCATATTGCCCAATGTGCCGACTGTAAGAGCGGTATGCACTTCAAACCTGATAGACGTAATGGGGCTTATGTATGTGGGGGATATGTTAAGCATACAACCTCCTATTGTTCCTCTCATATTATTGAAGAGAGATTGTTGCTCAATGCCGTTAAAGCTGATATAAAAGCCATGATAAAAGATACTGTAAAAGTTGAAAACTTTATGGTATCGCTGAGAACAAAGCAAGTTCTTTACAATCCTCTCTTACAAAGGAACTAAAGCAAGTTGAAAGGAAAATTGATAAGTTAAACAATCAGGTAAGTAGTTTACTTACACTTCATGCTGATGGGGCTATAACAACGGAAATGTTTAAACAACAAAGTGAACGTATTTCCATTCAACTTCAGGAGTTGGCTGATAGGAAAGCGAACTTACAATCCGCTTTAGCGACAAAAAAAGATAATACAGAACAATTACAAGCCTTCAAAAAGGAAGTAGAACGCATTTCAGAATTAGAGTTTGAAGATGAAAACATACTGAAACAAGTTCTACAAAGGCTTATTAACAAAACAGAAGTATTTGGGGAAGAAAAGATTAAGATACACTACAATCTTTCCCCCTCTCTTTCTGCTTAATTAGGTACAATTTAATTGAATGTATCTTTTAAAACAAGTTTCACTATCACTTCCACATGCGCCGTATGCGGAAACATATCAACTGGCTGCATGTATTCGATCTTGTAGTCTTTTGACATGTATTCGAGGTCTTTTGCTAGTGTAGACGGGTTGCAAGAGACGTAGACAAAGCGTTTTGGTTTGACTTGTTTGACGGTATCTAGGAAAGTGCGTTCGCAGCCTGTTCTTGGCGGGTCGACGACGATAACATCGGGACGGAAGCCTTCTTTGACCCATTTTGGCAGCCAGTGTTCGGCTGTGCCTGTCACATAAGTTGCATTTTTCATGCCGTGTTTTTTGGCATTTTTCTTCGCGTCATCAATTGATTCTTTGATGACATCCATACCTCTTACTTCTTTTGCTCCATCTGAGAGCCACATTCCAATGGTTCCAACGCCGCAATACGCATCGACTACCTTTTCTTTGCCAGTCAGTTTGGCCGCTTTTTTCGCTTCGTCGTAAAGCTTTAATGTCTGCTTCGGATTCAATTGGAAGAAAGCCCGTGCACTCAATTCAAATGAGACGTCTCCTAAAAATTCTTGGATGACCATGTTGCCAGCTAGGAGCGATGTTTTATGCCCAAAGATGACTGACGTTTTTTCGCCATTGATATTGTGCATAATAGACGTCACTTCTGGCAGACGTTTTTGAATGGCTTCGGCGATTTCTTTTTTCTTTGGAAACTCAGGCTTTGATGTGACAAGGACGACTTGTACTTCACCTGTTTCAAAGCCGACACGCACAACAATCGAGCGCACGTCGCCTTTTCTTGTCCGCTCGTTGTAGACAGATACGCCGAATTTCTCTAAAATTTTGCGGACGACGCCTGTTGTTTTGTTCGTTTTCGGATGCTGGACGATACATTCCTTGATCGGAACAAGTTTATGAGAATTCAGCCCATAAAGCCCTGCGATGATGTCGCCGCTATGTGATCTTCCGACTTGGAACTGACTTTTATTCCGGTAGTGCCATGGATCTTCCATACCGATTGTTGGTCTAATGTCGATCTTTTCAACCGACAGCTTTGTATGACGCTCCATTGATTGAATGACAATATCGCGTTTTTCCTTTAACTGCTGCTCGTATGCCAAATGCTGAAGCTGACAGCCTCCGCACTCTTCGTATACTGGGCACGGCGGTTTCACTCGATGTTCTGAGCGCTTGCGGACTTTCCTCACCGTACCTTCTGCATATTTCGCTTGAACATTCGTTGCTTCAACTACTACTTCCTCACCTGGAAGTGCACCTGGGACAAAGACCACTTGCTTTTTAAAATAACCGACCCCTTCCCCATTAATGCCAAGGCGTTTAATGGTAAGCGGGAACTGCTGCCCCTTTTGCAGAAGGGCTCCTTGCTGTTTTTCTTTCACGTTTATTCTCTCCGTTCTATTTAAACCTTTATCGGTTGTCCTCATTTTATTCCATCTGAATAGTATATCACGACTTGGACGAAGAGAGAAAATGCCTTTCAATTATTTATCTGTCTCTATACTTCTCCATAAATAAAGGGAGGCGTAGCTTAAATAAGGTGCCCACTCCTTGCTTAAAACTGCCATCTCTTCTTTTGTTGGCTTTTCTGGCAGGTCAAAGTGACGTTTGATCGCATTTTGAATCCCGATATCTGCCATTGGAAAGAGATTTGGTCTTCCAAGTCCATTCATGAGGACATTTTGAACCGTCCAAGGTCCAATCCCTCTAATCGGAAGCAGACGTTCTTCAATTTCAATATCCGTTAAGTCGTGTAATTCTTCTAAATTCAGAGAGCCACTCACTATTCGCTTTGAGACATCAATCACATATTCCGCTTTTCGCTGACTGAATTGCAGTTTTCTCAAATCGTCGGTTTCAAGTGATGCAATGGTATCCGGTAAAGGGTCAAACCAGACGCCGTCGATTTGCTCACCATACGTATGAACAAACCGTTTCGTCAGCTCATAAGCAAATGCAAGATTGAGCTGCTGATGAATGATGCATTTCATCAAGCAATGATATAGATGGAAATCCAGCATAAGCGGCGTTCCGATATGACGTTCAAAAATGGGCGCAAGATTTGTTTGAGCAAAATGGTCATGCACGGCGTGTAATTGATGCTCCATGCCAAATATCCGCTTCACCTCAGAAAGGATCGCTTCCTCCGGCCCGTTAGCCTGTATCCGGAACGAAGGCGCTTCTTTTGTTCCTGTCGCTTGAACGACTGCAACGTACGGTTTATGATTCAGCCTCATCGGTACTTTGATTTCTCTTTTATCCAGATCGACCGCCTTTAATGGATCGCTCGACAAACGTCTCAGCACTTGATCGAAGTGATAGGGCGGTTCAACCAATAGGTGTTTTTCCCACATGTTTTTCCTCTTCCTTTCTGCCAACACACGCAGATGTGATTGTTTCACTTTGCATGAATGATTCTCTATATTGAATACTTTTAAATATAAAGAGTACAAGAATTTATCAGTTATATCTTCCTTATTTATGGTCATTCTCCTTTTGGATAGATGAAATTTTTTAGTCGAATTCAGCTAAAATTCGACAGCAATCTTCAACATTTTAGGATCATTTTCCTTAAATTAGAAATAGAACCTATGGGTGATATCTTCTATCTCAAAAATATTTGTATAATTATGACATATCAAGGAGGTGAACAAAGGAATTAGCGGATTAGGCAATCATTTGTTTCATCTTGCAGGAACATATTTACCTCATTGATAACCGGCTTCACCTAGTTTCACGTTTTACTAAAAGAAGACCCAAAATTTAAAAACAAAGGAGATCCGACCAATGAAAAAAACAATTCTTTCTGTTGCCCTTGCCACTGCTGTTTCTTCGACACTACCAGTATTCGCTGACGCTGCTGAGCAAAAAACTGCTCCAGTTTCAACAACTATTCAGCAAACTGTGTTAAACAAAGCTGCTGAAGGTAAAGCTTCAACAAATGCGACAAATGTTAACATTAACTTTGACGTACTTGGAATTGCCAATGCATTAATTAATGCTGCAAATGCTAACACGAACCGTGAAGGCTTTGTCAAAGGATTAATGGAGTCTGCTTTCTATGCTGCTGGCGCAAAATACAATGTCATGGTCTTTAACTTAAGCCAAGGCTATGAGACTCGTTTCAACGGTGTTAAAACGTTTGCTACTGTTAAATACGGAAGCATTACGTACGGAGTTTGGGTATTTGAAAATGGATCTTTCACAAACAAAGGTGATGGCGGTTACATCAACTGGGCATTTAGAGGTTGGTTCGACCGTAACGGTGGTTTCGTCAACTTCCGTCGTCCTTAATTCTCGCTTTATCCATCAATCATACACGCACATTGGACCGATCTCAGCGATGAGATCGGCTTTTTTATGGTGAAAACGTATAAGTTCACCGCCGGTGCTTCATGATATAATGCAAGTCTGGAGGGGTGCACATGCTGAAAAAACTTGCAATGACAAAAAACGGCGACTTGATTGAACATGCAACATTGCAGCAGCTTTCAAGCCCCGATATTGCTTGGTATTGGATTGATTTTTATGCGCCAACGGAAAAGGAAGCAGCACTGTTAAAGGAATTTTTTCAGTTCCATCCGCTTGCGATTGAAGATTGCTTCCATTATTTACAGCGGCCAAAGCTTGATTTTTATGAAGGGTATTTATTTTTCGTCCTTCATGCCCTCAATCAAAAAACACTTCGATCTGAAGAAGTCGACCTGTTTGTTGGAGAAAACTATATCGTTACTTTTCATTTGAAGGAAGCACCCTACATTGATCGAGTCATTCGAAAGCTCAAAGGGTCTGATAAAGCACGAGAGAGCGGTCCAGAGCATATGGCTTATATGCTGATTGACCAGCTCGTCGATGATTATTTTCCTATTATTTATCAAATTGAGGACAGGCTCAATGAAATCGAGGATGAAGAAGGGCATAAAACGTATGGTACCTTAATGAACGAAGTATTCGGTATTCGATCCGATTTGCTCAAACTGCGCAGAACCATTATTCCGATGAGGGACCTCTTATATCGAATTGTGAACACGAATATGATGAAAAGCGATGCAAACCGGCAAGCATATTTTAATGATATTTATGATCATCTATTGAAACTAACAGAAATCGTTGAGTCAAACCGTGATATGACAGCCGATTTACGAGACAGCTATCAAACACTAAATTCCAATCGAATGAATGCCATCATGATGACACTGACCATTGTCTCGACGATTTTTATTCCACTGACCTTTATTGTTGGGGTGTATGGGATGAACTTTGATAACATGCCTGAATTACACTGGAAATATGGCTATTTTGGCGTACTGATTTTCATGGGTTTGCTTGTCTCAGGGATGCTTTTGTGGTTTAAACATAAAGGATGGTTTAGGATTTTCAAATAGTTTTTTTGAGAGAAGTGCTTGAAAGGGAGATACTATGGAAAACTGGATTCCACTGACAGACAAAGAACTAAAGTACGCATGGAAAACATTTGATCAAAAGTTTAAATTTAACCCAAGCATCTCTCGCTTTCCCGGTTTTCAAGCACCCTCTCCTTACATCACATATGATATCTCTGGAGAATGGAGAGTTCCTGTGCTCCCAAATGGAGATGACTATTTCTTTTTATCAAAAGAGATGACCTGGGGTTTACTAGGACATCCTTGGGAGCAGAGCATCACGATTTTCGGTGAGGGCTTGATTGACTCCTTTACTCGTCATCGTCCCCTTTTGTTCCAGCGTAAAATAAGAGAAGGATAAGTCAAAAAGCTTGCAGATGTCTGCAAGCCTCAGATTGTTGACAAAGGGCTAAAATGTTGTTTATTTTAGCCCTTTGTCTTCGTTTCAGCGTGATAGAAAACCTTTGCAGTCTAGGAAGGACGAGTACTGGCGCGGAGCTAATTTGACATTCGTGAGCACCAGCACGCAGGACTGACAAAGAATGCGAGGGTTTGGCTACACGCTGAAGCTTGCAGTGTCTGCAAGCTTTTTCTATAGCTGAGGGAGATGCCATACTTTTTCAAGCATGAGATCGTCTAAGCTTTTAAAGGTATATCCTTGTTTTTTTAAAGCAGTGATGGCATCATCAAGTGCCTCGGCATTGTCCCTTGAGACGGTATGAAGTAAGTAAATGGCACCCGGATGCGCCTGTTTCATCATTTGATTGTACGCATACTGTTTTCCTTTTTGATGGTGGATGTGCCAATCTACAAACGCTACTGACCAGAAAACGGTTTGGTAGCCAAGCTGTTTCGTTTCCTTTAGTACCCTTTCACTGAACACCCCGCGCGGTGGACGAAGGTAGAGGTTATCTTGTTTTCCTGTGATTTTGTATACCGCTTCATTGACACGATCTAGCTCTTCTTTGATTTCTTTCGTGCTCTTTGTTGTTAAATCTGGATGGTGATAGGAATGGTTGCCAATAATATGACCTTCCTCTGCCATACGTTTGACGAGCTTAGGCTGGTCCTTTACGAAGTGCCCAGTCACAAAAAAGGTGCCGGGTACTTGATGTTTTTTCAGCACGTCCAAGATTTTGGGTGTGTATCCATTCTCATAGCCATTGTCGAATGTAAAATAAATCTCTTTCTTTTTCGTATTTCCTAAATAGAAAGCATCATATTTCTTTAAGAGTGTCGTCAGTTCCTTGCCGGCATCTGCTGGCTTGTGCTCTTTGCTTTTAGCAAATCCCCAATGAATCGGCTGATTAGACACGGCTTCTAAGTTTGAAAAAGGCATCGATACAAAAAGCGCACATAGACAGATCAGTATGCATTTTTTCATTTACGTCACTTCCCGGTTTTTCTTCTATTGTGCAGAATATACCGGGTACTCATACACTTTTTGACCTGCCAATTTAAAGAAAAAAGCCCGCATCAGCGCGAGCTATTCTTCCTTCCAATCGGTTTTAAACCGTTCATATTTCGCTTCTAGGTCGTCAATCATCTGGATGAGTCTGTCTATATCCTCAACGTCTGTGGATTCAGGATCTAATGAATCAATCACATTCATAAACATATCTAATCGGTTCTTTAAATAATCAACCTGCTGCTCTTTGCTGTCTGCTGCCTTGCCCATAGATACACTCCCTTTAGCATTTGTTTATAGCTTATCTTTTTTTCCTTTGTAAATCAATTGTGTCCCCTCTTGCGTATAACGGTGATGGGGCTTAAAATTAACTGTTGGCGGGTCTATGTTTGCCCGAATGAAAAGGAGATAGATACCATGAACCAAAAAACAGCACTTCGTCCGATTACACCTGCATTCGACCCTTGGGAAGCCTATCTCGATGTGCAGGATTACGGAGAAATGAAGCTGACAAATATTGAATTGACGACAACGACGTTGTGTAACATGAGATGTGAGCACTGTGCGGTTGGCTATACTTTGCAGCCAAAAGATCCGAATGCACTGCCACTCGATTTACTGCTTCGCCGTTTAGATGAAGTACCGCTCTTGCGTTCCCTTAGCATCACAGGCGGAGAGCCGATGCTGTCTCTGAAATCTGTACGGGAATATGTCGTTCCTTTATTAAAGTATGCCCATGAACGCGGCGTCCGTACCCAAATTAATTCGAATTTAACACTTGATTTGGCTCGATATGAAGAGATTATTCCATACTTGGATGTCCTACACATTTCACATAACTGGGGAACAGTCGAAGAGTTTGCTACGGTTGGTTTTGCAATGATGGACCGAAAGCCAACCTTTGAGCAGCGCGAAAAATTGTTTAACCGCATGATTGAGAATAGTCAGGCACTTGTGAAAGCGGGTGTAACCGTATCTGCTGAAACGATGCTGAATAAGCGTACGCTTCCTTATATTGAACACATCCATCGTCAAATCGTGGACGAGATGAAATGCCAGCGCCACGAAGTTCATCCGATGTATCCAAGTGATTTTGCGAGCGCCCTTGAATCATTGTCGCTTCCGCAAATGCGGGATGCGATTCATCAGCTGCTCGATGTTCGTGATGAGAACACATGGATGCTGTTTGGCACATTGCCATTTTATTCATGCAGCACAGATGAAGAAGACCAGCGCCTCTTGACTCGATTGCGTCAAGCGAAAAATGTGACAGTACGAAATGACCCTGATGGCCGTTCACGGTTGAATGTGAATATTTTTGATGGGAATATTATTGTGACAGACTTTGGCGATACACCACCATTAGGAAATATTGAAACCGATACGTTGCAATCAGCTTATACATGCTGGATGAACACAAAATTGGCAAAAGAACTGAATTGTCATTGCCCAAGTGTGCAATGCCTTGGTCCGAATGTTCTTGTGAAAAACAGTTATTATCAAGATGTTGATTTTACTTCTCGTACAGCCAGGGGGTAACCGATAGATGGACGAAACATTTCTGACAGTGGTCAAGAACAAATACATTGAAATTCTCCTTGTTGGCTTCATTCTTTGGCTTGCCGTCTTTATGATCAACAAAGCGCTTCAGATTTTCTTTAAACGAACTGAATTCATTGAAGATAAAAAGAAAAAAACGATTGAGAGCTTGGTCAAATCGGTTTCAAAGTATACAGCTTCCATATGTTTTGTCTTATATGTGATTTCTCTATTTTTTCATGACTTTGGGAAGATTCTTGCGGGGGCTGGTGTTGCTGGAATTGTCATTGGTTTTGGCGCTCAGACCTTGATTCGTGATATTTTAGCCGGCATCTTCCTCATTTATGAAAGGCAAATTCATAAAGGTGATTATGTGACGGTCAATAATCTTTTTAACGGAACCATTGAAGAAATTGGTCTCCGGTCTTTGCAAATTAGAGAATGGAGCGGCAAGCTTTTAACCATTTCAAACGGAGACATTCGTCAAATCCAAAACTACAATATGCACTACATGCGTATCACAGAGTCAGTCTTGATCAGCGCAAACCAAAATCCTGATATTGCTTTCAAGGCGCTAGAAACAGCATGTGATCAGTTAAATCAAATGCATCATGATTTACTGAAAAAAGATGAATTCCAAAACGCCATTGAACCTTTTCAGGTTCATGGCATTATGGGGCTCAATAAATTGAATCGCGGGATTGAGATCACCGTAAAAGGAATGGTCGAGGATGAAAAATACTTCGAAGCCGCCCTCGCTGTGCGAAAAGAAATGATCACACAACTTCATCAGCATGATGTGAAATTGCTTGAGGATCTCGTCTATCCACAGCCTGCAAAATAACCTCATTTGTGATGAGGTTATTTTTTTGATTGTTTTTAGTTAACCAGTTAATTATAATATTATATAGTTCACCGGTTAACTAAAAGAAAGGATGTTTACATTGAGAAAAACTGAAGCGATTTTTTTTATTAAGCAAATGTATCAAGAGGTGTTAATCCAATTAGATATAGAAAAGGTGGAGACTTATTTTTCTTCAGAATATCAGCAAGTCACTGATGGAAAGGTCTCTTCCCTTGAAGAATTTAAAAAGCATCTCTCCACATTAAAATTCATGACCAAACAGCTCGACATCCCCGCCTTTCATGATATGTTGTTTGATGAAGAGACTCAGCAAGGGTGTTTTCGTTACACTGTATATGTTGAGCTGTCCACAGGAGACCACGGTCTAATAGATGTGATGGCGTTATTTACTTTATTAGATGGTAGAATCATTCGGTGTGATGAGCTGACTAGACCGCATGAGAAAAATAAGACGCTTGAACAACTTGGACATATCAGCTAAGGAATTCTTTTCTTTTCAGCCCTCTTACTTCTATCCTCTTGACTGATTCATGTATAATAGAAAGCAGATTGATTTCATGCAGCATGGGGACCCTCATACTGTGTATTTACTAATTGAAAGAGAGTGAATAAGATGGGTCGTAAATGGAACAACATTAAAGAAAAGAAAGCATCAAAGGATGCCAATACAAGTCGTATTTACGCAAAATTCGGGCGTGAAATCTATGTGGCTGCCAAGCAAGGTGAGCCAAATCCAGAATCAAACCAAGCACTTCGTTTTGTCCTAGAACGTGCAAAAACATATAGTGTCCCAAAACACATTGTGGACCGTGCGATTGAAAAAGCAAAAGGCGGTGCAGAAGAGAACTTCGATGAGCTGCGTTACGAAGGATTTGGTCCAAACGGATCTATGGTGATTGTTGATGCCCTGACCAATAACGTCAACCGCACAGCGTCTGATGTTCGTGCAGCATTTGGGAAAAACGGCGGAAATATGGGCGTCAGTGGATCTGTTGCTTACATGTTTGACCAAACAGCGGTGATCGGTGTCGAGGGGAAAAGTGAAGAAGAAACGCTTGAACTTTTAATGGAAGCAGACATTGATGTACGTGACATTATGGAAGAAGATGATACGGTGATCGTCTACGCTGAACCAGATCAATTCCATCAAGTTCAAGAAGCGTTCAAACAGGCAGGCGTAGAAGAATTTACTGTCGCTGAAATCACAATGCTGCCTCAAAACGAAGTGACATTAGATGATGAATCGAAAGCACAATTCGAGAAACTAATCGATGTATTAGAAGAGCTTGAAGACGTGCAGCAAGTTTATCATAATGTGGATTTAGGGGAATAATCAGCTAAGCCATCGTAGTTGTTGGATTCATTCAACTTCCGCGTTGGCTTTTTTATTGTCTAGGTAAGGTTTACGTTCTACTCAAGACCATGTAATATGAAGAAAGAGTCGTTTCCACAAATAACCAAGGAGCTGAGTTTCATTTTTAAAACATGGTGGTTTTCGTATTATGGCTTTATGATCCTCCCTTTTATTGGCCTATGCTTAATTTTCAACAATTTGACGATATTCACGAAAGTCTTTCTCTTACTTTTCTTTGTATGGTTTTTATATAACGCCTCTGATTTTTACATTCATGAAATGAAAAAGAAAAAAGATAGGACATCTTAATCAAAAAACAGTCATCTCCCCTTGGTAAGAGGAGATGACTGTTTTTAATTCATCCCTTGAAACCCAAACGTCAGGTGATCCTGAACAGGAATCCAAGCGCCGATTCCTTGTGAGGTCACATTTTTTACGACAAGTTTGCGTTTATTTCCCTTGAGCACAAGATACACTTCTCCGTAAGTAACCTTTCCTTTTTCGTTAATGGCTGGAGCATATGCATGCAGGGTTGCTGCTTTTTTCGGAGATACGTGGTAGGACTGATCTCGCTTTGTTCCTGCACCAATCACTGTGTCGAAGGCGAGCGGAAGTTTTGTTTTTTGGATGGCTTTTTGCATCATCAATGTTTTCACATCTTCTGGGTTTGGTACTTTTGCTGTGAGCCCTCCACTTACTTTTACTTGTTGCTTTTGCACATATTTGCCGATGGCTGTTTTGTTTCCGCCTCTATTATCAATGTGATTCGTGTTCACCTTTTTGTATTCCCAATTGGCGACGGTTTCGTTTGAATCATAGCTGAGTGCCCATCTTCCAAGAAAAATCGTTGCCCTGTAGCCAACTGCTAGCGGTGTACCTGATATACTGGATTCATTCAGCATTTTAATTAAATGTGTATTTTCAATTGGTACACTTGTTGTTTTAAATAATTCGGTCGTCAGCTCGCTCGGCTGTAGCAGCGGTTGATCTTGTGACGCATTTGGATACGTATTTTCCTTTGAGATACTGGCGACAGACGATGGCACCTTAAACGGCTTTGCTGCCTCGGCTGGAAAGCTGTATAGAAAACTTAAGGATAAGAGAACAACAAACATGATGCGGGGCATCTTTTTCATATCATCACTCTTTCTCATTCATTTTTCCATAGTATTTTCCCGAAAGACGTCCCTTATCCACAAAAGATTATAAAAGGAAAAATCCAATCGCCATAATGAAATAGGCAGCGAGCAATGTAGCACCTTCAAACCAGTTCGTATCCCCATCATTTGAAAGGATCACCGTTAGTAAAACAGAGGATGCCATGGCAATGAGCTCTGGTAATGAGAAGATCAGTGGCATTTGCTTTTCAAAAAACAGAGAGCTGATCACAAGGATCGGTGCGACCATCATGGCGACTTGAAGCGTAGAACCGAAAGCAATTTCGACCGCGACATCCATTTTGTTTTTATACGCCATAATGACGGCAGAAGCGTGTTCTGCTGCATTACCGACAATCGCAACAATGATGACCCCGATAAACAGTTCACTCCAGCCAAACTGTTCTCCGACTGTGTCAAATGTATGGACGAGCCGCTCTGAAATATACGCCACAGCAATTGTCGCAAGGAGTAAAATCGCCGTGGCAAACTTCCCAGACCATTCTGGTGTTTCTTCTTCCGTCGCTGCTTCCCCTTCCGCAATTTCCTGCTTGGCAACATAAACACCCCTGTGGCTGACCAGTTTGAAATAGAGTGCTGCAACATAAAGCAAAATCATCACAATGCTAATGCCGATACTTAAAACAAATTGACGATCTTCTGCCATCCCCATGGAAAAGACTTCTGGAATGACAAATGCCACAATAATCGCAAACATAAGAAGCCCAGAGTTATGCCTTGCATCGTGGACATTGAACTCTTGTCGTTTAAATTTCAATCCGCCAACGAAAAAAGACAGTCCAGCCACGAGCAGTAAATTGCCGATCACTGAGCCAGTGAGTGAAGCAAGGACAATAGCGGTGAGTCCTTGTTTTAATGCAAAAAATGAAATGATTAATTCCACTGCATTTCCAAAAGTAGCGTTTAATAACCCACCAATTCTTGGTCCCGCTATAATGGCAAGACTCTCTGTCGCTCTTCCCATAAAACTTGCAAGACCGATGATGGCGATACAATAGACGGCGAACATGACAGCCTGCGGGAAATGAAGAAAACTGCCAATTACAGATAATGGAACACCAATTGCGACAATCACAAGAAACAAACGATTCATACAGTCAATCTCCTTTACATCATATCTGACTGTTATTCTTTCGTGAGTGCCGGCATCATATACATTTAGATTCGTTCGTGTGAAAGGGTGATATCAATCGTTCCTTTCACGGATTGCACCATGGAGCAATGCTTCAACGCAAGTTTCATTACTTTTTCCAGCTGTTCATCAGAGGTGCTGATGCTTTCAAAGATCATATGTAAATGAATATGAGTGATTTTGTTTACAGTTCCTTCTCTTGTCGTTTCAGGTGTAATGGTCAGCCCTTGATAGGATATTCGTTTTTTTCGGCATACATGAATGACCATTTCTCCAAAACAGCCCGCAATAGCCGAGGTGAACAATTGATACGGCCTGTATCCCGCTTCTTCATTTCCTGAAATATGTAGCTGCCTTTGATCAGCATTTGCGACCCACCGATCATTTTCGTATATCAGCTTCATTCCTTTTCCACCTTTCTATTGAAACCCCTATGGTTCCATTGTACGATGAAAGCATGAACTTGTAAGGAGCTTCTTATGTCGAGAATTCATTTTATGATTTTAATTTTACTTGTATCCGTATCTGGTTTTTCGCAGGGAGCGTTACTGCCAGTTATTTCGATTATTTTCGAACATGCCGGCACTTCCCCGACGTTAAACGGACTGCATGCCACTGGCTTATATCTCGGCGTGCTGCTTGCGTCTCCTTTTATGGAAGCGCCGCTGCGCCGCTTCGGATTTAAACCATTGATCGTCATTGGGGGCGCTGCTGTCTTTTTAAGTTTGTTTAGCTTTGTCTTTATTGAATCTTATGTCGTCTGGTTCTTCTTGCGGCTGATGATCGGCATCGGTGATCATATGCTTCATTTCTCCACACAGACGTGGGTAACCTATGCCTCATCATCTAGAAATCGCGGGCGAAATATTTCATTGTATGGGTTATCCTTTGGACTCGGTTTTGCCGCTGGCCCTTTTTTAACACCACTCATTGAAATCAATCCATCCTTGCCGTTTATTGTGTCTGGTGCAGTTAGTTTGTGTATTTGGCTGCTTGTGTTTGTTTTAAAAAATACATATCCTGATACAGGTGAAATGCAGACGTCAGAGCAGACAAATAGTTTGAAGCGCTTCAAGAAGGCGTTTCAATTTGGCTGGGTAGCCTTTATGATGCCGTTTTGCTATGGCTTTTTAGAGACGACGCTCAATAGTAACTTCCCTGTGTATGCGCTGAGAAGCGGGGTGACGATAGATGCTGTTGCGTTTATTTTACCTGCGTTTGCGATTGGGAGTATTGTTTTTCAGCTTCCACTCGGGATGCTGAGTGACCGTTTCGGCAGACGACGCATGATTTTAGTTGTGACACTCGTCGGTTCATTCTTTTTCCTTTTAGCAGGGATTTTCATTCAGTCCGTTTTGGCTGTTGCGATCTGTTTCTTTATCGCAGGTATGGCTGTAGGTTCGACCTTCTCACTTGGCATCAGTTATATGACAGACTTATTGCCAAAGCATCTGCTGCCTGCTGGGAATTTGATGTGCGGGATGGCGTTTAGTGCAGGAAGTATTCTCGGTCCGGTTCTTGGCGGATTCTTTGTGCAGACGTTCGAGGGCATGAATTTACTTTACCTTGTCAGCATTGTGATTTTATTTGTGTTTTGTTGTGTTCGATTTGGGCGTACACAGTCAGTGGTCGAAACTCCAAACGAATCCATTTCTCATTAAAAACTCCCCTGCACCTATGCAGAGGAGTTTTTTCATCTAGTGATACCCATTTTGCCCATTCGCACTTCCACTTGTTTTGTGCTTTGGCTGATGGCCTTTGTTTTGTTTTGTGTTGCTTCCGCCTTTTTTCGATTGTTTAGACATTCGGTATTCCCCCATCCGTCAAGATTGAACATGTTCGTTCTCCTTTAGGATGCCCGGATTTCTTCACACCTTGCCTGGTACGATTTTACGCTTATGTAAAAGCGCATTGAGCTCGCCGCCGAGGATGATCATAATGCCGGTTAAATAAAACCAGATCATTAATATAATGATTCCCCCAATGCTTCCGTACATCGCACTATAGTTAGCAAATTCGCCTACATAAAATGAGAACAGCATGCTGACGAGAATCCAGCCAACAGAAGCAAATATGGCGCCAGGTAGCACAAATTTCAATTTCAGCCTGATATTAGGGGCAAAATAATATAGGGATGTAAAAACAATCAGTAAAATCAGTGGACTAATAATCCATCTCATGGCTGTCCAAATGGTGAGAAACGCATCTGACTGCCCTACTAATTTGGCAACGAATAAGCCAAGCTCTTTTCCAAAGACAGGCAGCATCAAGGCAAAAATAATCGTAAGCACCATCGCAATGGTTAAGATGATCGATGTTAAACGTACGAGAATGAAGGAACGATTTTCCTCAACTTCGTAGGCGTGGTTAAATGCTCTGACCACCGCATTAATACCGTTGGATGCAGACCAGAGTGCCGCAATAATCCCGAATGACAACAATCCGCCGTTACGGTTATTCAGCGTCTCTTCGGCAATGGATTCAATCATCGAAAGCGCTCCCTCTGGCGCATAACCAGAAATGACGCTTAGAACATCCTTTGATGTCAGCGGCAAA
Organism: Bacillus sp. FSL K6-1106; assembly: GCF_038005245.1. Classification (NCBI taxonomy): domain Bacteria; kingdom Bacillati; phylum Bacillota; class Bacilli; order Caryophanales; family Bacillaceae; genus Bacillus; species Bacillus sp. FSL K6-1106. The sequence continues at coordinate 344,481 of NZ_JBBOSV010000002.1, forward strand.
TAACCAACAAGCGTCAGCACGAAGATGAGAAATGGAAATAATGAAAGCAAAAAGAAATACGCAAGTTCAGCTGATTTTGCCGGTCCTTCATGCAGCAAAAAGCGTCCAATTAACGCTTTAACAAAACCCATACGCCTCATCTCCAATGATCAATCTTTCTGTTTCTTTTGAAAGTGATCCTTTGTTTCTTCAATAATCTCTAATACCTTTGGTGTTGTTTCCTTTAACTGATTCACCTGTTCATTCAGAAAAGACAAATCATCTGAGACCGTTCTCATCAATTGCTTCGTTTCTTCCATTTTTTCCTTCATGCAAGCAGACATCTTGCTAGGCTCCAGGCGGTATTCATCCAGCTTTTGCTGGCAGTCATTCCATTTTTCTTTCAGTGCAGTTCTTGTTGGACGATGAAATAATGTCAGCAATATGCCGCAGGCCGCGCCTATAACAGCTCCCCGAAGCACGATTTGTTTGTTCTCTTCCATCTCATCTGATCTCCTTTCAGTTAAAGGTGTTTCTCTTTTTTTACATACGTCAAAAAACGATCAATTCCTGTTTCAATTAAATCATGTACTTCCTCAAAGTTCCCAGTGTAATAAGGATCTGGCACATCGTCTCGATCGTCGTCTTCTACAAAGTCAAGAAGACGGCCAATAAAGTGATGTTTTCCATAGCCGGCTAAACTGCGGAGGGCGCCTACATTTTCAGCATCCATCGCAATGATATAGTCGTATGTGGTGATATCCTTATCCATGATTTGTCTTGCCGTCATTCCTTCATAGCTGATGCCCTTTTCATCAAGCAGCTTTCGTGTTCCTTCATGCGGAGGACTGCCTTGATGCCAGCCGCCAATGCCTGCTGAATCAATCACAAAGTGTTCACTCAGCCCTTCGTCTTCGACTCGTTTTCTAAACATCGCCTCTGCCATCGGTGACCTGCAAATATTGCCGAGGCACACAAATAATACATGAATCATCCTTCATTCTCCTCCTATCTTTTCCCTAAGAGTCCCTTTGGAAAACCTTTTCTCTATCATATCAAGCCCTTTTTCTTTTGGAAACTTTGCAAGAAAAACTCCCATCGGCATTGACAAATTACACAAAAACAGGAGAAACTTTAGGAGAATTACACAAACAAAGGGGGACATTAGATGGGAATCATTGAGCAATTTGTCACGACGATGAACAATTTTTTGTGGGGGCCTCCCCTGTTGATTTTAATTGTTGGTACTGGAATCTACCTCACCTTTCGCGTTCTCTTCATTCAAATTAGATTACTTCCTTATTCTTTAAAGCTCGCTTTTTCAAAACAAGACAAAACTTCAGAGGGAGATATTTCCCATTTCCAAGCATTAATGACGGCTCTTGCTGCAACTGTCGGTACAGGGAATATCGTCGGTGTTGCCTCAGCTGTCATTGCAGGTGGTCCTGGTGCAGTATTTTGGATGTGGTTTGCTGCATTTTTCGGGATGGCCACCAAGTTTGCAGAAGCTGTTCTGGCTGTAAAATACAGGGTCAAAAACGAAAAAGGCGAAATGTCTGGTGGACCTATGTACTATTTAGAGCATGGCTTAAAACAGAAATGGCTAGGGGTGCTATTTGCTGTTTTCGGTGCCAGTGCTGCCTTTGGGATCGGCAACCTGGTACAGTCTAATTCCATCTCAGGCGTCATGAATTCAACCTTTCAAATTCCAACATGGGTAACAGGTATCATCATTACCGCCTTTACGGCACTCGTGATTTTAGGCGGAATTAAAAGTATCGGCCGAGTGACATCTATTTTTGTACCAGTCATGGCTTTATTTTACGTCATTTGCGGGCTTATCATTCTTGTCATGAATGCTGATCTTGTTCCTGGCGCAGTCAGTCTTATTTTCTCAGATGCCTTTACAGGTCAAGCCGTAGCAGGTGGTGCAATTGGAACCGTTATTCGCTGGGGTGTCGCACGAGGAGTCTTTTCCAATGAAGCTGGTCTTGGATCAGCACCAATTGCTGCTGCAGCTGCGAAAACGGATATGCCTGCCCGTCAAGCTCTCGTCTCTATGACGCAAGTGTTTATTGACACCATCATTGTTTGTTCTATCACTGGCATTACGATTGTCATGGCAGATATGTATTTAACAGAAAAAAGTGATGCGCTGACTTCGTTATCCTTTGCTCACTTCCTCGGTCCAGCTGGCTCAACCATCGTGGCAATCGGGCTGCTCCTGTTTGCCTATTCAACCATCATTGGCTGGTCCTATTATGGAGAGAAATGCTTTACATATTTGGCGAAGGATTCGTACGTCATGTATTACCGCATCGTGTTTGTGATAGCTGTCTTTTTCGGTGCCGTGTTTAAGAATGACTTCGTCTGGGGCGTAGCAGATATGCTCAATGGACTGATGGCCATTCCAAACTTAATTGGACTCATCGGTTTATCAGGTGTTGTGGTGTTTGAATCCAAACGAATCATTGATAAGATCAAAGAGGAGAAAAAGGAAAAAAACATTTCAGTGTCGTCATAATAGCCCTTTTATTCTTTTGCTTTTCTGTTAAAATAGACATATTATTCGACACATGCAGGAAAGGACGTGCCGCCCTTGTCACAGCAAAAAGCGGCTGAAGTCAATCAGCTGATTGAAGACATTTCGCAAAAGCTCAATATGCTGAATATTGGAGTCATCAAAGCCGAAGACTTCAGTCCAGATAAGTATGAAGATATTGAATTTCTTCACCAAATGGTGATGAAAAAATCTTCATTCAGCCCAAGTGAAATGCAAGCCATTGCAAGCGAGCTGAAAAGCTTAAGAAAATAATCGTGCACCTGATACTGAATTGCGGTTGACGCCGCTTTCTTACATCCATGCACAGAAAAAGCCAGCACCTCGCAAGGTGCTGGCTTTGTTTATCCTGTCAAAACTACTTATTTGGCGAGCAGTTTTAATGATTCACGGTTAAATGCTGGAATGTCATCAGGTGTACGGCTTGTGACAAGCTGATCCTGACAAACGACAACTTCTTCATCTTTGAATTTGGCGCCTGCGTTTTCCATATCTACTTGAATGGATGTATAGCCGGTCGCGCCTCTTCCTTCCAGCGTCTTCGCTGTAATAAGCAATTGCGGTCCATGACAGATCGCAAATACTGGTTTTTTCTCGTCCATAAAGGCTTTTGTGAATTGCACGTAGCGATCATCCGCACGCAGAATGTCTGGTGAGAAGCCGCCAGGAATCAGAAGTGCATCGAAGTCTTCTGGTTTCACGTTATCGATAGACGCATCGACTCTTACTTCTGCCTCTCCTTGCTTTCCTTTCACTATTTTTCCTTTTTCGTTTTCAATTACTGTGATCTCATGGCCTGCGTCTTTAAAGGCTTTTGCAGGCTCGGTGAATTCAACATCCTCAAAGTAATCTGTTAAGACAACTGCAATTTTCTTACCCATGTAGAAACCCTCCTGCTTGATTATCGTTTACACTACACACTATACCCCCGCCAATTGAAATCAAACATCCTATCCCTATGAGAAAACCCCCTTTCGGAAAAATAAGCATTTAGACTCATTCACATTCCCTTAACAAGGTAATTCGTATGATTTATGTTATCTTTACAATAATCTGCAAAAAATAACTACAAAAGTTAACGAAACATTTCTACAATAGGTATTGTGGTCAAAAAAATTAGAAAGGCGGAGATCAGGTGAAGAAGCAAGCACATAGGTCTAAACGAAGGAAAAACCTGTCTATTCTGCTCACTTCCATTATGTTGATTAGTCTCATTCTCCCAGCAGTACCTACTCATGCAGAAACAGAAAGCGGCAGTGCCGTAAAGGTCAGTATCTTAGCCACAACGGATGTTCATGCGAACATGAGGAATTATGATTACTACAGTGACAAAGAAACAAATGAATTCGGTTTGGCAAAAACAGCCGAGCTGATTGACAAGCACCGTTCACAAAATCCCAATACACTCCTTGTTGATAACGGAGACCTGATTCAAGGAACCCCTCTTGGAGAATACGTTTATAAAAATGAAAAAGACAGCATCATCAATCAAACAAAGGTTCACCCCATTATTCATACACTCAACAAATTAAAATATGATGCAGGTACACTCGGCAATCATGAATTTAACTACGGTTTATCTTTTCTTGACGGTACCATTGCGGGCGCCAACTTCCCGATTGTCAATGCGAACGTCAAAAAGTTAAACGGAGAACACCGATTTACTCCTTATGTCATTCAGGATAAAACCTTTAAAGATGCAAACGGAGCCTCCCAAACTGTGAAAGTCGGTTACATAGGATTCGTACCACCACAAATTATGACGTGGGATAAGAAACATTTAGATGGACAAGTTCAAGTGCAAGATATTGTAGAGTCTGCCAATGAAACCATTCCAGAAATGAAAGCAAAAGGCGCAGATGTCATCGTCGCTCTTGCTCATACAGGAATTGAAAAAACAGCTTCACCTAAAGGATCAGAAAATATGATCTTTGACCTTGCCACGAAAACAAAAGGCATTGATGCAATTGTGTCTGGCCACCAGCATGGCACATTCCCAAGCGCTGAATATAGCGGCGTAGACAAATTTGATGTCGCAAAAGGAACCATTAATGGCATTCCTGTCGTCATGTCAAAAAACTGGGGAAGCTACCTCGGGGTCATTGATTTAACGCTAGAGCCAGACGGCAGCAACTGGAAAGTCACAGACGGAACAGGCAAAATCGAATCCGTTGCCGGGGTGACATCTCAAAACAGTACAGTGAAAAATGCCATTCAAACAACTCACCAAAACACCCTAGATTACGTCAGAAAGCCAGTTGGAAAAACAGAAGCAGACATTAACAGCTTTTTCGCTCAAGTGATGGATGACCCTTCTATTCAAATCGTGACAGATGCCCAGAAATGGTATGCACAAGAAAAAATGAAAGATACTTCGTACAAAAACTTGCCGATTCTCTCTGCGGGTGCGCCATTTAAAGCCGGCGGACGCAACGGTGTGAACTATTATACAAATATCGCAAAAGGTGATTTAGCGATTAAAAACATCGGCGATCTCTATCTTTACGATAACACCGTACAGATTGTAAAACTAAAAGGCAGTGAAGTAAAAGACTGGCTTGAAATGTCTGCAGGTCAGTTTAACCAAATCAAACCAAATACTTCAAATGAACAGCCTATTTTAAACGAAGAATACCGCTCATATAATTTTGATGTGATTGATGGTGTGACGTACCAAGTAGATGTCACACAGCCTGCTAAATACAGCACAACAGGCACACTTGTTAACGCTAGTGTGAACCGCATCAAAAACTTGTCTTACAACGGAAAACCCGTTTCTGACAATCAAGAATTTTTAGTCGTGACAAACAACTACCGTGCATCTGGCGGCGGAGGCTTCCCGCACCTCACACAAGATAAAGTCGTGCTTGCCTCAGCAGATGAGAACCGCCAAGTGCTGATGGATTATATTATTGAACAAAAAACCATTAACCCAAGCGCAGATCAAAACTGGTCCATTGCACCAGTAAAAGGCGCAACAGTCACCTTTGAATCTTCTCTACTTGCAAAACCGTTCGCAGAGAAATCAAACAGCGTCGACTTTATTCGGAATGCCAGCACAGACGGACTTGGCGTATACAAGCTAGCGTTTAAAGATGATGGTACAACAAAACCACCTGCAACAGACAATTGGCATTTAACGGTGATGCATACAAACGATACACATGCCCATCTGGATGATGCAGCAAGACGCGCAACCAAGATCAAAGAAGTTCGCGCCCAAAGCGAAAACAATATTTTATTAGACGCTGGAGATGTCTTCTCTGGTGATCTCTATTTCACAAAATGGCAAGGACTTGCCGATCTGAAACTGATGAACTTAATGAAATACGATGCCATGACGTTTGGGAATCATGAATTTGACAAAGGTCCATCTGTCCTTCGTCAATTCCTGACAGGTGACGCATCCAGCGTAGATGCTAAAAACCGTCATCAATTTGAAAAACCGAACTTCCCGATCGTGTCATCAAACGTAGATGTCTCTAAAGAAAAACAGTTAAGCGACTTAGTGAAAAAACCAGCAACATTTAAAGCTGGTGAGAAAAAAGAAGCTGGCATTTACCCTTACATTCTACTTGATGTAAATGGTGAAAAGGTCGCTGTATTCGGTCTAACCACTGAAGACACAGCGATTACATCCAGCAGTGGTCCCAACATTCAATTTCAAGATGCATACAAAAAAGCAAAAGAAACAGTCAAAACCATTCAAACTGAAGAAAAAATCAATAAAATTATTGCGCTCACACATATTGGCTATAACCGTGATCTAGAACTGGCTCAAAAAGTAGATGGCATTGATCTCATCATTGGTGGTCATACCCACACCCTTGTTGAAAAATTAAAGGTCATCAATAAAAAAGAACCAACGATTGTTGCACAAGTAAAAGACTACGGACAATTTTTAGGAAAAGTAGACGTGGCCTTTGACAAAAAAGGCGTCGTACAGCCAAAAGAATCTACTTTTGACCTCATCACGATCGACGACTCTGTGAAAGAAGATGCGGACGCAAAAGCGATTCTTGATCAGTACAAGGCAGATATCCAAGATTTAAAAACCGAAAAAGTCGGGACGTCAGATGTCTTCTTAGATGGACAGCGTGAACACGTCCGTGCAAAGGAAACGAACCTTGGAAACTTTATTGCAGATGGCATGTTAAAGAAAGCACAAGAATCTGCTGGTGCTGACCTTGCCATTACAAACGGTGGCGGTATTCGAGGCAGCATTGAAAAAGGAGATATCACATTAGGGAATATTTTAACTGTGATGCCTTTTGGAAACACACTATATGTCGCAGATTTAAAAGGCAGTCAAATTAAAAAAGCGCTTGAACAAGGTCTTTCAGGCATTGAAGAAGGCGGAGGCGCATTCCCTCATGTAGCCGGTATTGAATATACGTTTACACTGAGTAAACCAGCTGGCAGCAGACTGATTGATGTCAAATTGAAAGATCAAAAGGGCAATCTGACTGACATTGATGATCAGAAAACATACCGCGTGGCGACTAACGCATTTGTCGGCACAGGCGGTGATGGCTACAGCGTCTTTACAGAAGCGTCTCATGGTGAAGACTTAGGCTATGTTGACTATGAAATTTTCAAAGAGCAAATTGAACAGGCAGACGGTCATATTTCTCCAGTCATCGACCATCGAGTGAAAGAAGTATTCCTTCCTCGCTTGAAAGGAAAAGGCGTCTATGACATTCAAGATGATGAGAAATTCCAAACGTATGTGCAGCATACGAACAAAACATTGCTCTATTTAGACAAAGCAACCGAAGCGAAAAAGGTTCAATTGTCTCTATCAAAAGGGCAAGTAGCTGAACTGAAGAAACGAGAGCAAGATCCAAACGTCACCATCTATCATGACAAAGTCGGTCTAGCATTACCGCTCTCCAATTTGTCAGAGCAACAAGCAAATATATCAATGGCAAAAACAAATAAGGTGAAAAATGCATTAACCGACACATACGATTTCCAAATCAAACAAGATCAGAAAAATGTGTCTACCTTTAAAGATCCCGTCACACTGTTCTTTACATTAGATGCGCCTGAAAAAGCGAAAAAACCAGGTGTCTATTATGTCGATCGTGAGAAAAACCGCTATGCCAAAACAAGTAACGGTTCATTCGAAAACGGGATTGTCTCAGGTAAAACGGAGCACTTTAGTGAATACACCGTATTCAATCAAAGTGAAGCTGCTGGAACAGCTCCAGACCAAAATGGCGGAGACGGTGGAACTTCTGCTCCAGGCGGTTCGGATCCAAGCCAGGATGGAAGCGGCATGCCAGGCGGCACACTGCCGAATACTGCAACGATGATGTATACAGCGGTATTAATTGGCTTGCTCATGCTCGCCTCAGGCGGTATCCTTTATTACTACCAGCGCAAGCGCACACGAAACAAAGTATCATCTTAAAAGAAAAGGACAGAGCATTGGCTCTGTCCTTTCAGATTGTGGACAAAGGGCTAAAATGTACTTTATTTTAGCCCTTTTGTCTTTTTTCCATCTCACTATTAATCTTGGGATAAATACATCCAATTACGGTCATCAAATTCTTTCACATCATCTGACCCTATATGACGCAGCATCCTATTAAAGAACGTGATATCATCTTCATCATCAACGGCATATAAATCCTCTTGAACATATTCTCTCGTAATGAAATTCGTTAAGTTCGTGTTATTCACAAATTCAGCAAAGTACGATTGCACAAGGGTTAAATCTTCTTCATTTAATGTTTCATCACTGATAATTGAAATATGAAATACATTCAAAATCGCTTGAATGTCTTCTTCATCCATATAACATAATGGCTCTAATTTTCTATCTTCTTCCGTAAACGGTTTTCGCGTGTCTTCAATGATGACATAACATAAAATCCTGTGACCTTTCATCACGCTAAAAATTTCTAAATCTCGTAATTTGAGTGGTCTATTCAGTCTGATCATTTTTCCTCCTGAGATGTTGCTCTCGTTATTGTTTAATCCCTTGTTTCCCTACAACCTGAAATAGACAGGGCCTCGTCCCTGTCTACTTCTCTCTTCTAGCAAAATCCACGAACCTGAAACGATCTAGCCGGTGGCGGCTTTCGGTGTATTGGAATAGACTCGTATCCTCCAAGAACACATAATTCTTCACCACCACCACATGATCAAACCCGTTCAAATCGAGATACCTCTCATCTTCTTCAGTACATGGCTCGACCACAAATTCCTTTTGAGCGTAACTAATCGAGACCCCAAGTTCTCCTTCAATATACTCATAGATCGATCCTTCACAAATGTCCTTAGACAAGAACGGCACATGTTTTTGCAAGAAGTAATCTTTGTCTAAAATGACTTCTTCTCCGCTAATATTGCGAGAGCGAATGACTTCCCAAACGTCCTCCTGCCCACTGATTTTCAGCTGAGACTGAATATACTGATCTGGCTTGATTAAACCGAACTCATGAACCGTTGTTACCGTCTTTCGCCCAAGCGTTTGGGAAAGCTCTTTAAAGCTGACAAGACCCGAAACTGGGAACTGCATTTTCTCCCGATTCAGCAATACTGAGCCTTTCCCACGAATTTTTTGGATATAGCCATTTTGCACAAGGATGTTTAATGCCTTTCTCACCGTCTCACGGGATGTGTCATACATGACAGATAGCTCATGTTCTGATGGGAGGATGCCTTTATCCTGCCATTCACCTTGTTCAATTCGTCTAGCGAGCTGATCATAAATCACTCGAAACTTATTCTCTTTCATTTTCCCTCCGCCCCATTTACTAGCGTTTGGTTAAATGATAAACGATTGACTCATATGGGCGCAACGTAAATCCCTTGATATCTGCCGGCACATCCTCATAATTGGACAGCAAGACTTGCCCTTCCATTTCATTGACATCCTTTGCAAGCTCATCTGGAAGTGTAAAGTCCGTCTCGCCTGCATAAAAATGGTTGATCACGAGGATCTTCTCATCTTTGCCTTCTCGGACATATGCAAACACCTTTGGATCATCTGAAAGCAGTAAAGTAAAGCTCCCATAGGTGATTACATCAAGTTCTTTGCGAAGTCTACAAAGGGCTTGATAATGATAAAAAATCGACGTCTCATCTTTTAAGGCAGCTTCTACTGAAATGCCGTTTTGAGCTGGTTCAATCCAAGGCGTACCTTTTGAGAACCCCACATTTTTTTCCGACGTCCATTGCATAGGTGTCCTTGCGTTATCTCTTGATTTGACCTGTAAAATCGCCAAAGCTTCTTCCTTTGTTTTCCCTTTTTCAAGCATGACTTCGTACATATTAAGTGATTCGATATCGCGGTATGACGAAATGTCCTCAAAACGAGGATTCTTCATCCCAATTTCTTCACCTTGATAAATATAAGGAGTGCCTTGCATCAAATGAATGGTGGTCGCCAGCATCTTCGCTGATTGCTGATGGTACGTGCCATCATCACCGTATCTAGACACGATGCGTGGCTGATCATGGTTGCACCAAAATAGTGCGTTCCAGCCGCCGCCCTCATGCATTTTCGTCTGCCATTCTGACAGAATTGATTTCAACTCTAGAAAATCAAATGGCGCAATGGCCCACTTTTCACCGTTAGGATAGTCAACTTTTAAATGATGAAAATTAAACGTCATATCCAGCTCCTGCCGATCAGGTCTTGTATACCGAATGCAGTCTGCAATATTCGTTGAAGACATTTCCCCCACGGTCATGCTATCGTATTTCGAAAACACTTCCTGGTTCATTTCATGCAAGAATTCATGAATTCTCGGCCCATCTGTATAGTACATACGCCCGTCACCTTGCACTGATTGCCCGGCATCATCTAAAAAGCGTTGATCCTTTGAAATGTTATTGATGACATCCAGTCTGAATCCATCGATCCCTTTTTCAAACCAAAAGTGCATGATGTCATATACTTTCCTGCGCACTTCATCATGTTCCCAATTGAGGTCTGCCTGGGTAACATCATATAAATGAAGATAATAGTCACCTGTCGCTTCATCTAATTCCCACGCTGGCCCGCCAAACTTTGACTGCCAGTCATTCGGAGGAGAGCCGTCCGCTTTCGGCTCCTTCCAAATATAATAGTCTCGATACGGGTTTTCCTTCGACTCTCGGGAGGCTTGAAACCACTCATGGAAAATAGATGTATGGTTCACAGCGAGATCCATGATGACACGAATCCCTCGTTCATGTGCTTCTTTCAGCATGTGCTCAAAATCGGCCATTGTGCCGTACATGTCATGGATTTTTGTATAATCACTAATATCATAACCGTTGTCATGCTGTGGTGACTCATACATAGGAGTCAGCCAAATACAATCCGCCCCTAGCTCTTTAATATAGTCGAGCTTTTTCGTCACACCATTGATATCACCTGTACCAGAGCCTGTTGTGTCTAAAAAGCTCTTCGGATAGATTTGATAGACCACGGCTTTTTTCCACCACGGTTCGTTTGTTTGTTGATTCAATTTCCTTCACCACCACTAGTTAAGTTCTTGTGATACATCCTTCTTCTTAAGTTTTGCATATAAAAGGGTACCAATGAATGGGACGATCAGCACAATCACCATTCCGATGGCAAATGCCCCCCAATATTTCGGAATGATCGAGAAGATTCCTGGAATGCCTCCAACGCCGACTGAACTTGCCAGTACCCCTTGTGAGGCAATAAACATACCAGCTATCCCTGAACTGATCAGGGCAAAAATAAACGGGAATCTATAGCGCAAGTTCACCCCAAACATCGCCGGTTCAGTAATCCCCAAGTAAGCAGAAATACTTGATGTCAGCGAGAGCCCTTTTTGCTTTTCATCTTTTAAGACAAACATCATCGCAAGTGCCGCTGATCCTTGAGCAATATTAGATAGTGCGAGCATTGGCCATAGGAACGTGCCGTGCAGTTTTGAGTTAATCAGCTGAATATCGACTGCTAGGAACGTATGGTGCATGCCTGTAATGACTAACGCTGCATATAATCCGCCATATAAAAGGCCGCCAAGTGCTGCGAATTGCTGAAATACTGTGACGAGTCCAGATGTTAAAACGTTTCCGATCGCAAATGTAACGGGACCAATGACGATAAATGATAAAAATCCAATGAGTAGTAATGTAATTGGTGCAACAACTAACAGCTGAATACTTTCAGGTGTCCTTTTTGTTATAAATAATTCGAGCTTTGCGAGTAAATAGGAGGCGACAAGTATCGGAAGAACCTGCCCTTGGTAACCTACCTTTTGTACTTCAAGTCCAAACAAATTCCAGACAGGAATGTCACCTGTCTTTTCCGCCGCTCCATACCCCCACGCATTCAACAGATCTGGATGTACAAGCATCAGTCCGAGGACCATCCCTAAAAGCGGATTTCCTCCAAACCGCTTGACAGCCGACCAGCCGATTAATGCTGGCAAAAAGGTAAAGGCAGTACCTGCAATCAAGTTGATCATATTTGCTAAATCCGCCCATGCCGGATACACATCCACAATGGATTTTTGATCAAAGAAAATATCAGGAGCTGTTAAAATATTATTAATCCCCATCAATAAACCGGCTGTCACGATAGCTGGAAGGATTGGAATGAAGATATCCGCAAGCGTTTTCACCGCACGCTGCAGTGGGTTTAATTTCTGATCAGAGGCACGCTTGACGTCTTCTTTTGTCGCTTCGCCGATTCCCGTCTGTTTGACCATTTCGGCATAAACCCGATTAACCACTCCTTGACCAATGACCACTTGGTATTGGCCATTCGCTGAGAAAGATCCCTTCACTTCATCAATTTGTTCTAGTGCTTTCTCATCCACCTTACCTTCATCTTTTAGCACAAAACGAAGTCTTGTCACACAATGTGTGGCTTGATCAATGTTTTCTTTCCCACCAATGGCTTTTACAATCTGATCTGCCGCTGTCTGATAATCAGCCATGCTATCCCCTCCGAGACCGTTTTTTTATAAGAAAAAAGAATCAAAACTTGTATATACATGTTCACCTCATATTTTATATTTGTATATACATGTAGTCAATAAGAAAATGTAGCGCTTTCATAAAAAAAGCTCCCTCAATGTGCTCAGAGAGGCAGCGTGTCATCATCTTTTTTTATGCTCCGTTAGTTTTTCGTAGACCCTATTCTTATAAAAGGAGGAGGCTGGTCGAGCAAACGTTTGGCGCTTGGATGTGAGTTCATCGAGGCGTTTTTGTTTTTCCTCACATACGATAGAGAGTTTTTTTCTTTCTTCTCCATCTATACTCGTTTTCAGTAACTCTTTGACCGTCATTAGTTCTTTTTTCAAAGCTGTTTCTTCCCCGGCAAAGCCAGCATTTTTCATGATTCGATAGCCCATCCTCAGCTCTTCTGGTACATGAGCAGCATCATCCTTTGGCAGAGGTTTCCCAAAGCCTGCAAGTCCTTCAAAAGCTCCATGGTCCATCGCCTTTTTGATCCGTTCTTCTGACAATCTCTGCGCAAAATCCATGACACGTCTCCTTTCAGATCGTCTGATATTTTGGTTAAGCATAGCAAAAAAGCTGACTCTCTCACAAGAGCCAGCTTTCTCGTTATTTTTTGTCGATTTTAAAAGTAGATACCATTTGTGCCAAGTCCTCTGACATGTCAGAGAGCTGTTCAATCGCACTTGAAATTTGCTGCATGCCAGCACTTTGTTGTTCTGTTGCTGCCGCTACTTCTTGAGAGCTTGCCGCATGTTCTTCTGACACGACCGAAATTTGTTCAATCGATGTAGAAATTGTTTGATATGCTCGTTCTACCTGCTGAATAGATTGAAGCAAATTGTTCGTTCTGCTTGCAAATTGAGACACTCCATCATAAATACCAGCGAAGTTCTGCGAGGTGCCTTTCATTTGCTCACGGCCTTCTTCCACTGCTTTACTGCTTTCCTCCACGCTTTCAAGGACACGCTGACTATTTTCCTGTGTGCCAATGACTAAGTCTGAGACCGTTTTAGCTGCATCAGCTGACTGTTCAGCTAACTTACGGACTTCATCAGCCACAACAGCAAATCCTTTTCCTTCTTCTCCTACACGTGCGGCTTCAATAGAAGCATTCAATGCAAGCAGATTCGTTTGCGCTGAAATGTCCGTAATAATGGAGATGACACTTTCAATTTCTGTTGAATGTGATTGCAATTCTTCTGCCGCCTGCTTTGAGCTTGTCATCATGTCGTGTAACATGTTGAGATGTTCAAGCACATGCTGCACCAATTTTTGACCAGATTCTGACTGCTCTTGTACTTCTGATGAAACAGATTTCATTTCATCCACTTCTTTTGTCACGCCTTCGATTTGAGTATCGATTTCCGCAACAGATGTTGTGCAGTCTGTAATGTTTGCGACTGAATCATTGATTCCTTCACTCATATTCGTCATCGCTTCTGACACTTGTTGTGCACTTTGACTAGATTCCGTTGTCACTGTGCGAAGCTGTGAAGACATTTTCGACACTTCACTTGATGAGTTTGAGATCTTTCCAATAAGCTCTTTGATCCGTCCCTGCATTTTCTGGAAGGAAGCCGCTAATTGACCGATCTCATCTTGACTTTGAACTTCTACCATGCCAGTTAAATCACCATCTGCAATTCGATCCGCTGATTCCATTAATGAACGTGCTGGTTTTGCAATTCTTCTTCCCATGATGAATGAGAAGAGTAGGCCGAAGATGAGCACAATGGCAGATGCTACTGTGATATAAATTGTCAGCTTTTTCGTTGTTTCTGGAACAACAGACGCATCTAAGTCGATTCCTAAAATCCCCGTGAGCTCACCGCCTGAATCTTTAATTGGTAAAAAGACGGATTTATGAGTCCCATACGAATCAACGTAAATATCACTTTTGACCATTTTATCTTCAGAAAGAGCTTGTTTCATTTCATCTGAAAAGACATAATCTTGATCAAAATCATTGTCTTCCCCTGTTAGTACGATGATTTTTTCTTTGCCGCCCTTATTTGATAACACGTATAAGTTCTCAAGCGTATGATCTTTTTGTAGTTCTGTGAATTTCTTTTTGATCTCCACATAAATAGGATCATCCTTCCCGCTAATGCTAAGGACATTTCCATCCATATTATCGATTTCTTTTTTCGCTGTATCAATATCTGTTGTTAATCGATAATCAAATTGCTTTAATAATTGGGAAGATAAATCCTGGCTAACTAAATAAAATGTTAGAACGAATAATGCAACGGTTGCGAGTAATGTTACGACAACGACTGACATGATTTTGGAGGATATCGTAAGTCCTCCAAACTTCCTTTGTTTCGCCATTTTTTTCTACATCTCCACTCTCAATTTTAATTTAAGCCTCTACACTTTCAAATTGTCCACAAACAGATGCAATCACATCTTTTAAATAAGATACGATATGAGGGATATGCTCCGGTAACGTATAAGGTGAAATCACAAAAAATTTACTCACACTTAGATAGAATTCTTGACCTTCTTTGGCATTGACTTGTAAAAACTTCGTTGTATCGCCAAAGAACATTTCGTCTCTTTTCTCTCCAAGCTTTTCAAAGAGGATTTTGTTCAAATCATTATTGCGCTCAATTTCCATAGCAGTTGCTTCTCCAGATATTTCTTCCTTAAAACGAGGAGAGCCGTCTAGGTAAATTCTAAACAATGTAGCCATTCCGACATTGTCATCATTGACGACTTCTGCTTGTGGAATTTCCTGACGAAGTGCTTCTCTAAATGCAAGGTTCACCTCTAAAAATTGACCGAGCAAGCGCTGGTATCCTTCAATTCCAAACGTTAGCAGAACACTTAGCATGCTGATGGAGCTTCCCATTCTTGAGCATTCAAGCGTATAACCCGTATGGTATTCCCCGTATCCTCTATGTCCAACGTATGGTGTTTCTTGTTCTTCTAGATCCAAGCGCTTTAAGTCAGCAGCGTTTTTCACTAAGAATAAACTAGATGTGTATGGTGTTTGTCCGAGTTTTTGAAAGTCAAAACACATCGTGTCAGCAAGAGAAAGATGCTGAAATTTCGCTTTGATTTCTTTTAGCATACGAAGAACACCGTCTGAGAATTGCAGCGGGTTTTCAGATACATCATACTCATTAAAGAAAGCAAAGAATCCACCAAGCGCCGAATCTGCATGAATATGCGGCACCTTGAGACCATACTTCTCAGCAATGGCTTCTGCTGTTTCACGCACCCCTTTGACATCATCAATTGCAATGGCATCTGTTGTTCCGGTTGTTGCCACAATATAAACGGGAATTCCGCCATTTTGGGCAACACGTTCCATTTGACAACGCAAATCTTCCATATCCATCGAATGATCTTTATTCGTCTTAATTCTGATTAAGTTGTCTGTGCCAAGCCCTGTTGCTTCCATTGACTTAAATAAGCTGTAATGTGCTGCATCAGAACAAAACGCATAAAGATTTTGCGGGACACCTTTTCGTAATGACTCCGGTGCAACTTTCGAAATTGCTAAACGAAGCCCCGAGAAAATAGCCCCTTGACCTCCCCATGTTGTGTAGCCCCCGCTCACATTTGGATCATATCCGATGAGCTTAGACATCATTGAGACCACTCTGACCTCAGCTTCTGCGCCTGCTGGTCCATACACATCCCATAGGTTGTTTCCGTTAACCAGCATAGCCGTCAGCATGCCTAGAATTCCTGGTGTACTTGCCATTGGCAAAATGTTCGTGAAGAAATACTTCGTGTGGTATGGATGATTATGTAAAAGCTTCAGTAATTCTTCATTCACAAGTTCCGCTTGTTGTCCGTTCATCGGAATTTGACTTGTTTCAGTGAGCTTTTTGTAAAAGTCCTCCTCACGATTCTTTTCACCTTTTAGGTGAGCACGGTTCGGATCCTTCAGGTCATCGACCCCTGAAATGATCTGTTCCATTAATTTAATGAGTTCTTTCCGCTCTTCTGCATTTCCGTCCTCACTCGGAAACCAGTTCTGAACGAGGTTCTGTGCTCGTACAGTCATATACTATCAATCCTTTCAATGGAAGATTTCCTGTCACTGTCTATATCGACCCCGTTTCAAAAGTTTATAGTGTCGAACTGTCCGCTTAAGTATATTTAGATAATTTGTTCGCTCGTCAAAACGAATAAAACCCTTACACTACACATCAAAACCTTTATGTTTATGAAGCAATAAAATATATCAATATATTTTCATGGAGGAATTATTATCCAGTGATTTCATCCATTCATTCTCTCATTTTTTATACTTAACCTGCATAAACATTAATAAACACTGGAAATTCACCTAAAAGCACCATTGTAGAAATCAAATTAATTCTTTAGACTTGTGTCTTTTTACCTGTTTTATTGATATAGCAACAGGGAAATACCAGAATTTTCTGTCAATAATAGGATTAATTTCATAAAAAGTTTTTCGAAGATCGAACATTTCCGATGTCATCCCATTTTTAGCGCGGACAGGCTGCTTTACCGGCTCACCAGTTATGACTTTTCTATTTGTGCATTTCATGGTATATTCTAATGGTTCGTTTTCTTTCGTTCCGCCTCTTCCGTTTAACGGAGAAAAGGAGTGTTTAAATGAAAACATTTATTCAAAAAAGAGGCCTCGGCTTCTTTGTAATTGCAGCCATCTTGTTATGGCTCAAGACGTATACAGCTTATTTAATCGAATTTAAACTTGGTATATCAAATGTGCTTCAGCATATTTTGCTTTTTGTGAATCCTATTAGCTCCAGCTTGTTCTTTCTTGGCTTTGCTTTATTGTTCAAGAAAAAATGGCAGCCTGCCGCTATCATTGTGATTCACTTTTTCATGTCTTTTTTACTTTACGCAAACATTGTGTACTATCGATTCTTCAATGACTTTATCACGCTGCCTACAGTGATGCAGGCAGGAACGAATGGCGGACAATTAGGTGATAGTGCATTTTCACTCATGCGTTGGACTGATATGTTTTACTTTCTCGATACCATCATCTTGATCGTACTCGCAGTCCGCATGAAAAGACAGCAGCAAACAAGTACAGCGACTGTACCTGTTCAAAAAACAAAATCGTTTAGACTCGTTCTTGTGTCCTCTGTTCTGATCTTTGTTGTCAACTTAATCGCAGCAGAAATTGATCGCCCAGAGCTTTTATCAAGATCGTTCGACCGCAATTATTTAGTCAAATACTTGGGTGCTTATAATTTTACGGTGTTTGATGCCATTCAAAATGTGAAATCAAACAGCCAGCGTGCCCTGGCAAATTCAAGTGACGTAACAGATGTAGAGAATTATCTAAAGGCGAACAGCGCTGATCCTAACCCGACTTATTACGGGAAAGCGAAAGGCATGAACGTCATTACGATTTCTCTTGAATCACTGCAAAACTTTGTCATTGATTACAAGGTGAATGGAAAAGAGGTCACTCCTTTCCTCAATTCATTAGCCCATGACAACAAAACGTTTTATTTTGATAACTTCTTCCATCAAACAGGACAAGGAAAGACATCTGATGCGGAATTTATGATGGATACGGGGCTTTTCCCATTATCACAAGGCTCTGTGTTTATTAACAAAGCTCAAAACACATATCAGGCGCTTCCTGGCATTTTGAAAAAGGACCAATACACGTCCGCTGAATTCCACGGGAATACGAAAACGTTCTGGAACCGGAATGAAATGTTTAAGTCCTTTGGATATGACAGATTTTACGATTCTGAGTACTACGATATGAATGAACAAGATACGAAGAACTATGGATTGAAAGACAAACCGTTCTTCAAAGAATCCATGCCAATGCTTGAAAATCTAAAACAGCCGTTTTATTCGAAATTCATTACGCTGTCAAACCACTTTCCATTTGGTATGGATGAAGGTGATACCGATTTTGAACCTGGCGACTTCGGAGACTCTGTCGTTGATAACTACTTCCAATCTGCTCATTATTTAGATGAAGCCATTGAACAGTTCTTTAATGACTTGAAGAAATCCGGTCTCTATGACAATACCGTCGTCATTATGTACGGTGACCACTACGGCATTTCAGAAAACCATAATGAAGCGATGGAAAAAGTGACTGGCGAAAAAATTGGAGACTATGAAAATGCCCAGCTTATGCGTGTGCCGCTCTTTATCCATGTGCCAGGCGTAAAAGGCGGACAGATTCATAAATACTCTGGTGAAGTGGATGTTGCGCCTACCCTTCTCCACCTGCTCGGAGATGATACAAAGAACTATTTAATGTCTGGTTCTGATATCTTATCGAAGAACTTTAAAGAGCTTGTGCCATTTAGAAATGGAGACTTCGTGTCTAAGGACTACACGAAAGTAGGCAACAACTATTACAGCAACAAAACAGGTGAAAAAATCGAGCCGACTGAAAAGGCATCACAAGAAAACGAAACGGTGAAAAAGATGCTAGAGACATCTGATAAGATTGTCACGGAAGATTTACTCCGTTTCTACAAACCTAAAGGCTTTACACCAATTGAGCGGAATGATTATGACTACACAAAGAAAGTACAGGATGAAAAAGATTCCTCTTCCGCCAAAGATGAATCCAGCTCGTCTTCCAAATAACTTTCTCATTTAAGGCCCCAGCCGATCCAAGATCAGCTGGGGCTTTTTACGTTTGATCCACATGGCACCGGGTATAGTTGAAGAAGGAGGGATTGATTAATCATGAAAAAAACAGCAGCTTTTGTCGTGACCGCTTCACTCGCTTCTTCCACCTTATTCGGTTTTAGCCCGGCGATTTCAGCGCACACCATGACCAAAACGGAGACAGAACAGTCCATTCCTCAAGGGCCGAAAGCAGCGCTAAACAGCATTTATCTGCTAGCACATCAAGGACAAATGCCATACTATGCAGAAGGACTCAAAATAGGGGTTCAAACAAAAAAAGACGTTCGGCATAAACTAGGACAGCCTTATCCAGAAACCGGTCAAAGCGGCTTTGATTTGTATCATGCTGAGATGGGGAACCCAGGATTTGCTTTTCACTATGACAAAAAAGGCAAGATTAACGAAATCCGTTATTTTGGAACAAATGTAGAAAAAGAAACGAATATCGGAGGAATGACTCCTTCCCTATTAAAGAAACAGCTTGGTTCAGCAGATTCAGTCAGCACCATCCCGCAAACAAAAGAGAAGAAATACGTTTATCAGACCGGTGATTATGAGCTCGAATTTATCGTCGGACATGATCCAGATATCAGTCAGCACGAGCTGACTGTGGTGCATATTAACCTCATCAAAGCCGGTTCCTAAATAAAAAGCATCCTGAATTTTTGCTCAGGATGCTTTTCTTTATTATGATGCCACTTCTAAATGTGGCTTTCTTTTCAGTTTTCGCTTAAGGACTGGACCTGCTACATAATCAAGACCAAATTTTCCGGCATTTCCTTTCGCTGCTATGATAAAGACGGCGATCAGAAGAAGAAGCGGGTTAACAGAGACGGTTCCAGCTAGTAAGAAAGAGACATTCATCACGCTTCCAAAAAAGGCTGCCGTTGTTGTGAACAATCCAACAATTAATCCTAGACCAACTAAGATTTCTCCCCACATGACCATGACACTGAAAAGTCCGGCATTTGGCAACGCGACATTTTCTAAAAACCAGACATAGAACGGATAAACAAGATGTCCATCTTTCACAACAGGTTCAGCTATGGCAAATTGCAAATATCCTGATGCATCGAATCCACCTGTTAGTTTTCCAATACCAGATGTCAGCCAAGTCCATCCGATATAAAGTCTTGCTGCCAAAAGGATAACCGCTGCCCATACATTCGTTTGTAAGAATTTTGTAAACATGATGATGCCTCCTTTTAAATTATGTGAAATATTTCACATTTTCTTTATGATCTTATTATACTATGTAAATATCATTTGTGATCCTTTTCACATATATATTCACAAATTGTTCATGAATATCTAGTCGAGGTAAACTTTTCCCTTGCTATTTCCGTCTAAGTTATTTCAGACAGTAAAAAGGGGTTACATTTTGTATGAAAACATTATTTCATTTTGCTTATTTACAGGCTATTTCATGTCTATTCCCCGTCATGATCTTTACAGCGCTTGCCCTATCAAAGATCGTGTCTATTCCTTTTCTTCCTCGATATGATGTTATTCTTCTGCTTTGCCTTATCGCACAGCTCCTCATGCTGATGCTGCGGCTTGAGACACTGATAGAACTGAGGGTCATTTGTCTCTTTCATGTGATTGGAATAGGCTTAGAAATCTACAAAGTACATATGGGTTCTTGGTCCTATCCTGAAGAGGCTTATACGAAAATTTTTGGGGTTCCGCTCTACAGCGGTTTTATGTATGCGAGCGTGGCAAGCTATATTTATCAGGCACTGACTCGCCTTCGCGTGAAGGTAAATGCGTGGCCTCACCCGTTTCTTTCAGTGGGGATCAGTTTATGTATTTATCTCAATTTCTTTACTCATCACTGGATTTATGATCTACGCTGGTGGCTGACATTACTCCTAGTGGTTGTGTTTCGAAAAACAACCGTGTCCTTTCAGGTCGGTTCATCGACCTTTCGTATGCCGCTTGTTATCTCGTTTTTGCTGATTGGCTTTTTTATTTGGGTGGCCGAAAATGTCACGACCTTTTTAGGAGCATGGCAATATCCAAATCAGCAGCATGCTTGGTCTCTCGTCCATCTTGGTAAAATCAGTTCATGGTTTTTACTTGTTGTCATCAGCATTGTACTGGTGATCGAACAGCGAAAACAAAAAAACGTTCAGCCCATTTGATCTGGCTGAACGCTTTTTTTAGTCCTGAGCGACTTCCTTACGAAGATCATCGGCGACAAATTCGACATTTGTTCCAATGATGATTTGTACGGAAGTTTTTCCTGACGTCAGTACCCCTTTGGCACCTGCTTTTTTCAATGTACCTTCATTTAATAAATTGGTATCTTCTACTGTTAAACGAAGACGGGTCGCACAATGGTCAATTGTGGTGATATTGTCTTTGCCGCCTAGTCCCTCTACGAGCATACTTGCTCCGGCAGTATGTGTATCATCCCCTGGGATATCTTCGATGTCATCATCTTCCCTGCCTGGTGTTTTTAGCTTTAACAATTTAATCAGGAAATAGAAAACAACAAAGTAAATCACGCCATAGATGACCCCAACTACAAGTAACAGAATGGGCTTTTGCGCAATTCCAAAACTTAAAACGTAATCAATCGCACCCGCTGAAAAAGCGAAACCGCTATGAATGCCTAAGGTGTTGACAATAAAGAGCGAAAGACCAGTTAATATCGCATGAACACCATATAAAAGTGGAGATAAAAACATAAATGAGAATTCAATTGGTTCTGTGATTCCTGTAATAAATGACGTCAGTGCCATTCCAATCATAAGACCGGCTGTTGCTTTTCGTTTTTCAGGCTTTGCGGTCACAACCATCGCGAGACATGCCGCCGGCAGCCCGAACATCATCACTGGGAAGAAACCAGTCATAAAGACACCTGCACTTGGATCTC
The DNA here is from genome assembly GCF_038005245.1 of Bacillus sp. FSL K6-1106. Lineage (NCBI taxonomy): Bacteria > Bacillati > Bacillota > Bacilli > Caryophanales > Bacillaceae > Bacillus > Bacillus sp. FSL K6-1106. The sequence goes on from NZ_JBBOSV010000002.1 coordinate 366,470, forward strand.
CTTTGAAGAACCGCGCTAAATCACCTGTCGCTCCGCTGAATTCACCGAATTGAAACCAAAATAGATTATTCAACACATGGTGAAGTCCTAATGGAATGAGCAAGCGGTTAAAGAAGCCAAACAGCCCGGCACCCGTTGCTCCAAGACTTAAAATCCACTCTCCCAAATCATTGATCACACTTTGAATTGGAGGCCATACATATCCAAAAACGGCTGCTAATAGAATGGTAAAAAGTGCTGTCATAATTGGCACAAGCCGTCTTCCACTAAAGAAACCTAGGTATTCCGGCAGTTTCGTGTCCTTAAATTTATTGTAAACGTAACCTGCCAAAAGTCCGCACAAAATACCACCCAATACCCCCATATTGTTGGTCGAATTGATCGACGTGGTACCAGCTGACAAAATAAAATAAGAGATTGCCCCTGATAATGCCGCTGCCCCGTTACCATCCTTTGAAATACCGATCGCTACACCCATAGCAAAAATTAAAGCCAAATTCGCAAAAATTGCATTTCCCGCCGCATGAATAAACGGGATATTAAATACATCCTCCCGCCCAATAGCCAAAATGATACCTGCTGCAGGAAGCACAGCGATTGGAAGCATAAATGATTTTCCTAACTTTTGAAAAAACTGAAACACCATCTTATTTCTCCCCCCTTCGTCATCATCATGAACAAATCTCTCATGATGTTCATAAAAAATATATCATATGCACATCTAGTTATCTATACCAATTTGTCCACATCTCACCCGAATCTCAGCCTTTACTCTTTTGGCGTAAAATGTGGTAAGCTATTGAATAGAATGAAGTTATAGAAAGCGGGAATGAACAGTGATTGTCAAACATGATCATGAGTTAGAAGCCTTAAAAAAAGTCGGCCGAATTGTCGCTTTGGCAAGAGAAGAAATGAAAAGCCAAGCGAAACCAGGCATGTCTACAAAAGAATTAGATTTGATTGGGAAAAAAATATTAGAAGAGCATGGAGCCAATTCAGCTCCTGAAAAAGAATATGATTTCCCCGGTACGACTTGCATCAGTGTCAATGATGAAGTCGCACATGGCATTCCAAGTGAAAAAACCATTTTACAAGAGGGCGACCTCATTAATATTGATATCTCAGCAGAGCTTGATGGATATTATTCCGATACTGGGATTTCATTCGTTTTAGGTACAGGAGATGCTCGTCTTGAAGCATTATGCCAGTGTGCAGAGGATGCATTCCTTGAAGGATTAAAGCACGCGAAAGCCGGTAAAAGACAAAATCAAATTGGCCGTGCGGTCTACAATACAGCGAAAGAACAAGGATTTACCGTCATTAAGAACTTGACAGGACACGGCATTGGGAAAAGCCTGCATGAAGCACCTAACCATATTTTGAACTATTATGATCCATTCGATAATGCTTTGTTTAAGAATGGGACAGTCATCGCCTTTGAACCTTTCATTTCAACAAATGCTGAGTCGATTTATCAAGCGGATGACGGCTGGACATTTAAAACACCTGATAAGAGCCTGGTCGCACAGATTGAACATACGATTGTGATCACAAAAGACGAACCGATTATTTTAACAAAGCTGTAAGCAAGCGGGTCCCTTCCTTCACTGGAGGGGATTTTTTCATGCCCGTTTCACGAATCTGTCACGACTAAACAAAAATGCCTGTGGTAAAATAGGCAAAGATATGCGAAAGGGGTCTTATTTGATATGTGGTTCATCATCATCGGTGTTATCTTCTTTATTGAAAGTATTATTTTAACGGTTGTAGGTATTAAGAAAAAACAATCCATGATGACCTACCTCGGTATTGTCATCATGATTATGACAGTCGGCATGATCATTGTTACCCTCAACCCGCCAAATTCATAAATAATTATTTCCAGCATATACATGGATCATAGGCAGATAGAATCAGTTTTCATTTCTAAACACCTGCACACTTTTCACGTCCTTTTTTGAGATGTTACAATGCAGGCAGTTTCCATTGAAAGGAGTTTTCTATCATGCATTATGGTAGCAAAGGCTGGTATGTCGAAGAATTAAAGAAGCTTGGTGTGACCAAGCATGAAGGAAGAAAGCTTCAAAGCTTTAAAACTTATTTCCTTGCAAATCTTCTTGAGCAAAAGAAAACGAGCTCTTAAATGTTGAAAAGCCGTACATCCATATCAGATGTACGGCTTTTTTATATGGGCTGAACACGTTTTTCTAAAGACTTCCTGACCACATCTGCTAAGGCATCTACTTCAAGAACTGCTTTCAGCCTGTTTTGATCTACTTGACGGTATTTGACTTCATTGACTTCGTGGACTGTGATGGGATGGGGCGCTTTTTCGACTAACACAAGAGCGTCATCAGGAGAGACCATTCCTTCTTTCAGCACACGCAAATAAAAACCGGTATATCCCGTTTGCTGCACTTCCTTCACAAGCTTCATGTTTCCATGCTTAAGAGAGAGCTTCACACACGGCTGTCTTGGCTGACTGACCTCAACAATCGCTTCCCCAAATTGAAATACATCTCCAATACGGACTTCTGTCTCTACAAGCTGATGCACGGTCACGTTCTCACCGAAAGCTGCCTCCTGTAACGACACTCCTAAAAATTGCTCAAAATAAGAATAGTGATCATATGGAAAGACGCAAATGGCTTTATCATCACCTCCGTGATGGACCAAATCACCCTGGCCATCTCCATCAAAATTGAGCTTACTCAAATAAACAGGCTCGTGAATACGCTTTTTGTTGATGGCTGTTTTGATTTCTTTACCATTCACATAGGTGGTGATAGGTTGTCCTACTTGAATTCCTTCGATGTCGTACCTTGTCTGCCCCACTCTCGCCATCTCCTTTGATTGTCTGATTGCTTTTATTTTACATGGTTTGACAGTCAAATCATAGTCGGTACGTGAAGGAACGAGGCAGGTTATGTTACGATGAGAAAAAAGGAGAGATGACATTGGTTCATTATCACGCTATTGTAAAAGGACGAGTGCAAGGAGTCGGTTTTCGATATTTTGTTCAAGGAGAAGCCGTCAATCGAGGGATAAAAGGCTGGGTACGCAACACAGATGAGGGTCACGTGGAGTTAAAAGTAGAAGGAGAGCAGCAGGAGATTTTTGACTTTTTAGAGACCGTCCGTAAAGGTAGTCCTTTTTCAAAAGTCACACATTTGGACATGGAGCCGCTCACCGAGTTCGCCCATTATCAAGACTTTCGGATTAGAGGATAGTTGATATGTGTCCTTTATTTCACAACAGTAAATGGGTTTGCAACATAATAACCAATCAAGGTTGTACGTGAAGCATCTTTGTAGAGACTCACATGAACATCATAGTTGGCTGATCCACTGTTAGGAAGTAATAAACGAGTAGGTGCCGCGAAAGCGTTTTGTCCAGAGATAGACCCTTCGTGTGTAAAGACTGGTGTCACTGGGAAAGTAAGTTTTCGAATAGCAGCTGTATAATAAAGTGTTTCATTTGTTGTTGCGGTCATGTTGACGTTGACCTGAGGATGAAGCGAAGTATAAGTTGAATGATCGGTTGTCACCTTTAAATCGATGTCATTCTGAACCATTGCTCCAGTAGTTGCTTTAGCTCTTTCATCACCTAGTGGTAGAAATCCGTTGAAACTGAATACAGCCAAAAATATGAGCAACGTCATTTTTTTCATCTCTATTCCCCCTTTTTGATTTCACCGCCATTAAACCATCATTTTCCAAATCAAACAACATTCAAAAGACTCATTTCATACAAAAAAACCTAGCTTTTCGCTAGGCTCTTTCCGTCCCGTGGTAGGGTTTTTCCTGATAAAAATAATTCGGTTTCACGATCGTATTATCATAGTGACGATGGAAGATATGCGTAGCAGCTGGTGATACTGGCGGAATCAGCCATGTCCAATCACCAGTCAGCTTACGTTCAGCCTTTTCTTCCTGTTTTTCAAATTGTTTGAACTGATGGGCAGCTGTATGATGATCCACAATGGTCACCCCTGCCTCGCGATAAGAGTGCAGAACCGCGACATTCAACTCGACAATGGCTTTGTCCTTCCAAAGTGACGCATTCTTTGTCGTGTCCAGTCCTAAAATAGAAGCAACTTTTTTCAGCATATTGTAGCGGTTTTCGTCAGCTAGATTTCGTGCGCCAATTTCTGTTCCCATATACCATCCATTAAACGGTGCCGCATTGTAATGAATGCCGCCAATTTCTAATTTCATATCAGCAATAATCGGAACAGCATACCATTTCAGTCCTAAATCACCGAATCCATCATATTCAGGATGGGTGATCTCTACCTCTTGAACGATCTCTCTCGGAAGATCATACAAAACCGGCGGCTGATCTTTTAGCTGAAACATAAGAGGCAGAAGGTCAAAATGCGTGCCTTCGCCTTTCCAGCCATGCGCTTCACACAACTTGGTTAATTCAAGTGATGCCTCGTCCCCAATGATGCCATATTCCGACTCATATCCCGCATAACGAACGAGCTGATGATTATAAATAACGACTTCCTTCCGTCCCTTATTCTCTGGTGGGAAGATGGTAATGGACGGTTTGATTTTACCCCCATTTGTCGCATACTCAATATGATGAAAGAGTGCCTCTTTCACCTCATCTTCTGTTGTCACGTGCCGGCAGTCATGCACATGCAGTGTTGACCAAAACAAGCGCCCAATGCACCGGTTGCTGTTGCGCCATGCCATTTTTGCCCCGTGAGCTAATTCTTCCTGCGTATGAGTATACATACCGTCAGACTCAATTTCTTTTTTTATTTCATGCAGACGTGCTGCTTTTTCTTCATTTGACTTGCCTAATTCTTCATAGCATACAGAAATAAAAGCTTCTGCTTCATTCCACAACGCTTCTTGGTTACTCAAACATACTCGCCTCACTTTAATACGAATATATCCATTGTAGCGGTTTCTAATGATAAATTCACTTGTTTCAAACCATTTTTTATCATATCGTGCGACGATTGTCCTTAGACAATGGATGAATCAATGACTTCAAGGGTCTTTTGGAGCCAGCGAACATACCCTTTTTCCCTTTCAATTGCTCTTGTCAGCACTAAATAATGCCCGAATTGTGTTGAATGCGGTGATTGGGCAGATGGATCTTCTTCTGTTAAAACGTTCAGTTTCTGTTCAAGCATCTCTACTTTCTTTGTTCGCTCCTGCAGCTGATGTGAGAAGAGACCGGCCGCTTCTTTTTGATCCATAGATGAGATAAAGAACGTTTTTAACATAAATTCATCTTTTGTTGTGTCTGGAATCGGGCCTTTTTTCCTTAACCACTCATGCAGTTCTCTTTTTCCTGCATCAGTGATTTGATAAACCTTCTTCTCTAGCTTCTTTCCTTGTATGTGAATATCAAATTCAATAAAACCCTCTTCTGTTAGCCGCTTTAATTCAGGGTATATTTGACTATGCTTCGCACTCCAAAACTGTCCAAGGGAATCTTCAAAGTGTTTCTTCATATCGTATCCCGTCAGCTCACGCTGATCTAGTAAGCCAAGAATGGCATATTTCAGTACTCTCATGACATGCCTCCAACGCATATTCTTTGACAATAGTATACCATACACCCTAAAATAAACATGTAAATCATGACATGTTTGAAACAACATCATTTTAATTGAAAGAAGGAATAAACATGGATCAATTCTTTGGACTTCATATGATTTATACGTATGAAAATGGCTGGGAATATGAGATTTACATTAAAAATGATCACACCATTGATTACCGCATTCATAGCGGAATGGTTGGAGGCCGCTGGGTTCGTGATCAAGAAGTGAATATTGTGAAACTGACAAAAGGGGTATACAAAGTTTCCTGGACGGAACCGACTGGGACAGACGTGTCTTTAAACTTTATGCCTGAGGAAAAACGCATGCATGGCGTCATTTTCTTCCCAAAATGGGTGCATGAACGTCCAGATATCACCGTTTGCTATCAAAATGACTATATCGACCTCATGAAAGAATCCCGTGAAAAATATGAAACCTATCCGAAGTATGTCGTACCAGAATTCGCAGACATTACGTACATCCACCATGCTGGGGTAAACGATGAAACGATTATCGCAGAAGCACCGTATGAAGGCATGACCGATGAGATCAGAGCTGGACGAAAATAGAAAAAGCGGCACGCACTGTGCCGCTTCTAGGATGGTTGACAAAGGGCTAAAATGAACTTGATTTTAGTCCTTTTTATTTATACCTAACGTCTTTTGAGATAACAAGAATCGGTAAACTGGTAGTTCATCGCCTACTTTCGATGCAATAAAACCTGATGACATATAGCTGTCTTTTGATTCTGGTTCAAGAGCAAGTGACAACAAATTGGTCTCTGGCTGTGCAGTCACATATACCTTTGTTCCTTTTGGCAGTTGACGTTTCTTTTCAACGAGTCTCGTTTCAAGCTGAATATCTGTTTTGCTTGTTTCCACTCGTTTTGTCACCTGATAGGCTTGAACTGGCACTTTCATGCCAACTGGCAAAGTCACACTTTTCAGTCCTAAAGTTCTAAGTTTTCGATCTACCCCTTCATGTCCAGGGAGAATGAGATAAGCTGTTGGCCGTTCTCTTGTCAATACAGGAACCGCATCACTTGCACTATGAAAACGCACTGGGACATTGGTGGTTTGTCCTTTCTCAATATCCACCATTTCAAGTGAATCGTTCACAGGCGCCTTGAAAGCATCTTGAATGACTACTTGATCATCATCGTTTGATTGAAGACCTTTTTTCACAAGTTTCAGCCGCTCCGTCACCATTTGCTGCTTCACCTGCTTAGCATGCTTCACCGTTGTCTCAATGATTTTTTCATGAGTGGTGACTTGTGCTGCCACACGCCGAGTAAAGTCCTCTCTACCAATTCCAATCCCCCTACTTTCTACAAGAAATGATAAAGCTGGTGAAAGCGCCAGGGCATTTCGGCCAATTCGTGCATCGGTTCCGCCTTCATAAAGGTCGATCTTTCCGTCCTTCCCTCTTGTGTTTGTATAATATAAATCGTTGGAAAATCCTTTATTCGTCAATGTTTCACGTACTCCGTTGACGTACAATTCATTTGACGTGAAACGAATGCTTTCAGGAATGTTCAAATTCTTACCGGATAATATCAGCAAATCGTGATACTTGAGAGCACCTGATGCACCGATATCTTCAAACTGCTTTTGACCGACATCATATTCATGGGCATCAATGACGACCTCTGGCGCATAGCGATTAAATTCTTGATGAAGGGCTGTCAGCTCTGGAGATTCTAGTGTCATGTGGTCACGGTTGCCATCCATTCCGTTTGCAAGCCTGCGGTCAAATGCATAAGAACCATCTGGGTTGATTCTTGGGACAATGATGACGTTGACATGGCTCAGTATGCGCTCTCCTTCATCACCTGCTAGTCGTTTGGCGATGACAAGGGCAGATTCACCGGAGGCTGGTTCATTTCCATGTATTTGTGCTTGAAGCCAGATCGTTGGCTTTTTTGACAGTGGAGAGATGTGACGATCCTTTGTAAAATAGAGGGCTGGAATGGACCTGCCTTCAATGGATGTTCCAATCTGTTTCTGCGTGGCGTAAGGACTTTTACTGACAATGTCACGTAAAAAATCTTGAAGCTCTTCTTGTGTGGTAAATGCTTTTCCTTTTTTCTGAAAAGCAGGGGTATCAAACGTTTCGTCAGGCTCAGGATACAGTTTTTGAACCGAGGCTGGCTGCTCATAACTTTTTCCATAATAAGGGGTCTCTGCATTCGCTGAAGCTGGGGTCACCATCGACAAACTTCCTGCCATGAGGCATACAGCAGCAAAAAGAATGGTACTTTTCTGTTTGGACATGCTATCCTCTCCCTTCGTTGATTTGCATTATAAAGAAAAAAACAGCAAAAGTGTCAGCATTTTTCAAAAATATATCTTTTGGAGGAATCATGTATGGCTTTATATAGGGCAAATGAATGGAGCTTGCCCTGCAATAGGTCCTAAAAAAGAGCGCCTGCATGAACAGCAGACACTCTTCTCATTACCAGATCGAAATGGCTCCAATGAGAACCGCCATCACTGTCATGGCGACGACTGCAAGAACCGCCCATTTCATGCCAAATTTCTGATGCTGATCTAGTGATACCCCAACGAGTCCAACAAGTAAATGAGTCGATGGAACAAGTGGGCTTAACATGTGAATCGGCTGACCTATGATAGATGCTCTCGCAATCTCAATTTTATCGACACCGTATGCTGCCGCTGTTTCTGATAGGATCGGCAGTACCCCATAAAAGTATGCATCATTCGGCATAAAGAAAGTGAAGATCCCGCTTGTTAGCGCGACAATGACTGGAATAAACCCGCCAAGCTGCTCTGGAATAGCTGAAACAATCGAAATCGCCATTTCATCAACCATTTTCGTCCCAGTTAAGATGCCTGTAAAAACACCTGCCGCAAAAATCATCGAAGCAATCGCCAAAACATTTGTTGAATGAGCCGCAATCCGCTCACGCTGCTGCTCTAAATTCGGATAGTTCACGATAATGGCAACACAGAAGGCAAGAACAAACAGAACCGTTAAGCTTACTTTTCCTGACACTAGCAAAAGAACCAATAGCAAAGTCAGTGTCAGGTTAAACCACCAAAGTTTCGGTCGCTTAATATCATCTTGCAGTGCCGCTGCCATTTCATTGGCATGAATCGGCTGTTCGAGCTCAATAACACCAAGACGTTTTCTTTCAGACTTCCCAAGAAAGTATGCCACCACAATCATGCTCAAAACCCCTGCGCCAATGACTGGAATCATCGGGCCAAATAAAAGTGATGGATCAACGCCAAGTGCACTTGCCGCTCTAGGTGTTGCCCCTCCCCATGGAATCGTATTCATAATCCCCATGCCGACTCCGGCGATACCCGCTAAAATAATCGGACGAATGCCAAGCAATGTAAATAACGGAAGCATGGCTGTTGTTGTAATCATGTACGTTGTGGTTCCATCACCGTCAAGTGCGACAAGCATCGTCAGGACAGCTGTTCCGACAACAATTTTTAATGGATCGCCTTTGACGATGTTTAAAATTTTTGCCACCATCGGATCAAATAAACCTGCATCAATCATAATCCCGAAGTACAAAATGGCAAACATGATCATGACCGCCGTTGGTGCAACTTGCTGTACACCTTTGACAATCATGTCTGAAATTTCTGTAAAATGAAAACCTGCAATAAGAGCAAATGCAATCGGTGTTAATACCAATGCCGTTAGAACAGACATACGTTTCGTCATAATTAAAACCATAAATACAACCATCATAAGAAATCCTAAGATCGCTAACATTTTGTTCACCCCTTATGTTGTATACGCTTTCATTAAATGTTGGTATCCCATTTCCAACCCTTTCTGTCATGATATCTGACGCCTGAATTGAAGTAAATATTATGAATTTTAATTCTTTTTTGGTCGATAAATGCTTTTTGTTCATTTTGTGCAATTGTTGTTCTTTGTTGGTTCCATGAAAAAAAGCGGTCTCATTTGACCGCTTGTTCTCCTTGTATAAATTGCTCATATCGCCTTAATTGCTCTTCCATAAAGACCTTTGCTTCTTTACTGTTCATATAACGGCCTGTCCAGCCTTTTTGTTTTAACTGCTTTTTCCACGACTTCGTTTGCGTCATTTTTTGAAGAAGCTGATCCCATGCTCGAATGTCGTGCTGATTCATTTGCTTTGGTCCCATCACACCACGCCAATGAGAGAAGATGAGCGGAATCCCCTGTTCTTTCCAAGTGGGCACGTCTTTGAAGCCTTCTAAACGCTGATTCGTTGTGGTCGCAACAAGCTTCAGTCTTTTCTTTTCATAATCATGGCGAACCTCCGTAATGGTCGTGGTTGCCGCATCTACCTCATGGTCAATGAGCGCTTGGAATAAATCATCTGCACTGTCAAATTTTAAAAACTGAATGCGGTACGGATCAATTCCTGCCATTTCGGCAGCCCGTGCGAATGAGATTTGATCATCATTTCCAAAGTCCGGGGCAAACCCAATTTTTAAGGAATCTGGTTTCTTTTTTAATGCGTGTAATAGCTCTTTTCCATTTGAGAAAGGAGAATCAACTGGCACTGCGACTACCTGCCACTCTTCCGCAAGAATAGCAAGCGGGGTGACATCATTCATGGTCACGTTACTGCTGCCCAGCAAATTACGGCTTAATAATAAGCTTGAATTTAAACTGATATAATTGGCATCTCGCTCCATCATATAGGTCCATCCTTTATCAACCGTTCCGCCTCTTTGATAAAGAATATGCACAGGCTCTTCCACTAGCTTTTCTTGTTCTAGCACGGTTTTCATCACTTGAGCTGTTTGGTCAAATCCGCCATCAGGTACACCTGATACCACAATGTATAATGGGCTGTGCTCCATGAAAGAATCCTTTGCTGTTTTTTCATTAAAGGTGAGCGTTGTACAAAGGCAGACCAAAATGAGTAAGAGTATTCCTTTTTTCATTTTTATGACTCCGTTTGTTTTTTGGCGGGATAATATTTCCGTTCTGGTCTACCAATGATTCCATACGCCAGCTCTGCCCGGCATTCTCCCGTTGTCACAAGATACTCTACGTATCGTCTTGCTGTTGTGCGTGATGCGCCCATTTTTTCTCCGAGTTCTTCCGCTGTAATTCCGTTCATCTCTGCTGCCATGAATGTTTTCACTTTGTCCAAAGTCAATGAATTAATGCCTGTTGGCAAGTCTCGCTCATCCTTTTGCTGCGATTCTTCCTGTATTTGACCAAAAAACAGATCAATCATCGTTTGATTGACTTCCTCTTTTGAATTGATTAACTCTCTCTTCTCTTTATATTCGGTTAAAACCTGCGTGAATTTTTGGGCGGTCACTGGTTTGATTAAATAATGAACGACTCCATAATGCAATGCGTCTCTTAACAGCATCGTTTCCGTTGCAGCCGTGATAATGATCACATCCACTTCAGGATGGCGCTCTCTTAACAGCGGCAAAAGGTTCGTGCCGAGCTCATCAGGCATGTAGACATCAAGTAAAATGAGATCCACTTGTTCTTTTTGAAGTGCCTCCCACAGATCCTTTGCACTCTTTGCCTTGCCGGCCACTTGAAAGCCTTGTACCTTTTGTATATAAGATTCATGAATCGCAGCGATTCGAAAATCATCTTCCGCAATGAGTACCTTTATCACAACCTATTCCCCCTTTGTGCCTTTCGGTATGTAAACAGTGAAGATGGCACCGCCTTCTTTTTGGTTCGCAACTTCAATCCAGCCCCCAAGTTCATCTAGCACTTCTTTGACATTGGCAAGTCCATAACCTCGCCCTTCTCCCTTTGATGAATGTCCTCTTGTGAAAAGTTGTGAAATGGCTCCTTCATCTACACCGTCCCCTGAATCAGATACCTCTATGATAATATCAAATCCAATATCTGTGATGAACAAGCTGACTTCTCTTTTCTCTTTATTCAATACAGCCTCAAACGCATTGTCTACGAGATTGCCAATGATGGTGATAAAGTGAGATAAACTTAAATGGGCTGGGAGCGGCTCCAATGAACTATTTTCATCAATGTGAAAATGAACCTTTTTCTCAGATGCCTTTCCTAACTTCCCAAGTAAAATGGCTTGTATCTTCGGAGAGCGAATTTGCTTCATGAGTAAATCATGCTGGCGATTTTGAAGTGTATACTCTTCTTTAATTAACTCAATGGCTTCATCCACTTGTTTCAACTCAAGCAAGCCTAAAATAGCGTACAGCTTATTCGAAAATTCGTGTGTTTGTGCTCTAAGGTCTTCTGAATATTGACTGACCTCTGTCAATGTATCCAGCAGCTTTGTCAGCTCGGTTTTCTCCCTGAAGCTCACAATTCCTCCAAATACCCGATTGTCCTGCACCACTTTTTTGACATTTAGCACGAAGGTTTTATCATTGACGACTGATTCTATGTTAGGTTCAATCATCTCTACCTTTAGATAGGAAAGAAGATTGGCATTTGGCAACACTTGATCAATATGAAGAGGCAGCGTTGAAGAGACGCGTAGCATCTGTTCAGCTGACGTATTCATCATCGTAATGGCACCTTTACGGTCAAATGCAATGATTCCCTCTTTAATCGCATGCAGCATCGCTTCTCTTTCTCGATATAATGAAGCAATTTCATGCGGTTCAAGCCCTAATATATCTTTTCGAATACTCCTTGTTAAAAAAATCGCTCCAAAAACCCCAGGCAGCAAAACAAGAAGGGCAATATAACTTAATTTGAAGAGTTGATGAGCTGTCGCTTGATCGATATCTCTTTTTAAAAATTCGACACTGACTGTCCCAATAATCTCTTCATAACTGCCAGTTTCTTTCATGATCGGAGCACTTCCTCTGACAACGGTTTCACCATCAGAATCACCCGTTGATATGGAAGTTCCTCCAAATAGCAGTGTACTTCTTCCTTCCGACACACTGATGGTTTTCCCTACATCCTCATGATTCGTATGAAAAAGAACCTTTCCTTTTTGATTGGTGATAAAAATGGCATGCGCTCTTACTTGCTCTTTCATTTGCTCAAGCACAGCCTGTTCTTCATTTTGCGAATCTCCCGTAGCCACCGATGTTTTAATGGGCGGCATATAAGATATCGTTCTAGCAGTTTGCACCGCCAGCTGTTCAGCTTGGCTCTGCCTTTCTGATGTCTGCAAAAAACCAAAACAAATGGTCAATAAGGCAATAACAACAAGTAAAAGACCAATAATTAACCCCAAAATTTTTGTTTGTAAAGTGACTTTCCTTTTGCCCATCCTCACCGCCACAACCCCTAATTCAGTAGATTCACCCGAATAGACTCTAAGAAAATCATATCATTTTTTCTCATGAAGTTAAGAGAAAATTCACACAGACAAAAAAAGGATGACTCAGTATTGAGTCATCCCTGTGTGCCTATTACGTGATGGATAAACCAGCACTTGCATAGCCTGCTACAGTATTGACTCAGTATTGAGTCATCCCTGTGTGCCTATTACGTGATGGATAAACCAGCACTTGCATAGCCTGCTACAGTATTCACTAAAGAAAGACCTGTAGCTGATGCCGAGAATACGACAAGTAATCTTGTTTCTGGTGTGACTGGTACATTTAAACCAGTAGCGATGCCGTTTGTAATAGCCCCTAGCGTTAAAATCCCGGTTAACGCTGGAGCCAATGTGACGCTCGCTACTTGAGTGAAGCTGTTATTTGGTGTCGGTGAAGCAAACAGACTAGCAGTTACAGTAATACTCGTGCCAACTAAAGAAAGGGCTGCAGTCGTGCTAAAATAGCCGGCAAATGACGTAATGGTTCCAGCTCTTGGAACGGAGAATGCCATGTTTAACAATGTTCCTGCTGCTCCGGTTAAATCAATGATTCCTCCTACAATACTGACACCTGTCGCCGAGTTACCGAATCCGACCAAACTAGATGTTCCAACTAGACCGCCTGCGATTGTGGTTAAAACAGCTGGTGTACCAGATGCAAATGGAATAATCGCACTTGATCCTGTCGCACCTGTGGCGCCTGTTGCACCGGTTGCTCCCGTGGCACCTGTTCCTGTAGCCCCTGTTGCACCCGTATCTCCTGTTACACCTGTCGCACCTGTGGCGCCTGTTGCACCGGTTGCTCCCGTGGCGCCTGTTCCTGTAGCCCCTGTTGCACCCGTATCTCCTGTGACACCTGTGGCGCCTGTGACTCCGGTCGCTCCTGTTGGACCTGTATCTCCTGTGACACCGGTTGCTCCCGTGGCGCCTGTCACACCTGCGGCTGCCAATAACGTGTAATCTGGAGACGTATCTGGTGTGCCAGTTGGTGGTGCTGTATTTACGACATAAGTTCCACCTTCATATGTCACCACTTGACCTACTGTATAGGTTGGAGCTGTTGCTGGGTCAAATGCCAAAATACCAGCTAACCCTACTCCGGTAGCCCCGGTATCTCCCGTTGCACCTGTGGCTCCGGTTACTCCAGTCGCTCCCGTATCTCCTGTTGCACCTGTGGCTCCGGTTACTCCAGTCGCTCCCGTATCTCCTGTTGCACCTGTAGCTCCGGTTACTCCGGTCGCTCCCGTATCTCCCGTTACACCTGTGGCTCCGGTTACTCCGGTCGCTCCCGTATCTCCTGTTGCACCTGTGGCTCCGGTTACTCCGGTCGCTCCCGTATCTCCCGTTACACCTGTAGCTCCGGTTACTCCAGTCGCTCCCGTATCTCCTGTTGCACCCGTGGCTCCGGTTACTCCGGTCGCTCCCGTATCTCCCGTTACACCTGTGGCTCCGGTTACTCCGGTCGCTCCTGTATCTCCCGTTGCACCCGTGGCTCCGGTTACTCCGGTCGCTCCTGTATCTCCCGTGGCGCCTGTCACACCTGCGGCTGCCAATAACGTATAATCTGGAGACGTATCTGGTGTGCCAGTTGGTGGCGCTGTATTTACGATATAAGTTCCACCTTCATATGTCACCACTTGACCTACTGGATAGGTTGGAGCTGTTGCTGGGTCAAATGCCAAAATACCAGCTAACCCTACTCCGGTTGCCCCGGTATCTCCCGTTGCTCCTGTGGCTCCGGTTACTCCGGTCGCTCCCGTATCTCCCGTTACTCCTGTGGCTCCGGTTACTCCGGTCGCTCCCGTATCTCCCGTTGCACCGGTCGCTCCGATTGCTCCTGTCGCTCCTGTATCTCCCGTTGCACCCGTGGCTCCGGTTGCTCCAGTCGCTCCCGTGGCTCCTGTTCCTGTTGCCCCTGTGGCACCCGTATCTCCTGTGGCTCCGGTCGCTCCAGTAGCACCTGTATCTCCAGTAGCGCCGGTCGCTCCTGTTCCTGTTGCCCCTGTGGCACCCGTATCTCCTGTGGCTCCGGTCGCTCCGGTTGCGCCTGTATCTCCAGTAGCGCCGGTCGCTCCTGTTCCTGTTGCTCCCGTGGCACCCGTATCTCCTGTGGCTCCGGTCGCTCCAGTTGCGCCTGTATCTCCTGTTGCTCCTGTTCCTGTTGCTCCGGTTGCACCCGTATCTCCTGTCGCACCCGCAGCGGCTAGAAGCGTATAATCTGGTGATGTATCCGGTGTACCCGTTGGTGATGCTGTGTTTGCAAGATACGTTCCACCTTCATATGTCACTACTTGACCCAATGGATATCCTGGTGCCGCTGCCGCATCAAAAGGAACGACTCCAGTTAGACCTACACCAGTGGCTCCTGTTGCACCCGTCGGACCTGGATCTCCGGTGACACCTGTTGGTCCTGTACCTGTTGCGCCCGCAGCTGCTAAAAGCGTATAATCCGGCGATGTATCAGGCGTACCTGTTGGTGGTGCTGAATTTACCACATACGTACTGCCATCATATGTCACCACTTGACCTACTGGATACGCCGGGGCTACCGCTGGATCAAATGCTACAATCCCTGTTAACCCAACGCCTGTTGGGCCTTGTGGACCTGCCGGGCCGGCTGGACCCGCTGGGCCTACTGGACCCGCCGGACCTGCTGGGCCTCTCCTTCCTCTTCCCCCTGGCGGTCCTTGAATGACACACACACAAGGATCTTTTCCGCAGCATGGATTTTTTACTGGTTTCCTTGGTTTGTCTGATTTACCTTTCTTACAACTATCACATTCCCAGCCATCATCCTTATACGCATCATACCAGCTTCCTTTTTGGTAGTGGTCTGTCGAATGAGTTGGGTATATCTTTCCGCATTGTCTACATTTTCTCATAGAATCACCCCCATCCATCGTATTCATCATGATCGATAAAGGTGTATGTACAATTTTATTTTTATCAAAAAATTTGAAAGGTCTTGCACTCTGCGTGCAAGGACCTCTCTCCATCGTTAAAATGTCATCGTCATTTTTAAATCTTTTCCTACCATACTATATTCAATATCCGCTGGACGGATCGCCTTTTTTAGTTTTTTCACACCTTCTCCTTCAAAAAAAGTAGGTGCATCTTTCCCTCCGATTAATAAAGGTGCCATATAGATAACAGCTTCGTTCACAAGTGATGCTTCTAAAAATGACGCACTCACACTGCCCCCTGCCTCTACAAGCACTGACATCACAGAGCGCTTCTTCAACAGGTGTAACACATCCTGAAGATCTGTCCGGTGTTCTCCGCTTGTGACAAATACTTGATGACCTTTTTGTATCAACTGTTGATACTTTTGATGATCATAATCTTGTGATGTACAAATTATGGTTTCTGCCCTATGATCTGTTAAGCATTTGGCATGAAGCGGTATCCTTAATGTTGAATCTAAAATGACACGAATGGGCTGATGGTTGAATGAATCCTTTACAATTAAGCCGGCATCATCTTGAATAATCGTTTCCACTCCTGTCAGCACCGCATCTACTTCTTGACGTAAGCGCTGCACTTCTGTTCTCGCTTCTATTCCAGTGATCCATTTGCTTTCTTGATCAGCCGTGGCAATTTTCCCATCTATCGAAATAGCTGATTTTAAGATGACATAAGGAAGGTTTGTTTGCATCAAATGAAAAAAAGGAGCATTTAAACGATCTGCTTCCTGTTTACATATACCTTGCTCCACTTCAATTCCAGCCTTTTTCAAAAAGGCAATTCCTTTACCTGCAACAACAGGATTCGGATCTTGGGTGGCAATCAGCACTTTCTTCACTCCACTTTTGATGATCGCTTCGGTACAAGGGCCTGTTTTTCCGTGATGTGTACAAGGTTCGAGTGTCACATACATGTCAGCTCCCTTCGCCTTTTCTCCTGCCATTTGCAGCGCATGAATTTCAGCATGAGGCTCGCCCGCCTTCATGTGCGCACCAATCCCAACGATCTCACCGCTCTGAACAATCACTGCACCAACAAGCGGATTGGGTGAGGTTTGTCCTTTCATCGCCTTCGCGTTGGCAATCGCCAGCTTCATATAAAAAACATCGTCTTTCATCTCGGGCTCCTTTCTTCTCTCAAGGGAAAGAACTCCTTCAGAAAATGAAGGAGTTCTATTCTCATGTACTATACTTTCTCAAGCCGTTTCTTTTCAGATCGATCATAGTAAGGCAAGGAATAAAACAGTTTATATGATGCTCGTTGTTTACAAAAACAGCATTTGCGACATTCATATTTATTAATGAGGAGCACATGCGGACAATTGAGTACAGTCAGACCTTTTTTCATATGTTCCTTGCAAACACTTATCATGAGAATCCCCCGCTTACATTCTTTTTCTTAATGAGAGATTACTTCTTTCGGAAATTGTTCAAATAAGCGCAGTACTTCCGTATGTGTGCCATCTTCTCGAATATGATAAATACCACCGTCATATGAGCTTGCATACACATCATTTCCTAGTTGTCTAATGGCACTAATGCCATTCTTAGCAATTCGAATCGGACCTGTATTGACATCTAGCTCTGGATTCCAGACCACAATATATCCCCAATAGTCTCCGCTCACAATATAGCCAGAGTCTGTCACAGTGATGGATTTAATGGAATATTGATGCTCGTTGTGCTGATTTAAAATTCTGCCTGTATGCAAATCAAACAATCGTACGTTTTTATCACGGCTGACAATGGCAATACGATCTCTTTTGCTATCAATAAATACATCATTTAACAGCTCTGTCGCCCCGATATATTCTGCTGTTAAGGACAAACTCTTTTTATCGAGAAGACAGATTGTTCCTTCAACTGCCGCTGTGATGATATGATCTCCTTCTACCTTTAATGCTTTGACCGCGCAATCATGTGCTTTAGAACGGCCAATTTCCTTTAAGTGTTCTGTCGAAATGACATGCACATAACCGCCATAAGTGCCGATATAAAATTGACGATCCTCCTCATGGAAATACACACTATTGACAGGACCTGTGTTGAGATCAAAAGAGACCATTTGCTGCAATGACTCGTGTACAATATGCACCTGACTCGCATGATCGCCCCATGCATAATAGCTTCCATCCCGTGCAACAGCCACTCCATTTGTGAGAACACCTGTTGATTTTGCGATTTCGATTCCATTCTTTCTGAATTTTCCGTCATCTGATGCAGTGATAATATCACCCGCTTCAGTCAACGCAATATCATTAATAGAAGGTGTCGCCAATTCCTGCTCATCAGAGATCACTTTTCCTTCTTGAATGGACCATTCACAATACGTTTTCCCAAAGCTGGCTCCTAAAATGGCTTGCTCATCTTCTGTCCAAACAAGCGAGCGCTCCCATTGATATTTATGAGGCAGCAGCGTATCAATTAAATCACCGGTTTCATAATTCCACAGCTTAATTAAATGGTCATAACCCGCTGTAAGCAAGTAGTTACCGCTCGGAGAAAAATTCACACGTTTCACACCTTGTAAATGAGCTTTAATGATTTTTTTCTCCTGTAATGTAGCGGCATCATAAATGATAACTGTGCCATCGTCTCTACCAAGGGCGAATACTTCTTTTTGATTGCTGCCGCTGATGGTATCCAGCTCATAATCAAACGGGCCAATTTCACCTACAATTTCTCCTGTTTCATAGAGCCATACAAGGACATAGCCATCGTCACCAGTTGTATAAGCTTTATCCTCATGAATCCATACAGCTAATACATCCTTGCTATGTCCATGAAATTCTCTTAAAATGGCTCCCGTTTCAATATCCCAAACTAAGCATCTTCTGTCTCTGGACACCGATACAAGAAGCGTATCCTGCTTTGCAAATGCGACAGCTTCCACATCATCCGCATGACCATATAGCGTACGAATTCTTGTATGTGTGCTAGTATCATATAATTGAATGGTATAGTCTGACGATGCACTCGCTAAATACGTTCCATTTTCCGAAAGGGATAAAGAGTTGATGATATGCTCGTGACTGCCAATGAATGTTCCTTCTCCCGTGGCACGGTCCCATTTATAAATACAGCGGTCATAGCCGCCTGTGTAGACAATTTGGTCATGCTGAGTTGATAAAACGGATGTAATCGGTCCTCTATGCATGGTTTTACACTCCCACCTTTATATGTTGTTTTTGACGAGTAACTACACGAAAACCAGTAAATCGAAAAACAGGGTCTGGGTGTTTCCCGTGTCTTCTTGCGACTCTGCATAAATCTCCGCCTCTTGCGAAGGAGCCACCTTTTAAAATGTAGTAATCACTGCCGAGTGTCTCGGTTAAATCATCTACAACCTCAATTCCGCCTTCATATATGTGATACTTGGTGTTGACCCATTCTTCGACATTGCCACCCATATCATATAGTCCAAATAGAGATCTTCCTTTTTCGTAATGACGGACAGGTGTCGTTTTTTCAATATTTGATTCGTGCGTATTACAGTAAGAGGGATCAAACTCATCTCCCCAAGGATATTGATGTCTCGTATTGCCCCGGGCAGCATATTCCCATTCTTCCTCAGTAGGGATCGATACCTCATATCCAAGCTTCCCGCTCAGCCACTGACAAAATGAGAAAGCTTCCTCGATGTCCATGCCCCAAGCTGGATGGTCTTTTCCCCCGCCAAGTTCTAGGTTCGTCAAGCTCTCTGGATAAGGCTTTCCTGTCTCGTCGCAATAGCTTTGATACCATTCATTGGTGACGACCGTATCTGAGATGAAAAATTCGCTCATATACGGCTGATAAGATGGAAATTCTTTGTACAGCCATTTTTGAAATTTTTTCTCACGGCCATAGGCTGGATTCAGAAGTTTGTCCTTCCAAAATTCTGATGCCTTTTTCATATCTTCTTCATTACTTCCAATCGTCGCATAGCCGCTTGGGATTTGAATCCAATTGATATCAGGTTTCACGCTTTTCTCCCGCCTTCTTTAAATAAACTCATCTACTGATTAATTAATTTCTTCTCATCGACCATATGCCCTGATGCTGCTTTTGCCTTTAAATACGCCTCATTATAGAGAGAGGCTTCTACCGTATGATCAAACCGTAAAACCGGAAGACCGTAAGCAGCAATGGAATCGACTTTATCTGGATTATTGGTTAAGAGATGCAATGGTTTCCCTTTGTTTAAATAGTGCAAGACAGCCGCTGCTTCCTCGTAATGCCGATCATCATCTCCGCAGCCGATCAACCTGTTCGCCTCAAATGTATCCAGTTTCATTTCCTGTAATTTATACGTGAAGGCTTTGGCCATTAACCCAATAGAGCGCCCTTCTTGATTGGCCATATACACAAGCATGCCTTTTCCGTAATCGGTGATTTTTTTTAGCGATGATGCAAGCTGTGGACCGCAATCACATTTCAGTGACCCAAACACATCCCCTGTTTGGCAGACACTATGAATTCGCACAAGCGGCGGCACTTCATTTTCAAAGTCGCCAAAAAGGAGACAAGAGGAAAATGTTTGCTGCTCGGTACTCATTTGTACAATAGACTCAACCGTTGGCGTTGTATCAGCTTCTACAGACGCAAAGGCATACCATGTAAACTGCACTTCTTCATGTTCAATAGAGATCGGCAGGTTCACTGGCCCCACGAGCAAATAGTGTTTTTCTTGAAATGTAAAATGATGAATCATTGATTGTAGTTCAGCTACAAACTTGTTCATTTGTCTCCCCCTATTCATCACTGCACCCCATTGAACTCTCTCAGCGCAGTGATGGCGTGATGAATATGTGTATGCACTCCCTTTGCATCCTGAGCACCGGTTCCAGCTAGAATCATGGCTCAGGAGAAATTTCCTGTCATACTGGCTGAATAGATGTGCGATGCCAATCATCCATCAGTACCTTTCATAAAGACTCTTTTTAGACTGTCACTTGTCCAGTACAAAGGAGCAGAAATCGAGCTTCATACGCTGTATTCTCTGTAAGAGAGCAACACCATTTGATGATTCTTGAATGGAAACTGACATGCTCTTTCTCTAAAAGAATATCTCTGCTAGCTTCGAGCTGCTTTCTCCTTTACTAGAAGCTCTGGTCCTTCAAATGCACATCATCCGGTTGTACCCTTTGATTGGATGAATAGTCCGTACTTCAATTCAGCTACATTGATTGAAGCATGACACCCGCCTAGGTATGCACCAAGAACCATCACATCAAACATCGCGTTTATCCTCCTTTGCACTAGATTTTGACAGCAATGACATGATGCTGGCTGATCCCAGCCTTCGCTTGTAATGGTGTAATCGAAACGAGCTCAAGTCCTGATGTACAAATCTTTTCTCCAAGCTGAGTATCTGAGAATGAAAAATGGAAGCGTCCATCTTCTCCGATTAAGCCTGTTTTCCACTCTTCTCCCCATACAACAAGGGAAAACACACCACCTTCATGAAGCAGCGAGGAAATCTGCTTTAAGTATCGTTCGTGGTCATCAGGGTGCTGATGGTGAAAGCAGCCATGATCTAAAATCAGATCAAACGTCAGCTCGCGCCCTTGATTCATCGACCAGGACATAAAATCTTGATGATAAAAATGGACAGGAACCTCTTTTCTCTTCTTTAATCCTTCCCATTCCTCATGCTCATAAAGATCAATGCCGGTATATGCCGACAGTCCTTGTAAATGTTCAAGAGCCCTGCCGTTCCCGCAGCCGATATCCAGCACCGAAGCAAGTGCATCCTTTTCCCTGGAACGCCATGCCTTGAGAGACATCACAGCAGCGTCTGTTAATGATGGATCAGTGGACCACATATCTGTTCTTTGCTCATAGTGTTCTTGAAAAGCCATGCGCATTTTCTCTAAATACAACCCGCTGTCTTCATGATACAAAGCCTTTTTCATCACGTGACCTCCTTCAATTCACAATCACCTTTCCTAATAAAGGTGGTTTTCAAGCAAAAAGCCTTATGATAAAATGAAAGATGGATTTTTTAGGAAATCTGTTTTCTGAAAAAGGAGAGAAGCATCCCACATGTCACTCTTCTTTTTCAGCACTCATCTTCACATACAACCACAGCCATTCAACTGTTACAGCGCCTCAGTTTGTTATACATTTTCTTCATATGGGTTCACCTCCTTAACAGCGTTTAGAAAGCGCTTTCTTTATGATGATCCTCTGAATACCCTGAATCATATCATTGAGAAATAGGCATAGTAGAAAGACGAATCTACCATTCTAAGCTATCTATCATCCATTTCTTTTTGTCTAATAGATATTTCTTCCGTATCGCTCTGCCTCAGAAGCGCTCTTCCTTAGGTCTTAATGCATCATCATTTACAGAATTGATCCTGAAATCCCTATCAAAAATTTAACAACTACTTCCATAATAACTTGATTAAGCCAAATATATTGTTTTTAGATTATTTTGTCAACAAATTATTTCCTAAACATTAGAATGATTTTCTAATTGAAAATACAGGTATATTTCGTGGTTTTTTGACCTTAAAACACTTATTTCTACACAAAAATACAACTTAAACCAATAGAACTAAGAAATTTATCTACTAAATTACACAAGATTTTTATTTCATTTTGAAATAAAAATAAAGATATCATAATTATTTCCCGAATGGTTTTTTGTGATATTTTCACTACTTTTTTCATTTTTTTGATGGTATCCTTTGATATTTCTATATTTTCAATTAGACATTTTACTGTTTATCCCAATTTTTCAACCTTTCTTATTATAGTGAAAAAGACAGATGGTAGATTTTAATTATCGCAGCATGAAAAAAAGCCCCTTACAAAAGTAAGAGGCTTTCAGCGTGTAGACAAACCCTCGCATTCTTTGTCAGTCCTGCGTGCTGGTGCTCACGAATGTCAAATTCGCTCCGCGCCAGTACTCGTCCTTCCTAGACTGCAAAGGTTTTCTATCACGCTGAAAAGAAGACAAAGGGCTAAAATCAAGTTCATTTTAGCCCTTTGTCAAAAATCTGAAAAAAGCCCCTTACAAAAGTAAGAGGCTTTTTACGATGGCGTTTATGCCCAATTTTTCACTTTTTCATGGTCAGTCACAAAGAGAAGAACTTTTCCTTCGTCTAAATGTTCTTCAAATGTCTCAGCTTCTTCTTTTGAGAAACCAATTTCGTGAATCTTATTGCGGAGTTCATCTCCCTTTTTGCTAAAGATGTTTCCAACCGCATGCTTGAGTCCAACTTCTTTTGGACCTATCGTATTGGCATCTGCGTTGCTTGCAATACGCTCAGTTCGATCATCGTCATGGGACAGAACATAAATGTCCTCTCTTGCAACACCGAGTTGTTTTAATTGCTCCACATCTCTTTGAAGTGTTTCATCATTTGAATACTCTCTTACAACAGGTTTCATTTATTATTCCTCCTTTAACGTCTTACGAATCTTTTACCCGTCACTTTTGTCATTAAACCTTCCTCCAGCACATCCATTTTTACTCTGTGAACTTAATGCGTCTATGGACTTATTTTTGACAAAAAGACTGTTAATATGACTAAATTTTCTGAAAAATTGTATGCTTTCCTTGTCATTTGTTGTACAATTCTTATACTGGAGGCTAGAAATGGGGTGGAGCTGATGTATTATTTTTCAGCTGAGCAGCAGTTTAATGCATGGGTTGTCAGTGATTTGGTGAAACAGCTTTTTCAAAAATGGAATCCTGAAGAATCAAAAGCAAAGCCGCTTACTTTGTTTGCTGAACAGCACTTTCACATCTGCATCGATTATCTCTTTTCTATTATTATTAACATTGGAGATATCGAGTCAATCGAACAAGATCCACAAGACCTGTTGTCCTCATATTTAAATATCCTTTTTCCTTTTGTGACGCACGATATGATGAAAGCCTCCATGCAAAATGCAAATGAATATTTATTAAAAGAACGTGATGCGGATGAGTATCAACTGTTTGGTTGTCTCCCGCCGCTCCTTTCTGTCTCTCTTCAAAAAAAGTAGTCCCCTTCTTTTAGATGGTGGCTGCTTTTTTGTATGTGCTTGGAAAAGACCGTATGTTTTGAACGAAAAGAAGCATCATGTTAATGTAAATCTAGATTGCAAGTGAAAGGGAGGATTTGACATGAGTCAACAAAAACAAATTCAATTAGCAAAACGTCCAAAAGGGTTACCTACTAAAGATGTTTTTCATTTTGAAACAGTTGATATACCAACGCCGCAAGATGGCGAAGTCTTGATTCAAACGAAATATGTGTCTGTAGATCCTTACATGAGAGGACGAATGCAAGATACAAAATCCTATACACCTCCGTTCAAGCTGAATGAAGTCATTCAAGGTGGAGTGGTCGGAGAAGTCGTCGAGTCCAAATCTCCTCAATTTGAGAAAGGTGATTTTGTACTTGGATTCCTTGGCTGGCAGGAATATTCTACTGCCAAAGCAGAGTCTCTGACAAAAATTGATCCATCCATTGCGCCGCTATCTTATTACTTAGGGATTTTGGGCATGCCAGGACAAACCGCCTATTTTGGACTTCTTGCGATTGGTCAGCCAAAAGAAGGCGAAACTGTTGTCATTTCTGGAGCCGCAGGTGCCGTTGGTTCTGTTGTCGGACAGATCGCTAAAATCAAAGGTGCCCATGTCGTTGGAATTGCCGGATCTGATGATAAGCTGGCTTATTTAAAAGAACTGGGCTTTGATGAAACCATTAATTATAAAACAACAAATGATTTAGATGACGCCATTGCAAAAGCCTGTCCAAACGGTGTCGATGTGTATTTTGACAATGTGGGCGGCGAAATCTCTGATGCTGTAATGAATCATTTGAACCGTTTTGCACGTATTCCAGTCTGCGGCGCCATTTCTTCTTATAACATTAGTGCAAGCGAAGACATTGGCCCTCGTGTGCAAACAAAACTCATTAAAACAAGTGCATTGATGCAGGGCTTCATTGTTGCCAACTACTCTGATCGTTTTGAAGAGGCGGCAAAAGATCTCGCACAATGGGTAAAAGAAGACAAACTGACTTACAAAGAAACCATTATCGAAGGTTTTGACCATATTCCAGATGCATTCCTCGGACTATTCAAAGGGGAAAATGTCGGAAAACAGCTTGTCAAAATTTCATAACACAAAAAGGACCCGCCAAACGGCAGGGTCCTTTTTTTATGCTTGCTTGGGCGCAAGGTGCAGCTGACCTTGCTTATAAACAATTTCCTGAAGCGAAAGATTTAGCTTTTTCGCCATTTTTTTAAGCATTGAATGCTCTTGAGGTGTGACTAGGCTGATAACAGCCCCTTCTTTTCCTGCGCGGCCGGTTCTGCCTGAACGGTGGATATAGCCTTCTTCGTTTGGCAGGTCGGCATGGATCACGTAAGGCAGATCGTCAATATCGATCCCTCTTGCTGCGATATCTGTTGCAAGAAGAAGCGGGAATTCACGCTGTTCAAATTCCTTTAAGATGATAGCTCGCTCTGCTTTTTTCGCTTCACTGTGAAGCACACCAAGGTCGACATGGTGATACGCTAATTTTTCTGCATAAATGCTCAAATTCGTAATATCTCGCACAAAGACGAGTGCCTGCATGTCCTCAAGCCGTGATAGCTTTTGTAGTAATTTCACCTTGTCACGCTGATCACATAACAGGTAATAATGCCCTACCTTCTGCGCTTCTTCTTGGCTTCTGCTAATTTTCAATACTTCTGGTTCAGATGCAATGTCTTTAATCTGTTGAACGGTTTCCTCTTTCAACGTCGCAGAGAAACAAAGGATTTGTCTTTCTTTTAATGTGGATTTAATGATCGCTTGGATCGTTTTCATATGCTCTGGGACAAGAAGCTGGTCTGCCTCGTCTAACACGATCGTTTTCACTTCATGCATTTTCAGTTTCTTGATTTTGATTAACTCTTGTACGCGACCCGGTGTCGCCACCACGATATTCGGGTGTTTTTTTAGCTTTTCCTGCTGCTTCTTGATGTTTGCCCCGCCTATTAAGGAAATAGCTTTGATGTCTGAACCTTGTTTGAACTCTTGCACAACATCAAAAATTTGCATCACAAGCTCTCTTGAAGGTGCCAAGATTAAGACTTGCGGGTGTTTGATACTCACATCAATTTTATTTAAAAGCGGCAGAACATACGCTAGGGTCTTCCCTGTTCCAGTCGGTGATTCTGCGATCACATCGCGTTTTTCCGTAATCCACTCTGCTGTTTGTTCTTGTATCGCTGTTGGCTTCTCAAAGCCAGCCGCTTCAAAGTTCTTTTGAATAAATGGCTTTGCTTCTTTCAAAAATGCCCAATTTTCCGTCATGTTGATCTCCTTTATCCTCATTCAATCTATCCTTAAGTATCTCAAAATCAGCTTTGAAACGCAATTTTTCTTTTGGTGCTTTTATCGAGCCGGACAGTTCGATATAATCATGAGAGGCACTAGCCGTTTTGAATCTATTTGAGGTGTAAAAAATGATATTATCTGTTAAAGATTTAAGTCATGGCTTTGGCGACAGAGCCATTTTCCACGAAGTCTCCTTCCGGTTATTAAAAGGCGAGCATGTCGGCTTGATCGGCGCCAACGGTGAAGGAAAGTCAACGTTTATGAATATTATTACTGGCAAGCTTGAGCCAGATGCAGGAAAGGTCGAATGGGCAAAAAATGTCCGTGTCGGCTACCTCGATCAGCATACCGTGCTTGAAAAAGGAAGAACCATTCGTGAAGTCCTTCAAGATGCATTCCATTATTTATTCTCAATGGAAGCCGCAATGAATGACATTTACGAAAAAATGGGTGAAGCAGATCCTGATGAGCTAGAAAAGCTTTTAGAAGAAGTAGGCGTCATTCAGGATGCCCTGACGAACAATGATTTTTATATCATTGATTCCAAGGTAGAGGAAATTGCAAGAGGTCTTGGGTTAACAGATCTCGGGCTCGATCGTGATGTGACAGAGCTGAGCGGCGGACAGCGGACAAAAGTACTGCTTGCGAAATTGCTGTTAGAGAAGCCTGAAATTCTTCTTCTTGACGAGCCGACCAACTATTTAGATGAACAGCATATTGAGTGGCTGAAGCGCTATTTGCAGGAATATGAAAATGCATTTATCCTCATTTCACATGATATCCCGTTCCTAAACAGTGTCATTAACTTGATTTATCATGTCGAAAATCAAGAACTCACGCGATACGTTGGTGATTATGACCAATTTAAACAAGTATACGAAGTGAAAAAGCAGCAGCTAGAGGCTGCGTATAAAAGGCAGCAGCAAGAAGTGGCTGAATTAAAGGATTTCGTCGCGAGAAACAAAGCACGTGTCAGCACTCGAAATATGGCGATGTCTCGTCAAAAGAAACTCGATAAAATGGACATGATTGAATTAGCAGCGGAAAAACCAAAACCAGAATTCCACTTTAAACCTGCACGCACATCAGGGAAATTGATTTTTGAAACGAAGGATTTAGTCATTGGGTATGACGAACCGCTCTCTCGTCCATTGAATTTAAAAATGGAACGCGGGCAGAAAATTGCATTATACGGTGCCAACGGTATCGGAAAAACGACACTGCTCCGAAGTCTTCTTGGAGAAATCTCCCCCATTTCTGGTGAGGTGGAACGCGGAGAATTCCTGCATATAGGCTACTTTGAACAAGAAGTAAAAGAGCAAAACAGCAACACTTGTATCGAAGAGGTGTGGAGCACCTTCCCATCGTACACACAATATGAAGTCAGAGCCGCCCTTGCCAAATGCGGTTTAACGACAAAACATATTGAAAGCCGTGTGTCTGTTTTAAGTGGTGGTGAAAAAGCGAAGGTCCGCCTTTGTAAGCTGATCAATGAAGAAACCAACCTACTTGTTCTCGATGAGCCGACAAACCACTTGGATGTCGATGCCAAAGAAGAATTAAAGCGCGCGTTAAAAGAATATAAAGGCAGCGTCCTATTAATTTCACACGAACCTGAATTTTATCAAGATGTGGCCACTGAAACTTGGAATTGTGAATCTTGGACGACCAAAGTATTATAACGACAAAAAAAGCCTCATATCTTCTCAAAAGATATGAGGCTTTTTTCTATTAATGACCTGCCTGGATATTCACCAAATGCTTACGGCCAAGAAGCAGGATGACCATTCCTAAGAGAACAACAGCCCCCCCTACATAATAAGGGGTGCTTGCTGTGTAAGTTTCAGCGAGTACTCCCGCAATCCAAGGCGCAATCGCACCACCAATAAATCGTACAGCACTGTATGAAGATGATGCAATTGAACGCTCAACAGGAGCTGATCCCATCACAGCCGTCGTAAGCACCGTATTGATCATGCCGAGGATTCCCCCAGCAATGACAATACCGCAAATGACCACGACCACATGTGATGTCCATATTCCAATGCCGAATAAAATCACAGCAAACGAAGCAAAGAGAACAACAAGAGCTGTTAATGTACCCAATTTGCGATGAATGACCGGCGCTGAGAAGACAGATGTCACAGCCAAAAATAATCCCCATCCAAAAAAGACATAACCAAGACCATGCTCATCAAGATGAAGAACAAATGGCGAATAAGCTAGAAGAACAAAGAATCCAAAGTTATATAAGAAAGCAGCAGATGCCATCGTTAAAAGCCCCTTATATTTCAAGGCTCCAACAGCTTCAAATAACTTCACCTTTTTCTGCGGCTTTTGCATAGGTGGAAGCATAAAGGTAATGGCTAAAAGAGCAACGAGCATTAACACTGCCACACCAAAGAATGGCCCGCGCCAAGAGATCGTTCCAAGCTCACCGCCAAGGAGCGGCCCAACAGAAATCCCAAGACCTAGTGCCGCCTCATATAAAATGATGGCTTTCGCACTTCCTCCAACAGACACACCGACAATTACTGATAATGCCGTTGAAATAAATAAGGCATTCCCAATGCCCCATCCGCCTCTAAAACCAATTAATTCATTAATGGTTGAAGAAGTACCACCTAAAGCAGAAAAGACAATAATAAAAATAAGTCCGATTAATAACGTCCATTTCGCACCAATCCGACTAGAAATAAAACCGGTAAAAAACATCACAAAGCCAGTCACAAGTAAGTAGCTCGTAAACAAAAGAGAGACCTGACTTGGAGATGCATCTAATTGTGATGCAATGGCAGGCAAAATCGGGTCTACAAGCCCTATGCCCATAAATGAAATCACACAAGCAAAGGCCACCGCCCAGACGGCCTTTGGCTGTCTAAGCAAACTCGTACGCTGTTTCAACACTTCTTCTTCCTTCATTCCATCAGAACCTTTCCTACAGTTGTTTAACAAAATAAAATAAACACACTGAGGTGTTTATTTTTGTAATTGCTCAATGGCATGAGCCGCTCTTTCTTTCATCATTTCAAGATCCTTTTTAAAGGATTGAATCGTTTCTAGCTTTTTTGTAATCAATTGATGCTGCACAGTCAGCTGCGCATCAATATCTAACAGTTTCTCTAATCGTTCCTTCGGGTCAAGTGACAGCAAGTAGCCTTCTTTATTCAGCTCAAGCTGTTTTCCGATTTCCATAAACGATTGAAGCTCTTGTAAAGAAAAGCCAAGTACTTCTTTGGCCTGCATCACTTTCTCCAGTTCTTCCATGTCATCCTCTGAGTAAAGTCTGACACCGCCCTCTGTCCGCTTTGGTGCTGATAATAAACCAATCTCTTCATAGAAACGAATGGTCCGTTTCGTCAGACCGCTTCTTTTCGCCACTTGATCAATTTTCATCCATTCCATCACCAGTGCCTCCTGCTCATCAATTCATGTTTTATTATACACCTTTGTGACCTTAACGTAAACGTTAATGTTTGATCACTTGATTTCTATTGTGGTTTGATGCAGAATAAATAGGAATCATTACGTTTTAAAGGAGGTACCCTATGCGTTCATTTCCATCCAAAAAAGAACGACACGCACAATTCGGTTCTGTCCCGCCAAGCGCTAGAACAAAATCTTGTCAAAAAGAGGACATGATAGACATCCAACAAACCGAACAAGACTTTTATTTTGATCTGGAACAGGTCGGAATTTGCCGTGTGTCGTACCCTGTACATATTTTGTCTAAAACGGCTCCACAGCACCAAACCTCTTCCGCTGATTTTACGCTGAGTACATATTTGCCAGCTCATCAAAAAGGTATTCATATGAGCCGTCTCACCGAGCAGCTTCACTCATTTTATGAGAGCGGAAAGCCGGTTGATGTGGATTCCTTAAAAGAATTGACAGCACAGCTTGCCAAGCATATGAATCAGCCATCTGCCTCGATTCAAGTTTCCTTTCCGTGGTACATGGAAAAAAAGAGTCCCAACAGCGGAAAGTCCGGTTTGATGCATGCAGACGTGCAATACGACATCCACTTTCATGAAGAAAACGGATGGATTTGTCATATTGGCTGCACTGCTCAAGTGACAACGTTATGTCCTTGTTCAAAAGAAATCAGTGAATACGGTGCACATAATCAGCGCGGCACTGTATCTATTCAGGTAGAGCTGTTTGAACAAGGTCAACTCCCTGATGACATGAAAGCAGATCTACTGCAGATCATCGAGTCTAATGCGAGTGCGCCCCTTTACCCTGTACTCAAAAGACCAGATGAAAAACAAGTGACAGAAGAGGCCTATGAAAATCCACGTTTTGTAGAGGATGTTGCGAGATTAATTGCGGCAGAGTTGTACGAACAAAACTGGATCAAAGGGTTTCAAATTGAGTGTCGAAATGAAGAATCCATTCATCAGCACGATGCTTATGCCAAATGTTCTTATCAAAAAAAACTGTAGAATGTCTCTACAGTTTTTTTACCAGCCTTTATTTTTCATTACTTTCTAATTCCTCAATCATCATAGACAGTTCTGTCCAGCGATCCATCGCTTGTTCTAATTCTTCAGCGACGGCTTTTTGCTTGTCCATCAGCTCTTGAATTTTCCCAAAATCACTGCCAGCCTCAGCAATGCTGGCTTCGAGCTGCTGGTGTTTGTCCTCTAGTGCTTGTATCCGATCTTCAATCCCATCCCATTCAAGCTGGTCCTTATAGGATAGTTTTTTCCTCTTTTTCGGTGCAGCTTCTACTTGTTTTTCAGCTGGTTTTGTCTCTGTCCGCTTCTGTTCTTTTTCTTGCTCCATGTAATCGCTGTAAGCACCTTGGAAGTGTGAAATACGTCCATTCCCTTCAAACACAAGCAGACGATGGACGACTCGGTCTAAGAAATAACGATCATGCGACACGGTGATGACTACGCCTGGGAACTGCTCCAAATAATCCTCTAAAATGCTGAGCGTCTCTGTATCAAGATCATTCGTCGGCTCATCTAAAAAGAGAACATTCGGCTCTTCCATCAATACCTTCAATAAATACAATCTGCGGCGCTCTCCCCCTGACAGCTTGCGGATAAACGTGCGCTGCATGGATCTAGGGAATAAAAATCTCTCCAACATCTGCTCTGCTGTCACAATGACGCCATCTGCCGTTTTGACAATTTCAGCTGTTTCTTTGATGTAATCAATGATATTCAGCTCTTCATTCATTTCGTTATGGTCCTGCGTGTAATAGCCAATGCGGACTGTTTGTCCAATGGTCAATTGTCCATTCGTCGGTTCGATTTTACCCGCCAGGCAATTGAGTAAAGTCGTTTTGCCCACTCCATTCGGTCCGATAAATCCGATACGATCACCTGGCACGACTAAATCGCTGAACTGGTCCACAAGGGTTTGACCAGCAAATGTGATGCTGATCTCTTCTGCCTCAATCACTTGTTTTCCAAGCCGGTGAGAACCGATCGCAAAATCCAGCTCTCCCTTTGCATCAGGTCCCTTTTGATCCTTTAGCTCTTCCACTCTGCCGATACGTGCTTTTTGCTTTGTCGTTCGAGCCTTTGCCCCTCTTCTGAGCCATGCAAGCTCACGTCTAAGCAAATTTTGACGTTTCGTTTCTTTTACTTGAGCTTCTGCTTCTCGTTCCGCTCTTTTTTCTAAAAAGACTTCATAATTTCCTTTATATGTGTAAAGCTGCCCCTGATTTAATTCATAAATCCGATTGGCGACGCGGTTTAAGAAATAACGATCATGGGTGACAAGAATGACAGCCCCGCTGTATTGACTCAAATATCCTTCAAGCCATTCAATGGTTGCGTTGTCTAGATGGTTTGTCGGCTCATCTAAAATCAGCAAACCCGCAGGCTGGATTAAATTTTTGGCGATCGCCACACGCTTTTTCTGTCCGCCTGATAACGCATGAACAGATCGGCTCACATCTTTAACGCCAAGCTTTGTCAAAATCGTTTTCGCAGAAAGGTTCGCATCCCATGCGTCGTCCTGATCCATTTTATTTTGCATACGCATAAGCGCTTCTTGTTTTGCCTCGTTTTGTGGATCATGCTCTAAATCAGCCAGCGCCTTTTCATAGGCTTTCATCGTTTGAATCATCGGTGCTGTTCCTGAAAAAATATAGTCGAGAATCGTTTCATCCCCGCTCATTTCAGGATCTTGCTCGAGAAATTCGATATCAAGTGTCCCTGCCTTTGTGATGTCGCCTTCCTCAAATGATTCAAGTCCTGCAATGACTTTTAAAAGCGTTGACTTCCCTGTTCCATTCGGTCCAATTAACCCGATGCGTTCCTTTGGTTCTATATGAAAAGAGATATGGTCAAACAGCGTTTTTTCGCCATAGGTTTTATATAATCCTTCTACATTCAATAAACTCATTTTATCAGCCCTTACATAGATTCTTCCTTTATTTTAAATCAGCCAGTAGCAGAAAACTAGTTTTAAAAAAACCCGCTGCTGAAAAGAATGTTTCCTTTTGATGCTCGATACACTATGAAGAGGTGATCTAAAGATGATAACCATTAGTTTATGTATGATTGTGAAAAATGAAGAGGAGGTTTTGGCTGACTGCCTGTCTTCTGTTCAAGACATTGTAGATGAGATGATCATTGTTGATACAGGATCAACAGATCAAACAAAGGACATTGCTCACTCCTTTTCAGCAAAGGTACTCGACTTTGAATGGGTCCAGCATTTTGCAAAAGCACGCAATTTCGCTTTTTCCCATGCGACAAAAGAGTATATCTTATGGCTGGATGCCGACGATGTCCTACTTGAAGAGGACCAGCAAAAACTGCTTCAGCTCAAACAGACGCTTGATCCCGCAGTAGATGCCGTCTCGATGTTTTACCACGTTGGATTTAGTGAGGACGGTCAGGTGAATTTTAAATATAGAAGAAACCGGCTCGTCAAACGTGCCTTGAACTTTCAGTGGTACGGGGCCGTTCATGAGTTTCTTCAGGTGTATGGCAACATCTTACCGGCTGATATCGCCGTCACCCATCAAAAGCGTAAGAAAACAACCGCTGGAGAGCCTGGACGCAATCTGCGCATTTATGAAAACATGCTTGCAAAAGGCGAAGAGATGACGCCTCGCGATCTCTTTTACTTCGCTAATGAATTACGAGATAACAAGCAGCATGTGAAGGCGATTCGCTTTTATCACAAATTTTTAGCCACAAAACAATGCTGGATTGAGGATGAAATTCGCACATGCCAAAATTTAGCTGACTGCTATTATGCAGTCGGTTTTGAGGAAGCCGCCTTATCCTCCTTATTGCGATCCTTCTTATATGATCAGCCCCGTCCAGAATTTTGCTGCCGGATTGGGGATCATTTCAAAGCACAAAATAAATACAAAGCGGCCATCTATTGGTATGAGCAGGCACTGAAGGCACCTGAAATCGAAACAGCCTTTACACTGACACAATATAAAACATGGTATCCTCACCTTCAGCTTTGCTATTGTTATTATCAGCTCGGTGATTTGGCTCAAGCCAAAACCCATCATCTTGCATCCTCAGCCCATTACCCAACCCATCCGAGTGTGCTGTACAACGAAAAAATATTTGCTGAACAAACGTAAATCTCCTGTTATCACATCCGCCTGTCACATGCCGGCGGATGTCTTTTGATACACATTAGCCTTTTGTGACATTTAATACTTTAGTGATTTAAAGCGTTTTTCAACCAATTGACTAAATTGTCATTTACGCATATACTAACATTCGTCTTACGAAAAGATTTATCCATTAGGAGGTCAACATGAGTTCTTTATTTAGAAAAAAGTCTCTCGACCAGCTCATGCTTGAAAGTCAAACGAAGCGGCTGAGCCGTTCTTTGAATACATTTGATTTAATCTTGCTTGGCATTGGCTGTGTGGTCGGGACTGGCATTTTTGTGATAACGGGGGTTGCGGCTGCGAAAGATGCGGGACCTGCGATTATTATATCTTTTATTTTGGCTGCGATCGCATGCGCCCTTGCTGCTTTTTGCTACGCTGAATTTTCCTCGTCCATTCCAGTGTCAGGAAGTGTCTATACGTATTCTTACGCAACACTTGGAGAATTCCTCGCCTTTTTAATGGGCTGGGATTTAATGCTTGAATATGTTGTTGCGCTCTCTGCTGTGGCAAGCGGATGGTCATCCTATTTTCAATCACTGCTCAGTGGATTTGGTCTGCACATACCGAAGGCTTTATCGGCTGCACCCGGAGCCGCTGATGGGGCCATCTTTAACCTGCCAGGCGCACTCATTATTTTACTCATTACCTTTATTGTCTCAAGAGGCGTAAAAGAGAGCACAAAGCTGAATAACATCATTGTGCTCATCAAAATTGCCATTGTCCTCCTCTTTATCATTTCAGGCTTTGCTTACGTTAAACCTGAAAATTGGACACCTTTTATGCCAATGGGCTTCCATGGCGTGATTGCTGGAGCGGCCACTGTCTTTTTTGCTTACCTTGGATTTGATGCAATCGCTAATGCATCTGAAGAAGTCAAAAACCCACAAAAAGCGATGCCAATCGGAATCATTGGTGCGCTCGGTGTTTGTACCATTTTATACATCGGGGTTTCATTTGTCTTAACAGGCATGGTTCACTACACGAAGCTGAATGTCAGTGACCCTGTCGCTTTTGCTTTACAAGTGGTTGGCTTGAACAGTGTCGCTGGTATTATATCGGCAGGTGCTATTATCGGGATTACGACAGTGTTAATTGCACTTGTCTACGCTCAGGTTCGTTTAACCTTTGCCATGAGCCGAGATGGACTCATGCCGAAAATCTTTTCAAACGTTCATCCAAAATCGAAGACACCGGTTGCCAACACTTGGCTGACAGGCACTGTTGCGGCATGTATCGTTGGTTTCGTCAACTTATCAACACTTGCTAATTTAGTCAGCATCGGTACACTTGCGGCCTTTACGGTGATCTCGATCGCTGTGATCATACTCCGGAAAAAACATCCGAATATGAAAACAGCGTTTAAAGTACCCTTTGTTCCTGTCCTTCCCATCATTAGTGCGGTCATTTGTATGATCTTGGCTGCCACACTGAAATGGGAGACATGGCGAGCCTTCCTCATCTGGGTAGCCATTGGTGTCGTTGTGTACTTCACCTATGCAAGACGCAAAAGCCATCTGAATCAAACACAATAGAAAAGAGACACGGGGTATCCCGGTCTCTTTTTTGTTTAAATCACACTGTTTTTCACTGAATTCGAATCCACCATATCTGGATCGAGTACGCTTGAAATCGGAATGACAAGCGGTGAACAATCTCCATTGTCCTCACCAAAACCCTGGTTCAATTTCATCGAGAGAAAATAATCGATCTGCTGATAAGGTCCTAGCGTCAGTGATGCCCCCCGATCCATTGCATTGATTTTAAAAGCACCGACATTGACGACTGAGGGTGAGAATAACATCACACATCACTTCCTTGGAATAGGTTTAGCTGCTGGCGAAAAAGAGGCAGGTGAGTCCACTTGATCTCGATCATCTACATGGCTCTTTGTTCCGACAAAACCGCTGGCATCTCCAAAATTCTGTCCGTACCCCTGATTTTTTTTATCTGAGTTTTGCCACTCTGCTAACAAATTTTGTCCGACATTCACCGCCGACGCATTTTCAAAGGAATTAATTTTTAACATGAAAATATTAATATTGATATACGGAGTTGGTTGAACCACAGATAAACCTCCTTTTTATAGGTATATGCGAGCACCCATCAAGTATGTTAACAGGAGGTCTTCACATGGACTTCGAAAAAATGAAGCAGTGGATGGACATTGCCCAGCAAATGCATGGAGATGATTTTTGGAAAATGATATTCGATGATGAGCAAAGATCTCCCTTTATGGCAAATGGTCCGTCTCCCTTTACATTCTCGCAGCAAGATCAGCGAGGAACAGATGCATCGTTTCCACCAGTCGACATTGTGGAAACCCCTACTGAATTTCAGTACTTAATTTATCTGCCTGGCTACCGGAAGGAAGATGTTCAGGTGCTGTCATATGGTGAATATTTAGTTGTAAAAGGACAGCGTTTTTCCTTTTTTAACGAACAGGATTTTCGCCAAAAACAAGGGAAGTATGGTCCGTTTGAAAGAAAAATTCGGCTCCCAGATATGATTCTTGGTCAAATGAATGCGGCCTTTAAAGACGGCGTGCTATACATTCGCCTGCAAAAGGATGAAGGAAAAGCAACTGCGATAATCATAGATGACGAATATTGATACTGACTGCG
Organism: Bacillus sp. FSL K6-1106; assembly: GCF_038005245.1. Lineage (NCBI taxonomy): Bacteria > Bacillati > Bacillota > Bacilli > Caryophanales > Bacillaceae > Bacillus > Bacillus sp. FSL K6-1106. The sequence continues at coordinate 402,820 of NZ_JBBOSV010000002.1, forward strand.
TCTATTAGATCACGATCATCAATCGTTTCAATCGGCAAGATCGTGATCACGCCATCGGCATTTTGTTCACCAAAACCATTGTTTCTTTTGATCGTCGAGCAGTGATTTCGTACGATCGTCGAACCGAATGTCATCGTGGACCCTGTACCAATCGTATTCGTCTTCATATGTGTAATCTGAATGCGTGTAGGCAGCATGCACTTCTCCCCTTTCATGTATCTCTATAAGTATATACCGGGCAGCTTTTCCATAGACTAGAGCAAGGCGAAAGAAAAGGTTGTGGTCCACTTGAAACATTTCATTCAATCACTCTTTAAAAAAACCGAAGCCAGTCCATCCCCATCTGTCGTCGAGCTGGAAAAAAGACTCACCGCTCTTGAGCAGAAAATGTCTGCACCTGCTCCGCCTGTCTCGGAGGATACGCACATTCACATTGAATCACTGCATGTGGACAAAATTGACTACCATTTAGAGTTTGGTGAGCTTTCCATTGATCAGCTTAAAGGTAGACTCAACATTGGAGCCACCTATTACACGCCAAAGGACCCGCACCTCAAAAAGGCAGCTTCAGTACCGAAGCCAAAAGAAACAAAAACACCAAAAGTCTCCATTCGATCAAAGTCTTCATCTCAGCACGACCGGAAGCCAGAAATAAACCGCAAGCACAATCGCTACAATACTGATCACATTTAGCCAAAAGCCAGCCTTGACCATATCAGATATTTTCAGCACGTCCGCACTAAAGACAGCCGCATTTGGCGGTGTGGAAATTGGCAACATAAACGCACATGAGGAAGCTAACGCAGCCGCAGCCATTAAGCCGTACGGCTCCATGCCAATTGCAAGTCCAAGCCCTACTGTAATCGGAATGATCATGTTCGCAACTGCTGTATTAGACATAATTTCGGTCATAAATAAAATAGAAGCCGTTAAAATAATTAGCAGCATGAGGTAAGACAGCCCATTTAAATGCTGTAAATTTTCCCCGATCCATCCTGTTAGATTCGTTTCCGCAAATCCTGTAGCGAGCGAAAGCCCGCCTCCAAACAAAAGCAAAAGCCCCCATGGCAACTGCTTCATATCCTGCCATTCTAGTATTCTCTCTCCATTTGTCGCTGGAATGAGAAATAACAGCATCGCCCCAAAGATTGCGATCGACGTATCCGAGACAGGAAGCCCGCCAAACAAAAAGATTTTAAAAATCCATAAAAAAGCCGTCATAAGAAAAATAGCAAAAACCCATTTTTCTTCTTGTTTCATTTTGCCTAAATCCTCTAAACCCTTCCGTATAAACGCCGCTCCCATTTCACCTGTGTGCTCTACCTTGAACTGTATCTTGGTCAAATACAGAAATAAGAGAATAAGCAGAACAGCCGCCACCGGAAAACCAAACAAAAACCATTCAAAAAACATAATTTCTCGATCTAATAGCTTTTTTGACATCGCTGCAAAAACAGCATTTGGCACAGACCCAACGAGTGTCGCCAGTCCGCCAATAGAGGCTGAATAAGCGACCGATAATAGAATGCTTTTACTGAATCGGTCAAGAGATGCACCAGACAAAATATCGTTCGCCTTCACCTCTTTAATCACAGCCAGTGCCACAGGCAGCATCATTAGTGCTGTGGCTGCATTTGAAATCCACATAGATAAAAAGGCCGTTGCCATCATAACCCCTAATACAATGCGGTCACTTCTTGTGCCAATGATGTTTAAAATATGTAAGGCCATTCTTCTATGTAAATTCCATTTTTCAATAGCAATGGCAATCATAAATCCGCCCATGTACATAAAAACAATCGGGTCTCCATAAGCTCTTGATGTTTGCTCCATCGATAGCCCGCCAAGTGTTGGCAAAAGGATGATGGGCAATAAAGAGGTAGCCGGTATAGGCAAAGCTTCTGTGACCCACCATGTCGCAGTCCAAGCCGTAACGCCCAGTACCACTCTTGCTGCATAGGTCAATTCACTTTCTGGAATGAGCAAAAAAATAAGCAAAAAGAAGATCGGTCCAAGAACAAGTCCAGTCAGATTCACTTTTTTATAAACGATCACAATTCCTCCTCCATGAAAACGCTTTTAATTTTTTCTAATTTTTCACATTCGATGATCACATAAAAAATCCTTTAAATCATAAGAAAAAATGAAGAGATCCTTAAGCAGCAGCTGTGTCTTGATTCATATTTCCACTTCATGTCTTGGTCTATTTTCATAGGAGAAACTATACAAATCCTACACAGTAACTGTAAACTATAGAGGATCTAATCAAAAATTGAGGTGTTTTCATTGTATACAGATCAACGAAAATCATTTTGGAAACAGAAAAAAGTCATCATTCCCCTTCTTAGCATCATCGCGATTGCTGCTGCTCTCTTTTTCTTAAAAGATACGCTTTTCTCCAAAGAAAAAGAGGCGCTGAAAGCCGCTGAATCCTTTACGAAACATCTGGAGAAAAAAGAATTCACAAAATTGGCAAATGAGGTCACAAGCGGCTCTCTGAAAGCCAATGACTTTTCTAAAAAACAACTTGCCGAAAAATACGATCATATCTTTAGCGGCATCGGTGCGAATGATCTAAACGTCTCAAACGTCAACGTAGAAAAACAGGATAAAGGAAATGGGTATCAATTCACCTATGAAGTCACGATGAAAACGTCACTTGGAAAACTGAACAAACTCTCTTACAAAGGTGTTCTCTCCGAAGAGGATAACGAGTGGAAAGTAGACTGGAAACCAAATCTCATCTTCCCGCAAATGGAAAAGGGTGACACCATCAAAGTGACAACGGATCCTGCGGTACGCGGAAATATTGTAGATCGAAAAGGGCGCACGTTAGCAGAAACAACTGGTGGACACGCACTTGGCATCATCCCTGGAAAGCTCGGGACAGGCACGGAAAAAGAAAGCAACATCAAAAAAATCAGCAGCGCTTTTGATATAGATGAAGAGCTGATTCAAAATCAGCTGAAACAAGCATGGGTCACAGATGACACATTTGTCCCGCTAAAGTCTATGTTAGAGCAAAAGCCGATTCCAAAAGACATAAATGGCGTCACCTATCAAACGAAGGAAATGCGCTACTATCCATATAACGAAGCCGCTGCTCATCTGACAGGCTATGTGGGAAAAGCAAATGCGGATGATATCAAAAGAAATCCAGCTTTAAAGGCGGATCAAATCATCGGCAAAACCGGCCTTGAATTCACATTTGACAAGAACTTAAGAGGACAAGATGGCGGAAGCATCCTCATTATCCATGATGAAACAGGTATTGAAGAAACATTACAAAAAACAGACCGAAAAGACGGAAAAACAGTCAAGCTGACCATTGATGCATCTTTACAGAAAAAAGCCTATCAACAGCTGAAAGGTGAAAAAGGGGCTGTCACCATTATGAACCCATCATCAGGTGATTTATTAGCGCTTGTTAGCACCCCTTCTTACGATGTCAATTTAATGACCAACGGGATCACGCCTAAACAATATCAAGCATACAGTGAAAATCCTGATCTCCCATTCCAAGCTCGATATGCGAGCAGATATGCACCAGGATCTACTTTCAAAACCATTACAGCAGCGATTGGACTGGAAACAGGTGTCACAAAACCTAATAAAGTGCGCACCATTCATGGACTGAAATGGCAAAAGGATCAATCATGGGGAAATTATCGCATTACACGGGTTCATGACAAAGAACAAGTCAATATGGTCGATGCCCTCGTGTACTCAGATAATATTTATTTTGGACAGGAAGCCCTTGAAATCGGCAAAGATCAATACGAGAAAAAAGTGAAAACATTCGGGTTTGGCGATGATTTAAACATGCCGTTTACAATGAAGCCAGCACAAGTGTCTAACGACGGGATCAAATCAGACATCTTACTTGCCGACTCAGCATATGGCCAAGGAGAATTACTCATGTCCCCGATCGAGCAAGTACATGCCTATTCTCCATTTGCAACAGGAGGAAAGCTTGTGTACCCTCGAGTCATTCAGGATGAAAAAACAGCATCACCAAAACAGATCATCAAAGAAGATACAGCAAATACGGTGAAGGATGCACTAACTCAAGTCGTCACCAATTCAAACGGAACCGCTCACTCGTTGCAAATAAAAGGGGCTGATATAGCCGCTAAAACGGGAACAGCGGAACTAAAGAGCAAACAAGGTGCGACAGACGGTACTGAAAATGGATTTTTACTTGCGTTTAATCCTAAAAAAGAAGATTACGTCCTCGTCGGCATGATTGAAGGTGTGAAAAACCGTGGAGGCAGTGGACTTGTCATTCAAAAAATGAAGCCTGTCATCGCTTCTTTCTATAAATAACCCTTAAGAGACACACGCTCCATCAAGCGCATGTGTCTCTTTTTTTCTAAATCATGACAATTTGCTATTGTTTTATAGTTCACCTTATGAATAAAATGAGGAGAATGAAAAAAAGAAAACAAGTTGAATGAAAGGAGGAAGTCTCATTGGCTATTGCTGCTCAAACAAAGAATAAACCTCAAAAAACGGTCACCGGTTCAACGGTTTATCCTATTTTATTGATTATTGGTATTTGCCATATGCTCAACGATACATTGCAAGCCGTGATTCCTGCCATGTTCCCTATTTTAGAACGCTCAATGGGGCTGACCTTTACTCAATTAGGGCTAATCGCCTTTACATTAAATATGGTCTCCTCTGTCATGCAGCCTGCGATCGGGTGGTACACAGATAAACGGCCGATGCCCTATGCACTGCCTATCGCATTATTTTCAAGTGCTGTCGGCATTCTCGGCCTTGCGTTTGCGCCATCATTTGCGACCATCCTACTGTGCGTCGTCTTTATTGGACTCGGCTCTGCGATTTTCCATCCAGAAGGCTCACGGGTTGCCAACATGGCAGCTGGTCCTAGACGGGGTCTTGCTCAATCCATCTATCAAGTCGGCGGAAATACAGGTCAAGCCTTTGCTCCGCTAATCGCTGCATTAATGCTCGTCCCTCTCGGTCAGCCAGGTGTGGCTTGGTTTACGATTGTTGGAATGATTGCTGTCGGTTTCCTTCTCTATATTTCGAGATGGTACGCAAGAAAGCTTCAAACCATTCGAGCACAAGCGAAAAAAGCGCCTGCAAAAGCAGCAAGATCTGAACTTCACCGCAAGTCAGCGCTCACAGCACTCGGCATTATCGTCTTTCTTATTTTCGCACGTTCTTGGTATGGAAATGCGATCTCGAATTTCTATGCGTTTTATGCGATTGAGCAATATGGTTTGACGATTAAAGAATCACAAACTTATATTTTCTTATTTCTTATATTGGGTGCGATTGGGACATTTTTAGGCGGGCCGCTTGCAGACCGCTTCGGCAAGAAAACCGTCATTTTAATTTCCTTATTAGCATCCTTTCCGCTTGCCCTGCTTCTCCCATTTGCCGGACCAGTTTTTGCTTATGTTTTACTTGGACTCATTGGGATCATTCTGACCTCAAGCTTCTCTGTCACCGTGGTCTATGCCCAAGAACTATTTCCCGGGAAAATTGGTACAATGTCTGGTTTAACGGTTGGGCTTGCGTTTGGTATGGGAGCGATTGGATCCGTTGCCCTCGGCTCATTAATTGATGCAGTCGGTTTAACGCCTACCATGATCGGTGTCGCCTTTTTACCGATATTAGGCATCCTAGCCTTCTTACTGCCAAGCGATCAGACCATAGCCAAATGGAATGAATCATAAAAGGTAAAAACCGCTCAATAAATGAGCGGTTTTTTCATATCTCATAAAAATGCGTATCAGGAACATGCTTCTTTGCAATAAACCCCTGCTGAAAGTCTGGAAAGACCTTTTGCACCTGTTTAATTTTCAGATGAATCAAATCAGCATACGGAATATACAAATGATCCACAAGAGTGTGTTCTGTCATATAGTAATACCAATTCAGATTAAAGGTATTTTCATCAATGATCGTAAAGGCAGAAAAATGATAGAACAGCAGTGGACATTCGTCGAGATACAAATCTCCTTTCACAACGGAGAGCTTATAGTTTTCAATATTCCAAATCGCTGCATTGGCACCTTTAGATGCCACCACATGGACACCCTCAAAATCATCGACCCATCTTTCAACATACCGCTGATCACCATATGTCTTTTTTTCCGTATCCATTTCTACTGTACAGTGCGCAATGCAGTTCTCTTTCCACTGCGTCACAGCCCGTTTGGCCACATCTGTGTTTCGACAGCCTACAAACCCAGTATTAAAACGGCCGGATAATTCATAAAAGTGATAGAATCGCTTGGAATTCATATGATCTGTCAAAAATACATGAGCGAGTGGATTTTCTGCAAATATCGCCTCTGGATCATGATAAAAATACAAATCCGTATCCAAATGAGCGAGATAATCTGCATCAGAGGACTCAAGAATTTTGAGTAGAAACGCAGGCTTAAGCGTCCAGCAATACTCGTGGAACGTACGATCCGCCTTTGCTTTTCGCAGCGAATCATCTTCCACATCTTCAAGCTGTTCATATTGGACATGTGGATGAGGAAACTGACTTAACACCTTGTAAGCCAAAGGATCAGCACATAAGACAGAAAGTTTGTATGATTGAGCCGTCTGCTCAAGTGAATGAATCAGCGCCAGCAGCTTAAACACATGGGTATTCGACACAATGGTTGTGAAATGATAGGATGCCATCTACAACACATCCACTTGGAACAAGTCAACATGCAGCAGCTCTTTTGTGAGCCCTTGAATGGCCTCGGCCAGCACCGTGCATCCATGTTCCTGCTTGGCAAGTTGGGCCGCCTCTGACAGCTTTTTCAAAGGGAAATGCTTTGCTGTCAGCACGTCCTTTTGATCACGTTTAATGCCCACATTCCGCTCTGTGATCATATGAAGCAGCTCCAAAAAATAAGCGAGCAGATCATCATATGCTTCATTCTTACGCAGCTGGCGAATGTCTTTCACGATATCATTTGTCACGGTATGAGAAAATGGTCCAGAGAAAGCCAGATGAACATCAATCGAATCAATATTGTTGTACTTCTCGCACATATACAAAATGTTATATTTGATGTCATCGAATGACGTTAAATTACTTGGATGTTCCTGATGCACACTCAAAATATCCTCACGCAGTTCAAATGAGAGGCCAAGCTGATGCAGACGAATGCCTAAATCATAATCCTCAAACCCGTATCTAACGATTTTTTCATCAAACATCCCTAGTTCCATGACATGCTTTCGCTTGACGGAAGAGTTATTTGTGATAAAAAATCGCCACGGCAATTGATAAGAACTTAAATCATAGTCGTACGTGTTTAAAATGTCTTTCAGGATATCAATAAATTCGGACTGCAAGTCGAAGCTTCTCTCTAGAAATGCGCCGCTTTTCACTTCCTCCATCGACACAAGAGACGTTTTGTCTTTCATTTTCCGCTGATACAGCCCTTGTTTTTTTAATCGTTTCACATGATCTTGATCAAAACCGGTGTAAAAATAACGGTAGATTCGCTTCCAGCAAACACCGCAAATGACACGGTCCTCATGATCAGCATGTGCCTCTGCGTGCTTTTGAATAAATTGGGGCTCTGCCAACATATCGCTGTCATGGAATATTAAGAGGTCTCCCTCTGCCTCACGAATGGCATGATTGCGCCCCTTGGCAATTCCTTGATTGACAGGAATACGCACCTTTTTGAATGGAAAGTTCACCTCAATGTTTTCGAGCATTTCCATCGTGCCGTCCGTTGACCCATTATCAGCGACAATGACCTCAAATGGAATATCGGTTTCCTGAAGCGTTAAGGAAAAGAGGCTCCCTTCTAAACGCTCTTTCGCATTATAACTCGGAATAATGACGCTGACCTTCGGCTTTTCATTCATGCGCCATCCTCCTCCAGTTTGGCATAGCCGTTAAACATCGGATTGACTTGTTCTACCGATTCAATCACATGACGCAGCACTTCCCGATAGGCTTCTTGGAAAAATGGCAAGTCATCTCTTCCTTTTTCATGGATTTGCTGCATATCATCTTTGCTTAAGATCCGAAAACCACTGAAATGATAGCAAATGAGTGGGCTTCCATCCTCAAGCAAAATACGTCCATTCTCTTCCTGATAAGAATGCTGGCCATAATTCCAGTGACCAATATTCACACCCTTTGTTTGAATATCCTCTACTTTTTCAAACAGCACCGGCATATGATCCAAATACCCTTGATCGCCAAATTTTCCTTCTCCAGGCGCATTTTTGCATTCTTTTAGACATTCTTCTTTCCACCAGCTCAGGCACTTCCGGCCGGCTTCATCTCCTTTAAAATGCAGGAAGCCTGAGTTATAACGCCCTAAAAGTTTCTGAAGCATCTTCACTTCCTCTGGATCAAAGCTTGGAATGACAATATCCCCTCTTGATAGAAGCACAGAGGCATCAGGCTGGTTTTGAAAAATCACTTGTGGACTCTCATAAAAGAACAAATCCGCATCAAGATACGTCACTTCCTCCGCCTGGTCCTGCTTAAATAGCCACTCAATCCAAATCGGTTTTAATGTCCAGCAATATTCCGAATCATTTCGTTCCTTTTTGATCTCTAGAAGCTCCGGCGTTTCAAGCTCACGCACATGAACAAGATCGACATGCGGGAAATTCATTTGATGAAGCAAATCAAATGCAGCATCATCCATACATAACGTCTTGATGACAGCATCATCTTCTACTTGCTTCAACGATAAGAAAAACGCAATAGCTTGATAAAGTCTTCCACTTGATAGAACCGTACAATATATGCTGTTCATCTGTATACACCTCTATTTTTGAAAGAATTCACGATACCATTCAATTGTCTTTTCTAACCCTTCATCAATGGAGTAATCAGGCTTCCAATCAAGCAGCTTTCTCGCCTTTTCTGCTGATAAATATTGATGCTTAATCTCATGCGTTCCTTGATTCAAAATACGAGGTTTTAGTTCACTGCCCATCGCCTTTAAGATTTTATCAACGAGCTCAAGCACAGTCAGCTGAATTTCATTACTAAAGTTAAATGCTTCTCCTGCAAGCCCTTTTTCCTCCATTTTTTCAGCTAGCAGTAAATAAGCCTTGACCGCATCTTCAATATAGAAATAATCACGGATAAAGGTACCGTCACTTCTAATTTCTGGCGCCTTTCCCTCTAATACAAGCTGGATGGTTTGCGGAATGATTCGGTTAAAATTCAAATCCCCGCCTCCATATAAATTACCGCAGCGCGTAATACAAACCGGAAGACCATATGTGTTGTAGTACGTGTGAGAAATTAAATCTGCACAGCTTTTTGACACATCATATGGGTGCTTGCCGTTAAGCGGCATGTCTTCATCATAAGGAAGCTGTTCTTGATCCCCGTATGCTTTATCACTCGATGCCACAATCACTCGTTTGATAAGCGGCTGCCTTCTGCATGCCTCCAGCACATTCCATGTTCCTAAAATATTGGCTTCAAATGTAGAGACTGGGTGACGATTTGCGACCCCAACAATCGCTTGGGCGGCCAAATGAAAGACTGTATCAATCTCATATTCTCCTAACGCACGTTCTATCGTTTGCATGTCCTCAAGTGCGCCTTGGACGACATTCATCTTTTCAAATTGACTGCCTTGATATAAGTTCGATCTTGGCACCTGATCACGTACAAGCCCTGTTACGTTTGCTCCTAGATCTATCAATTCCTTGACGAGGTAACTCCCTAACAATCCCGTACACCCAGTCACAAATACGTTTTTCCCATTCCAAAATCCGCTCATGCTGTCACCAAACCTTCCATGGTTGTTTTCCATCTGCCCACATGCCGTTGATTTCTTTCAAGTTTTTATACGTATCAATTGCTGTCCAAAATCCGTGGTGCTCATAGACTGCAAGCTCTCCATCATTCGCCAAATTTTGAAGAGGCTCTGCTTCAAAGACGCATTGATCATCATCTGTTAAATAATCAAAAACCTTTGGAGACAACACAAAAAATCCTCCATTGATCATCCCGATACTGTCTGTCTTCTCAGAGAAGGATTGTGCCATCCCGTTATACACCTTCAGCGTGCCGTACTGTGATTTCTTTTCAATTCCTGTGACAGTGGCAGCTGCTCCAAGCTCTTGATGGCGCTTGAGCAAATGAAACATATTGATATTGGCAAGTCCGTCACCGTACGTCATCATAAATGTCTCATCACCAATATAATCCTGTACCTGCTTTAACCGCCCGCCTGTCATCGTATTCTCACCCGTATCTAAAAAAGTGATTTTCCAGTTCTCCGAATTCCCTAAAAGCTTCATTTCTCCTGTCGACATATCCAGCTGCATGCTGTGATGCCGCCAGTCGTAGTTGAGAAAATACTCTTTGATTTTCTCTCCTTTATATCCAAGCAATAAGATAAACTCGTCTACACCGTAATACTGATAGATTTTCATAATATGCCATAGAATAGGCCGATCTCCGATCATAGCAAGTGGTTTAGGAAGCGCTTGTGTGACCTCACTCATTCTCGTTCCCTTTCCTCCGCAGAGAATGACTGCTTTCATCTTCTCCCCTCATCTCTCTATGAAAATTTTTGATTGAAAACCCTATCTTCATGCGGAAAATCAGTACATGTACCCTTATACTTTGTCCGACATCAGGTTTTGAATCTACTCTATTCATATGTCGGAATAAGAGAGGGTGCCACCTAGCATTTAACTATTTTTACAAACAAAAAAGAGCGAGATTTGCATTCTCGCTCTTTCAAAGTTTAAATTGTATATTTTCAGGGTAGATGGTATGATAAACATGTGCATATACAGCACAAACAGCCTCTTTCGATAAAGAGACTACTAGATTGAATGAACTCAAGTGGCAGCTTACTTCATTCTTAATATGAATCACGGAGGTGAATTCCCATGGCACAAAATGTACTTTGTGAAGTGAACTCTTGCCGTTTTTGGGCTGACAACAGCTGTACAGCTTCTACCATTAAAATTGGTAAAAGCACAATGACTGACGTGACTCGCAATGCTGAAACGGATTGCGAAACATTTGAAACAAAATAATACATGATTTTCTGAGATGAAGGAACTGGCAGGTTCCTTCTTTTCTTTTACCATTCTATCAAGAATGATAATTATTATCAAGCGTTTTTGAATAAACATTTCTCGGGAAATAATGACACGATATTTCTCCATTCGTTGACGATTTTCACTCCTTTTTCTATACTCAACATATCCAAAGAAGAAAAAGTGGTGACCAATCAGTGGATTTTACGATACGTTTTCTATCATTCTATGTGGTTTAAATAGAAGGCAAAGAGGAACAAGCAAATAAACGGTTTAAACATTACCAAACATTAGACCAAGAGGAATTTGAACAAAGTGAGCTGAAAGACTTTCTAGACGGTGAGCTTAAAAAAATCGTCAAACGAAAAGTGGACAGACACCCTAAGTCTGAGCAAGTACCGACTAAAATTGGCCGATTTATTGTCGAACCCGGGCATGAACTCGATTCAAATCCAAACTACAATTTATTTCATCAGACGAGATTTGCAGATACAAAAGAAGTATTTAACGAATGCAGTGAACAATTTGTTCGCACTTATTTAGATACAAGTGCTGTCAGAGGCGGCGTGTTTTTGGTTGCATCTGCGGTTCCTAAAAAGTATTTCGATGACTCTTTTGTCTTTATCATGAAATGCGATTTTGAACAGAAAGTCGCTTCTATTGCTGATACATCTACCTTGATCCGAAAAGTCGAAATGGCGATTACAACAAAAAACATGAAATCGATTCAATACCCGTTTATGCCAGAAGAGGGCATGACAGAGGAAGCCGAAGTGAAAATTCACCAATCCTCACACGCTCGTTATTTTGAAGACTTTCTAAAATTCGTCGAATACGGGGAATCGATGCCTGAAATCATGAAATCACAGGTCATGAATATGGTGCAGGAACATGTATTTGAAACATTTCAGGATGAAAGTGAAGAATTAAAACAATTTGAAGAGGACCTTGAAATATGGGAAGCAAGTGAAAAACGGGAGATTCGGGAAACACTCGATACAGAACAGGTCACGCTAGCCGCTTCACACATTGTTGAACAAACCCCTGATATCACGATGAAGATGCGTCTAGGCGAAACAGAAATTAAAGGACTTTTAGCCGACTTCGGCCACTCGATTCATATCGCAAAGGTCAACAATCGATATGTCGTGCTCGTTGAAGCAGATCAAATTGTATTTGAAAAAGGAAGCACACCTGTTGAATTCCATAAACCCAATGGCTTGAAAGAGGTCGTCAGCCAACTCACGCAAAAAGCCTATGATTCAGACTTAGAATAAGAGAATATGACTGCCTCCTGCGATCAGCTGCATGAGGCAGTTTTTTATATAACACTTTATTTCTTACACTGCACTAAAAGAAACATGCTGCCCGCTTCTTATCCACATGCTGACGAGCATTAAACTTATGATAAGCATCAGCCAAAAGACGCTGTTTGTTCCGAAAAACTGGATCAACGTATACCCACACAAAGGTCCTAAAGCAGCCCCCATATCTTGAACAAAAGAATAGCTGGCGAGAAAGCGGTTCTTATCTGTTTGAGCAGAAGCTTTTTGAAAGGCAAGTGTATCGGTGAACGTTGTGACAATTGTTGCCATTAGTTGCATCAAAAGCAGCATCAATAGGAACCAGCCGCTTACCTTCAGCATGATCACAAGAAAACTGAGACCTCCAAATGAAAGAAACATCCAGCATAACATTCGTTCCTTCATCACAAGACGATCAAACCATTTGCCCGTTCTCGGTGCGAGAAATGGTTCCCATCCCCACCTGAGTGCTTGAATAACACCGCTTAAAGCCGAAGCTCCGATGACAAAGCCAAACAGAGTCAATTCATCTTGGTTAATCTTTGCTTCAATGACATGACTCAGCGTGGATGCGAATAAACCTTGGATGATCAGTGCGATCAGCATGCCTGTTATCAGTACTTTTACCACATCTCGTGTAAACCACTTCTGTTTGATGCCATGATACACCTGCGTGCCTTCTCTCTTTTCAATTTCATCCAACGATACATAAAAAATGCAGCCCATTAATGTGAGTAAGCCAAAGACAAGCGTCATGGACTGAAAACCGATCAAGCTGGCAAGGATTCCCCCAAATAACATGCCAAATAAACTGCCAAGCCGGTAAAGCCCATTATAAAGACCCGTCAAATGTCCTTGTGAGCCTTCGTCTATTTCAGCCAAGACCCTCATCCCACTCATACGGAGTAACGTCCAAGCGAGACCCCATGCACAGCGGCAAATCAATAGCAGCCAAAATCCACTCATACCATATAATATCGTGGTCACTGACGCGATCAAAATTGCGATCAGTACACCGGTCTTCATTGGGATATATCGATAAAGCCACCATACGACAGGTGCTAGCGGGATACGAATGAATCGGTTGATAGACAGCAGTAACCCCACCTCCCAAATGGATGATAAACCAATCTCTTTCCAATAGACCGGGAGAACAATATAGAGCATTGAATCCCCAATAAGGGCAAATGCTGTGATGAGCGCAATTGACACCACTTGCTTTTGACGACGATCCATTTTTTCTTCCCCCTTCGCTACCTTTACGATAAGGGATACCTTATAATAAATCTAATGAATGTTTTTGATTGAATCATCAAAATAATTGATAGGCGGTGCAAAGATGAATTTACATGCCCTCCGTATTTTTGCAAAGGTAGCCGAAACAAAAAGTGTCACACAAACGGCAGACGTGCTGTCTTTGACGCAGCCGGCTGTGACGGCACAATTACGAAGCATTGAACGAGAGATCGGTTTTCGTCTTTTCAAACGAAACGGCCGGGGGATTACCCTGACGGAGATGGGGAAGATCCTGTATCCATATGCCCGGCAAGTATTCGAGGCGGAAAAAGAAGTAGAATATCAGATTACCCTTCTGCAAAACGGAAAAAAAGGAAGACTCAGAATTGCTTCTACCTATGTACCACTTAACTTTTTGCTGCCTGATTGGCTTGCCTCTTTTAAAACATCATCGCCACAGACAGACATTGAATTAAAAAGCGGAAACTCCGCTCAAGTGATCGAAAGCCTGCTTCAATATCAATCAGATGTGGCGATCGCCGTAATAGAGGATCTGCACCACGAAGATCTTCACACCTCTCACTTGACTGATTTAAGTTATGACTTTATCGTGCCTGTGGATCACCCGTTAAATGGAACAACCGTCCCACTAGAACGACTGAGCCATGAACCTTTTTTAATGCGAGAAGAAGGCAGTTCAACGAGAGACAAGCTTTTTTCCCTTTTTACCGCTAAAGGAATTAAAAAACCGACCGTTGATTTACAATTCAGTGGTGTCCACGAAGCCATTCAAATGATCAAAGCTGGCTATGGCATCACCCTTGTTCCTCGTGACGCTGTTCAGCGAAGCTTAGAACGTGGAGAGATTGGGCGCGTGTATATCGAAGGAATTGACATTATCAGACCTGTTGTGGTCTGCAAACGGGCGAATGACCTTGAGGAAAATAGGACGGTGAATGCTTTTCTGCAAATGAAAGACATCGGACCCTTTATAGCACCTGACTCCAATTAAAAAAGTGCCTGCTTCAGCAACAGGCACTTTTTCTATTCGGATGGCTGAACAAGATCAAATGGGACCGCTTTTGAGGCTATCACTAATTGTTCTGGTGTGATGAGTATTTCATTTCCCCATTCTCCCGCTCCAACGCCTAATATCTCTTCTTCTAATAGCGATGCTTCGATAATCGTGCGGAACCCTTCAGGCTGCCAGCAAAATGGCGGAATAGAGCCAATCCGATAGCCTGTCACTTCAAGCACCGTGTCTGGTGAAGCCATTTTGATATTGCGAGAGCCTGCGGCTTTCTTTAGTTTCCCTGATTTGATGTGCTGGTCAGCACCAACCATTACAAGCAGCTGCTCCCCTTCCCCTGTTTCAAAGATCAATGTTTTGATCATTTGTCTTTCTCTAAAACCAAGAGCAGCCGCTACATTCGATGCGCCCTTCTCTGTTTCGGCAGAAAATGTTTTGATGTCATACGAGATGCCATGCTTGTCCAAAAAGTCATGCGCTGGTAATTTTTTCAATGAATTGAACCCCTTTCCTTACGATGTTCTTTCATTTAGCTTATCACAATCCTCTCATCCTTAAGATGTATTTTTCAATGGAAAACCTCTGCACACTTCGCCAACATGCTATACTAAACTTGTTTTTGAAAAGGAGTCGGTTGGATATGGGAAATAAGTTTTGGTTTTATACAGGCAGTAAAAGCCTTCTCATGCTAAGTGATATTCTATTTTTGATGACAGTCACATTGGTTATTTATCAAGATACACAATCTGTCGCCTATGCGGCTGTATTTCCGCTCATAAGAACACTATGTCAGCTATTGGCTGGGCTCCTCTCTCCTGTTTTGACAGAACTCTTTCAAGCCAAGCGTCTATTGAAATGGGTCCCTCTTTTACGTATTGGAATGCTCGTCGTATTCACGACCCAATTTGATTTCTTTCAGCAGCACCTGATCTGGCTGTTTAGTGCGTTCGTATTGATTTCCATCACAGGCGGGTTCATCAGCCCTTTATTACAGGCCATCATGCCGATGCTTGTATCAGCAAATCAGCTTGTGAAAGCGAACAGTACAGCCTCCGTTTTTTATCAATCTGTTCAAATCGCCGGCTATTCGTTTACTGGAATGCTCGTCCTGTTGATTGGTCCATTTTATTTAATGTGGGCCTCTTGTTTCATGATTGTGTTGTCCTATCTATTGATCATCCCTGTTTTTCCTCTACTCAAGCAAGAAGACACGGTTCAAAAAGAAAATAAGATGAACGGGTTCAAGGATGGCTGGAAGATCATTTGGACAAACAAAACGGTTCGCATCCTGACTTTCATGGATGTTAGTGAAAATATTGCAGGTGCTTTGTGGGTCGGACCGGTTACGCTTGCCTTTGTCACACTTGTTTTAAATGAAGGTGCGGAATGGTGGGGATATATCAATGCCGCATATTATATAGGTGCCATTATAGGCGGACTCATGGCTGCATGGCTAAGTCAGTTTATTCAAAAACAACTTCTCCTCTTTATGGCAGCGGGCTCTTTTATTTATGCAGTGCTGACGATCCTATTTTCACTAAACAGCCTGCCATGGCTTGCATTGCTGCTTTGTATTTTAATGGGGCCTGCCTATCAAATTCGGGATGTTTCGCAGCAAACCATCCTCCAAACGGAAACGCCAGTCCATGAGTTATCAAAGGTGTATTCGGCTCAATACGTTCTCTCTTCTATGTCTGTCAGTTTATCTATTTTCTTTGTTGGATTAATTGCGGATACATTCGGAGCGAGATTTGTGTATTTGTTAGGCGGACTGTTTGTACTCATCTGCTCAAGCATTGCCATCACCACTTTCATGATGCAGAAAAAAAGAGCGGCTGTTTAAGGCAGCGGCTCTTTTACTTTTCTTTTAACATCGCAAACATGTCACGCGCCATTGCTTCTAGGATATACACAACGGGTGTCTGTGTAGTAATGTTGGCTCTATGGACTCGTTCGTCTGTAACGTAATAAGCAATATTTAAGTCAGAAATACGAGAAATTGTACAGTGCTGATTGTTTGTAATACTAATGATCGTGCTGCCTTCTCTTTTAAGTTTCGAAATATGATCAATCGTAATACTGTTCTCTCCTGATACCGACAGCACAATGGTGACACTATTGTCTAAATACTGCATATTCATCGGGAAAAACGGATCGTTGATGTAAAACGAAAATTTCTCCAGACTTGAAAAGTACCTTGCCCCATACTGCGCCAAAATACCAGAACTGCCCGTCCCAATAAACAGCACATTCTTTGCATCCGCAATGAGCTTCGCTGCCTCTTTAATCTTCTCCTCAAAATCTCCTTTAAGTGTCCGTTCGATAAATTCATACAGGAAATGCTGCGTGCTTTTCAAAGAAGGTGTTTGTTCTGCTTCTAAATACATTTTGAGCTTCACCTTAAATTCTGAAAAGCCTTCACAATTCACTTTTCGACAAAAGCGAAGGACAGATGAGGTCGATATATGTGCGGCATCTGCCAAATCACGAATTCTCATATAGACGACTTTTTCACTGTTTTCCATAATGTATCGGTATAAAGCGCTTTCTAGTTCATTAAAGCTGGAAATGACCTCACTTGAAAACATCTGACTTCCCCTTTCTCCAACAACATGACACAACACGTTTCTTTTATGTAACAAATCTCTAAATAAGGCACCCTTGCCTAAAGACGCTGAAACCGTTTACGCACAAGGTACTCTCACGATAAGCTATAGATGTACAAACAAATGATAAAAGATTGATTCACTCTATTATAACATTGTGCGTTACATTATTCGGAGGTGCAGAACATGGCAAAAGGATTAAAGGTTGTCACAATCGGCGGAGGATCAAGCTATACACCAGAACTTGTCGAAGGATTCATTAAACGGTACGAGGAATTTCCAATAAGCGAACTTTGGCTCGTCGATATCGAAGCAGGTAAAGAAAAGCTTGAAATCGTCGGAAATCTTGCAAAACGCATGGTGAAAAAAGCAGGGCTTCCAATCGAGGTTCATTTAACTTTAGATCGCCGGAAAGCACTGGTAGACGCTGATTTCGTCACAACACAATTCCGCGTCGGATTACTGGAAGCACGTATGAAGGATGAACGCATTCCTTTAAAATATGATGTCATTGGTCAAGAAACAAACGGTCCAGGCGGTCTATTCAAGGGTCTGCGTACCATCCCTGTCATTCTTGAGATTGTGAAAGATATTGAAGAATTATGCCCGGATGCTTGGCTTGTGAATTTCACAAATCCAGCTGGTATGGTCACAGAAGCCGTACTTCGCTATTCAAACCATCGCAAAGTCGTTGGACTATGTAACGTACCAATCGGCATTCGCATGGGCATCGCCAAAGGACTTGATGTCGACGCAAGCAGAGTCGAAGTCAGCTTTGCTGGATTAAACCATATGGTCTTTGGACTGAACGTGTTCTTAGACGGCAAAAGCATCATGGATCAAGTGATCGAAGACATGGCAGATCCAAACTCGACCATGTCGATGAACAACATTCAAGCGATTCCGTGGGATGCAGATTTCTTAAAAGGGCTTGGCGTGATCCCTTGTCCATATCACCGCTACTACTACAAAACAAGTGATATGCTGGCTGAAGAAAAGAAAGCAGCAGAGAATGAAGGAACTCGTGCAGAAGTCGTCCGTGCACTAGAAAATGACCTGTTCGAGCTTTACAAAGATCCTGATCTTGATATTAAGCCACCACAGCTTGAAAAACGAGGCGGTGCTTACTACAGTGATGCAGCATGTAACTTGATCGCATCCATTTATAACGACAAGCATGACATTCAGCCTGTAAACACAATCAACAATGGCGCCATCAGTGACATTCCAAATGATTCTGCCGTTGAACTGAACTGTGTCATCACAAAAGACGGCCCAAAACCAATCGCTGTTGGTGAAATGCCGGTCGCTGTCAAAGGACTTATTTCTCAAATTAAATCCTTTGAACGTGTAGCCGCTGAAGCAGCCGTGACAGGCGACTACAACACAGCACTTGTCGCCATGACCATCAATCCGCTCGTCCCATCAGATGCCATTGCAAAAAGCATCCTAGATGAAATGCTAGAAGCACACAAAGAATATCTGCCACAGTTTTTCAAAAAAGTAGAAGCATAAAACAGAACCGCACTTGTGAAAAGTGCGGTTTTTCTTATTTCCCGGCAAACAACTGATCCATCTGAGCACGGTCATAGTCTAAGAACCAGTGCTGTAAACCTTCATAAACTGGACGCAGACGTTCTGGATCTGCCGCAATAAGATCACAACCTCGATCATCATATAAGTGGAAAATCATCTGTTTTGAGAGATTGATGAGATAAATGTCATAACCAAGCTTTCCTTTCAAGATTTGATTCGGTTTGTAGAAATCCTCTTGGCAGATGGCTTGTAATAGCGGGCGCAATCGAATATCTTGCAACTGACACTTGAGTGTAAATCTCTCTCTTTTCATTGTTTCTTCTTGTTTTGGTTGTACATAGGTCAAACGCTCGTGACGCAATCGGTGACGCACTTGTCGGTCGGCATATTTTTGATAAACAAGGAGCTTTTGCTTCGTTAATTCATGTTCATGCTGCGTATAGACATCCGTGACAAGTAGAATATCGTCTTCTGGATCAAAAGCATATCTGACAATTTTTAAAGCCCGATCGCCTGCTTTTTCTAATACAACCGATTCTTCTCCTAATGACCAATCTGCCACTTCAAAGCGAAGACCAAAAGGCCACTTATAAAAAAGAGGCGGCGCGAGGACAAGTTCAGGAAAATGACTTTTTAAAAAACGATTGGTTTGATCGCTCATCTCATGTCCTTCCATTGGTTTTATTTCTCATTTTACCGTTGAAACTGATGGAAATTCAATTGGAAATAAACTGTCATTTCTTATATGATAGAAAGAGATGGAGGTGTGACCAATTGAAAAAATGGTTTTTACAGGTATTCCTCACCGCATTGATCACGATGTGGATACAGACTGGACTTGATCAGGCGAACATCATTCATATCAACAATGTATGGGTCGATGTCAGCAGCTGGATCCTAATCTTCTTTGTCATCTACGCACTTTTTGAATGGACTGCTCACGTCTTAGCAAAACGGAAAATCGCTCATCGCTGAACATCTCTTTTTACAGAGATGTTTTTTGTTGAAACTCTTCCTGCACAAGTTCATGAATCACGCCCATTCCTGCCTGACTTCCGGCTGCTGCTGCAAGAACAAGCTGAGCAGGCCCGCCTAAATTATCACCACATGCAAAAATACCGCTGACGGTTGTACGCCCAAGAATATCTGTTTCAATGCCCCCATTTTTCGTCATTTGACAGCCTAGTTTTTCAGCAAAAGGGGTTGACTGCTTGAAATCACTTGCGACAAATCCGCCTTCTCTTATCACTATCTCTCCATTTACAAGCTGAAGAGAGCGTAGCTGACCATTGTCATGATGGATCGCTACAATTGGCACATCAATAACTTGAATAGAATGTGCTGATAGCAGTGCTTTCTCCTCTTCAGCTAACACTTGCTGTCCATTTGTAAACACAATCAAATCCTTTGTCCAATTGGAAAGAAGTTTCGCCATATGCAAAGCGCGCTGGTTCTCTGCAATCAGGGCAAGTGGCTTGTCCTTCAGCTCCCAGCCATCGCAGAAAGGACAGCTAAACAACGTCTTTCCATACACATCATGAATCCCGTTGATCTTTGGTAATATGTCCTGAAGTCCTGTGGCCAAAATGATTTTTTTCGCTTCGAATCTTTCTCCTTCTTGTGTCAGTAACGCGAAGTTATCCTCATGATTTTGTATCTCCACAATTCTGCTTCGTTTGATTTGGATATTGGGGTAGTTTTGAAGATCCGCTTCTCCCGCTTGTCTGATCTCAAACGGTGTCATCCCATCGTTTGTAATAAATCCATGAGATTCCTGAGTCACACGATTTCTTGGCATCTCATCATCGAATACCATGACCTGTTTTCTGCCCCGCCCCACAACAAGAGCTGCATTTAATCCGGATGGCCCGCCTCCAATAATGGCACAATCTAATAACATATAAATCTCCCCTTTTTATCAAAGACTTTAAAGACTCTTAATATCTATAATTTGCTCAAAAAAATCACATATTGAAAAATGGATTTTTTTCTGTCTGCTCTATTTGGCTTGCAATATCAACTAACCGCTTTTGACTTAACGTCTCCTGCATTTTCGTTTCAACATCTTGCATGACTTGTTCAATCAAACAGCCATCGTGAGGCATGAAAGAATCATGTGCTAAGGAACAACGAAATAAATTGGTTTGTCCTTCTACCGCCTGAATGACGTCTAGAAACGAAATGTCCTCCTTCTTTTTCAGAATGGTGTAACCACCTTTTGCGCCAGGTGTTGATTCAATCAATCCCGCCTTCACAAGCTTTGTTAAAATTTTAGATAAATAGGTAGGTGAAAGATCTTGCATCTTGGCGAGAGGCTCAACACCTATTGCTTTCCCCTTTGGTGCAAGGGTTAAAAAGACCATCGTATGCAGCGCATAGTTGGTCGCTTTAGAATATTTCATAGAAACATTCCTTTCTATCTATTGTAGACCTTTTATATCTGTAATTGATCATAAAAGATTCAAGAAGAAAAAGCAAGTATTGTGGATCTGCTTCTTTTTTCGTTCCACATTTCGCATTTCCTTCCGATAATAGAAGTAAGCACGAATAAAAGCTTGATGAAGACTAGAAGGAGTGAAAAAAATGTCAGATCAACAGCACAATGCAGCACACGAAGAAGAAGAGGAATTTAACGTATACGACATGCTTCCACCCGCAGGAACAATCATTGGCGAAGCAACAGAAGAAGAAATGGAAGCTGCAGCAGCATTAGAAGTGAGACATTATGCCTTTATGCGTCTGCAAGACTCGTACATTCAATTTGATGGATCTTCTTATAAAGAATTGCTTAAAGACTTTCAAGAACTAGAATTTGATTCTGCAAAATTTTGGAGAGCCATCGCCCGACGCCTGCAAGTCCCATACGAATGGCCCATCCGAATCGACCATGCAAACGGTCCTATTTATATTGGTGAAACAGAGGATAGCCGTGATGTTGAGGAGAGTGCGGAGTAATAGTTTGCCCCCCTGCTAACAACAGGGGGGTTAAATTCACATTAATATAAACATCAATATGAGATTTCTCAGAATTTCATTTACTTTGTTTATCATCAAGTTTACTAATTACTTTATCTAATATATTTTCATATAATTCAGTCTTCCTGTTCATCAGATGTTTTTCTTTCAAGAAAAAGAGGGCTACAGTTACTACAAAATAAAATATAATCCCAGCATTCGTATAGTAAATCACATACTCGTTGACTAAGGAGTATCGCTCAATTATGTGTTCTTTATAATTAGTCATAATATTAGAATTAAAAATTACTGACGTTATTACTCCTAAAATAACTACTATTAGTGAATGATATAAAAAATCTAAGTCCTTTCTTCCCGAACTCACTCTGTGATATAGATTGAGTGTTTTTAATTTTGCTAAAGTGTTCTGATCATCATTTTCTTTAGCCCATTTCAAAACAGAAGCTTCAATTTCATCAATTCTATCCAACACATCATTAATCTCAAATATTGGTGGGGATAGTCCTTTTGTTTAACCACTTTAAAGTATAAAGGATCTTTTTTGAATTTTAGAAAACTTAAATAAGAAAAACTCCAATGTGCAAAAGATATAGATAAAATACTACTAAAGAAAAACAGACTGTATTCATATAGAGACTGATTAATCATAAGCCCGACTATAGTTATCAAGAACAAATAGATACACAGTTGTCCATGGAAAATAGATAAATTTTTAGACGGAATTAACATTTGTTTTACTCTTCTCCATGGAAGCTTAACACCTCTTTTAAACTTGAACATACTAACACCTCCAATAATTATATCGGAGGCTCACTTTGGACATTAATGGTTTTAAATACAAATTAAGGATTTTTATCACTATTTAAATTATATTAATACAGAAAAAAGAGAAGGGCTTGCTTCCCCTCCTCTTTTTCATCATGATTGTTCTTGATTTCTCGCTTCAAATTCATCTAGCATTGCACGCACTTCATCTGTTGATGATGTGTTCATTAATTGGTTTCTTAGGAAGCTCGCTCCTCTGAATCCTTTTACATAAATCTTAAAGAAACGATGCAGTGCCTTAAATGGACGCAAACCTAATGAAGAATATTGATCATGAAGATCAAGATGTAATCTTAAAAGACCTAACAGTTCGTCACTCGTATGCTCTTTCGGCTCTTTTTCAAAAGCAAATGGGTTATGGAAAATCCCACGCCCAATCATCACACCGTCCACTCCATACTGTTCAGCAAGCTTTAAGCCAGTTTGACGGTCAGGAATATCACCATTGATTGTCAAAAGCGTATCAGGGGCTACTTTATCACGCAATTTCTTAATCTCAGGAATGAGCTCCCAATGCGCATCCACCTGGCTCATTTCCTTTCTTGTGCGAAGGTGAATCGATAAATTCACAATGTCTTGCTCCAAAATGTGTCTGAGCCAGCCACGCCATTCATCGACCTCTGTAAACCCTAGTCTTGTTTTCACACTAACAGGTAATCCCCCTGCTTTTGCCGCTTGAATCAGCTCTGCCGCAACGTCTGGGCGAAGAATCAATCCACTACCCTTCCCGTTTTGCGTGACATTTGGGACAGGACAGCCCATATTAATATCGAGCCCCTGAAATCCTAACTCCGCCATTCCAATACTCATTTGTCTGAAGTTCTCAGGCTTATCTCCCCAAATATGAGCAACAATCGGCTGCTCATCCTCTGTAAACGTTAAACGGCCTTTCACACTTTGAATGCCATCAGGGTGGCAGTAGCTCTCACTGTTCGTAAACTCTGTAAAAAACACATCCGGTCTCGCCGCCTCACTCACAACATGACGAAACACAACATCTGTCACTTCTTCCATTGGTGCTAATATAAAAAATGGCCGTGGTAAATCACGCCAGAAATTTTTACTCATCTTTCATCCAATTCCTCTCATGACATAGCGCCTTATAGGGCATGTCCTTCTGTAAATTCTTTCAGCAATTTTTATCATTATATACTTTAATATGAACTAGGCAAAATTGCAAAAAAGGACATTTCAAAACCAAATAGGGGGTAAAAATTAATTTTCGACCTATAATTACCGTTTTGTATTCAAGTGAAGAGCAGCCAAAATAAAAATATCCCGATATCGGTGTTATATCACGAAATCGGGATGCTTCAATACATTATGACTGTTGAATCACAAGACTAGCAACGCATTCAACATGACTCGTATGCGGAAACATATCCACCGGCTGCACTTCCTCCGTCACATACCCGCCATCTTCAAGAATACGCAAATCACGAGCAAGCGTCCCTGGGTTACAGGAGACGTAAACAACACGGTTTGGCTTCATCTTTAAAATCGTATCAAGCAGTGCTTCGTCACAGCCTTTTCTAGGCGGATCGACAACTAGCGTGTCTGCTTTGATGCCTTCTTTGTACCAGTTTGGGATGACGGTTTCTGCTTCGCCGACTGCGAATTCAACGTTGTTGATTCCGTTTAAGTCAGCGTTGCGTTTTGCATCTTCAATCGCTTCTGGCACAATTTCTACGCCATAGACTCTGCCTGCTTTTTGTGCGAGAAATAAGGAAATTGTACCGATTCCGCAGTATGCATCAATCACGGTTTCTTCTCCTTGCAGCTCTGCATATTCAAGCGCTTTGTCGTAAAGCACCTTTGTTTGAGCTGGATTCACTTGATAAAACGAGCGGGCTGAAATGGCAAATTTGATGTCGCCAATCGTGTCATAAATGTATTCTTCTCCCCATAAAACGGTCGTTTCGTCTCCGAAAATGACATTTGTCTTCTTTGAATTCACGTTTTGCACAATTGACCGAACATGTGGGAAGCGTGCTATAATCTGCTCAATCACCTGTTGCTTTTGCGGAAAATCAGCCGTTCTTGTGACAAACACAACCATCATTTCACCTGTTGCCATGCCGTAGCGAACCATGACATGACGCAGCCAGCCTTTATGACGCTCTTCGTTATATGCTTTGATGCCAAACGCATTGCAGATGTCTTTTACTGCCTGTACCACTTCGTCATTTTCTGATTGCTGGATCAAGCATTTTTCCATATCAATGATTTCATGGGTACGCTGCTGATAAAATCCTGCAACAAGTCCGCCTTCCCGTTCGCCAACTGGTACTTGTGCTTTGTTTCTGTAATTCCAAGGGTCTTCCATGCCGAGTACAGGATGAACTTTTACACGGCTCATATCAAGCTTGCCGATCCGCTCCAATACGTCCTTTACTTGTTTCTGTTTAAAAAGCAGCTGGCCTTCATAGCTCATGTGCTGAATTTGACAGCCTCCGCACTGCTTATAGATAGGACATGGCGCATCTTGCCTGTGCTGACTTTCCTTTGTCAGCTCCATGAGTCGTCCAAAAGCAAATCCTTTTTTGACACGTGTGACTTTGATTTTCCCTTGTTCGTCAGGAAGGGCATTCGGTACAAACACAGGGAAACCCTCAATTTTCGCTACTCCTGCACCTTCGTGCGTTAAATCTTCGAAGGTTACATTATAGTATTCATTTTTTTGAACAGGCGGTTTCATTTTCACCAATTTTATCACCTCATTTGCAAAGAAAAACTTGGTCGCCATAAGGAACCAAGTTTAGTCTTCACCCTATTTTTTCAGCTGTTGCTTTTGGCACAATAAATTCAATATGGCGATACAGGTTTTCAAATTCACCTGGCAGCATGCCGCCGTATTCACCATCTAAATTCAATTGCATTTTATCTTTTACATCTACCTTCACGCGATTCGCTTTTGCGTAGATGACATTGTTATCATGAATATGCTCGCCTCTGAGTGCAAGGCTGACCACTCGAATGGCTTCTGCTAGATTGACCTTCTTTAGAATGATCAGGTCAAACATCCCATCATCTAGAATGGAATCTGGTGCGAGCTTTTCAAAGCCGCCTACTGAGTTTGTTAGTGAAACAAGAAACAGCATGATTTCTCCATGAAACAATTTGCCGTCATATTCAATTTCGACTTCTGTCGGGCGAATGGAAGGAAGCATCTCCATGCCTTTCAAATAATACGCAAGTTGTCCTAGCATGGTTTTCAGCTTACTAGGCACTTCATAGGTCAGCTCTGTTAATCGGCCGCCTCCCGCAATATTAATGAAATACTGTCCATTCACTTTACCAATATCAAGCGGCTTTGCTACACCATCAATGATGGCATCTGTCGCTTTTAAAATATCTTCTCTTGGAATGCCAAGTGCTCTTGCGAAGTCATTGGTCGTTCCAACTGGAATGATTCCTAATTTTGGTCTTTTTTCAAGCGGTGCTAATCCATTGACGACTTCATTAATCGTGCCGTCTCCACCAGCTGCTACAATTAAATCAAAATCTCTCTGTGCGGCTTTTTCGGCTGCTTGTGTTGCATCTCCTGCACATGTCGTCGCATGACAAGATGTTTCATAGCCAGCCTGTTCAAATTTTTGCAAAACCTGCGGTAAATTCTTCTTAAAGAGTTCACGTCCAGATGTCGGATTGTATATAATTCGAGCACGTTTCATTCATCATCATCCTATTATCATTATGCAATCTATTTTCACCACTAACAACCTTTAATTATACTATGAGATTTGAAAATGGCAACAGAACACCCCCCTAATATTTGAAATCTCACGGTACGTTTCCCTCAGCAGATCAGCATTCTGATAAGATAAAAGAAAACGATGAAAAGGATGGTATGCCATGAAAAAGCCTGTCTATTTCAACCATGACGGCGGTGTTGATGATCTCGTGTCCTTATTTCTGCTTCTTCAAATGGAACACCTGAAAGTGATCGGGACGTCTGTGATTCCTGCTGATTGTTATTTAGAGCCTGCGCTGAGCGCCTCTCAGAAAATTATTGATCGATTTAGCCCATATGAGATTGAAGTAGCCGCTTCCAATTCTAGAGGTGTGAATCCATTTCCAAAGGAATGGCGCATGCATGCTTTTTATGTAGATGCCCTGCCGATTTTAAATGAAAAAGGCGCTATTGATACAAAAGTATCTAAGCTTCCTGCACATCTTCACCTGATTGAAACGGTGAAAAAGTCAACCGAACCTGTTACGCTGCTCTTTACAGGCCCGCTCACAGACCTTGCACGCGCCTTAGAAGAAGATCCTTCCATCTCAAATAAAATTGAGAAACTGGTATGGATGGGCGGCACATTCCTTGAAAAAGGCAATGTCGAAGAACCCGAGCATGATGGAACAGCAGAATGGAATGCTTTTTGGGACCCTTATGCTTTGAGCACCGTATTTCAAGAGCGTTTTCCAATTGAAATGGTCGCACTTGAAAGCACGAATCAAGTCCCGCTCACACTCGATGTCCGTCAACGATGGGCTTCCCTTCGCTCTCACATCGGGATTGACTTTATTGGACAATGTTATGCCTTTTGTCCGCCTCTCATTCATCACGAAACGAACTCGACTTACTACTTATGGGATGTGCTGACAACGATCACTCTTTCCTCCACCTCATTTACCCGTTCAAAAGAAATGAATGCAATTGTTTATACCGAATCGCCAAGACAAGGACGTACTGAAGAACATCCAGATGGAAAGACGATTCATGTCATTGACCACGTTGATCGGGATGCCTTTTTCCAAGCCTTTGAAGAGCTTATGAGAAAAGCGGTTTGTCAGATTTCATCATAAAAAAGCCCCGCTAATAAGCGGGGCTCAAATTGTTGACACAGGGCTAAAATGAACTTGATTTTAGCCCTGTGTCTTCTTTTCAGCGTGATAGAAAACCTTTGCATTCTAGGAAGGACGAGTACCGGCGCGGAGCGAATTTGACATTCGTGAGCACCGGCACGCAGGACTGACAAAGAATGCGAGGGTTTGTCTAAACGCTGGAAGCCCCACTCATTAGCGGGGCTTCCTCTTACTCTTCTTCAGCGTACTTTTTCTTACGTCTAAACTTGCTTAAGATTTCATACACGATTGGCACGATGACCAATGTGAGAAGTGTAGAACTTGTTAAACCGCCAATAACGGTGACGCCAAGTCCTTTTGATACGATCTGACTTCCGCCTTCAAAACCTAATGCGAGTGGCAGCAATGCACCAATTGTCGCAAGTGCCGTCATTAAGATTGGGCGTAATCTTGTTGTACCTGCTTCAAGTAAGGCTTCTCTTGTTGAAAGTCCTTCTTTTTCTTTATGAATCACTCGGTCAATCAAGACAATGGCATTTGTTACAACGATTCCGATCAGCATCAGCAATCCAATCATGGCATTTAAACTGATGGTTTCTTTCGCTACAAACAATCCAACGAGTGCACCAATAATCGTAAATGGAAGTGAGAACAGAATCGCAAATGGTGCAAGACCTCCGCCAAATGTAATGACGAGAACGAGGTATACAATAGCAATCGCTGCAAGCATTGCGAGTCCTAGCTGTGTAAAGGATTCCTCAATATCCGCACTTACACCGCCTGTATCAATCGTAACGCCAGATTTTAAATCAAGCTTGTCAACTTTCTTCTGGACATCTTGTGTCACACTTGATACGTCGTCTGTTGTCATGTCACCAGATACTTCAGCGTAAATCTTCCCATCACGCTTTGTCACAGTGTTTGCTGTTGTGCCAACTTTCACTTTCACCACATCGCCAATTCGGACTTGTTGTCCTGTTGGTGTTGTGATCTTTTTATTCTCTAGATCTTTTTTACTCTTGTATTCATCTTTTTCCGTTTGAAGCTTCACATCTAGTTCTTTGCCGTCCTCTGTTACTTTCGTCAACGTTGTTTCATTACTTTGAGGAGCGATCGCCTGTGCGATTTGTGAAGCGGTCAAGCCTAGTTTCGCCAGTTTTTCTTGATCTGCATTAAACGTATATTCGTCATACTTCTCAGATAAGCTTGTGCTGACGTTTTTCAAGTTCTTCTCATCTTTTAAAATGTTCTCGACATCTTTGACTGTGCCTTCAATATCACTTGCTTTGTCACCGTACACATAGTACGTTACTGTATTGCTTGCGCCAGCAGATGAGAAGTCTTGTGATTTCCATTCCCCTTTAGACGTTTTGTCTTGAAGGGCTTTAACCACACGATCTTTTTCTTTATCAAAGTTCGGTGTGTCCTCGTCGTATTGTACGAAGAATAATGCACCGTTAGAGTTTCCACCAACACTTGCTGTCAGTGCATTTGAAGAGCCTAATGAATATTGAACTGTATTGACATGATCCCGTTTCATTAAGTAATCTTCTGCCTTTTTCGTTTCAGCAATGGCTTGTTCTCTCGTTTGTCCAGGCTCTGGCGTGTATGTCACCATTGCCGTTTTTTCTGCTTCCTGTGGTAAGAAACTGACACCGACAAGTGGTGCGAGGAATAAGCTTCCGACCAGCATCAGAATCGCAATTCCTGACGTGATCCATTTATGGTTCAATGTCCAATTGAGTACACGTCTATAACCACCAGCAAGTTTGCTTGGTTTGTGTTCTTTTACCTTTTTCGCTTTTCCGTACAGGTTCTTTTTAAATAGGCTGTGAGCCATCATTGGAACGATTGTAATGGCGACAAGTAGTGAAGCCATTAGAGCAAACACAATGGTTAATGCAAATGGGATGAATAGTTCACCAATCATTCCACCCACTAGCGCTAATGGCAAGAATACCGCAATTGTGACAATCGTCGAAGACATAATCGGAATAAACATTTCTTTTGTGGCTTCTCTAACGAGTGCTTTGCCTTTTAACGGTTCATCTTTTAACGCCATTCGTCGATAGATGTTTTCTATGACGACAATCGAGTCATCGACAACACGTCCAATGGCGACTGTCATGGCACCAAGTGTCATGATATTTAATGTGATATCTAGCTGATTTAATAATAAAACAGCAATCAACAGGGATAACGGAATAGAGATGACCGAAATTAATGTTGATTTAATATCTCGAAGGAACAACATGATGATAATGATCGCAAAGATTGCTCCGATGATCGCCTTGTTCAGCATTGTGCTGACGGATTCTTTAATCGGCTCTGCTTGATCATATGTCGTGCTGACTTTGATTCCTTTATTGTCTTTTTTGAATGTTTCAAGTTCTTTTGTGACTGCTTCTGCTACACTCACTGTGTTGGCATCAGAGCCTTTGACAATTTGCAGACCGATACTGTCTTTTCCGTTCGTTCTAGAAATCGATTCTGCATCTTTCACGACTTTAATATCTGCAATCTCAGAAAGTTTGATCGTCGGCAGCTCTACCGATTGACCGCTTGCTGCACCTGCACCAGTTTGTTGCTGAGCTGCTGCCTGCTGCTGACTTGCACTTCCAGCCTGTTGATCAGCACCTTGAGCTCCTGCATTTCCTGAGCCGCTAGAAGGCGCTCCAGCTCCTGCGCTTCCCGCACCGCCGCTTGCACTTGGTGTAACAGGAATTCGCATGTTTTTCAAATCTTTAACACTTAAAATATTGCCATCCACTACGACTGATTTTTGCTTGTTGCCAAATGTGTATAACCCTAAAGGTACATTGACATCAGAGCCTTTGATCATGTTTTGGACAGTTTCTTCATCTAAACCATATTCCTTTAATTTCTTTTGTTTAAAAGAAAATTCTACTTCTTTGATTTGTTGTCCAGAAGCTTCGACAGAAGAGACACCATCTAAGCCTTGAAGAGAAGGAATAAGATCATTTTCCACTTTTTGTGTCAGGTCTTGTAAAGATTCTTTGTCACCAGAAACACTAAGAGCTAAGATTGGAATCGCGTTGATGCTAAAGCGTGCGATTTTTGGTTTTTCTGCATTTTCTGGGAAATTGATATTGCTAATGGCATCTTCAATTTCCTTCTTTGCTTCATCCATATCTTTATTGTAATCGTACTCGATTTGAATCGATGAGGCATTTTCAAAAGAATTAGAAGTGACCACATTCACCCCATTGAGATTTTGTATCGACTTCTCAATTGGATCTGTCACCTTATCTGATACTTCGTCCGGCGTTGCGCCAGGATACGTTGTAGAAACCGTAATGACTGGAGTGTTGATATTCGGGATTGATTCTTGTTTCATATTCAATCCGGCATATAGACCAGCAACTGTTACGATAATCGTCATGAGCCATACAGCGAACTTGTTCTTTAATACAAAATTGATGATCGAATTCATTATGTCCTCCATTTTCCTTTATGTATTGACTGACTGGTCATTCTATATCATAATAAACGGTGATATACAATGCCGTCAACCATTTCACTTGCGTTTGACGTAACATTCTAAAGCTGAAGGGGCCTTATTTCATGAACGAAAAAAAAGAAAAGATCATTAAAGCAAGCATTCAGTTGTTTGCGAAAAAAGGTTTTTCTTCTACGACCATTCAGGAAATTGCAGATGAATGCGGAATTTCTAAAGGTGCATTTTATTTGCATTTCAAATCAAAAGAACAGCTTTTCAACAGAGCGTTTGAATATTATATCGACACGTCTATGCAAAGTATTGAAAAGATTCGAAAAGAAAATCAACATCTTGCGCCTAGAGATATCTTTCAGAAACAAATCGCTGAACAGTTCCAGCACTTTGCTGAGAACAAGGATTTTATCATTTTGATCCTCAGCGAGAACATTATTCCGGAAAACCAGCAAATTAAAAAGTATTCCAAAACGGTTAAAAAACAGATGAATGATGAAATCCAAATTTCTATTTTGACCACGTATGGACAGGAGATCGAACCATATATAACTGACCTGTCAGTCATGATTCAAGGAATCATCCAATCTTATGTGCAGGTACTGCTTTTGCAAGATCAGATGCAATTATCATGTGATGAGCTCTCATCCTTTATTCTCGACCGATTTGATGATTTGGTGCATGGGCTTCTCCGTTCTCATGCGAAGCCGATTCTGAAGCAAAACATTTGGGATGATGAAGCGCCAAATGCCGCTACTCTTCAAGAAGAGCTTCGATTGTTAAAATCTGAGCATCTGCTTTCGGATGATACCCTTGTATCCATTGAAGTTATTGAAGAAGAATTGGCCAAAGCTGAGCCTCGCAAGCCGGTCATTCAAGGGATGCTGACAAATTTAGAAACGTGTGAGGACTCCGCTGTCCAAAGAGCTGTGGAACAATTGAAGCTATTCCTCCAATGACAATACGTGGCGATGTTCACTTTAGTTCACCTTTATCCCCTTCGAATATGTGCTAAAGCTTATGCTTCATTATAAAAAAAGAACCAATGAATTGATATACGGCGGTGGTCTGAATCTGTGATAAGACCCTGTCATATCCATCAACAAAAAAACCGCCTCTTCCATGAGGCGGTTTTTGCAATTTATCGTTTTTTGATTTCTTCGAGAAGAATCTTGTTGACCATCGGCGGGTTTGCTTGGCCCTTCGATGCTTTCATGATTTGTCCGACTAAGAAACCAATTGCACGGTCTTTTCCATTTTTGAAGTCTTCAATGGATTGCGGGTTGTTATCAAGAGCTTCTGTGACAAGTTTGAGCAGTGCACCTTCGTCAGAAATTTGGACAAGTCCTTTTTCTTTGACGATTGTTTCTGCGTCGCCCCCATTTTCGATAAGTTCTTTGAATACCTTTTTGGCAATCTTAGAAGAAATCGTTCCTTTTTCGATAAGCTTGATCATCCCAGCCAGTCCTTGCGGCGTTAGCTTCGTATCTTCCAGCTCTTTTTGAGCCGAGTTCAAGTAGGCAGATACTTCACCCATGAGCCAGTTTGATGCTTGCTTCGCTTCAGCACCCTCTGAAATGGTCGCTTCAAAGAAATCAGACATTTCTTTTGTCAGCGTCAGTACCATTGCGTCATATGCAGGAAGTCCAAGTTCATCAATGTAGCGTTTGCGGCGCTCGTCTGGAAGCTCTGGAATGGATGCTCTTACGCGTTCTTTCCACTCGTCATCAATATACAGCTCCACTAAATCTGGTTCTGGGAAGTAGCGGTAATCATCAGAACCTTCTTTGACACGCATGAGGATCGTCTTTTTAGACGCTTCGTCATAGCGGCGAGTTTCTTGTTCGATCAATCCGCCAGAAAGCAATACTTGCTCTTGGCGTTTTTCTTCGAACTCAAGACCTTTTTGGACGAATGCGAATGAGTTCAAGTTCTTGAGCTCTGTTTTCGTTCCAAATTCTTCACGGCCGATTGGACGAAGAGAAATGTTGGCATCACAGCGCAGTGAGCCTTCTTCCATCTTACAGTCAGAGACGCCTGTATATTGAATAATGGATTTTAATTTTTCTAAGTAAGCATACGCTTCTTCTGGCGTACGAATGTCAGGCTCAGATACGATTTCAACAAGTGGTGTACCTTGACGGTTGAAATCGACGAGTGAATAACCGTCGCCTGTGTGCGTCAGTTTTCCTGCATCCTCTTCCAAATGAAGACGTGTAATACCAATTCGTTTTGTCTTGCCGTCTACTTCAATTTCAATCCAGCCGTTTTCACCGATCGGTTTATCAAATTGAGAAATTTGATACGCCTTTGGGTTATCAGGATAGAAATAGTTTTTACGGTCAAATTTTGTATCAGTTGCAATCTCACAGTTCAGTGCCATTGCTGCTTTCATCGCAAAGTTCACCGCTTCTTTGTTCAGCACAGGCAGTACGCCAGGATAACCAAGATCGATGACACTTGTTTGCGTATTGGCAGCCGCACCAAAAGGCGTCGGTGAGCTTGAGAAAATTTTTGATTGTGTTTTGAGCTCTACGTGGACTTCAAGTCCAATTACCGTTTCAAAGTTCATTCTGATTCACCCCTTACAGTTCAGGTTTTGCTTTATGATGATCTGTTGCTTGTTCGAAAGCGTGAGCCACGCGGTAAACGGTTCCTTCATCAAAGTGTTTACCGATGATTTGCAGTCCTAACGGAAGACCATTTGCAAATCCACAAGGCACACTGATTCCTGGAACGCCTGCAAGGTTAACAGGGATCGTTAAAATGTCGTTTGCATACATTGTGAGTGGGTCGCTTGTCTTTTCACCAATGTTAAATGCCGGAGTTGGTGTTGTTGGTCCTACAATGACATCATACTTTTCGAAAACATCTTCAAAGTCTTTTTTGATAAGCGTACGGACTTTTTGCGCTTTTTTATAGTATGCATCGTAATATCCTGAGCTTAGAGCGAATGTGCCAAGCATGATGCGGCGTTTCACTTCGTCTCCAAAGCCTTCAGAACGGGTATTTTTATATAAATCAATCAGGTTGTCTGCATTGTCTGTACGGTAGCCATAGCGAATACCGTCAAAACGAGCAAGGTTTGCAGATGCTTCTGAAGATGACAGTAAGTAGTACGTCGCAAGCGCATATTTAGAATGCGGAAGAGACACTTCTTCCCATGTGGCACCAAGTCCTTCTAATACTTTCAATGCTTGAAGAACAGACTCTTTTGCTTCTTCGCCAACACCTTCGCCAAGATATTCTTTTGGCACAGCGATTTTCAAGCCTTTGATGTCGCCAGTTAATGAAGAAAGAAAATCTGGGACATCGACATTTGCACTCGTTGCGTCCATTTGATCAACACCAGAAATCGCTTGAAGAACATATGCGTTGTCCTCAACATTACGCGTAATCGGCCCAATTTGATCTAATGATGAAGCAAATGCGATTAAACCGTATCTAGATACACGGCCATACGTTGGTTTAAGACCCACAACACCACAGAATGATGCTGGCTGGCGAATGGAGCCGCCTGTATCTGATCCAAGAGAGAATGGTACTTCTCCAGCTGCAACAGATGCTGCTGAACCACCACTTGATCCACCTGGAACTGTGTTTAAATTCCACGGGTTTTTCGTTGCTTTGAAGCCTGAGTTTTCCGTAGAAGATCCCATCGCAAATTCGTCCATGTTTAATTTACCGATTGTGACAGCTTCCGCTTCTCTTAAGCGGTTCACAACGGTTGCATCGTAAATAGGATCGAAGTTTTGCAAGATTTTACTTGATGCCGTTGTACGTAAATCTTTCGTCACGATGTTATCTTTGACACCGATCGGCATACCGAACAATAGACCAAGCTCGTCCTTTTCACCAACGGCCTCGTCCAATTCTTTTGCGTACGCACGTGCTTTCTCTTCGTCCAGCGCTAGGAATGCTTGTACTTTCCCGTCTACTTCATGGATTCGTTTATAAGACTCGTCCACTAAATCAGAAACAGACAGTTCCTTTTTATGTAAAAGCTCTTTTAATTCAGAAATTTTGTGGTCAAACAGTGACATGCCTCAGGCCTCCTTTAGTCCAAAATTGATGGCACACGAATATAGCCGTCTTTATGATCAGGCGCGTTTTTGATGACTGCCTCAATGGAAAGACCTTTATTCGGAACATCTTCTCTCATGACGTTTTTCATTTTTAATACGTGTGTTGTTGGTTCAACGTTTTCCGTATCTACCTCGTTTAACTGCTCTGCAAATGAAATGATGCTATCAAGCTGTTCTGTAAACATCTCAGCTTCTTCTTCTGTAATCGCAAGCCGTGCCAAATGCGCAACATGCTTTACTTCTTCTATTGAAATTCTTGACATGCAGGTTCACCTCCAAAAATGATACGTGTTCGTGGTCATGATCATAAGTCATATACACTTTATCATATCAAATTTTACTGTTCTAAAGCAACTTTACGAGGTCGCCTAGAAAGGCTTTGTCCACTAATATGTCATTGTGGTGCAGCCATTTTCTAAAATATTCATCAAGGTGACTTTTATTTTTCAGAAAATTTTTTCTTTTATTTAATTGAGTAAACGCTTACATATAGAGGCTTATCACGCATACACGTATTTTTTTGTATGATGAGGATGTTTAAGAAGGTTGATCACTTGGGAATACTCTGATAGGTTAAGTAACCATAGCAGTGAGCAGACAGTTCAATAGGCTGTTCTTTGTATATTTTGATTGAGGTGATGTCAAATTAATACGAAAAAGGTGATATGGAAACATGAGTATTGAGATTGTAATTTCTCTATCTATTTATTTTATTGGAATGCTTGCCATTGGCTGGTATGCATTCAGAAAAACAAACGACTTGAATGATTATATGTTAGGCGGACGCGGGTTAGGTCCTTATGTAACGGCTCTATCTGCTGGTGCAGCTGATATGAGTGGGTGGATGCTGATGGGGCTTCCAGGCGCTATGTATACAACTGGTCTTTCATCTGGATGGCTTGCTGTTGGGTTAATTAGTGGGGCTTACTTAAACTATCTATTCCTAGCGCCACGATTGAGATCGTATACAGAAGTTGCTGATGATGCGATTACCATTCCAGACTTTTTTGACAAACGGTTTAAAGACTCATCTACTTTATTGAAAGCTGTCTCAGCTGTCATCATTATGATTTTCTTTACGCTTTACACCTCATCAGGTATGGTATCAGGCGGACGCTTATTTGAATCAGCGTTTGGTGCTCATTATATGTTTGGCTTAATCTTAACTTCTAGTATTGTCATTTTGTACACACTATTCGGCGGCTTTTTGGCAGTTAGTTTAACTGATTTTGTTCAAGGAGCTATTATGTTTTTAGCATTAGTGCTCGTGCCGATCGTTGCCTTTACTCAATTAGGTGGACCTGTTGCCACATTCAATGATATTCAACAGATTGACCCTAAATTGCTTGATATTTTTAGAGGAACGAGCGTCATTGGCATTATTTCCTTCCTCGCTTGGGGACTCGGTTACTTTGGACAGCCGCACATTATTGTTCGCTTTATGGCGATTACGACTGTAAAAGATTTAAAGCCAGCACGTCGTATCGGTATGAGCTGGATGATTGTGTCTGTCATTGGTTCACTATCTGTCGGTTTAGTCGGCGTGGCGTATGTTCATGAAACAAGCACCACTTTGGCAGACCCAGAAACCATCTTTATTGTTTTTTCTAAAGTGTTATTCCATCCATATATTACTGGATTTTTACTTTCTGCCATTTTAGCTGCAATTATGAGTTCAATTTCTTCTCAGCTGCTTGTCACTGCAAGTGCGATGACAGAGGATTTATACCGTACATTCTTTAGAAGAAAAGCCTCTGACAAAGAACTTGTGATGATTGGACGTATCTCTGTACTAGTCGTAGCGATTGTTGCCATTTGTCTCTCTCTAAACCCAAGTGATACTATTCTTGACCTTGTCGGTTATGCTTGGGCTGGATTTGGATCTTCATTCGGTCCAGTCATCTTGTTATGTCTATACTGGAAACGAATGACTCATCATGGCGCTTTAGCCGGAATGATTGTTGGGGCTGTTGTCGTTCTCGTTTGGATTTCAACAGGCTTAAACAACACGACTGGATTGTACGAAATGGTTCCTGGATTTATTTTAAGTGGTTTGACTGCTATTATTGTCAGCCTCTTAACAAATAAACCGTCTAAAGCTTCTAAAAAGCTATTTAGCAAAATGGAAGACCATCTCGAAGAAGAAACAAAATAACTAGACATGAGGAGTCATCTGCATTATGCGGATGACTCTCTTTATTTTTAAATAAAATGCTTTTCTTTCTCCCGTTTCTGAATAAAATAGAAGTTGTGCAGCCATATGGGCTGTGAGAAGATCATATACATGATGTGAAACGTACATGAAGTGAAAGGAGCGATACGCATGTTTTGGACAATTGAATGGGATACGGTCTTAAAATTAGCCGTTGCCACCTTAATCGGTTTGATCATCGGTCTTGAACGCGAACTTAAGAAAAAGCCGCTTGGGCTGAAAACGTGTATTGTCATTGCTGTCAGCTCCTGCGTATTAACCATCATCAGCATTGATGCAGCCTACAATTTCCCTCGAGTCTCTAAGCTTCAAATGGACCCACTCAGGTTACCGGCGCAAATTATATCTGGTGTTGGTTTTATTGGAGCAGGTGTGATTCTTCGCAAAAGCAATGACGTCATCTCAGGTCTTACGACATCTGCGATGATTTGGGGAGCAGCAGGACTTGGGGTTGCAACAGGTGCAGGTTTTTATAAAGAAGCCTTCCTCAGTCTTTTCTTTATTCTCGTCAGTGTGGAATTTTTACCTTGGCTCTTCCAGCGGATTGGACCCATTCGCTTACAGGAAAAAGAAATCCGCATCAGAATGTCACTTTCTGATCGAAACCGCATGACAGAGATTTTAAAAGAAATGAAAGCACTCAATATTCGCATTCATTCTGTACGTATTGATGATTTAAAGGAAAAAGACTATCCGATCATGGAAGTACGTGTTCGCGTACATAAAGACCGCTATACAACCGATGTGTACTTTGATATTAAAGATTTAGAAGGCGTTGTTGGTGTGAAGTGTGATACGGTTTAGGATAAAAAGCCCCTTGCTATGTGAAACAGCAAGGGGCTTTCTATTTATGTTGTTAGCTGATGAAAGTCAAAAGGCGTAATTGGGGTTTTGTCCTCAATCTCCTTTCGAAAACGCGCCAGCATGGCACTTTCGTCAGCGCTTAGTGTTCGGAGATCAAATGCTTGATGTAAAAGCCCATAAATAAGCATATGACGCAGCATAAGGAAATCTGGTATTGTCGCCAGCCATGCGTCATCAAGCTCATTCTCCTGTCGATAGCCTTTGAGAAAATGGCTCATAAATTCACCCGTAAATTCAGCTTTATCCTCATACGGAATCACCGGATACCAAAGAACGTTGTATAGCAAAATGCTTATATCATTGATAAACCAGTGATACCCACAATCATCAAAATCAAATGCAATGATTTCTCCCTGATGATAATGGAAGTTCCCGTGATGTAAATCCGCATGCACCAGTCCATAGACATCCTTGGATATTCGGAGCTGGTGAAGCTTTTGCATCAGTTCATCTTTTCTCTGCAACACAACCGTTTGATCAGAAGGAATATACGTTTCAAGCTTTAATTGCTCCTCCTCATACCACTCTTGACGCTTATAGCGAGGATCTTTCACTTGATATTGTTTAGTCGTTTGATGCATACGCCCAGTATAGGCTCCTAACGCTTGAAACAACTGTCCATTCCAATCTGCTTCGGTCACTTTTCTGCCAGGCGCCTTTTCGTACACTCTCAGCAAAAAAGCGCCTCCTGCTTGATCGGGAATCGCTTCAACATCTTTTCCTCTTGCGGATAAAACCGGTTTAGCTACTGAGATTCCATGTTGAGATAAATACCGAATCCAGTCCATTTCTCCTAGAATATATGTGCGGGAGCGGCGAATGGTATGGGTAATTTTCAATATATAACTCGACCCTTTTTCATCCGTATATTCATACACATAATTTTCTGCATCGGCTAGAAATGTGACCTGTTCTGGCTGAAAATGATAGAGTAGAGCCGCTTTCTTTAAGACCATTTGTTCATCGTATCGTGCTTTTACTTCTTTATGCATGCTGATTCTCCTTTTATCGTCTTTTTACTTATACATGACGGTAATCAGCATTTATACGATCATCAACATACCTGCCTTTCCTTTTGGTTTCTTCACATACTTTGACAAAAGTTGAAAAATTCCTCTAATTAGAAATAAAAAACCGCCAAAAGGCGGTTTTCAGATGGTTGACAAAGGGCGAAAATGAACTTGATTTTAGCCCTTTGTCTTCTTTTCAGCGTGATAGAAAACCTTTGCAGCCCTAGGAAGGACGAGTACTGGCGCGGAGCGAATTTCACATTCGTGAGCACCAGCACGCAGAACTGACAAAGAATGCGAGGGTTTGTCTACACGCTAAAAACCGCCAAAAGGCGGTTTTTATTTAGTCATATATATGGACCGTTGGTTCTTTGTCTTCAGCATTTTTTGTGATGAGGGCTTCTTGCTGATCAGAAGAGGTGATGTTGATTTCTATATTGGTGCTCTTATAGTAATCCATGACTTCACCTGTTAAGTATTGCGTGAATGCCACGACTTCTGTTTTTCCGTAGAATTGCATTGGAATTTCTACTTTCATTTTTTGCAAGTTCCCGTTTTTATAGAAACCTTTGCCTACCACACCTGTGTAATTCGGAAAGTAGTCTTCTACCTTTGTCTTGAAGCGGTCAAATCGCTCTGAATCATCTTTGTAGCTGCTCTTGGCATTATCTGAAGGGAAGAAGACATTCTCTTCTTTAATCGTATCCCAACTACTAATATCAGC
Organism: Bacillus sp. FSL K6-1106; assembly: GCF_038005245.1. NCBI lineage: Bacteria > Bacillati > Bacillota > Bacilli > Caryophanales > Bacillaceae > Bacillus > Bacillus sp. FSL K6-1106. The sequence continues at coordinate 442,543 of NZ_JBBOSV010000002.1, forward strand.
TGATCCTGCTTTTACATCGGTTTTAGCGATGAAGTTTCCTGGAACAATAGATGATTTTGGTGCTTGTTTATAAAGGGCAATCATGACTGGGACTTTTTGCAGTCCGTCCATTTGACGAAGTCGTTTAATGACTTGTTCCGCAATTTTTTCGCCCTCTGCTAAAAGTTTCTTTGAATTCTTCGATGAATCGATGGTCACCTCTTGCTGAGGATCCCCGATATTTTCGCGATAATAATAGACAGAGTTAAGCGCAAGACCGATGACAACCCCGCCAAGCTGTAAGCTATTTTTATCTTTTCTGATTAAGTAATTATGTTCTAGCATGGAAGCTAAGTAGATTGGACTATTTTCATTTTTTGACTTTGTTGAACCTGAGTTTGGAAGAGCAGGGTTTAAACCTAAGTTCTTAAAGTCTTTGTCTTCTTTTTCAGCTTTTTTCAGATCACTGCCTGTTTTTTTGCGGGCAAGCCAGCTGAGAACAGTATCTTCATCTAAATGCTGTCCTTCTTGGAACAGATAGTCGTTTGTATTGAATGATTCTGTTGCCAGGCGCATGAGTCCTGTTTCAAATTCATCAATGTCTAAGCGTGTATTGAGACGCTCTGCTGTTAGTCCTCTTGCCGCTCCTTGTTTAAACGGTAGCACCATTTTGTAATAGGAATCAGAGATGTTGTACATTGGGATGATCGCTGTTTCTTTCGTTTCATCCGTTTTTTGTGTGACCTCTTCCTCATCCTTTCCCCCAAAAGGTGCACACGCTGACAATACCAGTGTGAGCATTGTCAGCAGCAATAGCAACTTTTTCAATAGAAAACACTCCTCTTATTTCTTTAGCTCCTCGAGCATTTTGGCTTCGTCCCAAATTTCAATATTGAGTTCTTCTGCCTTTGTCAGCTTACTTCCAGCTGCTTCGCCGGCAATGACTAAGTCTGTTTTTTTACTTACGCTACCTGCTAACTTGCCGCCTAATGCTTCGATCGCTGCCTTTGCATCATTTCGCGACATTTCTTCTAATTTCCCCGTCAGCACAATCGTTTTTCCTGCAAAGTAGGAATCACTTTCTTCTACTTTCACCGGTTTTGGCCCTGTGTAGGTCATATTGACCCCAAGTTCTTTTAATTCATTTAGCAGATCTAGTATTTCTTCTTTCTCAAAGTACGTGACGACTGCATCGGCCATTTTTTCACCAATTTCATCTACTTCAAGTAATTGTTCTTTCGTTGCTTGTTTTAACTGATCGATATCCTCAAAGTGCATGGCCAACGTCTTCGCTGCTTTAGAACCAATAAATCGAATACCAAGTCCAAATAATAAACGTTCAAGAGAGTTTTCTTTCGATTGCTCGATCGAACGCAGTAAATTATCGACTGATTTTTCGCCCATTCGTTCTAGCTGAATCAACTCTTCTTTAGTTAAACGGTAAAGGTCTGATACACGAGATACAAGCTGTTCTTTGAAAAGTTGTGTAATGACTCGCTCTCCTAGCCCATCAATATTCATCGCATTACGAGACACAAAATGAATGAGTCCTTCACGTATTTGAGCGGGGCATTGTGGATTGATGCACCGAAGCGCCACTTCTCCTTCAATTCTAACCAGCTCACTTTGACACTCTGGACATTCAGTCGGCATGTGAAACGGCTTTTCTTCTCCTGTTCGCTGATCAACAAGGACCCCTGCAACCTCTGGGATAATATCGCCCGCTTTTTTGACAATCACTTGATCAAAAAGGCGGATATCCTTCTCTTTGATTAAATCTTCATTATGAAGAGATGCACGTTGCACTGTCGTCCCTGCCACTTTTACAGGCTCAAGAATCGCTGTTGGGGTGATGACGCCAGTACGCCCCACACTTAGTTCAATATCAATCAGCTTCGTCACGACTTCTTCGGCCGGAAATTTGTACGCAACAGCCCAGCGTGGACTTTTTGCTGTGAAGCCTAGTTCTTCTTGCTGAGCCAATGAATTGACTTTAATAACAATGCCATCGATTTCGTATGAGAAATCAGCACGCTTTGTTTTCAGTGTTTCAATGAGGTCGATCACTTCTTCAATGGTTTGGCACAGCCGTCTTTCTTTGTTCGTTTTAAAGCCAAGCTCATCGAGAAGATCAAGTCCTGCGCTTTGCGTATTAACACCAATTTCATCAAGCTCCGCTATACTGTAGACGAAGATATCAAGGTTTCGTTTCGCTGCAATTTTCGTATCGAGCTGACGAAGTGAGCCAGCAGCCGCATTACGCGGGTTCGCAAACGGCTCTTCTTCGTTTTGCAATCTTTTTTCGTTAAGGGCTTCAAAAGAAGGTTTTGGCATAAATGCCTCGCCTCTCACTTCAATCGACAGAGGCCGATTGATTTTGAGCGGGATGGAACGAATGGTTTTGAGGTTCTCGGTAATATCCTCACCTGTTGTCCCATCACCCCGCGTGGCACCCCGGACAAACACGCCATTTTCATAACGGAGAGAAACAGCGAGTCCGTCAATTTTCAGCTCGACATTGTAAGCTACGTCGTCACCGACTGCTTGACGAACCCGGCGGTCAAAATCAAGAAGGTCCTGTTCATGAAACGCATTGCCGAGACTGAGCATCGGTGTACCGTGACGTACTTTTTGGAAGGCGTCTAAAACAGCACCTCCTACTCTTTGCGAGGGTGAATCCGCTGCTTTTAAATCAGGGTATTCTTCCTCCAGAGAGATCAGCTCACGCATCCGCGCATCATATTCAGCGTCAGGAACACTTGGACGATCCAGTGTGTGATATTCGTAGTTGTATTGATTCAAAATCTGGTGTAGTTCCTCGATCCGGCGTTTCGCTGCTTCTTTATCCATCTGCTTCTTCCTTTCACTTCATCCGTTTTGTCAGTCCTATCAGTTTATTGCTTTTCGATTGGCGCAAATGCGGCAAGGAGACGCTTAATGCCTGTAGGGCTTGGGAAGGCAATATCAAGCTCTGTACTATCCCCACTACCTTTTACACTCACAACCGTGCCAACGCCCCATTTTTTATGAGCGGCTTTATCACCGACAGCCCAGCCAATGCTGCCGCCGCCTGTGTTTTGAATGGTTTGCGTTTGGGGACGTGAGACAGGCCCTCGTCTTTGCGGTCTTTCTCTCGTTTGGCCAAATGGTGTTTTCGTTTCTTTTTTCTCATTTAGGTTGTCCAATAAATCAGCTGGTATTTCTCTGATAAATCGTGATTCCAGATTCATGTTCGTCCGGCCGAATAACGTTCTCATCTTCGCACTTGATAAATAAAGCTCTTCTTCGGCCCGTGTGATCCCCACGTAAGCGAGACGGCGCTCTTCTTCCATCTCGGCATCTTCCATTAATGAACGGCTGTGCGGGAAGACGCCTTCTTCCATTCCCATTAAGAACACAACAGGGAATTCAAGTCCTTTTGCTGCGTGAAGCGTCATTAAAATGACCGCATCCTGATTTTCTTCCTCATTTTCATCCAGCTTATCGATATCTGCGACAAGGGCGAGGTCTGTCAGGAAGGTCACAAGGGACTTGTCTTCATTTTGTTCTTCAAAGTTCTTAGTCACAGAGAGAAACTCGTCAATATTTTCTAGACGGCTTTGTGCTTCAATTGTTTTTTCTACCTTCAGTGCTTCACGATAGCCTGTTTTCTCTAGGATTTCTTCTGTTAATTCTGTAACAGATAAATAATCCTGCATATTTGTCATTTGGTCAATGAGCTGTTTGAACTCATCAAGTGCATTGGCTGCTCTTGCACTGAGTCCAATGAAATCCACCTGACCAAGTGCTTCAAACATAGAGAGATCATTCATTTCTGCGTATGCGGCAATTTTATCAACAGAAGTCGCCCCAATTCCACGCTTTGGTACGTTGACAATGCGCGCAAAACTAATGTCGTCATCTGGATTTGACACAAGGCGTAAGTAAGCCAAAATGTCCTTGATCTCTTTTCTGTCATAGAACTTCGTGCCGCCGACGATGTTGTATTGAATGTTCGCCTTCATTAACGTTTCCTCTATGACACGTGACTGAGCGTTCGTTCGATAGAGGATCGCAAAATCAGATAACTTACGCTTGCCGCTCTGATGGAGCTGACGAATCTTGCCAGCGACAAATTGACCTTCACCGAATTCATTATCTGCACGGTAATAGGCAATCTTCGCTCCTTCGTCATTTTCTGTCCAAAGGTTTTTTGGCTTACGGTTTGAATTGTTTTGAATGACCGTGTTTGCGGCATTCAGAATACGTTTAGTCGATCTGTAATTTTGCTCAAGCAAAATCACTTCACTGGACGGATAATCTTTTTCAAAGGAAAGAATGTTTGTAATATCCGCTCCACGCCAGCGATAGATAGACTGATCCGAGTCACCGACCACACATATATTTTGAAAACGCTGAGCGAGCAATTTCACAAGCATGTACTGCGCTCTGTTTGTATCCTGATACTCATCGACATGAATGTATTGGAATTTTCGCTGATAGTGTTCTAATACTTCAGGGATCCGCTCAAACAGACGAATCGTCATCATAATAAGATCATCAAAATCGAGTGATTGGTTTTTGAGTAATCGTTTTTGATAATCTGTGTAGACGTCGCTGACGACTTGATCGTAAAAGTCACCGGCTGTTTTTGCGTATTCCTCTGCGTCAATGAGTTCGTTTTTTGCACTACTGATTGAACCTAAAATGCTACGTGGATCAAACTTTTTAGGATCGATATTTCGTTCTTTTAAAATGTTTTTAATGACTGAAAGCTGATCAGATGTGTCTAATATAGAAAAGTTGCGATTCACACCAATACGGTCAATATCGCGGCGTAAAATGCGCACACACATGCTGTGGAACGTAGAGATCCAAATGTCATCCGCACCAGGCCCTAAAATGGCTTGTACACGCTCACGCATTTCTCTTGCTGCTTTATTTGTAAAGGTAATCGCTAAAATATTCCACGGTGCCACATGCTTTTCTGCCATTAAATACGCAATTCGATGCGTGAGCACTCGTGTTTTTCCACTACCTGCTCCTGCCATCAGTAGCAACGGCCCGTCTGTTGCTTTGACCGCTTCTTTCTGCGCGTCATTCAGCCCTTCTAATAGATGATTCGATATTTCATTCATTTCATTCACCGCCAATTCGAACTTATGTTCTATTTTAACCCGTTTCGTCTTGTTTGACTATGATGACTTTTTCACTGCGTCGACTGTCTTTAACGCTTCTTTAAAATTGTCATAAATGACGTTTCCCACTACGACAACGTCTGCATGCTGTGCAAAGTCTTTCGCCTGCTCTTTGCTTTCAATACCGCCGCCATAAAATAGAACCGTTTCATGTAGCACTGCTTTGGTTTCTTTCACAAGCTCTATGTCTCCAAGCGTCCCGCTGTATTCTAAGTAAAAGATGGGCAGTTTCATCAAGTGCTCTGCCACTCTCGCATATGCTCTTACGTCATCTATATCCAGTGCCGTATTTGCCTCTGTCAGCTTAGCCGCTTTACACTCTTCGTTTAAGATGACATATCCTTCCGGCACAATCTCTTCCATTGACATCAAATCACCGTATTCCTTCATCGCATCCTTATGCAGACCAACAATCCAATCAGGATGAGCGCTGTTTAACACAGTGGGGATAAAATACAGGTCAAAGCCAGGCACAATCATCTCATGTGTCGAGATTTCAAGGACACATGGCACAAGAAAGCGGCGCACCTTTGACATCAGTTGCAGCACGTTGTCTTCTGTCACGTTGTCACTGCCGCCAATTAAAATGGCATCCGTACCGGATTCACAAATCGCTTCAAGTTGTTCATCGGAAATCTCTTTATTTGGATCGAGTTTAAAGACATGCTTCCACTCGGTAACATCATACATGAAAAACGTTCCTCCATTCGTTTCATTCCATTTAAATATTATAACAAAATCAGACACCGCAAAAAATGGGTAACCTCCTTCAGCTAAAAGTTTCATTCTTTTGAAAATAGTCGATTTTCACTTTAGGCGAGGTGAATAGAGACTATATGAAAAGCTCCACTTCAAGAGGAGCCGAGGGAGATCAATAGATGGATGCTGAACTGAAATGAGAGCTACTTCATCTCATCACATGATATTATACATGAAAGGAACATTTTACTATCGACCAAGCAGGTGAATGATTTGAAAAGAACCATCACATATGATCAAACGATCGGCATTGGATATATCTATCTCATCCCGCCTCGAATCGGGACAATCAAAGAAACCATTGAATTAGACGTGAATGAATGTGTGAACGTAGACATCGACAAAGAGGGCCGAGTGGCTGGGCTGGAGTTATTTGCAGAAGAAGCCAAGGTGTTGAAGCACACACCCGTTTATGAGGACGAGCTTTCGTTACGTTTTACGGATCAGGAAGTTCTCTCAACCTATCATTTATCGGGCATTGAATTTCTTTTCTCGACGCCTGATCACGAAGGGTTGATCGGTTTTACGATTGTCGATCCTCTTCGATATCACATCAAAAAAAAGACAAGAAAAAACCGTTTTGAATGGTCAAAACGGTTTTTCTAAACTATTGTCTCACTTCATTAAAATAATGGACGGATGTCATGGCCCCTTCATCGACCATCTTGTTGTCTTGAATATCTAACGGATCAGGGTGACCAGCTTTTTCAGGAACCTTTTCATCTGATCGGAACATGCTTGCCCATTTTTTGAGATGCTGTTTATTTTTCACTGCTAATAACACTGCACCACCAACCCCTAATCCTGCAAGTACATACGCATTCGGACGCTTATTCATGTATGTTCCCTCCCCTTATGATCTTATTTGTAAGTTACCCCGCCTTTTCATTTCTAAACGTCACAATCTGTTGAAGTGGTTTCTCTTTCAATGAAAAGTGGAATAACAACAGTAATGATAGAGAAAAGAGGGGATTTTCGTGACAACAACTTTCATTGTCATTGGCGCATTATTAGTGATTTTTTTCATCATACCAATCATTTTATTCATCTGGATTTGGATGCGAGATGAAAAACAGGAAGAGCATTCTGTCCTACGAAATTATCCGGTCATTGGAAAGCTACGGTTTATTTTTGAAAAAATAGGACCTGAGCTTCGTCAATATCTGTTTCTAAATGATCGAGAGGAGCTTCCTTTCTCAAGAAGAGAATACGAGCAAGCTGTCATGTCTGGGAAGTACAAAAGCCGGACAATGGGCTTTGGATCAAAACGTGATTTTGACAAGCCTGGTTACTATATTCGCAACGTCCTATTTCCAAAGCAGCGAGATGAGTTACGCATCGATCAATCTGAAAAAATCCAAACAAAAGTGTATCAGATCGATCAAGACAATTTACTGAGAAGAAGTGAACATACAAAAGAGGTAGAAGCAAAACCTTACTACCTCCATCAAGACGATGTACAAGTGATAGGCGAGCACACATGTCAAAAGCCTTTCCATGTAAAAGGCCTGATTGGTCAGTCAGCCATGAGCTACGGATCTTTAGGCGACAGGGCCATTACAGCATTATCCTCAGGATTAAAGATGGCTGGCGGTACGTGGATGAACACAGGTGAAGGCGGGCTTTCTCCCTATCACCTCAAAGGCGGAGCTGATATTATATGCCAGATTGGGCCTGGTCTATTTGGCGTGAGAACAGAGGATGGCGCTTTTTCCTTTGAAGAGTTTAAGAAAAAAAGCGAGCACGAGGAAGTCAAAGCCTTTGAACTCAAGCTAGCACAAGGAGCAAAAACACGCGGGGGACACATTGACGGTGAAAAAGTCACAGAAGAAATTGCCCAAATCCGTAAATTGCCGCCCCACCAATCCATTGACAGTCCGAACCGGTTCGAGATGTTTCACTCCATTCCTGACATGCTTGATTTTATTGAACAACTGCGAAACATCGGCGGAAAACCAGTTGGAATCAAGCTAGTTGTTGGACATAAAGAAGATATCGAGGAGCTTGCTCTCTATATGAAAAAAAGCGGAAAACATCCTGATTTCATTACAGTGGATGGCGGAGAAGGTGGCACTGGTGCATCCTTTCATGAATTGGCAGATGCCGCAGGGCTGCCGATTTTCACGGCACTCCCAATGGTTCATCAAATATTGAAGGAATACGGTGTCAGAGATCAGGTAAAACTCTTTGCGTCTGGTAAACTTCTCTCTCCTGATAAAATTGCCATTGCCCTTTCCATGGGAGCAGATTTTGTGAATATCGCACGGGGCTTGATGTTCTCGGTTGGCTGTATTCGGGCGCAAGTATGCCACACGAATAAATGCCCAGTTGGGGTTGCCACGACAGATCCAAAGCTGCAAAAAGGTTTATCCATTGAAGAAAAGAAATACCGCGTCTGCAATTATATCCTGTCCCTTAGAGAAGGTTTGTTTAATTTATGCGCAGCAGCTGGAATCGAATCACCTATTCATTTTAACGAAAAACATATTATTTTTAGACAAGAAAACGGCCAGACAAGTGAAGTCCCTATGTTCTCAGGCACAGAGCAGTCTGTCTAGCTTAAAAAGGTGCGTTTCCGCACCTTTTTTCGTTGACATTCTTGCTCAATCACGTATAAAGAACTTAATAGATCTTTGATAAGGAGAAAGAGTATGCGTGAAAAAAAGGTCCGCGGTATGAAACGAAAGACTCAACAGATCATAAAAGAAATGAACGCAAATACGCAGTCGTTTCCGGCGAATGTTTCTGACTACTGGCACCTTCCTCTACCAGCGGCTTATGATTTTATGACTTCCAACAGAACACCGAAAAAGATCAAACGTCTATGCATTCAAACTCTATTGAATAGAGCTGAGCATCTCATTGATTTGAAACCAAACGACGGGGACATATATCGTGTCGTGGTCGCAGTCGATCTGCCTGGATTATGGCATTCACAAATCATTGTGTTTAAAGGGGATTCTTATGTGAAAGATTTCTTCAACAGACAAGATGAGTATCAGACATGGCTTCCCCTTTCTGATCAGAGAAATATTCAAAAAGAATGGGATATATCTGTTGCACAAAATATGCGAACCATCGGTTTTAAGGAAGTGATCACTGATGACGATGAAGTGTCCTATGAAGGTGAACGATGGTTTATAGGAGAACTTGATGATATCAAATAGAGCCATTTCAAATGAAATGGCTCTTACTTGTTCAACTTCAAAACGACAAATCATAAAGAATGTTTGCAGTGAAAGCTGCTTTATTTTGTTTCGTCCGTTGCTTGTTGCTCTGCTACGCGGTCAAGTGCCATCGTATAGGCATCGTTTCCGTAGTTCAAGCAGCGTTTGACACGTGAGATAGTGGCTGTACTTGCACCTGTTTCCGTTTCAATTTTGTGATACGTATTTCCCTCGCGAAGCATACGCGCTACTTCAAGACGCTGTGATAAAGATTGGATTTCATTGATGGTGCACAAATCATCAAAAAATCGATAACATTCTTCCAGGTCTTTAAGGGATAAGATGGAGTTGAATAGCTGATCTAAGCTTTTGCCCCTTAATTTATCAATTTGCATCTTTATACATCTTCTCCTTTACTATTGGCACACCGCTCCGCACTGACTTTTCCGAGAAAGCGGTATCTTTCCTGACTCATTTTTTTCAACCTCAGCAATGAGCTTTGAACGAATCATGACAGGTTTGGTTCTACGCTGAAAATGCCATCAGGTTCTTTCGTAAGCCGAAGCTTCTTTATCGTAAACAAATTCGACAAGTTTTGTCATATTCCTTGTGCGACAATCTGACAAACTTGTTTGTCTCCGATATCTAGAACACTTCTGCTCTGTTAAGTCTTTCCCTAAAAAAACAGTATGTGTAGAAAGCTTGGCGAGACGACAAACCTGCGCCCCGCCTTGCTTAATTATTCAAAATATGTTGGTCGGCCAGCGTAACCGACAGATTCATTTTACAATTGGGCACTTCATTCGTCATGTCAAAGCCCTATGCTTTGTCACCATATCTAGCAGCGAAGAGATCTTTTGCTTACTCCTGCCCTATAACAGCGGTCAGAAATCTAGCAAATATGATACAGCTCCACTCTGTTATATTTTAACGCATTATAGACGGAAAGAGTACAGTTTTTTTCATGACATCAAATATTCCTCTTGGTGTCACTCGAATATACGGCAAGTGTGTGCTTTGGAAAAAGACAAGTGTATCAATCGGGCAGTCAAATGGATACCCTCGCTCAATGAGTAGCTCGCGTAACGTTTGCTCCTGCTGAAGAACCGTTTCAAACGGTTCAGCTGATGCACAGCCTGATAATTGCAGCGGGATTTCATGCAAAATCTTTCCGTTTTCTGTGAGCACAATTCCACCGCCAATTTCTTTCATTCGCTTATGAGCAAGCATCATATCATCTTTATTTTTCCCAATCACTAAAATGTCACCAGTGGTTGAAAATGAGCTGACAAACCCTTGCACCTTGTTTGCAAATCCTTTTAACATTGTGTTCACGCGCCACTCGCCTTTTCGATCAATCAAACTGAAGAAGCTTTGATCATGGTCACAGGACAGCTGATTGACAGAGTTATCAATCTCCACTGTATAGGGCTCCATGATGACAGAATTTCGCATTTTGACACCAAGCGGCATTGAGAATTGCAAGTCACTCATTGTCAGGTCATAGCTTAAATCTAATGGTTCAAGCCCACCATTTTCCCATTTTGTCTCTTGGAATTGATGCTGGTTCTCCCCCTCTAATTTCAGGATTACCCCTTTAGAAATCACCGTTTCTGGATTTGGATTCATCGGATCATCTAAAATATTCAAAGAAGCCAATCGGCCAGGACCGACCACGCCTAATAAGTCATCAATTTGATAGTATTTCGCAATGTTAAAAGTCGCCATATTGTACGCATCAATAGTAGGCACGCCTTCTTCAAGGGCAATGGAAATGAGACGATTGATCATGCCTTCTTCATAAAAGTGAGGCGCTGATCCATCTGTTGTATAGAAAAAGTGATCGTAGTGCCTAAAGTCACGCTCATGCAATTCCCTTAAAATGTTCACTAAATCTGGGCGGATGGAAGAATGACGCAAGGACACATGATAACCTAGAGACAAGCGTTTGAGCACATCGTCTGCATTCATTGCTTCATGATCACTGTCCGCTCCAAACAGCTTCATTTTTGTTAGCGTTTTCTCAGAAGCCCCAGGGAAATGCCCTTCAATTCGTTTTCTCTGCTTCTTCGTTTCTTGCATGCAATATAAAATGAGATCATCACCGTCCATTAATCTTGGCCAGCTCGTTAATTCGCCGCCTTGAAGGACGTCGGGATGATCAATCCATTCTTTCCGATAGTTAATAGGAAGCATCTCATCTTCATACCTGACCTCGGTTTGAAGATCGTATCTGGACCACCAGAAGTACTGAAATGGCTGCTTTTTTAATTCACACAGAGTGGAAAGCGCTTTCTTTTCATTGCTTTGCAAAAGAAGAAATAAGTTATCGCTGACCATCGTTGTTGTGCCAAATTGAGACACATATTCTGCAAGTGATTGGGGATTATAAATATGGAACGGATGCGCGTGAGGTTCAATATACCCCGGCACAATGTATTTACCTTCACAATCAATCACACGTTTAGCTGATTTATTTTGAGGAAGCTCTGCTCCGACATAAACAATTCGATCATCATGTATCCAAATATTTGCCTTCACCCATTGCTTCAAAAACGGGTTTAGCACGAGTCCATTCGTTAAAAGGAGTGTTGGAACTGTTTTTGAGTCGACTACATCGATTTGTGTGCGGATGTCATTGTTTCTCCAATTAAAAGTACGTTCGGACATTCACATACTCTCCTTCATTTGTATTAGCCCTATCGTAACATAACGAACCACGTTACGCATTAATGAAACGTTACAATTTCTTGAAATCACACTTAAAATAATTTAAAAAAGGAGAATCACTTGCAATGAAACCTAATCTTGGCTTAATGGAAGCGCTCATGAGAATTGCCTGCGGAATGACGATATGTACTGTAGCTGGATCCTTATATGCTCGAAAACCTTGGAGTAAAATGCTGCTTTTTGGCATCATGCTCGGCGGATTAAAATTGGGCTCTGGTATTCTTCGTTTTTGTCCAGTGACCTATATGTGTGAACAGCAGAATACACATAAAGAGAAGGCTGAGTAGACAGCCTTCATCAGATTGTTGACAAAGGGCTAAAATGATTTTTATTATAGCCCGTTGTCTTCCTTTCAGCGTGACATGAAAACCTTTGAAGCCTAGGAAGGGCGAGCACCGGAGCGGAGCGAATGTTACATTCGTGAGCACCGGCGCACAGACCAGCGGGCGAATGCGAGGGTTTATCTGCACGCTGGAGAAGGCTGAGTAGACAGCCTTCTTTTTTTGTGTGTGAATCATTCCGCTGCTTCGCACCATTTGACCAACGTACCAGCAATGATTTCTGCTGCTTCAATCACATGTTTGATCTCAATGGATTCATTCGGGAAATGGGCAAGCTCTGTCGTTCCAGGTCCAAACACAATGATTGGGATATCCGCTGCTTGTGACAGTAATCCGCCGTCTGTCCCCCAAGGGGCGGCTTCCACTTTTGGCGGGTGCTGCATGACCTCTTCATATTGTTCCTTCAATAGACCTAAAAGCGGGTGATCAGAGTCGATTGACCCTGGAAGCCACCTAGCACCAAACCACTCCACCTCCACAGGATGTTCTTGAAACCAATCATCCTTTTCAGCGAGTCCAGTCATCCAATTTTCTAATTCCTTCTCTGCCTGCTCAACTGTCTCACCTGGCATCACACCAAGCCTGCCTTCCATTGTGACAAGATCTGCGACAGAGGACGGCCAATCACCGCCTTGAATTTTCCCAATGTTGATTGGAATTGGAATCGGGATATGCTGAAACAGCGGCTCCGTCACTCGCTGATTTCTTTCTTTTTCTAGTGCCGCTATATGAGAAAGGACCACCGTGCTCTTTTCAATAGCAGAAACACCGTGATACCTTGTTCCGCCATGAGCTGCCCTTCCTTTAATATGCAGCCTGAACCACTTTGATCCTTGCTGAAGTGGAAAAATATTCATATGACTTGGCTCTGGAATGATGGCAGCATCCGCTGTGTACCCTTTCAATATCGCAGCAAGTGTGCCTGCTCCGCCGCTTTCCTCTTCGACGACACTATGAAACACCACATCTCCTTTCAGGGGAATCTGAAGCGCATGCAGTGCCTCAAGCGCAAAGAGTAAAGAAACGTTTCCACCTTTCATATCTGTTGCCCCGCGTCCATAAAGTCTCCCGTTTATGATATGCCCGCTGTAAGGCGGATATGTCCATTGATTCGTATCTCCTGCCGGAACCACATCTACGTGCCCGTTTAATAAAATCGATTTGCCGCCACCTTTTCCTTTCAATCGCCCAGCAACGTTGGGACTCCCTTGAAAAGATCGGCGCGGGGAATAAAAATAAGGATGCTCTAGTAATTCATCGCCGCCAATTTCCCAAACGTCTACATCAAAGTTAATGGCGGACAGTTTATTGGCCACGATCTGCTGCACGTCTTCTTCATTCCCTTGGGTGCTGTCACATTGCACCATTTGCTGAAGAAGCGTAATGGCTTCATCCTGATGCTCTTTCATCCAGTTTCTGATACGTGTCATTGGCTGCAAGTCGTTCATCCTTTCTACACAACAGATTTGACATCAGGCGCTAAAATTAATGGCGCTTCAGTCGCCCTTATGACATCTTCCGGCTGAAATGGCGGCATGACTTCACGTAAAATGAGCAGCTGAGACTTGACCTCAATGACCGCCATATCCGTAATAATCAAATCGACACACGCTTTAGCGGTTAATGGCAATGAACAAGCCGTTTTCACTTTAGATCGACCGTGTTTATCCAGATGGCTCATCACCACTACCACTTTTTTCGCTTTTTGTGCCAGCTCAATCGCTCCGCCCATACCCGGTACTCTTTTCCCCGGTACAATCCAATTGGCAAGATCCCCTTGGCTGCTTACTTCAAGTGCACCCAAAATCGTCATATCCAGCATGCCTTTTCGAATGATGCCAAAAGCAGTCGTACTGTCCATGTACGAGCCGCCCTTTGTCAACGTAATGGGAAAACCACCGGCATTGCACAAATTCGGATCTTCTTCCCCTTGCAAAGGCGAGGCTCCTGCCCCCATAATGCCGTTTTCTGCATGCAGCCACACCTCGTAATGTGATGGAATGTAATCTGCTGCTAGGGTCGGAATACCGATCCCAAGATTCACAATCATGCCATCTTCAATTTCTTGAGCTGCTCTTTTGGCAATGCGGTGTCTTAAATCGATGTCTCCCATGCCCATGTCCAGTTCACTCCTTTTGATTGCACGATTTGATTCACAAATACGCCTGGCGTCACGATTTCTTCTGGATCGAGCTGCCCCGCTGCCACAATTTCTTCTGCCTCCGCTATGGTCCAGTCTCCTGCCATCGCCACAATCGGGTTTGTATTCCGTGCGCTTTTATCAAAAATCAAGTTTCCCACTTCATCTGCTTTGTAGGCATTGACGATGGCAATATCCGCTGTGAGCGCAGGCTCTAACATATAATTCTTACCATTCAATTGAACCAATTGTTTCTCATCGAGATTCAGGCTATCCATCCCAACATCTGTCACAATGCCCGCCAGCCCCATTCCGCCTGCTCTGATTTTTTCTGCAAGAATGCCCTGCGGATAAAAATGAACGTCTAATGTACCAGCCTGCATTTTCTGTCCGGCAATGGGATTTGAGCCGATATGAGAGGCGATGATTTTTTTCACTCTTCCTTCTGTAATGAGCCGGCCCACACCAATTTGCGGGAAACCTGCATCATTTCCGATCAATGTCAGATCTTGAATATTTGCTTCCAAAATGGCATCAATCAACGATGGTGGTGAACCCACGCCGCCAAATCCGCCAAACATGATGGTCATGCCATCTTTTAATCGCGTCATCACTTCATCCAAACCCACAGTTTTGTTCATGTTCGTTCCTCCTTACATAGCAGATGGGAAAAATCCTCGATTGATCACTTCTTGTTCGACTTGTGTGATGGTCTGGCCGAATTTATCAATCAGTTCATCCATTTCCTGCTGTGTGATGGAAAGCGGCGGTGCGATCATAACCGCTGCGCCTCCGACCCCATCCTCTCCAGCGCTTGCTGGATACACCAGCAGTCCATTTTGTTTTGCTGTTTCAACGACGAGATTGGTTATCTGAGCATGTGCAGGAAATGGCGTTTTGGATAAACGATCTGCGACAAACTCAATGCCAATAAGCAATCCCTTCCCTCTCACATCTCCTATGATGGAATGATTTACTTGCAGATCTTTTAAAGCATTCATCAGATATCGCCCAGAAAGGTCAGCCCGGTCGGGAAGCTGATGTTTTTTCATATATCGAATGACCGCTAATGAAACGGCTGCTGAAAGCGGATTGGCACTATATGTGTGCCCTGCCATGACAGAGCCGGAGCCGCTGATAATCGGTGCCATCACACGATCCGTTGAGACAACTGCTGCGATTGGAGAATAACCTGCGCTCATGCCCTTTCCGAGAACCATGATATCTGGTACCGTGCCCCAGTGTTCCACCGCAAACATTTTCCCAGTTCGTCCAAAGCCCGTCATGACTTCATCTGCGATCATTAAAATGTCGTTTTCTTCACAGACACGCTTCATCGCTTCGAAATATCCGTCTGGCGGCAGGAGCGCCGCTCCCGCTGCGCCAACAATCGGTTCAGCAATCAATGCGGCGATCCTCTCTTTTCCTATACGCTGGATGACGGTCTTAAATTCCTGAACATACCACTCGACCTGCTTGCTGTCTTCCTTTGGCAGCCATGACCGGTAGCTATAGGGCGGTGACAGCACTGGGTGCTTTTCAAGCAGTGGTTCAAAGCGCTCTCTCCTTGCAATATGACCTGACATTGACAGCGCCCCTAATGTAATGCCGTGGTAACTCATCCATCTTGAGATGATATGATTTTTTTCCGTCTTCCCCTGCTCCTGCCAATGCTGAATCGCCATTTTCATAGCAGTCTCCGTTGCCTCTGAACCGCTCCCTACAAAAAAAGACCAGTTCAGATCACCTGGGCAAAGTGTACTCAATTCATACGCTAGTTCTTCCGCTGGTTCATTCGTAAATTGTGACCTGTACGTAAAGCTCACCTTTTTCGCTTGCTCCGTCATCGCATCAATAATCTCTTGTATGCCATGTCCAATACTTGCCGTGACTGCCCCTGATGAGCCATCTATATATTTTTTTCCGTCCCGATCATATAAATAAATCCCCTCTCCTCTCACAGCCACAGGATATTGCTGATTTAACATT
This sequence comes from Bacillus sp. FSL K6-1106, assembly GCF_038005245.1. Classification (NCBI taxonomy): domain Bacteria; kingdom Bacillati; phylum Bacillota; class Bacilli; order Caryophanales; family Bacillaceae; genus Bacillus; species Bacillus sp. FSL K6-1106. The sequence goes on from NZ_JBBOSV010000002.1 coordinate 458,825, forward strand.
GGTTTGATTAAGTAATCCCGGGTCTCCACTTTGTCATTCCTCCCTCTCTTGTCAGCAGCTGCACTTTTCTTTTTACATGAATCGCAAGAAAATTTTGTATACTTGGTATAAGATTAGCTTAATCAAGAGGGCAGTCATCCTCCATTCGCCATATGCCCGAATTTCACACGTGTTTTTTATACATGGTGTATAAGAGTGTTCAAAAGGAGGTCATGAGTCTATGGCGATTCTCGTCAAAGATGCACTCTCGCTCGATATGATGAAAGAAACCAAACTGCTTGCTGGAGAAAATGGACTAGATCGTCTTATCCAGTGGGTGACCATTGTGGAAATTATTGAGGACACGTCTAGACTTTCCGAAGGAGAATTACTTGTTACAACTGGATTTGGGCTGACAGAAAATAAAGAAAGACGCATCCGGCTTGAAAAATTAATTCAATCTCATCGTCTTTCAGCCATTGCCATTTATAAAGGCGTGTACTTAACGGAAATTCCCGCATCACTCATTGAAGCCGCCGAAAATAGCGGTATTCCACTCATCGAGATTCCGCCCCATGTCAATTTTTCAGACATCACAAAAGCCGTTCTAGAACAAATCGTCAGCAGTCAGCTCCATCAGCTCAAATATTCTTCTGCGATTCATCAAAGACTGACCCATTTAAATGTGAGCAATAAAAATGTCACGCAAATTACAGATGAACTGGCACATCTCACAGCGGCAAATATCGTCGTACTGGATGTGTTTTTGCACCAAACAGCAGCTCATCTCGAAACAGACGAAGTGACCTATTCTCCTGCTTTTGGCTTTCTAACAGATGACGAACCGATTGAAACCTCTTCTCTGCTCAAGCAGGCAGAGGAAAAAGGCCGGCTCGTCTATGACACATATGGTGCGTTTGTTCTAGCGGCATGCCCTGTGATTGCAATGGGGGATATTTTCGGGTTCATTGTGGCGTTAAAGAAAAAAGAGACGTGGCACCATCTCGATGCCATCGCCATTGAGCATGCCGGTGCGGTGTATGCGATTGAATGGTTGAAACAAAAAGCCATTCAAGATACAGAAAACCAAATGCAGGGGCATTTATTGGATGATATGCTACAACAGCAATACACAGAAGAAAGTTATGTCATCGAACAAGCAAGAAAGCTGCAATATGATATGAGCGAAGAACAAGTCGTCATCTACTTTCAATTTCAGCATCAGCACACACAGCTCGATCATCAAATGGTGCAGCGCCTATCCCAATTGCTCACATCCATTTTTGAACGCAGACAAATTCCTTTTTTATTAAAGGCAAGGCTTGATTCCATTTTCGTTCTGACACCCGCAGGAAAAAACACATATCAAGAAACAAATTGGTATCGCGCATCAGAAGAATGCCGCAGTACTTGGTCTTATTTTTTCCCCGTCCATCCCATTGTGATTGGCATTGGAAGAGCCTACGACCAGATCAGTCTCTTTGCTAAAAGTGCAAAAGAAGCCCAGTATGCAGCAAGGCTTCTTCCTCTTTTGAAAACAGATGACAGCATCATTCATTATCAGAAGCTCGGTCTATATGGGATGCTGCTTGAAATGAACGAAGCCGGAATGAATTTGCATGACTTTTACGTGGAGCTGTTAAGCCCGCTGCTTTATACAAAAAAACAAGGAGCTGACCTCATTCATACACTCGAAGTGTATTTGGCACACAATGAAAATATTCAAAAGTCAGCGGGGGAATTGTTTATTCACCGGCATACGTTAAGCTACCGGTTGAAACAAATTGAAACGAGAACAGGCTGCAGCCTCAAATCCACTGATGATCGGATGAAGCTGCAGCTGAGTATCATGGCGTACCGCCTATCTGGTCTGCTTGATCAGATGAGAACCATCTCATGATTCATTTGGCGTTTTGACCCATAGATTCATATCTTCAATTTTGTCAAAAATATAGCAGTTGTTTTGAAAGCGTCCGGTGTATGTATACCCGAGCTGATAAAATACTTGATTCATTCCATAGGACAGTGCACGGGCAAGAGAATAAAAGACATAAATGTGCATGGATTGAAGCTCTTGTTCGAGGGCTAGAATCAAATGATGCATGAATCCTAGTTTTCTGTATGTGGGAAGGGTTGCACAATCTGTTAATTCTGCATGACCATACGGCACATTGATTTCAGCGGATGCGGCACTTACAAGTTGACCGTCATGTTCAACGGCATAAAAAACCGTACCTTCCTCCATTACCTTTTGGATGTAATCTGGCTCGTTCATTGGCGTGGGATACGTTTCAAAGACCGTATCATAGAGCGCTGCCAGCTTGTGCACATCCTCTGGACCGGCTTTCCTCATCACATACTCATCTTGCCACACGCCTTGGTCTTTTTTCATCGGCTTTTCTTGAATAGAAGCAACGATTTCATCTTCCTTCAGCCAAAATGGGCTGTTCATTCGATCTTCGGTCAGAAAAAGCGACATGCCGTACGCATCACTTCCGAGGAAATAATGAGAAAACACGCCTTCAAGCCGAAAGCCTTTTGCTAAAAAAAGAGGCATATGCTCACGCCTTACTTTTACAATGACCTTAGACGCCTTGCAGTCCGACGCTTCCTGAAGCACGGACTGAATCACATCCTGCACCCTGCCACTATAGTCATCCAAACGAATTCGCTCATTGAATGGATCCATACAGATCAAAGCAGAAAAACGCTCGTTTGCAAGTTTCTTCAATTGCACCATACACTCATTCCCCTCTTAGCTAATGAAAAATTTCCAAATTAAAAATGAAGAAATAGCAATGCCAGAAAAAATGGATAGGATCATATAACTAATGGCAAAGCCTTTTTTCAATTTATTCTGCTTAATGGCAGTCACCATGATGTTATTTATAGTTATGAGATATAAAACAAGCATGACGTTTGCAAAGATGATAAATGCTTTGATTTCCATGTTGCCTCCCTAAATCTATTCGTGATCTCATACTACTTCTTCATCATCTGCCCGCATCCCTCCTATGAACAGAAGAAGAAAAAAACACCTTTCCATCTCGTCAGATAGAAAGGTGTTTTGATTAAACGTTTTTCCCCGCAGCCTTCAGCGCACGGGCGCCAATGTCACGGCGATAAAATAAACCTGGCTGAATGATTTCTTCAACCGCTTCATACACTCTTGATCTTGCCGCTTCAAATGTGTCGTCAAATGCGGTCACATTTGCTACACGGCCGCCATTTGTGACGAATTGATCGTTTTCCTTTTTTGTTCCTGCGTGGAAGGTGACGACATCAGAGACCGTTGTTTGCAAAACACCGATTGGCGTGCCTTTTGCGTAGTCTTCCGGGTATCCTTCTGATGCAAGAACGACACTGACAGCGGCTGTGTCTTTCCACTGCAAGTCCACATCTTTTCCATCTAGAATGTCTAGGAAGACTTGGACTAGATCTGATTCAAGGCGAGGGAGCACTACTTGCGTTTCAGGGTCGCCAAAGCGTGCATTGAACTCAATGACTTTTGAGCCTTCTGGTGTCAGCATTAAGCCTGCATATAAAATGCCTGTAAACGAACGCTCTTCCTGCACCATCGCGCGAGCTGCTGGTTTGACGACGTCTTCCACCGCTTTTTGTACGACTTCATCAGAAATTTGTGGAACCGGTGAATAAGCGCCCATCCCGCCGGTGTTTGGTCCTTTGTCATCTTCAAATGCCCGTTTATGATCCTGTGCGATCACCATTGGATACACCTTTTCTCCATTGACAAAGGCCATCAGAGAAAACTCTTCACCCGTTAAAAATTCTTCAATGACAACCGATGCACTCGCATTGCCAAACTTTTCATCCTCTAAAAAGTCATGTAGGCAGTTGATTGCCTCTTCAATCGTCATTGCAACTGTCACGCCTTTTCCTGCGGCAAGCCCATCTGCTTTAATGACAATTGGGGCACCCTTTTCTTCCACATATGCCTTCGCTTCTTCAAACGATGTAAAAGTGGCGTAAGCGGCTGTCGGGATATCATAATTTTTCATTAAGTCTTTTGCAAATTCTTTTGAGCCTTCAATGACTGCGGCTTTTGCATTCGGTCCAAATACCTTTAGACCTGCTTCTTCAAATGCATCGACGACACCTGCAATTAAAGGAACCTCTGGACCGACAATTGTTAAACCGATGTTATTGTCTTTTGCAAAACGAATTAACGCCTCATGATCGCCCTCGTCGATTGGGACAAGCTTCGCAGCATCTGTCATTCCATCATTGCCGGGTGCGACAAATACTTGGCTGACAAGTTCACTTTGATTCACTTTCCATGCGATGGTATGCTCTCTTCCGCCTCTGCCGATAATTAATACGTTCACACTGTCATCCCCTTAATGTTTGAAATGTCTAACGCCAGTGAAGACCATGGCGATGCCGTATTCATCTGCTTTTTGGATTGATTCTTCATCACGAATGGAACCACCTGGCTGGATGATCGCTGTGACGCCTGCCTTTGCAGCAGCTTCCACTGTATCGCCCATTGGGAAGAACGCATCAGATCCTAGTGCGCTTCCTTTCGCTTTTTCACCTGCTTGCTCAATCGCAATGTTAGCCGAGCCAACACGGTTCATTTGACCAGCACCAATACCTGCTGTCATTTGATCCTTCGCTAGAACGATGGCATTTGATTTCACATGCTTGACGACTTTCCAAGCGAGCTTTAAGTCTTTCCATTCGTCTTCAGTCGGTTCTCTTTTAGTTGGAATAGAGATCGTTGCTTCCTCTAAGCCGTATGTGTCGATATCCTGAACGAGCAATCCACCATGAACACTTGTGAGCTGCTTTTCTTTTTTCCCAAGATCTGCTTCTACATCTAATGTTAGTAGACGAAGGTTCTTTTTCGCTGTTAACACGTCAAGTGCTTCTTGGCTAAACGATGGAGCGATGACGATTTCTAAGAAAATCGTATGGAGCACCTCAGCCGTTTGCTTGTCTACTTCACGATTAAGCGCCACAATGCCGCCGAATATAGATGTTTCATCTGCTTTAAATGCACGATCAAATGCTTCTGCAATCGTTTCTCCTGTCCCAACACCACATGGGTTCATATGCTTTACAGCCACAGCCGCTGGCTCCGTAAATTCACGTACAATTTGAAGAGCTGCATCTGCATCTTTGATGTTGTTGTAGGAAAGTTCTTTTCCATGTAATTGCGTTGCAGTAGCTAAAGAGCCTTTGCTTGGAAGCGCATTTTCATAAAACGTCGCCGCTTGGTGCGGGTTTTCTCCATAACGAAGAGATTGCTTTTTCTCAAATGTGACTGTGAACTGTTCTGGCTCTGTTTCGCCAACAAAGTTCGTTAAGTAATCCGCAATCAGGGCATCGTAAGCAGCTGTATGACGGAATACTTTTGCTGCAAGCTCACGTTTTTTCTCTAGTGAGACGCCGCCTTCTTTGATTTGTTGAACGACAGAATCATAATCACGCGGGTCCACAATCACCGTGACGTCCTGATGGTTTTTAGAAGCAGCACGAAGCATACCCGGTCCGCCAATATCAATGTTTTCAATCGCTTCTTCATACGTGACATCGTCTTTGGAAATGGTCTCTTTGAATGGATATAGATTCACAACGACAAGATCAATCGGCTGAATGCCGTGCTTTTCGATCTGTGCCATATGCTCATCGTTTTCTCTCACTGCTAACAGTCCACCGTGAATGTTCGGATGAAGCGTTTTGAGACGTCCGTCCATGATTTCTGGGAAGCCAGTCACTTCAGAAATACCAATGACATCAATGCCGTTCTCTTGAAGAAGTTTGTGTGTACCACCAGTTGAAATCACTTCAACGCCAAGTTCTGTTAGTTCTTTCACAAAAGGTACAAGATTTGTTTTATCGGAAACACTGATTAATGCGCGTTTGATCGTCATGCCTTTGTCACCTCATTAAGATAATTCTAAAAGTGATTTGATCACTTTTGGATATAGTGTATGTTCTAATTCATGCATTCTTTTTTCAATGGATTCAAGGTCTTCCCCTTGTTCAATATGAATGGCTGCTTGATCAATAATCGGGCCGGTATCCATGCCTTCGTCGACATAATGAACCGTGATGCCAGCCACTTTGACTCCTGCTTGATAGGCTTGTCCAATCGCATCGAGTCCAGGAAATGCTGGCAGTAAAGAAGGGTGGATATTCACGATTTTCCCTCTAAATGCATCAAGCAATGTCGGACCGATCAGTCGCATATACCCAGCGAGGAAAATCCATTCCACTTCATGCAGCTTCAGCTGTTCAATGATGGTTTGCTCAAAAGCGGCTTTACTCGGGAAAGCCTTCGGCGTAAAAGAAAAGGACGGAATGCCCTCTTTCTCTGCCCGCTCCAGCACCTTCGCACCCGGTTTATCACAGATCACAATGGCGGCTTTTGCCGGCCACTGTTCTTCTTTTAACGTATCAATAATGGCTTGAAAATTTGTCCCGCTTCCAGAGGCGAAGATCGCAAACTTTTTCATGAGAGGCTTCCACCACCGAAAGTGACGCCTTCTCCTTTTTGAACTCGTCCGATAAGAAAGGCTTTCTCTCCGTCTTGTTCAAGTCCGCTGATCACATCGACGAGATCATCCTCTTTGACGGCTAGGACAAAGCCGATGCCCATATTAAATACATTGAACATCTCTTCTGCTTTCAATTGCCCTTTTTCTTGAATAAAGGAGAAAATAGGCGGGACCGGCCATGAGCCGTTATCAATCTCAACACCAAGTCCTTCAGGCAGCATACGTGGTAAGTTCTCAATAAAGCCACCGCCTGTCACATGTGCCATACCGTCAACCTTGCCAGCTTTCACTTGTTTAAGAACAGGCTTGACATAAATCTTCGTCGGTTCCAGCAGCTCTTCTCCAAGCGGTCTTGTAAAAGGTTCATACGTTTGGTGAAGGTCTAGACCTGCGTCTTCCAGCAATACTTTTCGTACAAGAGAATAGCCATTGCTATGAATTCCGCTAGAGCTGAGTCCAATCAGCAAATGACCTTCCTTGATGTTCTCTCCTGTGACGATTTCATCCTTTTCAACGACACCTACAGAAAATCCAGCAATATCATATTCTTCTTCTGTGTAAAGACCCGGCATTTCTGCTGTCTCTCCGCCGACAAGCGCTGAACCAGACTGCTCGCATCCGTCAGCTACACCTTTGACGATGGATTCAATTTTCAAAGGATCTGCTTTTCCAACTGCTAAGTAATCTAAGAAAAAGAGCGGCTCTGCCCCTTGTGCAAGTACATCGTTCACACACATAGCAACAGCATCTACACCGATCGTATCGTGTTGATCCATTAAAAATGCCAGCTTTAATTTCGTACCAACACCATCTGTTCCTGAGACAAGAACGGGCTTTTTGTATGGCAGTTCAGATAAATCAAACATACCGCCAAATCCGCCTAGAGCCCCCATGACACCTGCTCTTTTTGTACGTTCTACGTGTGTTTTCATTCGTTTAACGGCTTCGTATCCTGCTTCGATGTCGACACCGGCGTTTTTATATGCTTCTGACATCCCATTCACTCCTTTTATCTGCTTGTCTTTCATGTATTTTCGGCAGAATGAAAGAGCAGCATATCAAATCACGTTGACTGCTGCTCCATTATTCGATTATTTCGTCAGGACTGTTTCCTTCACATGAGGAAGGACAGTATCTTCATAAATTTCGGTCGGGTATTTTCCAGTAAAGCATGCTAAACACTGACCGCGCTGCGGATCATCATACTTTCTGCCAATCCCGTCCATTAAACCGTCTACAGATAAAAATGCAATGGTGTCTGCACCGATTTCCTGTCTAATTTCTTCCACTGAATGAGATGATGCAATCAGCTCTTCGTGTGTAGACGTATCAATTCCATAAAAACACGGATGAGCGATTGGCGGTGAACTAATGCGTACATGCACTTCCGTCGCTCCCGCTTCTCTTAGCATCGTCACAATCCGGCGGCTTGTGGTTCCGCGTACGATGGAATCATCCACCATGACGACACGTTTGCCTTCGACCACCCCGCGCACAGCAGACAGCTTCATGCGCACGCCCTGCTCACGCAATGCTTGAGACGGCTGAATAAATGTCCGGCCAACATAACGGTTTTTAATTAAACCTAGCTCATATGGAATACCTGTTGCTTCGGCATAGCCAATCGCTGCAGAAATACTGGAGTCTGGCACACCTGTCACGACATCTGCTTCGACATGTGCTTCTTCTGCAAGCTTCTTACCAAGATTCTTTCTCGCACTATGCACGTTGATGCCATTGATATTGCTGTCCGGTCTTGAGAAATAAATGTATTCCATGCTGCACATGCTGCGGTTAATGTTCATCGAGAAGCGCTCAGATTTTAAGCCTTCATCATTAATGATCAGCATTTCGCCAGGCTCTACATCTCGTAAATAGGTAGCACCAACGACATCAAAGGCACATGTTTCAGAAGCGACAACATAAGCATCCCCAAGCATACCAAGTGAAAGTGGACGTAATCCGTTCGGATCAAGCGCTACGATCATTTCTGTTTCCGTCATGATTAGGAAAGCATAAGCTCCTTTTAACATAGACAGAGCATTTTTGATTTGATCCTTCAAATCCATATATCCGCTACGCTTAATTAAGTGAGCGAGCACTTCGGTATCAGAAGACGTTTGAAAAATACTTCCTTGGTTCTCTAGCTGCTGTTTTAATTGCGTTGCATTGACCAAGTTTCCATTATGAGCAAGGGCAAGACTGCCATTGTTTTGCGAGCGGAAGAAGAGGGGCTGCACATTCTCAAAGCCGCCTCCGCCTGCTGTCGCATACCGAACGTGTCCGATCGCACCTTTTCCCTTTAAATCCTTAAGCTCACCATTTTGGAACACTTCCGTAATCAGTCCAAGGCCTTTGTGTGACGTCAAGTTTTCACCGTCTGTTGCAATAATTCCCGCACCTTCTTGTCCTCGGTGCTGAAGGCTATGCAATCCGTAATATGTGATTTGCGGGGCTTCTTCGTGTCCCCAAACCCCAAAGACGCCACATTCTTCGTTTAAGCCTCTGATTTCAGCAAGCATGGGATCGCTCCTTTCCATGCGCGTTCAAGCTCGTTGACTGCCGCATGAATCCATTGTTGTCCTTCTTGATTTTTGACAGTGAATACACCATCATTTGTGACCGTTCCGACTTCTTTTGCATCTTGCACAGCCGCAGCAAACGCTTCGCGATTTTCTGGTTTCACTGTGACGACAAAACGTGACTGTGATTCACTGAATAGTGATGCTGCGCTGTTTAGATCGATCTGGATATCAGCGCCAAGACCATCTGTTCCAAATGTACTTTCAGCTAGTGCTACACCAAGACCGCCTTCAGACACATCATGTGCTGACTGAACAAGTCCGTTTTGAATTGCTGCTAATAGGGCTTCTTGACGCGCCAGTTCTACATCCAAATCAATTTCTGGTGCTTTTCCGTAGATACGGCCTTCTGTCATTTTTTGAAGCTCACTGCCTGCGAATTCTTCCTTCGTTTCACCAATGACGAAAATCACATCGCCTGCCTGTTGGAACGATTGAGTCGTAATATGAGCTGTATCTTCAATCAAACCAACCATGCCAATAACTGGCGTTGGGTAAATGGCTGTACCATTTGACTCGTTATATAAAGAGACGTTACCGCCGATGACCGGTGTGCTTAATGTACGGCAAGCTTCGCTAATGCCGTCAGCAGACTTTTCAATCTGCCAGAAGATTTCTGGTTTCTCCGGGTTACCGAAGTTCAAGTTATCTGTTACTGCAAGCGGACGAGCGCCTGAGCAGACAATGTTACGTGCAGCTTCTGCGACGGCGATCTTCCCGCCAACCTCTGGATCAAGGTAGAGATAACGTGCGTTACAATCTGTTGTCATCGCAAGAGCTTTTTTCGTCCCACGGATTCTGAGCACACCCGCATCAGAGCCAGGTGCAACGACAGTGTTTGTACGAACCATATAGTCGTATTGATCGTAAACCCATTCTTTACTCGCAATCGTTGGCTGTTTTAACAGCTGTTTCAACGTATCTGCTGCATCTGTGATCGCTGGAGCTTCGACTTTTGTTTCTAAAAACTCGCGATAGTATGCAGGCTCACTTGACGGCTTGTGATAAACCGGTGCTTCTTCTGCAAGTGCATCAACTGGAAGCTCACACACTACTTCTCCTTGATGGAGTAAACGAAGCATTTTATCGTCTGTCACATGACCGACTGAGACTGCTTCAAGATCGTATTTTTCAAAAATATCAATGATTTCTTGCTCACGGCCTTTTTCAATGACCAACAGCATTCTCTCTTGGGATTCAGACAGCATCATTTCATACGCTGACATGCCTGTTTCACGCTGAGGGATCAGGTCTAGGTTCATTTCGATACCTGAACCGGCTTTACTTGCCATTTCTGCACTTGAGCTAGTTAAGCCAGCCGCTCCCATATCTTGAATACCCACAAGCGCATCATTTTTGATGACTTCAAGGCATGCTTCAAGCAAAAGCTTTTCCATGAACGGATCGCCGACTTGAACCGCTGAACGTTTTTCTTCTGATTCATCAGAAAATTCTTCAGACGCAAATGTTGCACCGTGAATCCCGTCACGTCCCGTTTTAGCACCAACGTACATGACCGTATTGCCAACACCTTTTGCCTGCCCTTTCTTGATGTCTTCATGGTTGATTAACCCTACACACATCGCGTTAACGAGCGGGTTGCCTTCATAGCTTTGATCAAAATGAACTTCTCCGCCGACTGTTGGAATACCGATACAGTTTCCATAGCCTGCAATCCCTGCCACTACTTCTTCAAACAAGTACTTCACGCGCGGTGAAGTCAGTTCACCAAAACGAAGAGAGTTTAATACCGCAATTGGACGAGCACCCATGGAGAATACATCACGGATGATTCCGCCGACACCTGTTGCCGCTCCTTGATACGGTTCAATTGCAGATGGATGGTTATGTGATTCGATTTTAAATACAACCGCTTGGTTGTCTCCAATATCAACGATTCCAGCGCCTTCCCCAGGACCTTGAAGAACATGCTCTCCTTTTGTCGGGAATTTGCTTAAAACAGGCTTTGAGTTTTTATAACTGCAATGCTCTGACCACATGACAGAAAAGATACCCGTTTCTGTGTAGTTTGGCAGCCTGCCAATAATGGATTCGATTAAAGCGAATTCTTCATCACTCAATCCCATTTGCTGATACAATTTCTCTTCTTTAATTTGCTTGTGACTTGGTTCAAGCAGTAGTGACATGAGTGTCCCTCCAATTTTTCACGATAGATTGAAACAATTTAAGTCCGTCTGCGCTGCCTAGTAATGAGTCAACCGCGCGCTCAGGGTGCGGCATCATGCCGAGTACATTGCCCTGTTCATTCGTTACACCTGCAATTCGATTGACACTGCCGTTAATATCGTCACCGTAAGTGAAAGCGATTTGGCCTCGTTCAATCAGCTTCGCTAACGTGTCTTCGTCACAGTAGAAGTTACCTTCACCGTGTGCTACAGGAATCGTAATCGAATCACCTTTTTGATAGCCGCTTGTAAATTGCGTTTCGTTGTTCTCTACAATGAGTTCAACTGGACGACAGATAAATTTTAGATCTTTATTCCGTCTCATTGCACCTGGCAAAATGCCAAGCTCCTGAAGAATTTGGAACCCGTTACAAACACCAAGAACAGGTTTTCCTTCCGCAGCTGCTTTTTTCACAGCCGGCATGATGTTAGAAAAACGAGCAATCGCACCGCATCTTAAGTAATCCCCATAAGAGAAACCGCCTGGTACGAGTACACCGTCAAAACCATCAAGACTCGTTTCGTCGTGCCATACATATTCAACTTGTTCACCTAACTCATCTTGAATCGCATGGTACATATCGATATCACAGTTAGAGCCAGGCAAGACGATCACTGCAAACTTCACTGTGCGACAACCTCCTCCACCTCATAGCGGTAATCTTCAATCACCGTATTGGCAAGCAATTTTTCACACATTTCTTTGACCACTGTATCTAAGTCACGTTCTGATTTCTCAATGACTAGCTCCATATATTTCCCGATACGGACATCCTTTACTTCCTGATAAGACATGCTGTGCAAAGCGTGCTGCACGGCACTTCCTTGTGGATCAAGAACGCTCTCTTTTAAGCTGACAAAAATTTTCACTTTATACATGTTTATGGCCTCCAAGTCTTTTGAAAATTTCTTCGTATGCATTTGTTAAGCCGCCCAGGTTTCGTCTGAACACGTCTTTATCAAGCTTTTCATTTGTGTCTTTGTCCCAAAGCCTGCACGTATCAGGTGAAATCTCATCAGCTAGCAAAATACGATTCTCGTGATCTATTCCGAATTCAAGCTTGAAATCAATTAAATTCACATGGCAATCTGAGAAGATTTGCTTTAATTCTTCATTCACTTGTCTTGTGATTTGTTTCATTTCCTCGACCTGCTCAGGTGTCGCTGCATGTAAAATGCGAATATGATCTTCTGTAATGAGTGGATCGCCGAGTGCATCATCTTTGTAGTAAAACTCGATCAAAGGTGTGTCCAGTTTCGTTCCCTCTGGAATCCCAAGACGCTTTGACATACTGCCTGCCACCACGTTTCGCACAACGACTTCAAGCGGTACGATGTCTACCTTTTGAATGAGCTGTTCTGTTTCAGATAGGCGTTTCACAAAGTGATTGTTGATCCCTTTCTCATGTAGCATTTGAAAAATCAAGCTAGAAATTTCGTTATTCAGTCTGCCTTTGCCTTCAATTTCCGCTTTCTTTTCACCGTTAAATGCTGTAGCTGAATCTTTATATTCGACATATAAAATATGCTCGTCATCGGTCTGATAGATTCTTTTCGCTTTGCCTTCGTAGAGAAGTTCTTGTTTCACAGTCATTCAGATTGGCCTCCTAATTTGAATGTTGGCAATTTTCAGGATTAGGCGCCTGACTAGCAGGCGGCCCATTTCTTACGCAAGACCTAGACGTTCGAAAATCATATCGACATTTTTCAAGTGATAGTTGTAATCGAAGCAGTCAGCGATTTGTTCAGGTGTTAAGCGTGAAGTGATTTTCTCTTCTGCTTCTACTAATGAACGGAATGGTACTTGTTTCTCCCAAGCTTCCATCGCCTTTGGCTGAACCGTGTCATATGCTTCTTCACGTGCCATGCCTGTATCAATGAGTGCAAGAAGAACACGCTGAGAGTAGATCAAGCCAAGTGTGCGGTCCATGTTGCGTTTCATATTCTCAGGGAACACCGTCAAGTTTTTCACAATGTTGGAGAAACGGTTCAGCATATAGTTCAGTGCAATCGTTGCATCTGGTAAAATGATGCGTTCAGCAGATGAATGAGAAATATCACGCTCATGCCAAAGCGGTACATTTTCATAAGCAGTTAGCATATAACCACGGATGACACGGGCAATCCCCGTCATATTTTCAGAACCGATCGGGTTTCGTTTATGAGGCATCGCGGATGATCCTTTTTGTCCTTTTGCAAAGAACTCTTCTACTTCACGTGTTTCACTCTTTTGAAGACCACGGATTTCAACAGCAAATTTCTCAATGCTTGTTGCGACGAGTGCAAGAGTAGCCATGTAATCTGCATGACGGTCACGCTGCAAGGTTTGGGTTGAAATTGGTGCAGCTTTGATGCCAAGTTTCTCACATACATATTGCTCAACAAACGGGTCGATGTTCGCATATGTGCCAACAGCACCAGAGATTTTGCCGTATTCGATGCCAGCTTTTGCTTGTTTAAAACGTTCTAAGTTACGCTTCATTTCCTCGTACCAAAGAGCAAGCTTCAAGCCAAATGTTGTCGGTTCAGCGTGTACACCGTGCGTACGGCCCATCATGACTGTATATTTGTGCTCTTTTGCTTTTTCTTTTAGTATGTCAACAAATCTCTCAATGTCCTTGAGCAAAATATCGTTCGCCTGTTTTAATAGATATGAAAGCGCCGTATCCACTACGTCTGTAGATGTTAACCCGTAATGAACCCACTTTCTTTCTTCTCCTAGAGATTCAGATACAGCACGCGTAAAGGCAACCACGTCGTGGCGCGTGTCTTGTTCAATCTCCAAAATACGTCCAATATCAAAGCTTGCATTCTTGCGCATTGTCACAACGTCTTCTTTCGGAATGATGCCAAGTTCTGCCCAAGCTTCACAAGCGAGAATTTCTACTTCAAGCCATGCATTAAATTTGTTTTCCTCTGTCCAGATTGCTGACATTTCTGGTCGTGCGTAACGTTCGATCATTTCCCGTTTCCTCCATCTCTTTCAGTCCATATCTTTGTGATGTTTGCCATCCATTCATCATCGAGCTGTTTCATAAATGTCATATGCCCCATTTTGCGGCCGGCTTTTACTTCATGTTTGCCATATAGATAAAGTTTCGCTTCCTTTAAAAGCTCAGGATGTTCTTTTGGGATGTCCACTTCATCGCCCAGCAAGTTCACCATCATACCCTCTGATAAAAGAGCTGTTCCGCCAAGCGGCAAACCGCATATGGCGCGAATGTGCTGTTCAAACTGACTCGTCTCACATAAATCCAATGTGTAATGTCCAGAGTTATGCGGGCGCGGTGCCAGTTCATTGACGAGCAGCTTCCCTTCGTTTGTCAGGAACAGTTCAACAGCAAGCGTACCGACCAGCCCTAGCTTTTCAGCAAGCGTTGTTGCCAGCTCTTTTGCTTTCTCCTGAATGCTGCCATCTACCCGTGCAGGCACGATGCTTTGGAATAAAATATTGTGCTTATGAATGTTCTCAGCGACTGGGAATGTCGCAATTTCCCCATGAACAGACCGCGTCACAATTACGGACAGTTCCATTTGGAAAGGAACCCAGCTTTCTAAAATGCACGTTCCATGCGTGAGAAGTGCAGCCGCTTCATGAAGCTGATCCTTCTCTTTGATGACGTACTGTCCTTTACCGTCGTAACCGCCTCTGCATGTTTTCAGCACAGCTGGTAAACCAAGCGCACTTACTGCATCTTTCAGCTCCTTCTCATCATGAACGATGCGATAAGGGGCGACTTCACAGCCTGCATCTACAATCCCTTTTTTCTCCGTTTCACGGTTTTGGGTTAAAAGAAGGAGTTCGCTTCCTTGCGGTAAATACGCCTCTTCCTTCAGCTGATTGAGTGCATCATAATCAATATTTTCAAATTCATATGTGACCACATCGCTGATGTCCGCCAGCTGCCTGATCGCTTCAAGGTCACTGTATGCGGCTGTGATTTCTGTATCAGCAACCTGTCCACAAGGAGAAAGTGTGACAGGGTCAAGGACTGCTGCCCGGTAGCCCATTTGCTTTGCACTGACGGCCATGTATCTGCCAAGCTGTCCGCCGCCGATGATACCAATGGTTGCGTTTGGAAAAATGGTCTGCTTAGCCAAGCTGATCACTGCTTTCTAATACAGTTTGTTTTGTTTGCTCTCTTCTTTCTTCAAGGCGTGCTGCAACGGCTTCATCGAATGCTGAAATCATTTGTGCAGCTAGAAGCCCTGCATTTGTTGCACCGGCTTTGCCAATTGCCACTGTGGCAACAGGTACACCGCCTGGCATTTGAACGATGGATAATAAGGAATCCAGCCCGTTTAATGCTTTTGATTGTACGGGCACACCAATGACCGGCAGTGTCGTTTTTGCTGCGACCATCCCCGGTAAATGTGCTGCGCCTCCAGCACCGGCAATAATGACCTTGAGTCCTTTACCTCTTGCTTCAGTCGCATATTCAAACATCAAATCAGGTGTCCGATGTGCGGATACAACCTGTTTTACATACGGAATGTTTAATTCCTCTAAGATATCGCACGCATGTTTCATTGTTTCCCAATCAGATGTACTTCCCATGATGACACCTACAAGCGGCTTCATTTTGTCCCCACCTTTAAGCTATTATTCGATTTTGTATCGTTTGACACGCTTCCCAAACCTAAGTAGCTTGTCAAACGCCGAACAAAAAGGCCCGGTTTGTATTGCATTGTTAGGAAGCAACACAAACCGGGCCATGGTAAGCGCTGTTCGCTTTTAAAACGCCATGTCAGTTTTGTTCACTATCCTGCATAGTCCAGTCATTTACGGTAACTGGGTAGAAACTTATGGGCCATATTCCCAAGATTATATGAGGCTCGTGTTTTGATTTCATGTTTATCTTAACAACGGATGTTCATGATGTCAACGGATTTATCGAACAATCTATGAGGTCGTCGTTTTAATGTTCGGATTTAGAGTATTTTTCCCTCAAATACGATTTTTTTCCCAATCGGAATGATCTGAATCGACCCATTTTCCTTCTTTTCCTGAAAGATGGGCTCCTCCATTCGTCGGACAGGTGAGTAGCCTTCCTCCGCCATCTGGGACAACACTTGATCAATCGTCATGTTGTCTTCCACGTAGAATTTCTTTTTCTTTGGTTTTGCGGTCATTCTTTAATTCTCCTTTTCTTCACAGCCTTCACCCAGAAGCCGCCATGAATCGTTTTGGGCTCATACGAAATGATAAACGCCTTTGAATCAAGCGTTTTAATCGTTTCATATAATTGCAGTTCATATTTTCTCGGTGTTAAAATTTGCATCGCTGACCGGTCTCCTTCAAGACCTCCTACTACCCAGTTGGTGACGCCATATCCTTTTTCTCTCAATTGTTTTGGGAGATCTAGATCGATTTCTTTTGTAATCACGTTCACAGTAATGTAGCCAAGTGCCAGCTTCTCTTCAATTTTCATCCCGACAATGATTCCAATCCCATAACCTAGCGCATACGCAATGACATTTTGTACTTGATCTAAGTTATCTAATACGATACTCAAACCAATGACATAAATCAGCATCTCGACAGTACCAGCAAAAGCGGCTGCATACCTTCTGCCTTTCATTGTTAAAATTAAACGCATAGTGGAAAAAGAGACATAAACAATGTTAATCACTAAAATAATCAAAACCATGGTGAACGCATTGGATAAAAGTTGTTGAAGCACGATTCGAACCCCCTGCACTAAAAATCAAATAAAGCACCCCATATTCTACTAGAGAACAAACCTTGATACAATCAAATTTGCGCGAGAAAAACACATATATCTTTCGACAACAAGGGGTGGTCTTTGTTACCAAGAGTTTACCCGTTTTTTCCTCTTCTCAACATGAAAAACCTCCTTTTTCAAAAGGAGGCGTTAGATGGTTGATAAAGGGCTAAGATGAATATTATTTTAACCCTCTGTCTTCTTTTCAGCGTGATAGAAATTTTTGAATTCTAAGAAGGACGAGTACCGGTGCGAAGCGAATTTCACATTCGTGAGCACCGTCACGCAGGATTACAGTCGATTCCAAAGATTTGTCTACACGCTGAAACGTGTTTTTATCCAAACCGAACTGGAACAAATGATGGGATCAAATACTCTCCGACAATGCCCCATAAAAGGGCAATGATAACGAGCTCAATCAACAAAAAGACCCAGCCGGCATACATCAAGTCTCCCCGCACAGCTTCTTGCTCTGATTGAATGGAGCGGAAGAGCACAATGGCAATCAGCTGAAGACCAAAAAACATCATCACGGATAAAATCACCGTTACATATGGAATATTCAGCATGGCAAATACAAGCCAAAGGATAGATAAAACCAAAACCGGCACAAGCACGGCACCGAACTTCATGATCACTTCTTTCAGCGATATGTTCCCTTTCAGCATGTACTTACCGATCACCCAAACCGTCAGCATCATCAGTGTCAACAAAATGAGTGTAAAGACCGCTACCTTCAAAAAGGCGTCACCAAAAGAATAATGAATACCAAAACCTAATAAACGGGTCTTTGACGCCTTTAATTGAACGTAGTTGCCTAAAGCAAAAAGCACACTGAATAACACAATTGAAATCCAGGCGTACTTCATGCGTAAAGTGTCCGCTTGATGGATCGCACGGCTCGGTGATTTTAACATCGCGAGCCCATATGAGCCATAGCGCTTAAACGCACCTCCTACACTTCTTGCAATGCGCTGAATGGCTGAACGCTCTTCATCAGTTGGCTTAGCCGTTCTTCCACGTTTTGCAGCACTGCGGCTGAGGCGGGACTGCCTCGTTTCTTGATCTATTGATGGCTCTTCGTTTTCGTTTTTCGTTTCAGGTGTAACTTGCTCTTGATCTTTCTCTAACATCCCATATCAACTCCTATCTCAGACAATCCGCACAGGCTCATGTGACCTGTCCAGATGACTCCTATTAAAGTAGCGGAGTCTCTCTATTCAGTCAAGATTCCTTGACGTTCATACGAATAGACGGATAAAAGAATGAAGAGGTTTTAAATGGTGAGAAAATAAGCCAAAACAAAAAAGCTGATGAGTGGATCAGCTTTTCATCATCTTTCATTACTTTTCATGAACGATAGCGCCCCTGCTTTGCTTTCTGAATCCGAAGATTCTCTTGGTGTGCGGGGAAACGAGTCTTTTCTGTCGTATCGACTTGTGTAATTTGTCCATTATGAATGGTGATCACCACCGACCCGTATTCAATCCGTTTTAAGGCAGATAAAATAAAATTCAGCTTTTGTTCATCCATCGCTCATCCCCCATCCCACTAATTTTGCTTTCGCTCTTTTAAATAGAGAACCTCATTTTCCAGCTCATGAATCGTATAATGCATGAGCGCTTCATGTTTTTCTTCATGCCCCCATAAAAGGAGCTGCTCAATCAATACCTGCTTTTTCCGCTCAATCACCTGCCTAAGCCAGCGTGACAAGTCATCCCCTCCCGTTATGATGAATGCAAGAAAAAAGGCACTCTGAACCCTTCTATAGAAAAAAGGAAATCAAAGCGCCTTTGGTGATCCAATCAGCGAATTATGTCTTTTTATCATAAACGCATAATTCCTATAAGTCAACTATGTTTTTAAAATTTCCCTACAAAAAACAGCAGCCTCCATGAGCTGCTGTTTCAGACAAATCATTAATGATTTAAGAAAGCAAAATATAGAATAAAGATGACAAACAGGCCGTACATAATTGGATGCACTTCTTTTGCTTTTCCTTTAAAGATCATGGTGATCGGGTAGAAAATGAAACCAATTGCAATCCCTGTTGCAATACTATATGTGAGTGGCATCATAATCATCGTTAAGAAGGCCGGTACCGCAATTTCAAAACGATCCCATGCGATCTTCGCAAGAGGTGCAACCATCAGTGCACCGACAATGATTAAAGCAGGTGCCGTTACATTCGGTGTCACGACAGATAAAAGCGGCGAGAAGAACATCGCAAGTAAGAAGAAAATACCTGTCACGACAGCTGCAAAACCAGAGCGGGCACCCGCAGCAACACCTGAACTAGATTCAACATAAGACGTCGTCGTTGATGTACCAAGAACAGAACCGACGACGATAGAAGAAGAATCCGCCAGAAGCGCTTTTCCTGCACGCGGCAGCTCATTATTTTTCATTAAACCAGCCTGCGTTGCCACAGCTACAAGTGTACCAGCTGTATCAAAGAATCCAACGAATAGGAACGTTAAAATAACAACAAGCATTTGAATGGAGAAGATGTCTGGCAAGTGAATCAAGGCTTGACCAAAAGTTGGAGACAAGCTTGGAATGCTATCTACAATTTGAGATGGAACTGGCACAAGACCAAGGATCATCCCAGCAATAGCTGTCACAAGCATCCCAATGAAGACACCTGCATTCACACGAAGAACCATTAAAATGACAGTCACAATGATCCCAAATACCGTTAACAGGACAGGACCACTATGAATATTCCCAATCGAAACGAGCGTATTATCGTTATTGGCAATAATGCCAGAGCCTTGAAGACCTACAAATGTAATGAACAAACCAATCCCTGCACCAACCGCCAGCTTCAGCTCAGCCGGAATGGCATTAATGATTTTTTCACGAAAACCTGTTAAAGAAAGAGCAACGAAAATCAATCCTGAAACAAACACACCGGAAAGTGCTGCCTGCCATGAGATCCCCATACCAAGAACCACTGAGAAAGCGAAGAACGCATTCAGTCCCATACCTGGTGCAATCGCAATCGGGTACCTGGCGATCAATCCCATCAGGAAACAACCTGCCGCAGAAGCTAACGCCGTAGCTGTAAAGACAGCCCCCTGATCAATTCGTAATTTATCTGGAAAATCCGGTACTGCTACTAAAGCAAGTGTGATCGGATTGACAAACAAGATGTAAGCCATCGACAAAAATGTCGTTAAACCGCCGATGATCTCTCTGCGATAATTCGTACCTAACTCATCAAACTGAAAAAACTGTTTCAAAGCCAACTGACTCCCTTCATGTCCTTTTGCTTTAGTCTGTCCCATTCACAAGTCAAATAAAAAACGCCCCAACAGTTTTTGGGACGCTTGACTACAATGTGAATTCAGACCGTGACATCAAACAAGAACAATGCATGATTTATATCAAACGAGTGTGAATTGACGTAGTCAAGCCATTTACGGTAGCTTGGTAGAAACTTGCGGGCCATATCCCCGCGATTATACGACTTCTATCTATTTGATTTCTGTGTCTATTGTACCAACTTCATTTTTAAAACACAATACAAAAAGCGAACATTTTTCAAAGAAATGTCCGCTTCATTCGTCTTATTACACGAATTTGGAAAATCACATCTAGTTCTTTATACACCCATCACTGAATTCTGGCAAAAACCGTTTCTGCTACATCGAAAAATGCCTTCACAGCAGGAGAAGCTTGCGTGACCGATGGACAGGCAAGCGCCACCTCACGATGATGCGATACATTCAGATGACTGATCTGCACAAGTTGCTGCGTTTTTAGGAATAACTCAGGACCTATCGTCACACCAAGTCCTTCCCCAACCATGCGGGCAATGGTCGTACAATCATGCACTTCAAATAAAATAGACGGCTTGATTTGCGCCTCTGAAAAAATATCCTCTACATGGGATTGATACATGCCAGTTGGCATAATAAATGGTTCATCTGCTAATTCTTCCATATCTACAATTGGCTGCTGCTTAAAACGATGATTTTCGTGATAGGCGACCACCATTTTATCTTTCATAAGTGGCAATAGATGAAACGCTTCATCCGCTTTACCTTTTACAACAAACCCAACATCAATAATGCCAGAATCGAGCCACTCCAATATTTCTTCATATGTCCCCTCATAAAATTTAAATTCAATCTTTGGATGCTTTTTCTGATAGCTCACAAGCAGTTTTGGCAACAAACAAGCGGATGCACTGGCAAATGTTCCAATCCGAATCAAGCCAGATTCAATATTTTTGGTGAGCGCAATTTCCTGCTGAATTCTCTCTACTCGATTTAACACTTCTCTTATATGCGGAAGAAGGGTTTCACCGATGTCTGTCAGCGTAATGCCCTTTTTTCGGTCACGCACGAATAAAGACACGCCCCACTCCGTCTCTAAACTTGCCACCGCATGACTCACGGCAGACTGTGTCATATTTAATGCTTCAGCTGCAGCGGTAAAACTGCCCAGCTCGACCACCTTAGCCATCGTCTCGAATCGAACAAAGCTCATGAGTATTCACTCATCCCTTTCATGAAAAACATCAATTTTACTTATGTTAGCACGGAATTTAAAATGAATACAACGTTTCAACATAAAGGAAGGGTTCAAAATGAAAAGTACATCTTATCCATTGCTCATATTTCTTTTAGCCGTCGGTTCTTTCGTCACAGGCACTTCAGAATTCGTCGTATCAGGCATACTGGACATCATTTCTGACGATCTGCGCATCTCCATCCCGGTTGCGGGACAGCTCATCACCATCTATTCTCTTTTTTATGCCGTGGGTGCCCTCTTTTTAGTCATGGCCACATCGAAATTGAATCGAAAAAAGGTTCTTTTATCGGCGATTTCCATGTTTATAGCAGGGAATGTGCTCGCCTTTTTTAGCCATCACTTTATGCTGCTCATGCTCTCACGGGTCATCATGGCCATGAGTGGCGGCTTATATATTGTACTCGCAACAAATTATGCAGCGCAGCTCGCCCCGCCAGAAAAAAAGGGGAGTGCGATGGCCATGGTGATCACTGGATTTACAGTTTCACTAGTACTCGGTGTACCGATTGGAACATTTTTAGCAGGATATGTAGATTGGCATGCCATTTTTCTCATCATTGCAATAGGAACCGCTTGTCTCTTGTTTCTTCTGTATCGTTTATTACCGCCTATGGAGGGACATTCCCATGTGCCATTCAAACAGCAAATGCAAATTCTTCAAGACCGTAGGGTGTTAAGCGGTTTAGCCACGACTGCCTTTTGGATTTTAGGTTACACAATGGTATTTGCCTACATTTCGCCATTATTGCGACAGACATCCGGATTTACGCTCGAAATGACAAGCATTGCCTTGCTCGTCTTAGGGATTTCTGCTTTTATCGGATCACGCTTTGGCGGATACGCTGTCGATCAATGGGGACCAAACCGAACCATTTCAATCAGCATCACGGTTCAGATGCTCATGCTCTTTGCATTATCTTTTACACAATTTTCTGTAGTTGGCGTCTTCATCACGCTCGCCATTTGGGGCACCGCCACATGGACAACAACACCAGCGAAGCAATTTTATCTCATCTCCCTAAAACCCGAAACATCAGAAACTGTGCTGAGCTTTAATACAGCAATTATGAATATCGGCATGATGCTCGGCTCGTCAATGGGTGGTCTGATTATTCAATATACAAATGTAACGAATTTAAGTTGGATAGGCGGGCTAGCCAGTTTTGTTGCGTTGATGTTGATTCGGTACTCGTTCAATCGTCATCAACTGGTTCAAAAGCAGACAAAAAGCGAACATGTGTAATCATGTTCGCTTTCTTATTTATCGATTAGCTTTTGATGTTTCTTTTTTGACTGGAATGGTTACAGGTATATCTTTCTGTGGTACCAATCGGTTCAGATCTGACAAATCAAGGTAAAGCCCATAATCCTTAAAAGAAAATGTGTCTAACTTCTTCACATCAAATTCAAAGGTGGATTGCATAGAGGCTGTCTTGAAATTGGTCACCTTCGCATCGTTTCTCTCCAAGTAATATCCGTTTTCATCATTTGCTTCAGGATCTGACCACGATTTCAATTTTTTAACATCACCTAATCCTATCCATTCACCGATATTCTCCATAACATCCTCATCTAATTCTTTCTGATCTACTCCAGTAAATTGATAATAAACTGTCACAGAATGCCCCTTTTGCTCTATTTTATTGATTTTGATCCCTATTCCATGATGCTTTGTTTTGAACTGAACAGGCAGCTTTGTCTGAAGAGGAATGATTTTGCTTTCTTCTTGTTCGTCTGTCACACCCGTGTAAAATGTTAATTCAGTTGCCTCTGGATCAATCGACTGATTTAAAATGGTCAAATGATTTTTTCTAGTTTTGTCAGAAGTCAGTTGTTTTTCTCCTAAAACTGTTCCAATTTCGAGCTGATAATCATTCCCTAGATTATCCTTCATTCTTTCTATACTAACTATATCGTCTTTAGCAAAACCATTGTAATCAATGGTATATTGAATAACAGAGCTTTTCACTCCATTTTCTACCTTTATATTTCTTAAGTGATAACGTCCATTTAAAATAGACACGTCTTTTTGTCCAGCTAATACAGTGGTTTTTTGCTTGACCGCTGGTACCTTGAAGCGCCAATTCCCTACAATATCCCCAATTTTAGAAATGACAAGTGGCACTTGTTGACCTTGTTTGATCGTTTGACCATTTGTATAGACTGTCACCTGCCCAACATAATGGCCATCTTTTAATTTTTTCAATTCATGATTGTAGGAACTCGATTGGGAAGCTTGATTTACTGGATCTAAGTTGACTATGAAAGGGACAACATCTTCCTTTGTATTCAAATTCTCCACAGTAAACGTATAAACAAGCCGCCCGGCATCATAATACACACTGTTCACTTTCACAGTAACTCCTCTTGATTCAGCCCCCTCATTGACATGCTTCACCAACTCACTCTGAAAAAGAGACATTCCTACTTTATCGTGAAACATCATATATAACTGTCCAACAAACGGCACTCGAGCCATCGCTGTATTAAGAGAAGGAAAAAGGAAGCCGGATGAAAAATAAAGAACGATTAGTACGATGGCAGAATATATTGGCGTTCTCCAATTCCATGTGAACCAACGTCTTTTCTTTTCCGCTTTCACATCTCCCATTGCTTGGCGAATCACAGAGGTCACTTCAACCTTTGGTACATCAATCTCTTCATAAAGCTTTTTCATTTCCTTTTGTTCCATCGACACTCTCCTCCTTCTCCAATGTTTGCTTTAATAACTTTCTTGCTCGATACAAATGAGTTTTGACAGTTCCTTCGGGCACACCCATCTGTTCAGAAATCATTGAAATCGAATAATCTTGAAAATAAAATAGCTGAATCACGAGCTGATATTGCTCATCTAACACATCTAGTGCATTTTTTAAATCCAGCTTGTCTTCCAAAAAATCATGCCGCTCAACGCTCTCATGATGCTGTTCAAACGGAACAACATCTTGCTGCTTTTTCTTCATCGCAAAAATCGTATGAATCAAGATCCTAGTCAGCCATGTAGAAAAATAAGCCGGTTCTTTTAATCCAGATAAATGTTTAAATGCTTTAATGACCGTCTCCTGAACAGCATCTAACGAATCCTCTTTATTTCTTGTGTAGAGAAAAGCCGTTTTATATAAACGCTCCTGATACATCAGCATTAATGTCTCAAATGCCGGGACATTCCCTTTTTGTGCTTTTTTAATTAGACTCACTTGTTTCATCTCATTCACACCTCCTACACCTGTTAGAGCAAGCTTTCTCACAAACGGTTTCAACAAACGGAAATTTCTTTTACTCAACATATGTCGGACAAAAATAGAGAAAGTGAAGAATAGGCCGCAAAGATCGTATTGAACTTTTGATATAATGGAAGAAATATCTACAAAAAGGAGGATATTGATTGTTTCTATTTGAAGAACCTGCTTGTGCTAGCTGCCAAAAGAAAATAGAAGGTAACGAAGAAGTGTACGTTAAGCTGGTCTATCCAAAGAGACGAGGAATGACAGAAGTAAAGGCTTGGCTAAGAAATGAAGGGGTTTTTTATTGTAAGGCATGTACAGAACAAAAGACATCATATGGAGGATAAACACATGAACAAAATCACTTTTCCACAATCATTTCCAACGATACAGACCGAAAGACTAATCTTAAAACAAGCAACGATCAAAGACGCTGAGGATATGCACCTCTACTTATCAAATGAAACCGTCTGCCGCTATATGGGCATTGATGCACATGAAACCATCGAAGACACAAAAGGAGAAATCAAGTGGTATGACAATATCTTCAAAGAACAAACAGGCATCCGCTGGGGCATTTCTCTAAAAGAAAATCCAGCCATCATCGGCAGCTGCGGCTTTCTCAATCTAGAAAAACAGCACCGCCGTACGGAAATTGGCTATGAATTACACCAAGATCATTGGCGAAAAGGCATCATGAAGGAAGCAATTACTGCGGTGTTACGGTATGGATTTCAGGAGATGAACTTGAATCGGATTGAAGCGATCATTGATCCAGCAAATACGTCTTCTGTTCAATTATTGGAGAAGATACATTTTGTACAAGAGGGTTTATTAAGAGAGTATGAATTGGGTCAGAAGGGATTCGATGATGTGTATATGTATTCAATTTTGAAGAGAGATTACGAAAAATCCTATTAAACAGAGGAGAAACAAATGAAAACGGATATTCATTTCATCCAAAAGCCGCAACCAGAGTATGTTTCTTTTCACATTTATGAACTCAATCCGGCGGTTGAAAAACTTGTCCAGCAAGTGGAGCAGTCAGCCCCCTATTTCTTAGCACAAGAACCAACGAAAGAAAGAGTGAAAAAGGTCTATTATCACGACATTTTATATATAGAAAGCGTTGATAAAAGATCGTTCTTGTATACGTCAGATGGAGTGTTTCTCTTAAAGGAAAAGTTATTTGAACTTGAAAAACAGCTTGAAGCGCACGATTATGTCAGGATTTCAAAATCGATGATTCTGAATATAGATTCTATTGCCACTATTTCTCCTAAAACGAGTGGCCGTTTTGAAGCAAGCCTTACAAATAAAGAAAAAGTAATGATTTCACGTTTTTATATCCAAGCATTAAAAGAGAAGCTTGGATTACGGAGGAAGTGAACAGAATGAAACGTTATATCACAAATCTTTTGATCACATTTTGTATGATCTTTACTGCACTCGTATTGATTTACTGTTTCACGTTTGGAACGATGCCCATCTATATTTTACAAGCCATCATGTTCAGTTCCTTTTTTTCAAGCGCCCTGACCTTCTTGCTATACCCAAAACAAACGTACAGCCATCAACGGATTCTTTTTCAACAAATTCTATATATCGTTCTTGTGATGTGTATGATTATGACCACCATCATCATCGTCAGCGGTGAAATCAGCCCCCTTTCGTTTATCGTGAATTTCCTTGTGGTCATGGCTTTATTCTTTTTGATGAAGTATCTATTGTATAAAAAAGATCAAGCAACTGCTGAGGAAATCAACGAACTTTTACAGCAACGAAAGAAACGAACAACATCTTAATGTGCATCTTAGGGCTAAATATTGACATGTTAGGAAGATTTCATTGTGACTTCTGCATGATTCCTCTACTCTGACGTTAGAGGAGGAATCAACACATGAAACCAATCACAATCATTCGAAAATCAGTACTTCTACTGCTCTTTTCTTTAATCATTCCAACAAGTGCAGGTGTCTATTTATCCATCAAAGAAGTAACCGACCCGATGACCATCTATCTCATCAATGGCTGCGCCATGCTAACAGGGTGTCTTTTACTTCTATTCATTATTCAAAAAAGTCGTTTTCACTTGAAAGAAATAGGTTTTCGAAAAGGCTCTCTTGGTATGTGGATATTTCCGATCCTTATCATCGAGGCCATTCCGTTTATTGCTGGATTCAACAAGGATTTAACTGTTTCTTCCTTTCTAGCACTTTGTTTCTTCATGGTGTGTGTCGGCCTTTTTGAAGAAGGAATCTTTCGAGGCATTCTGTTTCAATATTTAAAACAAATTAACTTGAGCACTGCCATATGGGGCTCCGCCGTACTATTCGGCCTTGGTCATGCTGCGAATCTTTTAAGTGGAAAAAGCCTCACCTTAACCGTTGCTCAAATCCTATTCGCCTTCTTATTTGGATTCGTTGCAGCTGAAATCGTTGCACTCACGAACAGCTTGCAATGGGTGATCGTATGGCACGCGGTTCATAATATCGTGGATCAAACCACAAATGGGCAAGCGCCTATGAGAATGCAAATGCTTTTGCTTTCGATTCAATGTGTCATTTTGCTTGTTCTTGCGGTGGTGTTGTGGAGAAGATTAAGAATGAAAAAAGTGTTCAATAGATAATGAAAAGAGGAGGAAAGAAATGAAGGGGAACACATGGATAGAAGGCTGGTTTGAAAAGTGTGAAGAACTTGAAATCAAGCCTTGGGAATGGGATTTTAAACAAAGTTATATTAAAGAGCCTATACCGAAAGATAGATCATCAATTGAGTTAATATTAGATTATAAAAGTCGTAAACTCAAAGAAATTGGAATTTGTAATGTCACTAAAAGAAGAGGTCGTGATGCTGACTGCGATAAAGAACCCTTTTATATTTATCAATTACTTTGGCGTACTGATTATGAGCCAAAGTCTGAATCACAGCTTTATTTAGACCGTTACAACTTGCTTCGTGGAGAAACAATGAATTCGTTTATAACGACTTTCAATTATTCTAAAAAACTAACTTCTGATGTCCATATCAACGATAAGTTTAAAAAATTTGCTACTGCCACCCACTGCATTGGAAACTTCACCGTATTACCACATTGGATGAATACGGGACGTTATAAATTTTCTCAAGATTATTGGGACGTTACGATGTATTCACTTTTTCATTTTTTTAAACCATTAGGCTGTTGGAAACAGTTCGTCGAACGATATTTCCTTCAGCCTTATGTAAACAATGATGAAGAATGGACAGTGAGTGAATTTTGGGAAGGTCATTTTGAAGGAATCGGAAATCGCAATCGATTAAAACCTCAAAATGAACAAGAATTATGTGAGTACCTACATAAAGTCAATATTAGGATTGAAGAACGGGGCAAATGGATTATCAAAAAAGTCTGTGAAGAATTGAAGTTACAACACTTCAAATTTTACGATGAACTGAAAGATATGCAAATTCAATTTTCCTATGAGATGAAATAAATATAAATGAGCGAGCTCATTGCTTCGCTTTTTTATTTTAAAATAAAATTCCTAAAAATAGGGGAGTTAGATCATAATAAAAAGCTGATACCCTAAGCGCATGTAATCCTTTTTCAGAATGCTGATATTTCTAAATCAACAACTCCTTTACCACATAAAACACCTTCTCTAAGCAACCTTTCTTTGATAAAATCATTTTTCAAAAAACTTTTTTACATCATCATTTACCGGCATAGCCTTCGCTTGAATTCTATCAATATCAACTTTTCCAAACAGAATTTTACTAATGTAAAGAGGGCTTATGTTGCAATCCCCTTATCCCAACGACCTACCGCAAGAAATAACCAATCGTCACCTCAGTCACTTTTTGATTGAAGTCCTTAATTTCGATATTGCCAACTAACGTATGAGACTTGTTTTTTTGAAAGATATTTAAAAACGATAAGAAGCCTGGGGGCTTATTTTCAAGAAATTAGTTACGCCCAATACTGGACTATAAAACATAGTTTTAAAAAAGATAAGATATCCTAGGTTTTATTGCTAAGCGTTTTATCTATTGCTTTAATGCGCAGTTCCTCTCATTATTATGAACCTTAAAAAACCCCTTTTCAATAAAAAAGAGGTAGTATTTTTTATATTCGAATAATGGGTTGATACATATTAATTCCTACTTCATTTTCAATTTCTGAATATACATCTAACTCGTCATATGGATCCTCGACTGAAATAATCGCTGCAAAACTTTGAGCATAACCTTCTGGCACACCCCATTTTTTTGACATACGAAGCTCCAAACTCCACATTCCAGAATCAATATTTCTTGATAATGCCTTTTCCATTCTGGTTACTGGATAAAATCTCTCCTTAAAAGAAACTTCATTCATGTCATTCAAAGACAACTTAATTTCATCTTCTTTATTTAGTTTATAGATATTTGAATAAAGATGGATTTTAGAATAATCCAACCCCTTACCTCTATCTGTAAGTGGATCCCAGACTACGGTTACACGCAGGTTAACTTTTTTATTGCCCGAGCGTTGAATAGTTTCATCTGTTAAAATGGTCGGAATCCAAAAAGGAATTTTATAATAAGTTTGACCTTCTATCACTCCTTCGTGTACATATGTTGCTTTACTATTTAAAGATTCTAAACATTTTCCTAAATTAGGCTCACCAAATCCCAAATGGTCCTCTAAAGGTCTAGAAAATTCACTACTTGTAGGATGATTTGCAAAATGAATTAGTAGCCCTTTTATTAAGTTAGGGGTAGCATCCGGGATTTTTTCAAATAACTCTGCTGCATAAGACGAAACTATAGGTGCGGAAAAACTTGTCCCAAGAGATCGTTGAAATCCTCCAGAGTAAGAACAAAAGCCCAATGTACCAAAACTAGGATTATCAGAATTATTTAACCCTAAATTACCACCATCTACAACTAAATCGGGTTTCCTTGAGCCATTAAATCCTGGTCCCCTTCGAGAAAATGGAGCTGGGTGGTTCTCTCCTCCAAGCATACCATCTTCGAAATTTTTTATTAATGAGCCCACACTTAATGATAGATATGACTCCGCTGGAGAGTTTATTCGTTGAGAATCTTGAATAAAATGATCTGGATAGTTTTCGCTATTTAGCTTCTCATACACATTCTCAATGTTTCCTGCAGAAATTACAAATAAAACTTCATAGACTTTACTAATATGGTCTATTTCTGCGGCAAGACGTGTTACTTTGAATTCATCTAATGTTGAATACCCATTTTGACTTATTAAATTAATAGAAAGATTATACACTTTAACTTCGTCTTTATGTGCTTGAACTACTTTTCGAATTGCCCTAATTAGATCAATTTCAGATAAATTTAATTCTTCTCCGTTTCCATCTTTTCCGTATATATTAAAATCAAGAACTCTACAAAAGGGTGTTAGGGTTCCTCTTGAGATTTGTTCATCTAATTTATCTCTAAATATAACTCTTCCAGCAACAAATGTCCCATGAAACCTGTCGTAACTATATGCTGGTGTATAGTCTATCTGTTCTGTAATATAAGGAGATAAAAACGAATTAGAACTATCCACTCCGCTATCGATAACACAGACAACAGCATTTCCATCATAAGTCTCTACTGTAATCTCCTCAACAACTTGAGACAATTCTTTGAGAGTGGTAATTGATACTTTTGTTTGTACATCGACTGACTTTATTGAACTAAAAGATCTAACAAGATCTTCAATGTGCTCGCTACTCATTGTTCCTTCTACTAAAACACTGCCGGAAGAAAATAAGAATTGGTCAGTTATAAAACCTCCTCTATTTTCAATAAATTTTTCTATAGCTTCTTTAAACCCTTTTTCAGCAACATCTTTTGGCAACGAAGTAAATGATTCTATTGAAACTTTCAAATTTTCTTTTTCTCCAAAATCAATTTTAGACTTAACCGTTTGAGATATTTTATTTAATGGATTTATTTCGCCAATATCATCAATAAATGAATAATAGGACTTACCTTTGTTATTCGGAGTGTTAATATAATTCTCGACTTTTCTTTGTAAAGTATTCAAACTGCTGTTAGAGATTACACCGTAACCATAAGAATCATTGATAACATCCAAAACCTCTATATCTGACTTTTCCATCAAGTTTCCGAAACGATCATATAATTTTTCGCCGGGAGCAAGGTTAACTTCAAAGAATTTTCTATCCTTTACGGGGTCCATATCGTAGCTCTGTTGGGAAATTCTTAATAAATCTTCTAATAATTCCTGTCCATGTGCACGGTAGTCGCTACGTTGATATGTGCTTCCACCACCATTAAAGTTAGTTTTTGTTTTACTTACACTATTCTCTGAAATCCGCAAATGCGGTTTTTCCATCTAGGATTCCTCCTTCATCTTCATAAAAAGAGTTGATTTAGGTATATCTAGTAATTCGCTAAGATATGAAAAAGAATATTTCCGTTCATTTTCATTTCTCAATTTTTTTGCTATACCTATTTTTTGCTCTAATGTAATGTCTTTATCCTGATTACTTATGTTTCTAACAATATCTTCGACAATAATAGTGTAAAGTTTAACATTTTTTTCATTAATAATCCAATTTCTAGAAGAATTTTCAATTGATTGAACAAGTAAAGATGGAGTAAATCCTTTCGTCAATATTGTGATAAAATCAATTTGATTAGCGTGAAGGTTTAGACTTATATCAGTTAGTGTATTGGCTATTATTTGATTTCTTTGATTATAATCAGGTAGTTTGAATTCTATATTATTTTCAAATCTTCTCCATAAAGCCTTATCTAGTAAATGAGGATGATTAGTGCAAGCAACCAAAAATGAGTTGTCAGGAAAGTCATCCAAATTTTGAAGCAAAGAAATCACAATTCTTTTAAGTTCTCCTAACTCATTATTATCATCTCGACTTTTTCCTATAGCATCTATTTCATCTAATAATATTAAACATGAGTTATTCCTTGCATACTCAAAAACTTTACTTAAATTATCACTTGTTTTCCCCAAGTATGAAGACATCAATGAATCAAAGCTAACATAGGCAATTTTTAAACCAAGTGATTTCGCTAATGCTTTTGCTGTTAGGGTTTTCCCTGTACCTGGTACTCCATGAAACAAAATTTTATTCTGCGGTTTAAGATTAAATTTTAGTAAGTCATCTCTTTTTTTCCACTGGTGCACAACAGATATTAATTGTTGATCTACATCAGTACTTGAAGATAATTTCTTCAAATCAATTTCAGGTTCTAAAATTTTTATAAAATTCTCTTCATTGCTCTGATTTGAACTTAGATAATTACTTTTTTGATTGAACGGTGTAATATCAAAAGAACTTCTCTTTACAGAATGAGATGTTTCAGGAAGATTCACATCCAATAGCAACTTATTGAGTTTTTTTGCAAATTGATAATTTTTATTTTCTTCTTGATACTCAATGATTAATTTGCATTCTTCTAAAAAATCTTCTTTTCTTTCTTCAATAAAAAATTTAACAAGATTAATAACATGATTGTTTAAAGACATTTTAAAATTCACTTCCTTCTTTGAACAATAATTTTCCCTTTGAATTCAACACTTTAAACCACCTAACGTCTATAATAACCGATTCAAAGGTAAATATGAACGTTAATTTAAGAATATCATGTTGAAAATAAACTTATACTACTTTACATTGAAAAAGTGCTTGTCTTCCACTTTCTTCAAACTGTTATTTCTTAGAATTTCAGTTGAAATTTATAGGAACTTATTGATGATTTCAACTGATGTTAGGAGGCATTAAATGACCATGAAAAAGATTTGTCGATTTTATTGTTCGCTGTTAATTCACTCACCTATAATTTGGGCCTTGGATTTTTGTTTGGTGAGGATGACGAGAATAGCAAATTAAATCAAAAGTAGTTCATTAGAAATTAAAAACCCTACCAATATTTTTTCTGGTAAGTTTTTTTGGTAGGGAACTGTATGTTCAAATGGTTAAGCCCTTATCAATCAACGTTCCCAGCTCAAATGAAGTGCTCAAAGAAAATAAAATTAAAAATAAAGATCAGACACCCACAGGACA
Organism: Bacillus sp. FSL K6-1106; assembly: GCF_038005245.1. NCBI lineage: Bacteria > Bacillati > Bacillota > Bacilli > Caryophanales > Bacillaceae > Bacillus > Bacillus sp. FSL K6-1106. The sequence continues at coordinate 491,630 of NZ_JBBOSV010000002.1, forward strand.
AAAAAAATCAATTAAAAAAGATATCCCTACCACTATCACTTTTTTGTAATCTTGGTATAATAGAAAAAATCAGAAAAATGAGAATGCGATGATAAGGAATAGTACTTGCCGAAATGTTTTCAGAAAGTTGCTGGTTGATGAGAAGCAATAACATAAAGGTAGGGAACTCACCTTAGAGTAGCCTTAGTGAAATGAAAAGGATTGATGTAGTTAAGGTCGGCACCCCACCGTTATACGGGAAGGATATAAGATCAAACAATCTGTATCCGAATAAGGGCATGATAATGTTTGTTTATCATGAAACAGGGGTGGTACCGCGTAAGAAGAAGTCTTTCGTCTCCAATGAAAATATTGGAGATGAAGGACTTTTTTTATTCTATTTACTAGGAGGAATCGATGATGTTTAACCACAAAAAATACGAAAAGAAATACTTTTTGCCACCGAACCTTACTTATGATTGGGTGAAAAAAGAAACATTAGAACGTGCTCCGATATGGTGCAGTGTGGACTTACGGGATGGAAATCAAGCATTACCTATTCCTATGAACTTAGAAGAGAAATTGGAAATGTTTCAGCTACTAGTAGAGATAGGTTTTAAAGAAATTGAAATCGCATTTCCAGCTGCTAATGATACGGAGTTTAAGCTATTACGGACACTGATTGATCGTCATATGATTCCAGACGATGTCACGATTATGGTGATCACACAAGCAAGAGAGCATATTATCCGCCGAACCTTCGAAGCCATTAAGGGGGTACCGAAAGCGATTGTTCATTTATATAATTCGACTTCAGAAGCGCAGCGCAGACAAGTATTTAAGAAAACAAAAGATGAAATTAAACAAATTGCCATTGATGGCGCTATTTTAGTAAAAGAACTGGCCGAAAAAACAGAAAGTGATATTTATTTTCAATATAGTCCTGAAAGCTTTCCAGGAACAGAAGTGGATTATGCGTTAGATATTTGTAATAGTGTTTTAGATATTTGGAAACCGACACCACATCACAAAGCGATCATCAATATTCCGACAACAGTTGAATATTCAATGCCTCATATCTTTGCAAGTCAGATTGAGTATATACACAAAAATCTGTCTTACCGAGACAGTGTGACATTATCGGTTCATCCACATAATGACCGTGGCTCTGGGGTGAGTGATGCAGAATTTGGTGTGCTAGCTGGCGCAGAAAGAGTCGAAGGTACATTATTTGGTATCGGTGAACGTACAGGGAACGTAGACTTGATTACCTTGGCGATGAATATGTATTCACAAGGTTATGATCCAAAATTGAATTTCAATAACCTAGAAGCGATTCGTAAAAAATATGAAAAACTAACAAAAATCACTGTTCATGAGCGGCAGCCCTATTCTGGGGAGATGGTTTTCACCGCATTCTCTGGGTCACATCAAGATGCGATATCTAAAGGTATGAAATATAGAAAGGAACATCATGTTGATAAATGGGACGTTCCGTATATCCCAGTTGATCCAGTTGACTTGGGGAGGAATTATCAAACGGATGTAATTCGAATCAATAGCCAGTCTGGAAAAGGCGGCATAGGCTATATCCTAGAAACAAATTATGGCATTCAACTTCCTTATCAAATGAATGAAGCCATGGGATATGCAGCGAAGAAAGTATCTGATCAGACAAATAGGGAATTGTCTGTCGAAGAAATATATCATGTTTTTGAAGAACAGTATGTTGATTTTCACCCTCATTTCCAGCTGCTTGATTATCAATTTCATAAAGGAGAGAAGCAAGAAGTCACCTTAACTTTGCTGAGAAATCATCAGCAAATAGACATACAAGGAACTGGCACTGGAAGTTTAGATGCAATCAGTAATGCGTTAAAAGCACATTTTCATCTCGAGTATGATTTGGAAGTCTATGAACAGAATTCTTTGGGCAACGATTCTCAAGCAAAAGCCTGTGCACAGATTGGTATTTCATATCAAGGAAAAATGCATTGGGGTGCTGGAATCGATAAAGATATTATAGAAGCAACAGTGAAGGCCCTGGTGGTTGCAGTAAATAAACTAGAGGTTTGGATGTAGATGGAAACAGATACACTTGAAAAACATGAAGCGATGCAATATTTAAGAGAGTACAACGAACAAGAAATCTTTTATCAACAATACCAACAGAAAAAGCATGACAATCAATCATTGCAATTATTTTTGAAGGATTATGATCAAAACAATTTCATGCAAAAGCAAATATATATAGAAGAATTTTTGCTAAAAGGGCAGAACGAATTTGAAAAAGAGGATACCATGTGGTTAGGTCAGGAGAAAGATATCGAAGTGAGAAAGTATAGCCGTTTTATGCCTCAATTGTCGGCTATCCATGATTTCTTTGAGATGATCTATGTTCTGGAAAATGAGATGTATGTAGAAGTGGAAGATAAAAAAATCGCTTTAAAATCAGGAGATATTGCCTTTATTCCACCTGACACAATACACAAGCCAATTGTAATGGAGAATACAATCGCAATCCAAATCATGATCCGTAAAAGTACTTTTCAAAAAGTGTTTTTTAAAATGTTAAAAGGCAATCATGTCATTTCAGAGTTCTTTTTGAATGCATTGTATATAAAAGAAAATAAACATATTCTTATTTTCCATAGTCACTTGGATAAAAATTTGCTAGACTGCTCTCTTCAACTTTTCACAGAAAATCACAATCGATTTCCTGGTTACCAGTTGATTATGAATAATTTGTTTGAAATATTATTATGTCTTTTATTAAGATTCAAACCAAGTCATATGAACGTCATTCAGGTCAAACAATATAGTGATATACGTATGATTCAAATGCTTCAATATATTCAGCAATGTTGTGAGCATATAACACTCCAGAAGATGGAAGAGAAATTTAACCTTTCACAATCTTATCTGTCTAAATATATAGCTCGTACACTCGGCAAATCATTTCGTGAGATTCGACAAGAAATAAGATTGGACAAAGCCTGCGAAATGCTAACCAGTAGTAATTTACAAGTGGATCATATTTCGGGAGCCGTTGGTTATCAAAATGTAGAGCATTTCATTCGTTTATTTAAGAAAAAGTATCACCTAACACCACATCAATATCGTTTAAATAATAGAACATAATGAGCAGAATGTATGACACTTATCTTTAAAGTAAAATTTTAAAATCAAGAAAATGTCAAATCAATACGAATAAAAAGGAGACATCATCATGTCAATCAAGCAAGTAAAAGATTATTTTAAACAATATGAAATGGATACTCGAATTCAGGAATTTTCAGTATCTAGTGCAACCGTAGACTTGGCTGCTTCTGCATTGGGCTGCGAACCTGAAAGAATCGCCAAAACACTCTCCTTTCTAGTAAATGGACAAGCTAATTTAGTTGTGACCTCTGGCGATGCAAAAGTTGATAACAAAAAATTCAAGGAATATTTTAAAACAAAAGCGAAAATGCTGCCTCCTCAAGAGGTCGTTGACTTGGTCGGTCATGAAATTGGCGGAGTATGTCCTTTTGCTATAAAGAATGGCGTTTCTGTTTATTTAGATATGTCACTCAAACGTTTTGAGACAGTCTATCCAGCCTGCGGCAGCAGTAACAGTGCTATTGAACTCACAATCAAACAACTAGAAAAACACTCCGGTTATACACAATGGATTGATGTGTGTAAGGGATGGAATGATGAATTCACACAATAAAATGGAAGGAAAAAGTGCAATTAAACATAAAAAAGAGCTAGAAACCCTTGATACACAAAGGTTTCTAGCTCTTTTATAACTATTCCCACTCAATCGTAGCAGGCGGTTTACTCGTAATATCATACACCACGCGGTTCACATGCTTCACTTCATTCACGATACGAGTCGAGATCTTTTCAAGGACATCCCAAGGGATTCTTGCCCAGTCACTCGTCATACCGTCAATAGACGTAACAGCACGGATACCGATTGTGTAGTCGTATGTTCTTGCGTCACCCATGACACCTACGCTGCGGATGTCTGGGAGGACAGTGAAGTATTGCCAGATGTCGCGCTCAAGGCCGAAGTTGGCAATTTCTTCTCGTAGAATCGCATCCGATTCACGGACGATTTCTAGTTTTTCTTCAGAAATTTCACCTAGTACACGGATTCCTAGACCTGGACCTGGGAATGGTTGTCTCCATACGATGTCGTCTGGAATACCTAGCTCTGACCCTAGAGCACGAACTTCATCCTTGAATAGCGTATTAAGTGGCTCAATCAATTCGAACTGCATGTCTTCTGGAAGACCGCCTACGTTGTGGTGAGATTTGATTGTTTGTGCCGTTGCTGTTCCGCTCTCAATGATGTCTGTGTAAAGAGTTCCTTGTGCTAAGTAGTCGATTCCTTTAAGCTTGTCCGATTCGTCATCGAATACATAAATGAATTCGTTACCGATGATTTTACGTTTTTGCTCAGGATCAGACACACCTTTTAGCTTGTTTAAGAAGCGATCTTTCGCATCTACTTTAATCACGTTCATGTTGAAACCTTCGCTAAATGTTTTCATAACCCCTTCTGCTTCGCCTTTGCGAAGAAGACCGTGGTCAACGAAAATACATGTCAGCTGATCGCCGATGGCTTTGTGGATCAATACAGCCACAACAGATGAATCTACACCGCCGCTTAGTGCGCACAATACTTGTTTGTCGCCTACTGTTTCACGGATTTTCTGCATTTCGATTTCAATGAAGTTCTCCATTGACCATTTGCCATCGCACTCACATACGCCGAAGACAAAGTTCTTCAATAGATCATTTCCGTACTCAGAGTGACGTACCTCTGGGTGGAACTGAACGCCATAGAAATTCTTCTCAGCTAAGCTCATCGCTGAGTTTGGACAATGTGCACTTGTTGCATCAACTGTAAAGCCTTCTGGTACTTCAACGACAAGGTCACCATGGCTCATCCAAACGACTTGATCCGTTGGAAGGTCTTTGAATAAAGCAGGTGTTCCGTTAATATGAATGTCTGCTTTTCCATATTCACGCTGGCTTGCCGCTTCTACTTTCCCACCTAAATAGTGAGTCATCAGCTGCATGCCGTAGCAAATGCCTAGAACTGGAATGCCTAGATCAAAAATCTTTTCGTCACAACGGAAAGATCCTTCATCATATACACTGTTTGGTCCACCAGAAAGGATGATTCCTTTCGGCGCCATTTCTTTAATTTCTTCAGCAGTTAAAGTGTGCGGATGAAGCTCACTGTACACACCAAATTCACGAATACGGCGAGTGATCAGCTGATTGTACTGACTACCGAAATCGAGAACCAAAATCATTTCATTTACTAAATTTGTCATGGTGTCACCTCTATGTCCAATATAGTTTTTATAAACGCACAGAAAAAATGAGAGGAGAAAACCTGCTCTCAGTGTAAATCACGCTTTTGAAGCGCCCAGACTCACATCCGAACGCTTCAATTTCATGTATTTTAGAAGGTTTTAATATTCACCTATTCTAACAACAGGAAGGTACGGGGTCAAGACTATCTCCTGTTTATTAAATTTTCCCATAACTTCACCGACTGCCGCCAAAGCGCCGACGCATCTTCTTGTCGATAGAGCGCCCGCTCATAGAACTGCGTTAGCTCAGACATGTGATGATTCCCTTCCTTGTCATCGATCAAAGAAGCAAATTCTCTTAGCGTCATGCCTGGCTTTTTCTCGATCCCTCTGCGCCTTAGCTGTTTTAATAGAGCAGCATATGCGTAGAAAAAAGCTTCCTCATCTGGCAGACGTTTTACCTTTCTCACAATAAAGATTGGCAGCCATCTTGCTCTGAACCGGTAAAGCATCCAGCCTATAAATCCAAGAAAGACAATCACACCTGCTGCGTAGCCCAAGATTGAACCAACATGAACCATACTTGGCTTTGCTTTAGCTGCTTGTTCCTCTTGTTTTGCCGCCTGTTCTGGTTCTTGTTGCTGCGGCTGTTGTGTCTGCTCGTTTTCTTGTTGATCAGATGCGGACTCATCTTTTTCATCCTGTTGATCATCTGTTTGGTCGTTGTTAGCCGTGGTTTCATTCGTAAATGTCTCTGGGTTCGTGAACCCTTTTGTCGGTTCAAAAGTCACCCAGCCACGGTTTGGAAAATACACCTCTACCCATGAATGGGCATTGTTATTGGTCACTTCATACACATTGTTTCCATCCATCTGTGTTTCATATAATTGACCTGACGTGTACCCTTTCACCCATCTCGCCGGAATTCCAATCGAGCGAAGCATGACAATCATCGAGGTTGAAAAGTTATCACAATAGCCAATCATCGTATCAAATAAGAACTGATCCACATAGTCTTCGTTACGCCCAGGCACAGCGACATTTTGGGTTTCATATGAAAACTTCGCAGATCCTAAATAATCCTCAATCGCTTTTGCTTTATCATACATATTATCCTTCGTTTCCGTTAAGCTGTTCGCCAATGTTTTCACACGCTCTGGCAGCGAGGATGGGAGCTGCAAGTATTCACGTCCGACCTGCTGGTTCACTTGCTGCTTGGTCGGTACTTTGATCCGCTGCAAGTCCTCTAGGATAAATGTAGGTGATAAGAAGCTGACTCGATAGTTCCCTAAATTTTTGGGCGGGTTTTGAGTAGACGGGACAATTTTCTCCGTTTTGCCCATCATTTGCAGTGGAATGTTTTCCATCGGCGTCAGCATAACCGTACCAATCGGATAAACAGCATGATTAAATCGATAATTTGATTCCATATCGACTCTCGTTTCATGCTCCTCTGTTTTCACGCGATTGGTAAACCACTGGTTCGGCACTTCATTCCCTTTTAACCGAGTAGGTTTCGTATCATTTGAAGCATCCTCCCAGCCTTTCCCCGTGTAAATACTTTTTGTTTCTACACGAAAATAAGACGGTTCTTTTCCGCTCCATTTAAATACCGGTGTACGGTCCTCACTAAACGGTCCCCCAAGCGACGAATCATCCGTACTATATCCCACCTTATTCTGCCCGGTGGAACCATCTTGATTCGTGACCGCTTTAAAAAACGGGACAGGGTCAGGCCATTTCGGATCAGATTTTGGCAAAGAAGCACCGAGTGATGCTGATACAAGAACAAGCGCCAGCATGGGTAAGAACCAATTGAGACGCGCTTTCTGTGACACCCGCACACCTTCAGCCGAACGAAGCCGGTCGAAATAGAGCAGGCCAAGCAAACAAAAGCCAAATACCATAATTCGAACGATCGCAAAAGTCGCATCATAAGGTGTAAACGTATCAAGAATCGTGACATATACAATCGTCATCAGTAAAAAGAAAAAGATACGCTGCTGATACACAACCCAATAATGAAGCAAATAAACAAGTAGCCAAAGCAAAATATAAAACAACAATGTGCGGAAAGACGGATACATGTCACTCCACATGCCCATGCTCATCAAAGAAATATTATCTTTAATATCAGCAAACAGCGCAGGCAGATAACTTGGCTCTGATTGATAAAAAATCAAGTATAATGCGAGCAAGATCAATCCAGCACAAATAGGAAACGTCACATACCACTTCAATCGAAAGAACGTAAACAAACACGTAAGCCCTATAAAAATGATGAAATAAGACGTATGACTCGTCTCTGTAAAATCTTGAAGCGGACGAAGCCACTCCCAAAGCAGCAGAAATGCGACAGCATAATAGATGAACAACTCAAAACGGCTTTGCCGCTGATGCATATGCAGCATAAATGTTTGTCACCTCACAGTTCTTTCGTGCAGCCGGTCCTCAAATAAAAGGGTCGTGTGTATCCCAGAAGCTTTAAGCCGGTCCACAAGCTGTTTTTCTTTTGCCGTCAATCGATCAACGGCTCTCTTCACTAAAAGAACAGTGATGTTCTTTCTGTTTCGATTCCCAAGTAAAATGGCAGCAAGCTCTTCTTGCAGATGACCTGTCACCACATACTTTCCTGTCTGCTGGTGCTCACTCGATGTTAATGATTGATAATCAGGTGCATGAGAAGGCTGATACTGCACCTTTGTTAAATAGTAGAGCATGTCCTGTAAATGCCACTCTCCTTGATCCACTCGAAATAAGTGCTGATCCCCAAGCGGGACAAGGCCTACCGGCACCCCTTTTTTCACAGCCGTTTGCAGAACCGATGCGGCCATAGACACAATCGTTTCAAAAGCGGCTTCATCTGTAAAATCAGCAAACACCACCAGATCCTTTGTCTGATTCTGTTCAAACTCCTTCGTCATAAGCTGACCTCTTCTAGCTGTTGTCTTCCAGTCCACCCAAGCGAAACGGTCTCCTTGCTGGTATTCACGCACACCTGTTGTCACATTTGTCGGTTCATTTAACCAAGAGTGCAACGCTTTGCCTCCATTTTCATTCACCGATGCAGCAGATTCAACAGGAATATCCAACATTTTTGGATACACAAGCAATGTTTTCTCTAGTGGAAGAATCACTTCTTTTTCAACAAACCCAAACATATCACCCGTTTTAATTCTAACCGCCGTCAATTGATGCTCTCCCCGCACAATGTCATTGAATTGATACGAAAATCGCCACGTTTTCCGAAACCATGGAAAGATCATTCGCTTCATTTCAATCTGTTCCTGTAAATGGAAGGTATCCGGCGGGTCATCCTCAAGTATGACGTACACGTACGGAAATAAATTCGTCCGCTTGATTTCAAGGTCAACAGACAGCACATCTCCTGCCTTTAACCGGGTATGCTGTAATGTCCTTTTGGCTGTTGCACGAAGTGGAACAAGGGCAAACAACAAAGCATACAAAGCATATGGTGAAAATGCATAAAAAAGGAACCAGCTCACAAAGCCGCCCTGAAACATGGCATAGCAAAAGGCTGCTGCTGTAAGGAGAAGGAGCATAAACACCCGTAACCATAGTGAAAAAGCGAAACGGTCACGTGACTTCATTGAGTCATCGACTTTTGAACTGGTACGCCAATATGTTCAATCATCTGTCGCAACAGTGTCTCCGCCTTCTTCCCTTCATATGTTGCTTCTGATGTCAAAATCATGCGATGCGGCAATGTGTAAGGCGCCAAATACTGTACATCATCAGGAATCACATAATCCCGCCTGTTCAACAGCGCATACGCCTGAGCCGCTTTCATCAATGCAATTGAACCCCTTGGGCTCACGCCTAAATAGACAGACGGATGATTTCGCGTCGCTTGGGCGATTTCGACAATATATTCTTTAATCGATGCATCCACATGTACGGTCTGAACCGCTTGCTGCAAAGCATGGATATGATCTTTTGTCATGACTGCCTGAAGCGTGTCAATTGGCGATTGTTTCTCCTGCAAATTCAGCACCTCAAGCTCCTCCAGCATGGTTGGATACCCCATCTGCAGCTTGAACAAGAAACGGTCCATTTGCGCCTCTGGAAGTGGATAGGTTCCCTCATACTCTACTGGATTTTGCGTAGCCATCACAAAGAAAGGATCTGCCAGCGGCATCGTTTCTCCGTCCACTGTGACACTGCCTTCTTCCATCGCTTCAAGAAGGGCTGATTGTGTTTTAGGAGAGGTTCGGTTGATTTCATCAGCCAAAATAATCTGCCCCATAATCGGTCCTTGTCTAAATTCAAACTCGTTTGTCTTTTTATTATAAATCGACACACCTGTTACATCTGAAGGCAAAAGGTCAGGCGTAAATTGGATTCGCTTAAACTCACACCCAATGGATTTTGCCAGAGCACGAACCATCATGGTCTTCCCAACGCCAGGCACATCCTCTAATAGCACATGCCCCTTCGCCAAAATCGCAACAAGGCTTAATATCGCAATATCTTTTTTCCCCACCATCACTTTATTGATGTTATCTACGATTTTTTGTAAATCTGAATGCATCGGTTCATCAAATGCCATCCTGATCCTCCTATCACGTTTCCGTCAATTTTCATATAGTCTAACTTTACCATACAACACGCATTTGCATGAAACATCAACACGTAGAAAAAAGAAGCCTTCTCACGATGGAAAAGACTTCTGCTCCTCTTTAGGCTCACTTGCTGGTTCCATATGAACATGAGAGTGTAAAATATCATGTTCCTGCTTCATTCTGCGTTCAATTTCATCTGCAATATCATGGCTTTCTGCGATGTTTAAATGCGGTTCTACTTCAACGACCACATCCACATGGACGGTGCTTCCAAGATAACGAGCTTTAATGTCTTTCAAATCGCCCACTCCTGGTGTCGCTTCAATCGTCTCTTTATATTTAGACATATCTTTTATATGAAAACCGTCCGTTAACGAATGAGACGCATCTCTGAAAATCTCCCACGCCGTTTTACAGATAATTAAGCCAATCACAAACGCAGCAAGCGTATCAACCCACGCCAGCTGAAATTGAGAGGCGATAATTCCGACAAACGTCCCGATACTCACATAAGCATCTGATTTATTATCAGCCGCTGCCGCATATAGCGCCTGGCTATTAATTCGTTTAGACAGTTTACGGTTATACATATACACGCCATACATCACAACAGCACTTCCTGCTGCCGTCCAAGCTGCAATCATATCAGGCGTTTGATGCTCTGATGAGAAAAGCGACTGGCCTGCACTCAGCAAAACCTGAAGCCCGACAAGCATCATAATAAAGGAAGCCACAAGTGACGCAATATTTTCAGCTCTAAAATGACCGTATGGATGATCCTCATCAGGTGGCTTCTGAGAAATACGCAACCCAATTAATACGGCAAGCGAAGCAATGATATCTGTCGTATTATTCAAGCCATCTGCGGAAAGGGCTTCTGAATGAAACACATACCCAATGATCAGTTTGACAGCAGATAAGATCACATAGGCTATAATGCTGACCCAAGCACCTGTTTCACCTTGTCTTAATTCGTTGTAGCGCTCCATACCGAACAGCGCCTCCTCACACATTACTTTTCTATATTTATCTTACAAAGCCAAGCCCGTGTGGGTCTACAGCAACATGATTCGCTTGAATCAGCAAAATAGGATACATAGAAATGTGTTGACCTAAGCAAACTTATTTTTATAAGGTCAATTGACCTCAAGACCTACTCCCATCAATGTTTTTCAAAACCACCCCGAAAAATGAAAAAGAACAAAATGACTCTACTATATAATTGTCAGAATAGTTTTATTTCAAAACACAACTTTTCTTTCTTCCTTCTTATGCTATTTTTAAGAATGGGCAGAGGAAAATGAGGGAACATAATCTCTCAAATCCTTTATACTTTTTAACATCATGTTAAGAGGTTTGAAATGTCAGTTTGATAACCTGTCCAATGCTGAATGACAATTCAATATGATAAAATTTAAAATATTCTAAAAACAAACTCTCGAATAAAAGAGAAATGTTTGGAGGTAAAGAAATGTCCAACATGACAAACGGTCTTCAAAAAAACCTTAAGACAAGACATATTTCAATGATCTCCATTGCCGGGGTCATTGGGGCAGGACTATTTGTTGGTAGTGGTGCTGTCATTCATTCTGCAGGGCCTGGATCGATTCTTTCCTATTCATTTGCCGGACTTCTGGTCATCTTTATTATGAGAATGCTTGGAGAAATGGCATGTGCCTATCCGACAAGCGGCTCTTTCTCACAATATGCGAGCGACGCCATCGGCCCGTGGGCCGGGTTTACAATCGGCTGGCTTTACTGGTTCTTCTGGGTCATCGTCATCGCCATCGAAGCCATTGCCGGTGCTGCCATTATTCAATATTGGTATGGAGATGCACCTGTTTGGCTCACAAGTCTTATCCTCACAATCCTCTTAACTTTGACAAATATCTTTTCTGTTAAATCTTTTGGCGAATTTGAGTATTGGTTTTCATTGATTAAAGTCGTCAGCATTATTCTATTCCTACTCATTGGTTTTGCATTTATCTTTGGTTTTGGCGGTCATCATACTGCAGGTCTTGCCAATTTAACGGGGAATGGCGGTTTCCTTCCAAACGGATTCGGCTCTGTACTCCTCGGGATTGTCGTTGTCATCTTTTCCTTCATGGGAACCGAGATTGTGGCAATTGCCGCAGGTGAATCAGCAGACCCTGTCAAATCTGTGACAACAGCTACCCGTTCAGTTGTATGGCGTATTATTGTGTTCTACGTCGGGTCGATCGCCGTCGTTGTCACGTTACTCCCATGGAATTCAGCGAATATTTTAACAAGTCCGTTCGTTGCAGTATTAGAATACATCGGTGTCCCATCGGCCGCTCAAGTCATGAACGTCATTGTTTTAACAGCCGTTCTTTCTTGTTTAAACTCCGGCCTATACACAACGTCCAGAATGCTTTATTCATTAGCAGAAAGAGGCGAAGCACCAAAACGTTTTATGAAAATCAGCAAACGCGGTGTCCCTGTAGCAGCGACAGTCGCAGGTACCTTCTTTTCCTATATTGCCGTCATGATGAACTACTTTTACCCTGAAACCATCTTTCTATTTCTAGTCAATGCCTCTGGTGCCATTGCACTTCTTGTCTACTTGGTCATTGCCGTTTCACAATTAAGAATGCGTCGTAAAATTGAAAAAGAAAATCCAGAACAACTCAAAATCAAAATGTGGCTGTTCCCATACCTTACGTACTTTACCATTTTGGTCATCTGCGCCATCTTGGCCTCTATGCTGTTTATCGAATCGATGAGACCTCAGCTCATACTGACAAGCATCATTACCATCGGTGTACTAGCCGCCTACTTCATCTTTAAACCGAATAAAAAAGTGCCTGCAAGTGCAGCGCTTGAAAATAAACACCCTTAATTCTCCCGCTGAAAAGCGGGTTTTTTTATTTTATTCACCTATTTGGATGTCCGCACTTATAATGTATCAAATTGATTTTAAGTGAGGATTAGTCAACATGAACCTAGAAAAGTTTGTTGACGAGCTGCCAATTCCAGAAGTCGCAGAGCCCGTCAAAAAAAACCCAAGACAAACGTATTATGAAATCGCTATGGAGGAGGTGTTCCTAAAAGTTCATAGAGATCTTCCCCCAACCAAGCTATGGACCTATAATGGCAGTTTGCCGGGTCCAACCATTAAAGCGAATCGAAATGAAAAGGTCAAAGTGAAATGGATGAACAAATTGCCGCTGAAACACTTCCTGCCTGTCGATCATACCATTCACGCTGGACATCATGATGAACCCGAAGTCAAAACAGTCGTTCACCTGCATGGGGGCGTGACACCTGCAAGCAGTGACGGTTATCCGGAGGCTTGGTTTTCGCGAGACTTTGAAGCAACCGGCCCCTTCTTTGAACGAGAGGTTTACGAATACCCTAATCACCAGCAAGCATGCACATTGTGGTATCACGATCATGCCATGGCATTGACACGATTAAATGTATACGCCGGATTAGCTGGCTTTTATTTGATCTCAGATGCGTTTGAAAAATCACTGGAATTACCGAAAGATGAATATGATATCCCTTTAATGATCATGGACCGGACGTTTCAGGAGGATGGCGCACTGTTTTACCCAAGTAGACCAAATAACACACCAGAAGATAGTGAGCTTCCAGATCCCTCTATCGTGCCATTTTTTTGCGGGGAAACGATTTTAGTCAATGGAAAAGTATGGCCATATTTAGAAGTAGAGCCTCGAAAATATCGTTTTCGTATCTTAAATGCGTCCAATACAAGAACTTACGAGCTTCATCTAGATAACGACGCCACAATCTTACAAATTGGATCTGATGGCGGCTTTTTGCCAAGACCTGTTCATCACCAATCTTTTAGCATTGCACCTGCTGAACGTTTTGATGTCATCATCGACTTCTCAGCTTACGAAAACAAAACGATTGTTTTAAAAAATACGGCAGGCTGCGGTCAGGATGTCAATCCAGAAACAGATGCGAACATTATGCAATTTAAAGTCACTCGTCCGCTCAAAGGAAGAGCAGCTAAAACATTACGTCCGATCTTCAAACCACTGCCACCGCTCCGGCCGAGCCGAGCTGATAACGAGCGGACGCTAACGCTTACTGGCACACAAGATAAATATGGGCGCCCGATTTTATTACTAGATAACCGGTTTTGGAATGATCCTGTCACGGAAAATCCTCGACTTGGCAGTGTAGAGGTATGGAACATCGTTAACCCAACAAGGGGCACACACCCTATTCATTTACATCTTGTTCAATTCAGAGTGATTGATAGAAGACCATTCGATACAGCCATCTATCAATCAACAGGTGAAATCGTGTATACAGGACCAAATGAAGCGCCTCCTTTGCATGAACAAGGCTACAAGGATACAATTCAGGCGCATGCCGGTGAAGTCATTCGCATCATCGCTCGGTTTGTCCCATATAGCGGACGATATGTGTGGCATTGTCACATTTTAGAACACGAGGATTATGACATGATGCGGCCGATGGATATCATTTAGTAAATATGAAACCTCCTCTCTCTTAATTGCGTAATATGAAAAGGGCTAACAGCTTCTATATATTAGCCCTCTATTTTCTTTTCAATCTCCATGAGAAAAAACGAACAATGTATCGCATGAATGGCATTTTTTTGAACATTCCACACTTAAAAAGTTGACGAAGTAAACCGATAATACTACTATATACCCATTACCTCTATCAAAAGGCACTTAAGAAACCATGCACGAACAAATAGAAAATCGTCATAAAAAACGGAGGAGTTCAATTTGAATGAAGAAAAAGAGACTTGCCATGTCAAGCAAGAAACAGTGGCAGGTAACAGGGAGAAGCTTTCAATTCATGAAAACGAGAGCATTCGATCAAACATTGAACAACTAACAATTGAACTCGGTGAACAAAAAGAATTCAATCACTTCATATTAGATGAAAAACAGAAGACCATCAGCACATTATCGGCTCTCATTGCAAAAGGTGATTGTAATGAAGAGTTAAAAGCTCATTTTGTACAAGCATTACATATCGGGCTCTCTGTTATAGAGATTATGGAGATCATTAAGCACTGTACAAAGGTTGCAGGATTCCCTCATTCCATTAATGCCTTGTTTATTTTTCAAAACTTACTAGATGAAAACAATAAATAAATAAGAGAAAACGAGAAGTCTTCTGTCCTCTCGTTTTTTTATTTCCACTTACTTTACTCTCTTACGCTGATTCTGTCACAGTAGCAAAATATCAAAATACCACTCATTTCCTTGCTTAAAAAGTGATGTTCATTTCACAAACCGCATTTTTCACCGACACATCCCATGACAAAATAAAAAAACGTCCAGTTATATAAAATAACTGAACGCGCACCTTTTACCGATTGACAGTGAAATTGTTAACAATCCCGCCTTCTTTCTCCCAAGCGGTTTCTACTGTTTTCTTCTTAATATCATATTCAAAAATGGTTCTGACCTTCGCCTTTCGTCCTGTGTCATCCTTTAATTCCTTTGCGTTCTTTGCAACACCTAAGAAATAAACAGATGTACCATCCGCAGAAAATTGCGGCTGGGCAGCACTTAAAATACGCACATCTTGGCTGTTTTTAACAAGTGTCTTTGTTTTTCCTGTATCTACATCCATCACCTTAATAGATGATACTTCTTTTTCATTTCGAACTTTCACTTCTGTATAAATGAGTTTTTTATGATCTGGTGAAAAAGAAATATCATTGATGGTTTGAGAAATACGTGCAATTCGCTTTCCCTTCTCACCTGTTTGTAGGGTAATCTTCATGGTCGTTGGTTCAGGATCCATTCCTTTTTCATTTGCCTCATCCGTCTTTTTATAATCCTCTTTTAACGAATAATGCTGAATGGCCAACAGATTTGATGCTGGATCATAAGCAAAAGAACTCACCGTATCATCATCACTTTTTTCTGGATATAACACTTTCACTTTCTGTGTTTTCAAATCAAAAGACGCTACATAAAATTGCTCACCTGAATCCTTGTTATACCTTAGATATAACTGTTTTCCGTCACCAGAAAGTCTCATACTGTCGATTGAATCGTCACTCGTAAAGAGCGTTTTTTCTTTATCCGTTTTCACATTCAATTCCCGTATACTTACTTTTTGTGTGTCTTCATCTGTATACGTGTAATATAAAAGCTGCTTCGCCTGATCATAAGCAATTGAAGGATATGCTGTCAGTTTCTCTGTATGAAGCGCCTTGTCATGCAAGTAATAAGTATTGTTTAACTTTTGATCCGTAAATGAAACAAGCAATTCGTCTTTTGCATCTTGATTTGTTTTCACTTTTCCTGCATGTTTTGCCTCTTGCCCCGGCTTCATCATGAAAAAGATGACGGCCGCAATCACTGCGACTCCAATTACTGTGATGATCCACCATGTTGATTTTTTCATTGACTTTCAGACCCTCTCCACAAGAAAAGAAGCCAGAAAATAAACTTTTCCCGCTTCTTTGCATGCCTATGTATTAATAAGTGTAATGCCCTTTGACGACACCTTTACTTGTTTTATACCCAAGTGCTTTGAATGCTTTAGGACTTACGTCTAATACTGCGTTTGGCATTCTACCTACATCATATTTATATACTGTAATCACTTTATGTGGTTTCGCTTTTGTTGTCACTCTTAGTTTTGTACCTTTTTTCGGTACGTCAAATCCCATTTTCGTTGCTGCATCCCAATGACCGAGTTTTTTTCCATCTGCGCCTTTTTTACCGACACCATTATACCATGTAATATTGCCGCTTACTTTTTTTGCACTTGCTCCATGTGAGAAACTAAACGCTAAAAATAAACTAGCTACTGTTACGATTGTCGCGATAAGCTTTTTATTCATTAAAAAATCCTCCGTATTTGGTTTCTGACCCTATTATACATGAAGATGCACCCAGTTATTTTACAGTCACATTACAATTCGAATACAAGTTGACCACTTAATGACCGATTTTGTTCATAAATTTCACCAAAAACAGCCAGAACATTGTCAGTAGATCCCTCCCTTACGTTTTATATAATAGAAATGAATCAAAGATAAGGAGGAATTTTCATGAAAAAGTGGTTCATCGTTTTGAGTGTAAGTTTGATCTTCGTTTTGATGCTTTCAAGTATTCCTGCCTCTGCGGCTGGTCCTCGTCACGGCGCCATCGTGACACAAACGGATGAAGCCAAATGGTCAGGTATCTCGGCTGATATTGTGCTGCCAAAAACAGCCACTATTAAAAATGGCTATGCTGACTGGTATCTTGGTCTCGGTTCTGCCGTTGTTGAAAGCGGGATTTCAAAAACATCTTCTGGTTATAAGGTATTCCTGGGCACCGGCTCCCAAGGCGGCAGTCAATATTGGAACAGCGAATACGATTCAAGTATTAAAGATGGTGCACGTGTCAACTTAAAGCTCATCAACAATGGTGATGGCACAGTGTCACTATACGTCAACGGGAAACTGCGTTATAAACAGCCTGTTTTCAACCCTAGTCGTCTGAAAGACCTCGATGTCGTCAAAATGGTACACGGCGTACAAGATAATGGAACAAACAGCTACTCGCAAGCAAGCTTTTCTAATGTACAGCTTCGTGCAAATACATCTGGAAGTGTCTACAAAAAATGGGACGGCACCGTCAAATCATCTCTTTTACGCAAAAATCTAGAATCTGGTGCTCCGGCTCCAAAATTCACGGTCATTTCGTCTATCCCACTTAGTACAACCCTTTCAGCACAATAAAACACGAGCACCCAACTTTGGGTGCTTTTGATTGTTCACAGCTTATCAACACTTCTCTTTTAATCAAAACATCAATTCGTGGTAACATAAGCATACATACTTTGGAACAAAGGAGAAAGAACGTGAGAAAAAGTCTACTTGTTTTCATGAGTCTTGTTGCAACCTTCTCTATCCTAGCAGCTTGCTCAAATACTGCAAAAGAAGAAAAAACAGAATCTACGGCACTTCCAACGATTAATGAACGCATTCAAAATGAAACGAAAGAGGTCATGGAGCAGTCTAAGCTCGTAAAAGACACAGCGATCACCGTTGATCAAAAGAAAAAAGTCATTTCCTTAAACGTGACGGCTTCGTCTGAGACCAATAGTGATTACGCTGAAGTCATTGGTTTGAACTTTGCCAAAACACTAGCTATTGGTGCATCCACTGAAAAGGAAAACAACCTGCATAAACCGGAAAATGACAGCCTCGGCGCCCTCTACTCCTTTTATGACCTAAACATTACCGTGAAACAGGAAAACGGAAAAGTACTGGCAAAAGGAAAGAAAACAACAAATGAAACAAAGATTACCTGGGAGAGAGCCCAGTAATTGGACAAGAAAATTCTTTATGGATTTTCTTGTTTTTTTAACAAAACTATTAACATTGTGAAAAGAATGCCGATGAGTAAGATTGTGTTGGTTCTTAAGTACCAATAATTCTTATTTACATATCGGGGGAAAGTATCATGAAAAGAACAACGGAATTTGTTTTAGGCTTAATTGGAGGTATTTTTGGATTTTTCGGTGCAATGTTTGCCATTGCCTTTGGAGGACTCGATGCGGCATTTAGTGAATCAGGTACGAGTCAAATCACAGGATTAGGCTGGGCAGCGATGCTTTTCTCTATTCTTGCGATTGTGGCATCTGTTATCGTGAAGAAAAAAGCAAAGCTTGGCGGGATTTTATTATTAGTATCTGCTATTGGTGGTATTATTTCTATTTCTATGTTCTTTATCCTTCCAGCTGTATTAATCCTCATCGCAGGATGCATGGGTGTGTTTAGAAAAGAGCCTGTCAAAACAGTTCCAGCTGAATAAAGTTGATATAAAAAAGCTTGTAGAGGGTCGCTCTACAAGCTTCTTTTATTGTATATTTTCATTTAAATCTTCTCTTATGATATCAATCAGCGTGTCAATATCCGAGTGAGCTCTAGATGCTAATCGTACCAGCAAATGATCGATATCCTCATACAAATGACGATCTTTCAACATATACTTCCCATAATACGGAATGACAAAGAAATAGAGCAAATCAGCTACTTCTAGTGCAACGTCATCACCAACTTCATTCTTTAGCGCCTCCCCAACACATTGGATCAGCCAATTCAAATCTTCTTTCTTTTCAATCGGAACGTACATCAGCTGATGAATACGGTCCGTATCTCCCGTTCGTAAAATCTGCTCCGCTGCTCCCTTTGATAGAGCACCAATCTCTTTAGAAGATATATTAAGAACCGCGAATTCATTCTCTGATCTATCTTGATCCATTTGCAGCACGTTTAGGTCCATCTCGACTCACTCCCCGTTCTCAGATACTTTTATTATAAGGAATTCAGCTGATTTTTTATGGAAATAGTGGATTTTTTTATGTAATTTTAAACAAAAAAGAGAACCTAATGATATGATTCAATCTCAATTGGCATAAAAAAACCATTGCACTTTATTTCAATCTATCTCAATATATGTATGTTAGTAGATTGAAAGGGATGAGAGAAATGAAGATGAAACACCCGTGGATCAAAGGAATTATTGTCAGTGTGGTTCTCGTACTTGGGCTTGGAATCTTTCCTGTCCAGCTGCCCTTTTTACACATGACTCATGCGACACCAGTCGCAAAAGCAGCTGCACCGAAATACGTGACAACAGCGAATGTTCATCTTCGAAAGGGGCCTGGAACAAAATATTCAGTGATATTGACCATTCCAAAAGGAAAAAGGATTCCTTATCTTAAAAAGAATGGTTCATGGATTCAAACAAAATATAAAGGAAAGACGGGTTACGTCAGCTTTCAATATATCAAAAAAGCAGGCAAAAGCTCACCAGCTTCATATGCTGCTCCTTCCACTAAAACGCCAGGTACGTATGTAAAAAGGATATTGGTTGTGAATAAGAAACATAGACTACCATCTTCATACAATCCCGGAGAAAACAAACAAGCGAGAAAAGCTGTAAACGCTATGACAGCAAAAGCCAAAAAAGCAAACATCCGACTCACCGCTTTTAGCACCTTCCGTTCATACGACCGTCAGCGTGTCTTGTACAACAATTACGTCGCCTCTCATGGCAAAAAACAAGCAGATCGATTTAGCGCAAGACCAGGCTATTCCGAACATCAAACCGGCCTTGCTTTTGATATCGGCGGTGCCAATTCAAAACATTGGGCTGAAGATTCTTTTGCCAATACGAAAGAAGCGAAATGGCTGGCCAAACACGCCCATGAATTTGGCTTTATCATTCGCTATCCGAAAGGTAAAGAAAAAGTGACAGGCTATCAATATGAACCATGGCATCTCAGATACCTCGGATCAAAAAATGCGAAAAAAGTGAAAAAGAGCGACAAAACCCTTGAAGAATATTTGAACATAAAAGGATAACAACAAAAGCACTCTTTTTCTTCAGAGTGCTCTTTTCATATATTCTTATCTCTCTTTTTCATCGCAGCCGCCATTTCCACTTCACCCTCTGCTTCCAGCTGTTCAATAATGCGAGCATAATCTCTTTCATGGCGATTTTGGCTTAACTTAAAAGCAGCTTGAACTTCATTAATGATGATTTTGAAGCCCACAATCCCTTTCATTTGTTTCTCTAACAGTTCCTCAGATAACGTATCCCATAACACTGGCTGATCTCTATGACTTTCATATGTCTCCAGCATCACTGTTAATTCCTTGACCAGTTCTGATTTTTCAAGCAGTGAAGCCTTTCCATATACATGTACAGCTTGATAATTCCACGTCGGTACGGCTTCTTTCTCATACCACGAAGAGGATATATAAGCATGCGACCCCTGAAAAATGACAAGCACCTTCTCATTTTCTTCAAACGTTTTCCACTGAGGATTCCCAATCGCCATATGCCCTGAGATCACATACGAATCGCCAATTTGATGAAAACTCACTGGAATATGGGTCGCAATGGGCTTTTCATTCGTTGTCGTCACAACTGTAGCAAATGAATGTGATTGAATAAATGATTTGATTTTCTCCATATCTTTCACTTGAAAGAATGATGGTATATGCATGTTCCCTTCCCCCTTTTTGATCATCTCAATGTTTTGGTCATAATGAAGTCCATTTGCTCCTCGTCTCCCATGTGAAAAGCATGCACTCCTGTTTGAACAAACCCAAGCTTTTGATAAAATGCCATGGCGGCTTTATTATGCTCCCACACCCCAAGCCAAACATCACGTTTATGGTGTTTCTCTGCAATTTCAAAGGCTTGATTCATTAAATATCGACCTAATCCTAGTTTTTGAAAGGACTGTTTGATATAAATGCGTTCAATTTCTAATGTGTCATCACCCATCTCTTCTGACTGTGCATCGTCCATATTGACCTTTAAATAACCAGCAAGGCGCCCATTTACTTGAACCAAATAAAATTGTGAAAAGGGATGTTGTAATTCTTTTAGTAGCTGGTTCGAATGAAAAGCTGTCTTCACATATGCGTCGATATGCTCCGCCTTGTTTTGCTCCTGAAACGTTTCTATAAAAGTATCGATTCCGATTTTTTGCAGCTCTTTTATATGTTGTTCATTACACCGAATGAGCGTGACGGTCATGAAGTAACCCCTCCTTAGTCATTAGTAGCTTCTCTTTTTGCCTTTTTTCACATCTTCCCAATCTTTTTCGATATTCTTTCGCACCCTCAAAAGATACTGATAAATCTGTTTCGCTTCCTCTTCAGAAAACCCATCCAGCGCTACCCGATTTGAATGATCATGTTCTCGTTTGATCATTGGATAGACGGCTTTCCCTTTCTCAGTTGGAAACAATTTCTTGATTTTTTTATTCGCTGAGTCATGTTTCTTCTCAATAAATTCATGCAGCTCTAATTTTTGAATAGCCCGAGCAGCCGTAGTTCGATCCACCTTAATCATTTCCGCTAGTTTTTCCTGAATGATGCCAGGCTCCTCACAAATACGCACAAGATACAAATACTGCCCCTTCGTTAAATCATACTCTTTAAATTCAATATTACTAATGGAATCAAGCGCGCGAGCAATCACGCCGATCTCCCGCAAAATTTCTTTCATATACCTCGACTCCTTTTATTGCATTTACAACAAATAACTAAAGTTAGCATAATTGATTAATGTTGTATTTGCAACAAAAAACCCACTTCTTAATTGAAAGTGGGTTTTCAACTCTTTCTTTATTTATCACGCCTCTTCGATCCAAACAATCCAAACACGACAGCCAGTGCAACAATAATTGCCACCCAAGTCGTAAAGCCCATATGATCACCGCTTTTCTTTTGAAAATCATCTCTTTATGTTAGATAAAACCAAAAAAATCACTGTCTCTTTAGTTAACGGATGTAAAGCGGTGAAAGTTTCAATTCATTTAACGCTCTTAACCAAAAAATAGACAAAACAAAAACCCCTATATTTCAAGGGGTTTTCGAAGGGTGTTTACATCATGCCACCCATTCCGCCCATGCCGCCCATATCCGGCATTCCGCCGCCTGAGCCGCCTTCTTCTGGTTTGTCAGCTACGACTGCTTCAGTTGTAAGAAGCATAGCTGCTACAGAAGCTGCGTTTTGAAGTGCAGAGCGAGTGACTTTTGTTGGGTCAACGATTCCTTTTTCAATCATGTTTACCCATTCGTTTGTTGCTGCGTTGAAGCCTACGCCAATTTCTTCGTTTTTCAAGCGCTCAACGATGACTGATCCTTCAAGACCTGCGTTGTGAGCGATTTGACGAATTGGCTCTTCAAGAGAACGTAGAACGATGTTCACACCTGTTTGAACGTCACCATCAGCTTCGATGGAAGCAACTTTATTGTATACATTCACAAGTGCTGTACCACCACCGGATACGATACCTTCTTCAACTGCTGCACGAGTTGAGTTCAGTGCATCCTCAATGCGTAGTTTACGTTCTTTTAGTTCTGTTTCAGTTGCAGCACCAACTTTGATGACAGCAACGCCGCCAGCTAGTTTTGCAAGACGTTCTTGTAATTTTTCTTTATCGAATTCAGAAGTTGTTTCTTCTACTTGCGCACGAATTTGGTTCACGCGTGCTGCGATTTGAGCAGAATCCCCTGATCCTTCTACGATCGTTGTGTTCTCTTTTGTAACAACCACTTTAGACGCACGGCCAAGCTGACCAATTTCAGTTGATTTCAGGTCAAGTCCTAGGTCTTCTGTGATTAATTCCCCGCCTGTTAGAACAGAGATGTCTTCAAGCATTGCTTTACGACGATCACCGAATCCAGGTGCTTTTACTGCCACTGCGTTGAATGTTCCACGAAGTTTGTTCACAACAAGTGTTGCAAGTGCTTCGCCTTCTACATCTTCAGCAATGATCAATAATGGTTTTCCTTGTTGTACGACTTGCTCAAGTACAGGAAGGATTTCTTGAATGTTTGTGATCTTTTTATCAGTGATTAAGATGTAAGGATTTTCAAGAACCGCTTCCATCTTATCAGAATCAGTGACCATGTATGGTGAAGCGTATCCACGGTCAAACTGCATTCCTTCAACCACTTCAAGCTCAGTTGTGAAACCTTTAGATTCTTCAATTGTGATGACGCCGTCGTTTCCTACACGCTCCATCGCTTCAGCAATTAGGCTGCCGACTTCTTCATCTGCTGCAGAAATAGACGCAACTTGAGCAATTGATTCTTTACCTTCGATTGGTTTAGAAATCTCATGCAAACCTTCAAGTGCTACTTTCACTGCTTCTTCGATTCCTTTACGAACGCCAACAGGGTTTGCACCAGCTGTTACGTTTTTAAGACCTTCACGGATCATTGCTTGAGCTAGAACTGTTGCAGTCGTTGTACCGTCACCAGCTACATCGTTTGTTTTGCTTGCAACTTCAGCCACAAGTTTTGCACCCATGTTTTCAAATGCATCTTCTAATTCGATTTCTTTTGCAATCGTTACACCATCATTTGTGATAAGTGGAGAACCGAATTTTTTCTCAAGAACCACGTTACGTCCTTTAGGTCCTAAAGTTACTTTTACAGCATCTGCAAGTGCATCTACACCACGTAACATCGCACGACGTGCTTCTTCACTGAACTTAATATCTTTTGCCATAATAACGAAACCTCCTCAGTCTTTTTAGAAATATATCTCAATCTTTGTTTATGTGATTAACCAATAACAGCTAAAATGTCGCTTTCACGAAGGATTAAATATTCTTTTCCTTCATATTTCACTTCAGTACCTGCATATTTTGAGAAGATAATGCGGTCGCCTGTGTTTACTTCTAACGCAACGCGCTCACCACTTTCAAGTACACGACCTGAACCTGCTGCAACAATTTTACCTTCTTGCGGTTTTTCTTTTGCAGAATCCGGTAAGACAATACCGCTAGCGGTTTTTTCCTCAGATTCAACGAGTTCAATGATTACGCGATCGCCTAATGGCTTTAACATAAGAAACAACCTCCTCAATTTTTATATGTAGTCTTTTTTAGCACTCATCATCAACGAGTGCTAACACATTTATTATAATAAAGAATGTCTTCTGTAATTTCAAGTAAAAACCTTTAAAAATTTTTACGCTTTCATGATCTTTTTTTATCACCGATTCTTTCCTTTTCAACGAAAAAGAAGACTTGTGTTACAATAAATCTAGTTCTTTTAGTAAAGGGGTTTTCGTTACTTGAAAAAACAATATTGGTACATCATCTTAACGTATATATTGGTGCAGGTTTCTGCGATTCCTTATGTGTTCATTATGAAATGGTTAGGATACATTCAGACACCGATGACACAAGCAGAGCTCTCTGAATTGTCAGGAACCTGGACAATCATTAGCTTCTGTGTCGGATTAATCATTATTCTGCTCATCCTTCGGACTGTACCAAAAGCTTCACTTCGAAATGAAGCACCGGCATCAGTCGGCGTGGCAATCGCTTGGATCATTGGCGGTTTCTTTCTTTCCCTCTTTGCACAATCCATTGCGGGGGCGATTGAACAATATGCATTTGGCATTAGCCGAGAATCCGAAAATACTCAAAACATTTTAGCCATTATGGATGCAGTTCCATGGCTTGTAATCGTCATCGCTCTGATTGGACCGATATTAGAAGAAATCATTTTTCGAAAAATCATTTTTGGTGTGGTTTATGAAAAAACGAATTTTTTCATTGGCGCACTTGTCAGTTCAGTGGTTTTTGCTGCTGTACACAATGATTTCCCACATATCTTGCTCTATACCGCAATGGGTTTTACATTTGCCTTTTTATATGCGAAAACAAAACGAATCATTGTGCCCATCGGTGCTCATATGCTGATGAATTCGCTCGTTATCCTTGTGCAGATTGAGCCAGTAAGAAAAATGATTGAAGAACAATCTCAAACAATGCAAATGATTATTGGAGGCTTTTTCTCATGAGAAACCCTGTCGTATGGGGCATTATTTATTTTGCCGTAGGTGTGGCTTTCACCTATATGGCCATTCAAAATCCAGGTGACATGTGGTCATTTTACAGCATTTTGCTGATGGTGTTTGCGGCCTATAATATCAATATCGCGTTAAAAATGTTTGCTTTTTCTGTCAAAATGAAAAAACAGCAGCAAAAATAAAGCAAAAACCATTTTCCGCCGTTTGGAAAATGTTTTTTTTATGGAGGTCATGTTTTCATGGAACACGAAAAACTTAACATCATGAACAATCAGCATGAAACGATTGGTACAGCCGCTCGATCTGATATCCATGCTGAGGGCCTTTGGCATGAAACCTTTCATTTCTGGCTTTTAAAAAAGGAAGATGACACAGTGTTTCTCTATTTTCAGCTGAGGAGTCCCTCCAAAAAGGATTTCCCTTCTCTACTTGATATCACCGCAGCAGGCCACCTTCTCGCAGATGAACAGCCTTCTGATGGCATCAGAGAAGTCGAAGAAGAGCTTGGTCTTTCCATCTCGTTTGAGAACCTTACCTTTGCTGGTGTCATTAAAGATGAAATCCATATGCCTTCGTTTACCGATCGTGAGTTTTGCCATGTGTATCTTTATATGGATCAAAAAGAGCACATGGATGTCCATCTACAGAAAGAAGAAGTTGCTGGACTTTATAGAGCAAGGCTGATGGATGCACAGCAGCTTTTAAATAGAGAATGCGAAAAAATGAACATCGAGGGCTTTGAAGTGGATGCAGACGGCAAGCGACGTGAGGAAAAGAGAGAGGTCCATGTACATGATTTTGTCCCGCATGAACCTGCCTATTATGAGCATCTCTTTCAAGCAATCAATCAATTTCTTTCACAATAGAAAAAGCATCGTGACCCCTATTTGGATCACGATGCTTTTTTATGAGACAACATCATTTTCTTTCTCCTCTGTCTCTGTTTGCTGCATTTTGCGATAGGTCACTCTTGAAATGACAATACTCACTTCATACAAAACAAGCATTGGCAAGGTAACCATGAGGTGAGAAACGAGCTCTGGCGGTGTAATCAGTGCGGCAATGACAAGGAGGACAAAATAGGCATACTTCCGTATTTTTGATAAAAACATCGGTGTAATGATACCAAGTCTAGTGAGAAACATCAACACGACAGGCATCTGAAACAAAAAGCCAAATGGAAGTGTTAACTGCATCAGAAATGTAAAATACTCATGAATCCCAATCACTTGCTCCACATGTAAATCATTTGACATCCGTATCATAAAATCGACGACAAATGGAAACAAAATAAAATAAGAGAAAGCCACACCGCTCAGAAATAAAAGCAGTGCAATCGGAATATAAGCAAGTGTCACCTTTCTTTCTTTTTCATATAAGCCAGGACTCACAAACGCCCAAAGCTGATATAAGATCACGGGACACGTCAAAACAAGAGCAATGACAAAAGCGAACTGCATAAACACGTACAGTGGATCTGTGAGCTTAAACGCGTTCAATGTCAGTGTGGCCGCTTCATCGGTATTTTGTAAATACACAATGACCGGCTTAGCGAGAAAAAAACCTGCCACCATAAAGGTGACAAAAAACATCGCAATGATCACTAAACGTTTTCGCAGTTCCACAATATGCTCCATAAGCGGCATATCTTTGACATTCATGAAGCTCATCCTATTCTACTGATCTTCTTTTTTCTTTTTTTCTTCCTGATCATCAGCTAAACCTTTTGTGGCATTTTTGAATTCACGTAATGTATCTCCTGCTGCTCTTCCTAATTCAGGAAGCTTTTTCGGCCCAAAAATAATGAGCGCAACAACCGCAATCAGAACCAAACTTCCAGGACCGATCGGACCCATTTGCTCCACCCCCTTTACCCCTTTTCGTCAGTCCTCCTGTGTAACAGAGTAATGCTTTAAGAAATACACAAGAGACTGAAGTTCAACCGCCAAATCTATATGATGAATTCGAATGTGTTCCGGCACATTCAATCGAGCCGGCGTAAAGTTAAGGATTCCTTTGATGCCAAGGGCAATCAAACGATCTGTAATGGATTGAGCTGCTACGGCAGGCACTGTCAAAATCGCAACAGGAATATCTCCTACCTCTTGCACATGCTCTTCAAGCTTATCCAAATCATAGACAGGCACGCCGCCTATCTCACTTCCTATTTTACTCTCATTGACGTCAAAAGCCATTGAAATTTTTGTATTATTATTTTTAATGAAATTATAGTGTAAAAAAGCAGTCCCTAAATTCCCGACACCGATGAGCATGACATTCGTCATTTCATCTTGGTCAAGGGTTTTTCTAAAGAAGGTCAAGAGGTAATCGACGTTATAGCCATACCCTTTCTTCCCAAGTGCACCAAAGTAAGAAAAATCTCGGCGAATGGTGGCAGAATCCACTTTGACTGCATCACTAAGCTCTGCCGATGACACCCTTTGTTTTCCTGATGCATGCAGATTTTTTAAAAAACGGTAGTAAAGCGGCAAACGTTTGGCTGTCGCTTGTGGAATTTTTGACTGGTCTATATTCATATAAGATCCTCCAACTTAAATATCAGATGCTCTGTGAAAATCACCGTTTTTCCCGCCTGTTTTTTCTACTAGATAGGTCGGGCCGATGATCATCCCTTTGTCTATTGCTTTGCACATGTCATAAACGGTCAGTGCACATACTGAGGCAGAAGTGAGCGCTTCCATCTCCACACCCGTACTTCCTTTTGTTTTCACCTGTACTTGTATGTTCAGAATGTACGCATTTCCGTCTTCCTCCCAATCAAAGGAGATATCGACACCTTTTAATGCAAGCGGATGACACATTGGAATGATGCTAGACGTTTGCTTTGCTGCCATAATGCCAGCTACCTGTGCGACAGACAGCACATCCCCTTTTCCAATGTCATGCTTTTGTATTTGATGAAATACTTCTTTTATCATACGAACGCTTGAAACAGCAACGGCAGTTCTCACTGTAGACGATTTGTCACTAATGTCGACCATCTTTGCTCTTCCTTGTTCGTTAAAGTGGCTAAATTGACTCATCTTTCAACGCTCCCTCACTCAAATCATACACTATTTTTTCCTATCTGTCTTTCATTTGACCATGGCAGCCGTATGTAAGATTTGCCGGTTTACTGCTGATAAGCTACACTTAACATATTATAGCAGAGGTGAAGTTACATGATGATTCTACAAGTGAATCAGCTGTCCAAATCGTTTGGCGCTGATACCGTTTTAACGAATATAAAATTGGAAGTCAAAGCGAGGGATCGTATTGCCATTGTCGGTCGTAACGGTGCAGGAAAATCCACGCTTTTAAAAATCATTGCCGGTCAAATGTCTTACGAACAAGGTGAGATCATCAAACCGAAAGACCTATCCATTGGATATCTAGCACAGCATACAGATGTGACGTCTACACGTACGCTAAAAGACGAACTACTATCCGTTTTCGATCATTTAAAAGAAATGGAACAAGAGATGAGAACCATAGAAGAGAAAATGGCTTCTTCCACAGGAACAGAATTAGATTCTCTAATGAAAACCTATGACAGACTGCAACAAGCATTTAAAGATCAAGGCGGCTATCAATATGAAGCAGATGTTCGCTCCATTTTACACGGACTCGGCTTTAGTCATTTTGAAGATCATACAACCGTCCAATCCTTAAGCGGCGGTCAGAAAACCCGTCTAGCGCTTGGAAAGCTATTATTGATGAAACCAGAACTCTTGATTTTGGATGAGCCAACCAACCATCTAGATATTGATACCTTATCATGGCTTGAGCAGTATTTGCAAAATTATACAGGAGCCATTCTCATCGTTTCCCATGACCGATACTTCTTAGACAAAGTCGTGAACCATGTATATGAAGTGTCAAGAACAGCGATGAAAAAGTTCGCAGGGAACTATAGTAAGTATCTTGACCAAAAAGCTGAGCAGCTAGAGCGTGATATGAAGCTGTATGAAAAACAACAAGAAGAAATTTCGAAGCTTCAAGATTTCGTGGATCGCAACTTAGCAAGAGCATCCACCACAAAGCGTGCTCAAAGTAGGCGGAAACAGCTGGAACGGATGGATCGTTTAGATAAGCCGTTAGGAGATGAAAAATCCGCAAACTTCCATTTCGATATTATGAGGCAAAGCGGAAATGACGTGCTGAAGGTGCATGATCTCGATATTAGTTACGATAAAAAAACGCCGCTCCTCTCCTCCCTCTCTTTTCATATTAAACGTGAGGATAGCGTGGCACTCATCGGTCCTAACGGTATCGGGAAATCAACTCTTTTAAAAACCTTAACGGATACGTTAAAACCAGTAAAAGGCGAGATCAGCTTTGGTTCTCATGTGACGATTGGCTACTATGATCAGGAACAAGCCAAGCTGACATCCTCCAAAAAAGTGTTAAATGAACTTTGGGATGATTATCCCCATATGACTGAAAAAGACATTCGGACTTGTTTAGGAAACTTCCTTTTTTCAGGTGATGACGTCTTAAAGCCTGTACATGCTTTAAGTGGTGGAGAAAAAGCACGACTTGCACTGGCAAAGCTGATGCTCCAAAAAGCCAATTTCCTCATTCTCGATGAACCGACGAACCATCTTGATTTAGACAGTAAGGAAATATTAGAGAATGCACTAATTGATTATCCAGGCACCATCTTGTTTGTTTCGCATGACCGTTACTTTATCAATCGCTTGGCAACAAAAGTTCTCGAGTTGTCACCAAATGAAACAAAAGAATACCTTGGTGACTACGACTATTATCTTGAAAAGAAAAACGAACAATTAGAGCTTGAAGCACTCCAAACTCAGGAGACGCATAAAAAACAAGCAGAAAAACCAGTAGAAACAGCAAAACTTTCCTATGCAGAAGAGAAAGAACTCAAAAAGAAAGAAAGACAAAAGCAGCGCCGAATTGAAGAAATTGAAGAGCGTATCGCTGTCATCGAAGACAAGCTCGGTGAAAACGAAGAGCTTCTATGTGATCCTGCTATTTTCCAAGATCACGAGAAAGTACAAGCCATTCAAACAGAAAATGATGCGCTCAATCAAGAGATGGAATCACTTTTTGCGGAATGGGAAGATCTATCAGATGCATAAAGAGTGCCCTAACGGGTGCTCTTTTTTAAGGTGAGAATATTTATCCACAATGATACCCACAATAACATCTTGATTATTCTTAAATATTTTAAAGTTATCCACTTTATCCACAGTATTTTAATCACATATCCACACAAAAGATCACATTTATACACATTCTCTTCATTTTAAAACGAATTTTCTAACAATTGTGGATATATAACGTTTACATGTGAATAAATCGCTTTCATTTCAATAGAAAAAACTCCTGTATATCCACAGGAGTTCCAAATTTTTGACAAAGGGCTAAAATGAACTTGATTTTAGCCCTTTGTCTTCTTTTCAGCGTGATAGAAAACCTTTGCAGTCTAGGAAGGACTAGTACTGGCGCGGAGCGAATTTCATATTCGTGAGCACCAGCACGCAGGACTGACAAAGAATGCGAGGGTTTGTCTACACGCTGAAACTCCTGTATCCACAGGAGTTCTTATTCATAGGAGACAAGCGGCAGTCCAGGTTGACCGTTCATTGCCATGTCGCCTCTTATTCCCTTTTCAAATGCAATGGTTCCCGCAGCAGCAATCATGGCTGCATTGTCTGTACAAAGAGACAATGGCGGAATCATGACATTCACTTCAGGCAGCTTCGCAAATGCTGAAGTAAGGGCTTCTCTAAGACCTTTATTGGCAGCAACCCCGCCAGCTAGAACGACTTGTTTCACACCATACGCTTCAGCCGCTTTTAATGTCTTTCCGACTAACACCTCAATCACGCTTTCTTGGAAACTTGCAGCCAAATCCTCCGGCGCAATGGTTTCACCCTTTTGAGACGCATTGTGTAGTGTGTTGATAACCGCTGATTTTAAACCGCTGAAGCTAAAATGATAGGATCCTTCTTCAAGCCACGCTCGAGGAAGCTTAATCGTTGGCTCCCCTTCATGTGCCAATCGATCAATGTGAGGTCCCCCTGGATATGGCAGACCCATCGTCCGAGCTACTTTGTCATACGCTTCCCCAGCCGCATCATCCAACGTTTCACCAATGACCTCAAAAGACCCATGCTCTTTCATCAATACAAGCTCAGTATGCCCACCAGAGACGACTAGAGCTAAACAAGGAAACACTAGTTCACCAACGAGCTGGTTCGCATAAATGTGTCCAGCAATATGATGAACACCAACAAGCGGAATTTGATGTGCAAAACTCAATGCTTTGGCTGCATTGACACCTATCAAAAGTGCACCAACTAAGCCGGGACCTTCTGTCACAGCAATGGCATCTAAATCCTGAAAGGTCATATTGGCCTGCGTCATGACTTCTTCTAATACGATCGTCATTTGTTCCACATGATGCCTTGAAGCGATTTCTGGTACCACGCCGCCAAATCGTTTATGACTTTCTATTTGTGAGGCGACAACATTCGCTACGATCTCTTTCCCATTTTTCACAATGGACGCAGCTGTTTCGTCACAGCTTGTTTCTATACCTAATATGAATCGATCTTTTTTTTCACTCATTTATCTTCACCCACATGACTAATGCATCTTCCCCGTTATCCGTATAATAATTCTTTCGAATAGAAGCTGGTTTAAAACCTAGCTTTTCATAAAGGGATTGTGCTGGCGTATTTGATACCCGCACTTCTAGTGAAAGATGATCTGTCTTTTTTTCTTTGCAAAATTCCATGACATATCGAAGCAGCGCTTCCCCGTATCCTTTTCCCCGGTGCTCAGGGAGAATCGCAATATTCGTAATTTGTGCATCATCCATGACAATCCAAACGCCGCAATACCCAATAGGCTGACCATCTTCTTCAATGAGGAAATAATGGCTGTATTGGTTATGGAGAATTTCATAGACAAACGACTCTTTTTTCCAAGGCGCTGTAAACGAATGCAATTCAATCGTATATACCTCTGGGATGTCCTCTACTGTCATTCTTCGCATCTCTACTGTGTTGAGATTATTTTTGTCCTTCAAGCCATTTCACTTCCGCTTCTGCCAAACGAATATAATTAGGAACAAGCTGATGGACATCTTCAGCTGGGCGGTCTGCCCCTAAAAATGCGAGCACTGAAGGTCTTGGGTTGTGAAATGCCTCGTCTGCGATCACAGCAGTTTCTCCAAGTATGGAGAGAACATTCTCTTGATGAAGATGCACATCATGTCCAAGAAATAAAACAGAGTTCCCTTCCTTTTTCAGCTCTTGAAGCCAATCAGTAAGCAGGATATTTTGATCTGGTTTCACTTCTTTTATCTTTCCACCTTCAAATGTATATAACCCTGTATAAACTTGTCCTCTTCTTGCATCAAATATAGGAGAAATCATTCCATCAAAATATCGAGCATTTGCCGCCAGCGTTTCTAAACTTGAAACAGCAGTTATCGGGATAGACAGCGTCCAAGCAAGTGTTTTTGCAATGGTCACACCGATTCTAACGCCAGTGTAAGAACCGGGTCCTTTGGCTACAACAATTTTGCTTAATTCGTTCGGTGCTACGCCGCATTCTTTCATCAGTGCTTCAACTGTCGGCATTGCTCGTACTGAATGATTCTTCTTTAAGTACGTAATACTTTCCCCAACCACAGTGTCATCACGGACAAGAGCTATTCCGAGTGTATGGTTTGACGTATCAATTGCCAGTATGGTCAATATCTTTCATCTCCTTACAAAGGGCCTCATAGCGCTCCCCTTTTGCATAAAACGTGAGATGACGTTCTTCTTCACGTTCTGTTCTCAGCATTTCAATTTTTAAATACGATGAAGGCAATTGAGGTTCAATGAGATGTGCCCATTCAACCAAACATACACCTTCCCCCTCAAAATATTCGCCCAGTCCAATATCTTCTTCCGCATCTTCCATACGATACACATCCATATGATAAAGTGGCAGTCTGCCATCCGTATATTCTTTAATAATTGTAAAAGTAGGGCTGTTGACGATACGGGTAATACCTAAGCCTTCTGCAAAACCTTTTGAAAAAGTCGTTTTACCTGCGCCTAAGTCTCCTTCTAATGTTAAGACATCGCCGGGCATCACAAGTGTAGCCAAGGCAGCAGCAATTCGTTTCGTCTCATCCGCACCTTTTGTTGTCCACGTTAACTTCATGGTGGAGTCACCTCATTTCTTAAAATGATTATATCCTTTTTTCATTAAAATTGTTTGTTGATCATGGTCTTTTAAAATAACGCTGGACGCTCGATCATCTTTGACTTGTCCAATACGCGTGACCTGAATGTGTTCTTTTTTACATTGCGTCTCAAATCGCTTCCAATCCGTTTCAGGGATCGTACCAGTTAAGACAAAATCCTCTCCACCGAACAAGACCCATTCAAGCCACTCTTTATGTAACAACGGTAGATGTGGATGTTTTGGGAGTTGATCAGCCTCAATTTCCAGCGTTACACAACTGGCCTCCGCTATTTCGTTCAGCTCACTCGCTAATCCGTCACTCACATCATTCAAGGTCACCCGGGGGAAGCTTGAACAAATAAGGCCAGCAGCAATATGCGGCTGCGGCATTTTGTGTCGCTCTAGAAAAAAAGCAGTGTCAATCGAATGTGCAGCATTTACTTCATTCATTAAAAGGGATAGCCCAGCAGCTGATGAACCTAGTTCACCTGTGACAAAGACAATGTCTCCTGTCTGAGCACTATGACGGTAACAGGCTGTTCCCTTTGGAATCTCACCAATGACCGTTACTGTGATGACAAAGTCACTGCGGGTGGCTACTGTATCTCCACCGATTAAATCCATATGATATGTGTCAGCCAATGCTTTCATTCCCTCGTAAAAAGCTGCGACAATTGCTTCATCCCCATGAGGCGGGATCGCAATTGATACAAGATAATACTTAGGGGTTCCTCCCATGGCTGCGATATCACTGATATTCACTGCCAGCGCTTTAAATCCAACCTCAAAGGGTGTGGAAAAATCAAATCGAAAATGGACATGCTCTACCATTGTATCAACACAAACGACCTCTTCACAATGTGAATGAGGTTGATAAACACTAGCATCATCACCGATGCCCATGACCAAAGAACGCTGATGCGTTTCTTTTGGTGTAATTCGGCGAATAAGATCAAATTCATCCATAAAAGACAGCCCCTTCATACAATCAACTGATTGAGCAAACATGATGTCAGACACAGTTAGTATTAGTGTAGCGAATATGAGCCTCGGTTCCAACTAAAAACGATATAAAGAAAGCCTGGTATAAAAAAACCAGGCGTTGTTTGTTGAAGTCATGATCTTTTCTTATCACATTTAGTGTAGCCAAACACAAGGAGTTTCATTGCATCTAGGATACTTATTGAAAGAAAAAGACATAAAAAAAAACGAAACTATACGTTTTCGTTTACAAGTCATAAAAATGGCGGTCCGGACGGGACTCGAACCCGCGACCTCCTGCGTGACAGGCAGGCATTCTAACCAACTGAACTACCGGACCATTTTGGCTGTACTCAATGAGTACTCCCTATTTAATAGGTAAAATAATTTGGTTGCGGGGGCAGGATTTGAACCTGCGACCTTCGGGTTATGAGCCCGACGAGCTACCGAACTGCTCCACCCCGCGACGATATAAAATGAAAAGCTTGGCGGCGTCCTACTCTCACAGGGGGAAACCCCCAACTACCATCGGCGCTGAAGAGCTTAACTTCCGTGTTCGGTATGGGAACGGGTGTGACCTCTTCGCTATCGCCACCAAACCTGATGGAGAGAATGTTCTCTCAAAACTAGATAACAATGTTCATTTTTCACATTAGAATATAGGTTAAGTCCTCGATCTATTAGTATCTGTCAGCTCCACGTGTCACCACGCTTCCACCTCAGACCTATCAACCTGATCATCTTTCAGGGATCTTACTTCCTTGCGGAATGGGAAATCTCATCTTGAGGGGGGCTTCATGCTTAGATGCTTTCAGCACTTATCCCGTCCGCACATAGCTACCCAGCGATGCCCTTGGCAGAACAACTGGTACACCAGCGGTGCGTCCATCCCGGTCCTCTCGTACTAAGGACAGCTCCTCTCAAATTTCCTGCGCCCGCGACGGATAGGGACCGAACTGTCTCACGACGTTCTGAACCCAGCTCGCGTACCGCTTTAATGGGCGAACAGCCCAACCCTTGGGACCGACTACAGCCCCAGGATGCGATGAGCCGACATCGAGGTGCCAAACCTCCCCGTCGATGTGGACTCTTGGGGGAGATAAGCCTGTTATCCCCGGGGTAGCTTTTATCCGTTGAGCGATGGCCCTTCCATGCGGAACCACCGGATCACTAAGCCCGACTTTCGTCCCTGCTCGACTTGTAGGTCTCGCAGTCAAGCTCCCTTGTGCCTTTACACTCTGCGAATGATTTCCAACCATTCTGAGGGAACCTTTGGGCGCCTCCGTTACATTTTAGGAGGCGACCGCCCCAGTCAAACTGCCCACCTGACACTGTCTCCCTGCCCGATAAGGGCAGCGGGTTAGAAGGTCAATACAGCCAGGGTAGTATCCCACCGATGCCTCCACCGAAGCTAGCGCTCCGGTTTCCAAGGCTCCTACCTATCCTGTACAAGCTGTACCAACATTCAATATCAGGCTGCAGTAAAGCTCCACGGGGTCTTTCCGTCCTGTCGCGGGTAACCTGCATCTTCACAGGTACTATAATTTCACCGAGTCTCTCGTTGAGACAGTGCCCAGATCGTTGCGCCTTTCGTGCGGGTCGGAACTTACCCGACAAGGAATTTCGCTACCTTAGGACCGTTATAGTTACGGCCGCCGTTTACTGGGGCTTCAATTCGCACCTTCGCTTACGCTAAGCGCTCCTCTTAACCTTCCAGCACCGGGCAGGCGTCAGCCCCTATACTTCGCCTTACGGCTTCGCAGAGACCTGTGTTTTTGCTAAACAGTCGCCTGGGCCTATTCACTGCGGCTTCTCGGGGCTTTAACACCCTAAGAAGCACCCCTTCTCCCGAAGTTACGGGGTCATTTTGCCGAGTTCCTTAACGAGAGTTCTCTCGATCACCTTAGGATTCTCTCCTCGCCTACCTGTGTCGGTTTGCGGTACGGGCACCTCTCACCTCGCTAGAGGCTTTTCTTGGCAGTGTGGAATCAGGAACTTCGCTACTAAATTTCGCTCGCCATCACAGCTCAGCCTTCACGGGAAACGGATTTGCCTATTTCCCAGCCTAACTGCTTGGACGCGGATATCCAATACCGCGCTTACCCTATCCTCCTGCGTCCCCCCATTGCTCAAATGGTGAGGAGGTGGTACAGGAATATCAACCTGTTGTCCATCGCCTACGCCTTTCGGCCTCGGCTTAGGTCCCGACTAACCCTGAGCGGACGAGCCTTCCTCAGGAAACCTTAGGCATTCGGTGGACGGGATTCTCACCCGTCTTTCGCTACTCATACCGGCATTCTCACTTCTAAGCGCTCCACCAGTCCTTCCGGTCTGACTTCACTGCACTTAGAACGCTCTCCTACCACTGTTCGTAAGAACAGTCCGCAGCTTCGGTGATACGTTTAGCCCCGGTACATTTTCGGCGCAGAGTCACTCGACCAGTGAGCTATTACGCACTCTTTAAATGGTGGCTGCTTCTAAGCCAACATCCTGGTTGTCTAAGCAACTCCACATCCTTTTCCACTTAACGTATACTTTGGGACCTTAGCTGGCGGTCTGGGCTGTTTCCCTTTCGACTACGGATCTTATCACTCGCAGTCTGACTCCCAAGGATAAGTCATCGGCATTCGGAGTTTGACTGAATTCGGTAACCCGGTAGGGGCCCCTAGTCCAATCAGTGCTCTACCTCCGAGACTCTTACCTTGAGGCTAGCCCTAAAGCTATTTCGGAGAGAACCAGCTATCTCCAGGTTCGATTGGCATTTCACCCCTACCCACACCTCATCCCCGCACTTTTCAACGTGCGTGGGTTCGGGCCTCCATTCAGTGTTACCTGAACTTCACCCTGGACATGGGTAGATCACCTGGTTTCGGGTCTACGACCACGTACTCATGCGCCCTATTCAGACTCGCTTTCGCTGCGGCTCCGCATCTTCTGCTTAACCTTGCACGGGATCGTAACTCGCCGGTTCATTCTACAAAAGGCACGCCATCACCCGTTAACGGGCTCTGACTACTTGTAGGCACACGGTTTCAGGATCTATTTCACTCCCCTTCCGGGGTGCTTTTCACCTTTCCCTCACGGTACTGGTTCACTATCGGTCACTAGGGAGTATTTAGCCTTGGGAGATGGTCCTCCCGGATTCCGACGGAATTTCACGTGTTCCGCCGTACTCAGGATCCACTCTGGAGAGAACAACATTTCAGTTACAGGGCTGTTACCTTCTTTGGCGGGCCTTTCCAGACCTCTTCGCTTATATCGTTCCTTTGTAACTCCGTATAGAGTGTCCTACAACCCCAAGAGGCAAGCCTCTTGGTTTGGGCTGTTCCCGTTTCGCTCGCCGCTACTCAGGGAATCGCATTTGCTTTCTCTTCCTCCGGGTACTTAGATGTTTCAGTTCCCCGGGTATGCCTTCTCATACTCTATGTATTCAAGTATGGATACTACTCCATTACGAGCAGTGGGTTTCCCCATTCGGAAATCTCCGGATCAAAGCTTGCTTACAGCTCCCCGAAGCATATCGGTGTTCGTCCCGTCCTTCATCGGCTCCTAGTGCCAAGGCATCCACCGTGCGCCCTTTCTAACTTAACCATTTCTTACTTTAGAAAGAATCACTATGTGTGATGAACTTTGCATTGCATTCAATGTGAATGTATTACTTATTGTTATCTAGTTTTCAAAGAACAATCCTGTCTCGCTAGAGACATGTTTGAAGGAATGATCCTTCAAAACTAAACAAGACGAAAAACGTACGCTGCTCCATATATCCTTAGAAAGGAGGTGATCCAGCCGCACCTTCCGATACGGCTACCTTGTTACGACTTCACCCCAATCATCTGCCCCACCTTCGGCGGCTGGCTCCATAAAGGTTACCTCACCGACTTCGGGTGTTGCAAACTCTCGTGGTGTGACGGGCGGTGTGTACAAGGCCCGGGAACGTATTCACCGCGGCATGC
Source organism: Bacillus sp. FSL K6-1106 (assembly GCF_038005245.1). Classification (NCBI taxonomy): domain Bacteria; kingdom Bacillati; phylum Bacillota; class Bacilli; order Caryophanales; family Bacillaceae; genus Bacillus; species Bacillus sp. FSL K6-1106. The sequence continues at coordinate 530,008 of NZ_JBBOSV010000002.1, forward strand.
TGATCCGCGATTACTAGCGATTCCAGCTTCACGCAGTCGAGTTGCAGACTGCGATCCGAACTGAGAACAGATTTGTGGGATTGGCTAAACCTTGCGGTCTCGCAGCCCTTTGTTCTGTCCATTGTAGCACGTGTGTAGCCCAGGTCATAAGGGGCATGATGATTTGACGTCATCCCCACCTTCCTCCGGTTTGTCACCGGCAGTCACCTTAGAGTGCCCAACTGAATGCTGGCAACTAAGATCAAGGGTTGCGCTCGTTGCGGGACTTAACCCAACATCTCACGACACGAGCTGACGACAACCATGCACCACCTGTCACTCTGTCCCCGAAGGGAAAGCCCTATCTCTAGGGTTGTCAGAGGATGTCAAGACCTGGTAAGGTTCTTCGCGTTGCTTCGAATTAAACCACATGCTCCACCGCTTGTGCGGGCCCCCGTCAATTCCTTTGAGTTTCAGTCTTGCGACCGTACTCCCCAGGCGGAGTGCTTAATGCGTTAGCTGCAGCACTAAGGGGCGGAAACCCCCTAACACTTAGCACTCATCGTTTACGGCGTGGACTACCAGGGTATCTAATCCTGTTCGCTCCCCACGCTTTCGCTCCTCAGCGTCAGTTACAGACCAGAGAGTCGCCTTCGCCACTGGTGTTCCTCCACATCTCTACGCATTTCACCGCTACACGTGGAATTCCACTCTCCTCTTCTGCACTCAAGTTTCCCAGTTTCCAATGACCCTCCCCGGTTGAGCCGGGGGCTTTCACATCAGACTTAAGAAACCGCCTGCGAGCCCTTTACGCCCAATAATTCCGGACAACGCTTGCCACCTACGTATTACCGCGGCTGCTGGCACGTAGTTAGCCGTGGCTTTCTGGTTAGGTACCGTCAAGGTGCAAGCAGTTACTCTTGCACTTGTTCTTCCCTAACAACAGAGCTTTACGATCCGAAAACCTTCATCACTCACGCGGCGTTGCTCCGTCAGACTTTCGTCCATTGCGGAAGATTCCCTACTGCTGCCTCCCGTAGGAGTCTGGGCCGTGTCTCAGTCCCAGTGTGGCCGATCACCCTCTCAGGTCGGCTACGCATCGTCGCCTTGGTGAGCCGTTACCTCACCAACTAGCTAATGCGCCGCGGGTCCATCTGTAAGTGACAGCCGAAACCGTCTTTCATCCTTGAACCATGCGGTTCAAGGAACTATCCGGTATTAGCTCCGGTTTCCCGGAGTTATCCCAGTCTTACAGGCAGGTTACCCACGTGTTACTCACCCGTCCGCCGCTAACATCCGGGAGCAAGCTCCCTTCTGTCCGCTCGACTTGCATGTATTAGGCACGCCGCCAGCGTTCGTCCTGAGCCAGGATCAAACTCTCCGAGGTATGCAGGATGCATATCACACATGCGTTGCTACACGATGTAGCGAACTTAGCATGTGATCATTTCCTGCCTCGTCAGCGTTTGACTGACTACCTATGATGTATCATAGGATTTTTTTATAAAAACTCGAATTAACAGGTACGTTTTGTCTTGTTTAGTTTTCAAAGATCATTTTTTTAAAATGGAGCGGGTGATGAGAATCGAACTCACGACATCAGCTTGGAAGGCTGAGGTTTTACCACTAAACTACACCCGCGTGGTTAAATGTTATTGGCGCGCCCGAGAGGAGTCGAACCCCTAACCTTTTGATCCGTAGTCAAACGCTCTATCCAATTGAGCTACGGGCGCTTAATCAGGCGACTTAATTATCTTAACATATCGTTTTTATTAAGTCAACATCTTTTTGAAGTTTGTTTGTCGTATCTGTCTGAGCATCAGTGTTTCAGATGCGTCATCAGCGACGAATAAAAATATACCATGGATCATACAAAAGGGTCAATACATTTTTCTAAAAAAGTTTAATGTTTTTTAAGAAGTGCTCTTTTGTTAGATAAATAGAGTTTCAATCGCCCTATTTTCATTTCTTTCTTCATAATTCTAATGATTCTTAAATAAAATCTTTCTAAATCCAAAGGAGGACAAAACATGGTCACCTAGAATTTTTATTTATTGGAAAATTCTTAATATTTTCCATGCATTTAAAGGAGGTAGGAGATGATGAAAAAGTTTGTCGCTTTTCAAATCATGATCGCTTTGGTGATAGGAGCTCTTATCGGCCACTTCTTCCCTGATTTCGGAATGGCACTGCGGCCCATTGGGGATGGCTTTATCCGATTGATTAAAATGATTGTAGTCCCTATTGTTTTCTCTACGATTGTCATCGGCGCAGCTGGCAGCGGTGGAATGAAGAAAATGGGCAGTCTCGGATTAAAGACAATCATTTGGTTTGAAGTCATTACGACCATCGTTCTTGGAATCGGACTTTTATTGGCCAACGTGTTAAAGCCAGGCGTTGGACTCGATTTCTCTCAATTAGCTAAGAAAGATATTGGGGAACTCGATGGTTATACTCAAAAGGTCGTCGATTTTAAACAGATGGTTTTAGACATCATTCCAACCAATATCATCGATGTTATGGCTCAGAATGATTTACTAGCAGTGATTTTCTTCGCTATTTTATTCGGTGTAGCCGCAAGCGGCATTGGGAAAGCTTCCGCTCCTGTCCTTACCTTCTTTGAATCAGTAGCACAAATTATGTTTAAGCTCACACAAATGGTCATGGTGACAGCTCCTATTGGAGTTTTAGCATTAATGGCAGCTTCTGTCGGACAATACGGCATTGTTTTACTCATTCCTATGATGAAACTTGTTGGCACTGTCTTCTTAGGATTGTTTATTATTCTATTTGTTTTGTTCCCTCTTGTCGCACTGATCTTCCGTTTTAACTACTTCGAAGTGTTGAAAATGATTTGGGATTTGTTTTTGGTTGCCTTTTCTACTACAAGTACAGAAACTGTTCTTCCACAGCTCATGTCACGGATGGAGAAATACGGCTGCCCAAAAAGAATCGTTTCCTTCGTCATCCCGTCAGGTCTTTCTCTTAATTGCGATGGTTCAAGTTTATATTTATCGGTTTCCTGTGTGTTTCTTGCACAAGCGTTTGGTGTCGATATGAGTTTATCACAGCAGCTCCTCATGATGCTTGTCCTTGTTTTAACAAGTAAAGGCATTGCAGCTGTCCCGTCTGGCTCACTTGTTGTTCTTTTGGCAACAGCTCATGCAGTAGGTCTGCCAGCAGAAGGTGTCGCTATTATCGCCGGGGTTGACCGGATTATGGATATGGCTCGAACAGGCGTGAATGTTCCTGGACATGCGGTTGCCTGTATTGTCGTTTCTAAATGGGAAAAAGTATTCCGAGAGTCTGCATGGGAAGTTCCAAAAGCAGGTGAAGAAACAAAAGGAATGTAATGTTTTTTATGAAGGAAAGGGGTCGCCCTTTCCTTTTTTTATGGCAAAAATGTCTGCTTCAGCACGGCTTTACCTTCTTGTTGCAACTGCACCTCCGCATATGCTCCGTTAATGAGGGTCATTTGAGGCGGTACGTGTCCACAATCAATATCGTAAACAATCGGTATGTGTAATTCCTTATGCAATTCTTCATATAGATCCGTATATTCATATCCTTCCACAGGAGTGTCCACTGCACTCCTGCCAAACATGATGCCAGAGCAATGATCAAACCAGCCTGCTAGTTTTAATTGAACAAGAGACCTCTTCATGCTCGCAGCATTTAATTCACAGTTTTCAAAATACCATAGAATGGGTTCACCTTTCAGGTATGTTTCTTGAAAAGCTTTGACATCTCCAAAAGGCGTGCCAGCTAAGTGCCGGATCACATCAATACAGCCACCCATCAGTCTTCCCTTCATCGTCGTCTCTAAGTGATCAACAGTACGCCATGCGGTTGGCTCGGTTAAATGAAAGACATGAATGCTTGGATGGTCATACTGCCATTCCTTTTGATACATATCAGAAGAAAATTGAGTAACGTCCTTTTTCTCTGGAGTGGAAAGTATTTGTTCCCACATAGCCGTCACCTGATCAAGCTCTTCCCCCTGAAGATCCACAAGGTTCGGTCCATGCGCTGTCGCAATGCCAGTGTTTAAGGTCAAAGCTAATAGAAGGAGACTTGTATCTGAGTAACCAAGAATCCACTTTTTTTGCATCACTGAGAAATCAAGATGCTCTAACACTTCAATAAACAGCTGTCCGCCCCATGGCGGGATGATGTGGTCAATCTCATGACAAGTCATCATCCGCTGTAACTCATTTGCTCGTATGATTGCAGGGGCAGATTTCGCTTTTTCCTGCTGCCATACTGTCTCTCCACATATGACTTCATAGCCTCTTTTTTTCATCCGATCACAAGACAGTTGAAACATCTCATGCAAAGAGGGTTGCACACCTGAGGAAGGTGCTGTCACCCCAATCGTTTGTCCTTTTTGCAAAAATGGATACTGGATCATCCTGCTCACCTCCACCTTCTATGAATCTCTCATCTATTCTTTGTAAAGAAAATTCCCCTTCTCCAAGGGGAATCTCGTCTTACTCTCTCTGACGCAGGACAGTATATACACCTGCGAAAATACACAAAATCCCAACAAACGAACGTAAGCCCATCTCTTCACCTAGAAGCATCCATCCAAGGACCGTGCCAACGATTGGTTGAAAGAAGAAAAACAGACCACCGCTTGAAGCGTCCATCAGTTGAAGCCCTCTATTCCACAAAAAGAAAGCAAGGGCCGTTGAGATGATACCTAGATACAGAATGCCGCCCCATATTTCCGGTCTTGCCATTTGCTGCACATCAAGATGAGGCAAACGAAACAAGACAGATGGTGTTAATACGATAAAGGCCACAATGATCGCATATGTTGTCGTCACTACTTGAGGATACTTTCCTGGAACTCGTTTCAAAAGAACAGACATGAGCGCCCATGTTAATGCAGCAATAACCAGTGAAAGACCACCAACAAACTCATCCGTTTGAACAGCGACAGGCCCAATCATCGTCAGCACACCTACTGTAGCAAGCAGAATGGAGACACACTTTCTCACTGTGAATGATTCTTTTAATAGAAAGAAAGCGAAAAGCACCATAAAAGCAGGTGTTGCCGATGTGATGACGGCACCCATTTGTGCAGACGTATACATTGTGCCAATTTCTTGGGTCACGATCGAAAGAAAGTTGCCAATCAATCCAATCGCCACAATCAGCGGGATATCCTTTTTGTCTAACCGAAAAGAGTAGCCCAAACGCCAAATCGTGAACACAAGAACGACTCCAGCTATTGCATATCTCATCCAGACGAGCTCAAGTGGCGGGACCACCGCAACTGTTACTTTGACCACTACATACATACCGCCCCAAATACTAGCAGCTAACGCTAAGTAAAGGGCTCCTATATATTTTTCATTCATTTTTTCCCCTCCGTTACTGGATATATTCACTGCGATATCCACAAACGGAGATCACTCTCCGTTATGGACGGAGGTGATTTGGTACATCATGTTCAAATAAAGGCTTCCATTGCATATCAGTCACCCCAATTGTTTTTATTTTCTGATTACTTTATAACAAAATCTGGTTCACTTCAATCCTTTTTTATCGCCATGTTTCTTCATATAATAGAAGTTCAATAGGATTGACATGATGAATTCGTTTTCTTATAGTAAGTAAAACAATTGATGTTTACACAGAAAAGGAGTAGAGTTCTTTGGATGTTGAAGCTAGGAAACACATTCCCACTGCCGGAAACGAACCGTTTCTTGAGGGAATAAAAGATTGTGTGCCAACCTTGCTTGGTTATATGAGCATTGGGTTTGCCTTTGGAATTGTTGGCATTAGTTCGCAGTTAAGTATATGGGAAATCGCGCTGCTCTCTATCTTTATTTATGCTGGCGCTTCACAGTTTATCATCTGTGCATTACTTGTGACAGGAAGCCCCCTTTCCGCTATTATTTTCACCACGTTCATTGTCAATTTACGGCATTTGTTACTCAGCCTTACGCTTGCCCCCCATTTTACACGCTACTCTGTAAAGCAGAACATCGGGTTTGGTCTTCTGCTTACTGATGAATCCTTTGGCGTAGCGATGAATAAATTAGCACAGCAAGGAAAATTGAATAACAGATGGATGCATGGACTGAATATTACAGCTTATTTATGCTGGATTGCTGCTTGTACACTTGGCGGAATATTCGGACACTGGATTTCAAATCCAGAGGCGCTTGGTCTTGATTTTGCCTTATCTGCGATGTTTGCTGCGCTGCTCATTCTTTCTTTACAGACGGTGCCAAAAAATAAGCTAACCCATCGCTTGTCACTTGTTTTATATATGTTTGTTGCGATGTTTGTGCTGCTTCATTTTGTTCCTTCACACGTGGCTGTTTTGTTGGCAACTGTGCTTGTTGCCACTATTGGGGTGGTGACAGATAAATGATTAGTAGTTTTATGTTATGGCTCATTCTTGGCTGTATGATTGTGACCATCATCCCAAGAGTCGTTCCATTTTTATTTGTGAGGAGTATCCAGATGCCTGAAGTGGTGCTCAAATGGTTATCGTTTATCCCCATTTGTATATTTACCGCTTTGATTGCAGAGCATCTTTTCATACATACTACAGCAGGCGTCACCATTCACTGGATGTACCTTGCTGTCTTGGTTCCAACTGTGTTAATCGCTATTTGGACAAAAAGCTTGTCCCTCACCGTTCTAGTAGGCGTCATGCTGATGGGCACAGCTAGATGGCTTTTCTAAAAGAAAAAGCTTAACCGGATGCGGTTAAGCTTTTTGTCATTTTACGATACCGTATATAAAGCCGTCATAGCCTTTTTCGCCAACAGTTTGAATAGCGGTTGCTTCAATTCTCGACTCTTGTTTGAGTAAATCGAAAAATTCACGCGTTCCCTTCACTCGCTCATCTTGATCAGAGGCATGGAGAACTGCCCCATTTCTGACCACATTGTCTGCAATAATGACTGTTCCCTTTTTTGAGAAATGTAACGCCCACTTCAAATATTGCGGGTTGTTTGGTTTGTCTGCATCAATGAAAATCAAATCGAACGGGAGCATATCCTGCTCTTTTAACTGAGATAAAGTATCTAACGCTTTTCCTTCTAAAATGGTGACACGTTCTGCTAGGCCTGCTCTGTCTATGTTTTGCTGTGCGGTTTCTGCATGATGACTGACAGCCTCTAATGTCATGAGTTCTCCATCCGATTCAAGTGCACGGGCAAGCCAAATGGTACTATAACCGCCAAGTGTACCGATTTCTAAAATGCGCTTTGCACCCTTGGTTTTTGCTAACAAATAAAGCAGTTTTCCTTGGGCCGGCGACACATCTATTTCTGGTAACCCGGCTTGCTTATTCTTGATAAGAGTTTGCTCCAATACGTCATCTTTGACCATCAATTTGTCTTTGATATACTCGTCAACTTTCCCCCATACTTGCTCCATTTCATCCATCTCCCTTGTTCATGTCTTCTATTTAAAGTCTACATGACGGAAGCAAGAATTTATAATCAATTCTTTTCACACACCTATTGATTTTATTGATGAAAGGAATGTAATGATGGATACATGGGGCGAGTACCTGCAAGTATGCGCAAACTACTGATTCAGCTTATTTTTCACGTCACCTTTTTTATCTTGAAGCTTTCCTTTTACTTGATCTTTCTTTCCTTCTGCTTTCAGGTTTTCACGATCTGTCGCTTCGCCAAGTTTTTCTTTCACTTGACCTTTGACTTGATTTGTTTTTCCTTTCGCTTTATCCATATGTCCATTTTGTTCACTCATTTGTTCCACCTCCACGTTTGATACTGTTTATTTAGCCTTTTTGCACATGACAAAACATCTGAGTGTGCTGTGTGCGCGTTTCAGGTATGATAGACATAATGGAATGAAAGGTTGGTGGTCTGTTCAATGATCATTTCTGAAAGTATGTTCACTGTACGTGGTGTGACCTATCGTATTCGCTCTGCTGCATTAGCAGATGCCAAACAGTTATCAACTCTCAGACTGAAAATCGATGGTGAAACCGAATATTTAGATCGTGAACCGGGTGAAGCTTTTATTGATGAGAAAGGGTTCGAGGCGTTGATTCAAGAGGATTCCAATGAATGCCGTCATCTCTTTTTAGTTGCAGATATTGAAGGAGACATTGTCGGTTTTTCAAGATGCGAAGGACATTCTCTTAAGCGCTCTGCTCACAAAGTAACGTTTGGCGTCGCCGTACAGAAGGCCGCTTGGGGCTATCACATCGGGAAAGAACTTTTAGCTACATCGATCGACTGGGCAGATCAGCAAGGCATTCAAAAGATGTCACTTCAAGTAATGGAAACCAATCAAAAAGCCATTCGTTTATATGAACACTATGGCTTTGAGATTGAAGGCTTGTTAAAAAAAGATAAACGGCTGGCGGACGGCATGTATTATGATACGGTTGTGATGGGCAGGCAGCGGCCAGTCTCCTGCTCCTGACCGCTTACATGACATAACTCCAGATCATCGAAATCGCACTATACATAAGCAGCAGCCCCATGACGAACTGGAACGGCCGCTGATAAAGAGTTAAAAAACGCTTGAATACAGAGCCAAATAAACTCCAGCTAAATGTGCCTAAAAAACCAATGATGGCGAGAATCAGCGTCAACAACATGTATTGCATATTGGACTGTCCATACGGCAGAACAAAAGTGGAAATGACGGTTAACCCATACAAAATGGCTTTCGGATTAATAAATTGCAGCAGCATCCCCGGGATAAAATGATTATAGCGGTCTAATGTTTCGTCATCTCCGCCTTTACTTTTCATGATTTTAACAGCCAAATAGATCATGTAACCGGCTCCGATGAAAGCCATGACCCAGTCTATTTTCGGCATGACTTGATAAAGAATGAGATTAAAAAAACCGCTCAAACATAAAATGACCAAAAATCCGATCCCAACCCCTAAACAAAATCGAAATGTTTGCTTGACCCCATATTTATTCGTAAAGACCATCGCCATGATATTATTCGGCCCAGGGGTGAAGCTGGTAACAAAAGCATAAATCAACATGGAAACAATCAAATCGTTACCTCCTTTTCATACGTTATTTAGACCTAAAAGTCTTTATTGCGTATATTACGTTTCATTGTACTATTCGGTCGTTATAAAGTAAATAAAAGAAAGGAGTTTTTTGATGGAGGACGTACAATCAATTATTGCTAGAAATGTCAAACTGCTAAGAGAGCAAAAGAAATTAAGCCTAGAAAAGATGGCTGAGGTAACAAGTGTGAGTAAAACGATGATTGGGCAAATCGAAAGAGGAGAATCCACACCAACCATCACCACTCTGTGGAAAATCGCCAATGGGTTGAAGGTGTCTTTTAGCGAACTCATATACGCACCGCAGCCTGAAATTAAGATCGTGCGAAAAGAAGAAGGACAAGTTTTAACCGAGGACGAGGGAAAGTATCGGGTATATACGACGTTCCCATTTGATGACCTGAGAAAATTTGAAGTCTATCAGGTAGAAATTGATCCTCATGGGTCGTTAAGTGCGGAAGAACATATCGGCGGTACAGAGGAATTGATTACCGTATTTGAGGGAGCACTTGATTTATCGATCGGTGATGAGCAATACACATTACAAGCTGGCGACTCGATTCGGTTTAAAGCTGACCGTGCCCATGAGTATAAACAATCAGGAGAACAGATGGTCAGGATGCAAATGATTCTTTATTATCCCCATTAAAAAAAGCTGACAGGCTTGTCCACCTGTCAGCTTTACATTTTATATTTAATTAAATCCTGGATCGCGTACAACCGTTCCAGTAAAGGTAACTCTATATTTTCCTAAACCTAACTCTTCAATTGACGATTGATAGAGAATACCGACCCATCCATCCTTTGCATATGTAATACTTGATGGGATGTTTGACGTCGTATATGTTCTCGTTTCCGAGACGGTTCGACTTGCTTGTACCGTTACTTCACTGCTTACTTTCCCCTTCGCTTCTACCGGGACAGCGGTGACACCCGCACCCGTTAAAACAATTGCTCCAACCAAAACAGAAGTTATGACCTTTTTCATACAAAAAATCCCTCCCTTTTTTTGTTGAACATATTAACCATACCATAATTTAGAACTTTAGTAAGTTATTTTTTCATTTTTTTGAAAATTATGATATGATTGTCTTATGCTGGATAGAGGGTGTTACATACTTCTATGCTTTTATCCTCACCTCGTTCTAGTGAAACAATTGATAACGGAGGTGATTTCATGAAAAAATGGCTTATCTGTTTTCAACTTGTTTTCCTCTTCACCTTGACGGCCACACCATTTGCTTCTGCTGCTTCATGCCCTACAGTGAAACCATGTGTTATTGATCCTTAAGCATAAGAAAAAGTCGATCAAACCTATTCACTTGATCGACTTTTTTGTTATGCTTGCTCTGCTTCCCAGCGGGCAACCTCTTCTCTTACTTTAGGAGCCACTTCTTTTCCAAATAACTCAATAGCTTTCAGCACTTGATCATGCGGCATCGAACCGACCGGTACGTGCAGCATGAAGCGCGTAATGCCTACATTTTTTCGCAGATGAATCACTTTCTCTGCTACGGCATCTGGATCTCCTACATACAATGCACCTTCTAATGTTCTTGCTGCATCGAATGTAGAACGGGTATAAGGTCCCCAGCCTCGTTCTCTTGCTAATGTATTCATGACATGCTGTGTAGAAGGGAAGAATTGATCTGCTGCTAATTCTGTTTCCTCCGCAACAAATCCATGTGAATGGGATGCCACCGTTAATTTCTCAGGATCATGTCCAGCGTGAATCGCAGCTTGCTTGTAGAGCTGCACTAGCGGTGCGAACTGTCTAGGGCTGCCGCCAATAATGGCAAGGACAAGTGGTAATCCTAATAATCCAGCACGTACGACAGATTCTCTGTTTCCTCCACTGCCAATCCAGATGGGAAGCGGATCTTGAACAGGTCTTGGATATACGCCGACATCCTGAATGGAAGGACGGTGCTTACCGCTCCACGTCACACGCTCTGACTGCTGTAATTTCAACAGTAAATCTAGTTTTTCTTCAAATAATTCTTCATAATCATCTAAGTCATAGCCAAAAAGCGGGAACGATTCAATAAATGATCCACGGCCAGCCATGATCTCTGCACGCCCGTTAGAAAGGCCATCTAATGTCGCAAAATCTTGAAACACACGAACAGGATCTGCCGATGAAAGAACAGTTACGGCACTTGTCAGACGAATATTCTTTGTTTGCGTTGCCGCAGCTGCTAATACGACTGCTGGATTTGATGCGGCAAAATCTTCACGATGATGCTCTCCTACACCAAAAACGTCGAGACCCACTTGATCTGCTAAAATAATTTCTTCTACTACTTCACGAATACGCTGTGCGTGGCTGACTGTTTTTCCTGTTTGAAAATCAGGTGTTGTTTCTACAAATGTACTAATTCCTAGTTCCATGAATGGAACCCCCTATCTTATAAATATGTCACAAATTCAGAGACCGGCTTGCGGTAGCCTCTCGCTTGTCTGCTTTCTACTTTTTCTTTTCCGAGTGTAATCATTAATACAGGAACCAAATCTGATTCGATGTTTAACACCTTTTTCATTGCTTCGGGGTCAAAGCCGATCATTGGGCAAGTATCCCATCCCTTGTTTTTGGCGGCAAGCATAAATAGCATGGCAGATAATGAAGCATTGCGAATCGCCTCTTCTTTCTGAAAGTCTGATCCTCTCTGCACATAAAAACTCATCGTCTCTCTGACCATTTCCTCATATTGTTGCGCATTTAAGATGCCGAGCATTTTTAGGCCTTCATAAATGTTTCCTGCTTGCTCATAAGCTTTCGGATCGCCGAGTACAATGATCGCTGCTGAAGCGGAATGCACCTTATATTGTCCAAATGCAGCATCTCTTACTTGCTCTTTAAGCGCTTCTGATTGGACGACGACATATTGCGTATGCTGTAAATTAAAGGCTGAAGGTGCCAGCTTCACTTCTTCAAAGATACTATTAAGCTCTTCTCTCGAAATCGAGATATTCGGCAAAAAATTTGATGCTGATCGTCTTTCACGTACCAATGTATCAAAGCTGTGTGTCATCTTGTTTCCCCTTTTCGTGAAGTTGTTTTGCACCTAAACCGATTTTTTTCAGCCATTCGATAAGCTGCTCTTTTTCATCTGTTTCGATAAAGGACAGATTTTGTGAAATGACATCTGTATGTTTTGGAAAAATATCGTCAAATAGCTGCTTCCCTTTATCTGTCAGTAATACATGGAATACACGTTTATCAGAAGGTGCACATTGTCTTTTGACTAATTCTTGTTTTTCTAATTTGTTGACCACATAGGTGATGCTCCCACTTGGAATGGATAGAATCTCACTAATTTTTTGAACGGGATGCGGTCCCTTACTATACAGTAATTCAAGAATTTGAAAGTTTTCAAATCCGATATCATAACGTTCAATGTCTTTTTGGATGTTTGCAAAAAGGGCATGGTAGGCTTTCATCCACACTCTGAAAAGCCTTAAGTCTAATTCCTGATCTTGCTTCACCATGGCAACTACTCCTTTTTCAATAAATCCTAAAACTAGGATAAATTTATCCTAACACTAGGATATTCTCTTGTCAACGTGTTTGTTTGATTAAAAAAAGACCCCTTTGATTTAGTGGTCTTCTTTTAACACAAAATGCATTTCAGCAATTTGTTTGTATTGATTCACTTGTTGTAATGAAAATCTAGATTCCTGTTCAGTTGGAGGGAAAAGAGGGATTCCTTTTCCAATCATGACAGGTGCGATTTGGAGATACAGCTCATCGACTAATTTTTCTTTTAATAATGCTTGAAGCAGTTCCCCGCCTCCTACTATCCAGATATGCTGCCCTTTTTCATTTTTTAAGTTGTGGATAAATGAGAGAACATCTTCACGAATGATATGAGTTCCTGTATGACTGTCTTGTAAAGTGCGAGAAACGATATAACATGTCTTGTCTTCATAAGGAAACCCATCAGGTGAGAGCTTTAGAACCTGTTCGTATGTGTTCCGTCCCATGATCAGCGTATCGACTGAAGCATAAAATTCCTCATATCTCGTATCCTCTTCGCCCTCTGTTCCTATGAGCCAATCTAAACGGTGATCATCCCTTGCTAAATATCCATCAATGCTCATTGCCCCATAAAATAGTAATTTCCTTTTCAATCTCACCACTCCCCGCCTGAAATAAGAACGTATATTCCCATTTTAACAGAAAGAATAGATAAATGATATATGATCCATTTGTTTCTTACGATTCCTGTTCTACCTTCATAAGAAGCTTGTACAAGATGTGTGCAAGCTGCCCCGCTTCGACTGTCATCCCTTCATGAATCCATTCCTCCAGTACACCAACAACACCAGACACAACAAATGAGGCCACAATCTGTTCATGCTCCGTAATTTGCCGCTGATCAAGCTGCCACTCTTTCATGATTTTTTCTTTAAAAAACGATTTGAATTGATTCGTCGTTGGGCTATTCGGTTTGACAAACAACGTCATTATGAATTGTTTTTCTTTTAAATACTCAGTTGTTTTATTTAAAAAGGACAGCATATCAAGCGGGTCCTGGCTTGGAAACGATTCATCGTATAGTCCGCCAAGCTGATCGAATAGTTCCTTCTCAAGCTGTTCATGCAAATCAAATACATCTTGGTAGTGCAAATAAAAGGTCCCTCTTCCTAAATCCGCTCTTCTAGATAGCTCTGATACTGTAATTTGTTGAACATCTTTTTCCTTTAAAAGCTCAAGAAAGCTTTCCCGTATCGCCTTTTTGGTTTTGATTGTTCGTCTGTCCTTCATCAAACACCCTCCATTTTTGAACAATCTGGCTATACCTGTCTATTTATGAACAAGAGATCATTCATTGCCGATGTTCGGTTTATTTTCCTCTTATTATAATAGACATATGTTCAATAATCTATATCTGTTCAAAAAAAAGGAGGGCCATCATATGCTTCAATTCAGACTTGCTAGAGAGGATGAACTGCCTCAAGTGGCAGCGTTGTTAGATGATTCATTTCAGAACTATTCATTTTTTGATTTATTATGCGAAAAGGTTACCAAGCGTTCTGCTTTCGCCCGGCAGTTGCATTTGGTCAATACAAAGGTATATTTTCAGCATCAAATCTGTTTGGTCGGGGTTGAGAACGAGAAAATTGTGTCTGCCGCCCTGTTAAAACATCCCCGTCTTCCTGAACCAGGACTCATGGATTATGTGTTATCTGGTGGGTTAAAGCTGCTCTTTACTGGTGGCATATCGGCGATTCAGCATGTATTCCGTATGTTAAAGGAGGCAAAAAAAGCGTGTTCTTCCTTAAAGAAACCTTACTGGTATTTAGAAGCTCTTGTCGTTGCAAAAGACCAACAAGGAAAAAAACTTGGAAGCCGTATGTTAAAGCAATGTCTTTTCCCCTTTATCGCCCGGCAAGGCGGCGGACTGTTCACACTGATTACACACAACGAGGCCAATCGTCATTTCTATCGAAAAAATGGGTGGACGGAGTTTGATGAGAGAGTACTGCACGGAGAAGACATGTCCCTAGAAAGCTGGAGTTATAAAACCGTGATCAAATAAAGTATCTTCTTCAAGTGATGATATAATAGAAGCAGTTCAAACAATGATCATACTTGGAGGAGAGACTGATGATACGACGACTTGATCATATCGTGTTGACTGTTCAACATATGGAGGAAACCATTCGCTTTTATACAAACGTATTAGGAATGAAGGAAGAAACTTTTGGAGAAGGCCGTAAAGCCCTTCGTTTTGGCTTACAAAAGATCAACCTTCATGAAGCGGGTCATGAATTTGAACCAAAAGCTGCTCATCCCCAGCCTGGATCTGCTGACTTGTGTTTTATCACCGATTTAGATATAGACAGTTTATTGCTTCATCTTCGAAAGCAGGTTGTTCCAATTGAAGAAGGTCCGGTCAGACGTTCTGGTGCATTAGGTCCGATTGAATCCATTTATATCCGTGATCCTGATATGAACTTAATTGAAATCTCCCGATATTTAGAGGAGGCTGATCCATCATGACTCGATTATTCTTGAGACCGATTGAAGAAAAAGATTATCCTGGTATTCATAGGGGATGCCAGCATGCAGAAACACTTTATATGACTGGCACACGCAAAACGTTCACACTAGAAGAAATTCGTTCAGCCTATACCCGTTTTCTGCTGGATGACAGTAGACGAGACTTTGCCATTTGTCTGCTAGACACGAAAGAAATGATCGGGGATGCGGCGATTGTGGATATTGATCCGATAAACCATACGGCAAGTTTCCGCATTGCGCTGCATGGTCCAGAGCATTTTCACAAAGGGTATGGTACTGAGGCTGTTCGGATGGTTCAAACATTTGCCTTTGAGACGTTAGAACTCAATCGGCTTGAGCTTGAAGTTTTTTCCCATAACCCACGAGCCTTTCGAAGCTATGAGAAAGCCGGATTTCAATATGAAGGAAAAAGACGTCAAGCGCTCTATTTCAACGGTGCTTATTCGGATGTCATCATGATGGGCATCCTTCGTGAGGAATACGATAGAATCAAATCGTAAAGATGTCCCAGCCTACGATGGGTCATCTTTTTTAAACAAATGAACCCCTGTAACGATGATCAAACAAAGGATAGAAGAGAGAACGATAGAGACGCTTGATATGCTGAGCGCCATCCCTTCCCATCTGCCAATGAAGAAACTGCCGATCAATAACAGCAATCCAAACAAAGTGATACATATCGGAACAATCAGCCCGGCATGGCGATGCCTGCGTCTTTTTCCTGCCCACCACGAGAGACAGAGTACAATGACAGTAAAAATAGCGGTTTGTAGCCAGAACATATCGCATCAACTCCTTTTCTTTTTTATCCTATGACAACGGAGGTTTTTCCAATGAATATTAGACCGATTCAAAAGCAGGACAATCCTTTTATCGCGGCCATTATCCGCCAGTCATTAGAATCAGCGAATCTTGCGATTGAAGGTACAGCCTACACAGACCCACACCTTGATCAGCTTTTCGATTACTATCAATCATTGACTCATGCAGCCTATTGGATTGCCGAAGAACATGGTGAAATTGTTGGTGGCGTTGGCATTGCCCCTTTCACAGATGGCATTTGTGAGCTGCAAAAGCTTTATTTAAGCCCAAAAGCACAAGGCAAAGGTGCGGGCAAGAAACTGATGGATATGGCCCTGCAATATGCTGCTACATACTACGATGCTTGTTATTTAGAAACCCGCAGTGAATTAACAGCTGCTACTGGTCTTTATCAACGGTATGACTTCTCTCTTCTTCCTGCACCGATTGAAGGCTCAGAGCATTCTGCCATGGATGCTTGGTATCTCAAAACCTTTTCAGCGTGAGGCATAAAATAAGCGATACGTCTTTGTCCACTGAAAACCTAGCTTCTCTGCCAATTTGGCCGAGGTTGCATGATGGACATCGCAATCCCAATGCGGTGTCTTCCCTTTTTCAACACAGAAGCTGATCATTTGCTGAGCTGCTAACAAAGCCAACCCTTTTCCACGGCAGGCTTCATCTGTCCAAATATCGATTTCCACACGTTTTTCACTTAAAAAAATAGAGATACATTCACTGACCACATCTTCACCATTTAAGATGGCAACTCCGACACCATTAGATAAAAAGTGATCTACTCCTCCCCAATATGCTTCATAATAGCTGGATGGGAATACTTTGCTTGCGGCAATGACTTGTTCATTCGTGCGTTTGATCATTTCGT
This sequence comes from Bacillus sp. FSL K6-1106, assembly GCF_038005245.1. Classification (NCBI taxonomy): domain Bacteria; kingdom Bacillati; phylum Bacillota; class Bacilli; order Caryophanales; family Bacillaceae; genus Bacillus; species Bacillus sp. FSL K6-1106. Next base: position 546,739 of record NZ_JBBOSV010000002.1, read on the forward strand.
CTTGATTAGGCACAATCAGATCAGGAGAGGTCAAGTCATAAGAATACGCATGTCTTTGCATTTCATTCAGTTGGGAACCGAAGCATTTTTTCATCATCTCATCTGATGCTGGATTTGCTGAAAACAAAGTGAACCGTCTGTTCTCTCTTTTCTGCTTTTTATAAACATCCACAATGAACGTTGAACATAATGAGAGTGCGGCTTCTGTCTTGCCTGCGACATAATAAATGCCGGTTGTCGTCCCTACAAAATAGACACACGGGTGATCTCGGTGATCCACATATAAATCTCCTTGTATCACGCCATCGAGTATCGCATCTACGAACACTGGATAGGCAGGATCAATCTGCCGAATTTCCTCTTTTACCGCTCCTGTCCTTTGTTGATCTACAAGATACAACATCATTCCTCCATTCACGAACGAGTATCTTTTCATTATAAAGGAAAGCCGCAGACACGCGGTGAATCTTTGCAACAAAAAGAATTCTTCTGCATCAAAGCAACATTCAATCGCATTCGCTTTCATCTATTGCTATGCTCATTGTGAGAGGAGGTTTATGGATGAAATTTCGTTTGATCTGGAATCAAGAAAAGGATGTGACGGAAGTAGACGTCATCAGCCATCCACATAATCAAGAACGTTTACAAAAGATGGCATCAATGCTGGAGACTAGTACATCTCTAACGGTCAAAGATCCAAAAAATGATCGGCAATCTCTTTTACCATTAGAACAAATTGAAGCAATCTCTGCGCTTGGACATCTGTCAAAGGTGATCACGACTCAGGGTACGACGTATTTTCTCAGTAAACGGCTGAAGGATCTGAAGTCGTTAGAGCGTGAACATTTCTATCGTATCAACAATGCAGTCATTCTCAATTTAGCGCAAGTCGACAGCTTTGTCGCTGGTTCGTACGCTCGCTTAGAGGTCGAAACCATCTCGAAAAACAGCTACACCGTCAGTCGTCATTACGCCAAATATATAAAGGAGCGATTCAAATGATCAAGGAACTAAAACATCAATTTATGCAAACAGCTTTTGTCTCTATCGTATGGCTGACACTCATCCTGTCAATCACTCAATGGTCATCCTCTATCCCTTTTCATTACGTGTGGCACATCATTGGCATCGGTACTCTGGCAGGCATCGTCTTTGGGGTCATGTATCCTTTACTATGGAACTACTTTACCTTTCCAGCACCCATCAACATTCTCATCTCCACTGTCGTCAATTTAGGGTTTCAAGTAGGAGCCGTCGCTTTATATTCGACTACACTGCTCGAATGGATCATGCCTTATTTTATCGGTATAGCCTTTCTCACATTAGTAGGCCATATCATCGCCTTTCTGTTTTACAAAAAGCAACAAAATCAAAAACTGGCGCAGGCACTGAATCACCTGAAACCGCAGCCTTAAAAAAAGAGACCTTATTTGAAAGGTCTCTTGTCTATTATTCTGCTGCTAACTCATTCTCTCTAAAAATGAATCACCCCTAATTCCACTGCTGCTTTAATTGCTTCCGCTCTTGAAGTGACCTCCAGCTTTTGATAAATATTTGTTAAATGAGCTTTGACAGTTCTCTCGGAAATTCCCATATCAAATGCAATTTCCTTACTTCGATATCCTCTAGCCACTGCTTGCAAGACAAGCATCTCTTTTTCAGTCAGCATGTTTATTTCTTTTTTCAAATGGGGCGGAGTCACTTGATGCTCTGTTGATTCAAATACTTTAGCAGCGACGTTTGCTTGAAGAAGAATATCCCCTCTGATAGCTGCTTCAATTGTATAAAATAAATTTTCTCTGCTGGCATCCTTTAAAAGATAGCCCTTTGCTCCAAGTTGCAGCCCTTCAATCATTAATTTCTCTTCGTTATAGGTAGTGAGAATCAGGACCGGTACTTTTAATTGAAGAGACTGCATCTCTTTTAACATCTCAAGCCCACTCATGTTAGGCATGTTGAGGTCAAGTAATACAAGGTCTGGAGCCTTCTCTTTCAAGATATCTAAACCCTTTGCTCCATCCTCTGCTTCACCAACAACATCAAATCGTTGATCTGTCTCAAGAATTAATTTTAATCCTTCTCTAACAACAAAATGATCATCGACAATCACAATTTGATAAGACATTGTGTTTACTCCTTTTTCAAAGGTATGGTTACCGTCACTTGTGTACCTTCATTTTTTTCGCTTTTCAAGTGTAGCTGTGCATCAAGCAGTCGGGCACGTTCTGACATACCAATTAGACCGTAATGCCCGGAAGTGGATTCTTGTTTTTTCTCATCAAAACCCACTCCATTATCTGTGATTTGCAAGGAGATTTGATCATCTTGTTGCTTCATCATCAATTCGACCTTACTTGCTTTGGCATGCTTGGCAATATTCGTCAAACATTCACTGACAATGTATACAGTATGTTCGATGAGGAAAGGGGACACTTGATAAGAGACAGCCACTTTTGTATGAACTGGAATATTCGTCGCCGTCATAAACCGATTCACTTCATCTTTCACAGAATCAGCTAAGTCATATTGATCCTGGCTGTATGTTCGAAGGTCGTCAATGACCAATCTCGCCTCACCTAATGTCGTCCGCGCATGGCTCATTGAACCTTTAATAATGCTTTGAGCACGCTCAACATTCTGATTCTCTAAATGGGCATGGACCGCTTCTAGCTGCATAATAATACCTGCCAGCCCTTGTGCAAGGGTATCATGTAAATCTCTCGCCATTCTTTGACGCTCATTAGCAAGTGTCAGCTCTTCCACTTGTTGATGTGCCAATTCAAGTTCCTTTAAAAATGTTTGTGTACGAATTCTAGCTTTGACTTGTCTAAAAAATAAAATGGAGTATGCGATGACTACAATCAGAATCAAAAACAAAATAGGAATGTATACGGTCAAATCATCTGTATCATTGACCAAAATAAGGGCAAGAAAAAAAAGAACATAAAAACTAAGCCCTGTCAAAATCACCTTCAATGTATGATAATATACCCCAATACTTTGCGCTATTAGTACCGGTAACAGACCAATTAAGATCACAGGGGAAGCCGCCTGCATGACTGAAACACAAAGTAGAATCACTATTCCTTGAATCAGAAAATATACCCATGGATTCTGCCGAAACCAGTAAAATGACCACCAATGCAGAATCAGATGTATGGCAATAAGTGCAGAAAAAAACAGGCCAGAAAGTGCTAATGGGGTGGTTATAAACTGAAATATCATTGCTGCAATATAAACAAGAATGACCCATAATAATGTTGGAATTCGCGAATAGATCATTTCATTAAAAGGGTCTACCCGTCGTTTCGCCATAAATATCACCATCCGAGCCTCATATTCACTCAAAAAATACCGCCCACCCTTTATCGAGGTAATGGCGGTATCATCAATCATACCATGTAAGACTATCAGTGACTAAATCACCTTCTCTTCTTTCTCATCCTTCTGAGAAAAAGACTCACCTTCAATGTCTATACGTGGAAGCCATCTTTCAAACCATTTGGGTAAGTACCAAGCAGCTCGTCCGAGCAGCATCATACAAGCTGGGATAAAAGTCATTCTTATGACAAATGCATCAAACAGAACACCGAATGCCAACGTTAACCCCATTGTTTTGATAATCAAGTCATCTGCAAAGATAAAACTAGCAAAGACGAAGATCATGATTAAGCCTGCGGCAGTCACTACTCTTCCACTATGCTTCAAACCTGATACAACGGACTTTTTCGCATCACCTGATAGAAGGAAATCTTCTCTCATTCGACTGACTAAAAAGACCTCATAATCCATTGCAAGACCAAATAATATGCCTGTTACTAGTACAGGCATAAAGTTTAACAATGGGCCATTTGCTGGTATTCCAAACAATGGCGCAAGGTGTCCATCCTGTAAAACAAAGACTGAAAAACCTAGTGTAGCGGTCAATGTCATAAGGAATCCTAAAACCGCTTTTAATGGAACAAGGAAGGATCTAAACACAAGAATCATCAAAATCAAAGCAAATCCAATAATGACTCCTGCAAATTTCGGTAACGCTTCACTGAGTCTATCTGAAATATCTATATTAACTGCCGTAGAACCAGTAACAAGTAATTTCGTATCATACTTTGCAGCAGTCTGACTAGATTCATTTCGTATATCTTTGACTAATTGCTTTGTCGCCTTATCTTCTGGACCGCTTTTCGGTAAGATGGTCAGCATGGCGTACTTACCCGATGGATTAGGAACAGGCGGTGCCATTTGTTTGATGCCATCCATCTTCTCTAATACTTTTGTTGTTTTCTCAATAGATTTCATTGCGTTATTTGCACGGGAGGCATCAATGATAACAACCAGTGGCCCATTAAACCCTTTACCAAACCCTTCTGCTAACAGGTCATAGCCCTTACGTTCAGTTGTTTCCTTCCCCTTCATGCCGTTATCAGGAAGACCCAACTCCATATGAAGTGCTGGCCAACTGAGTAGACCAGTCAATACAATGACACCTAGGATGATCTTACCTGGATACTTCTTGATAAACCTTCCCCAAGCTGTGGCTTCTTCTTTTTGTTGAGATTGTAATTTAGAGAACCATTTATTCTTTCTTGAAGGGCTTACTTTATCACCAAGAATCCCTAGTATGGCAGGAACAATTGTGAGAGACACAAGCATAACTGATAGTACCATGAATGCAGCTACAAGACCCATAACGCCTAAAAATGGTATACCGACTAATACAAGTCCGCATAGTGCAATTACGACGGTAACACCTGCAAACAATACAGCGCTGCCTGCTGTAGCAACAGCTCTAGCAGCTGCTTCTTTCAATTCGTAACCCTCTGCTAATAACTGTCGATAACGAGAAATGATAAATAATGCATAATCAATTCCTACTGCAAGTCCAATCATCACAGCTAATGTAAGACTAAATGCAGACATCTCAACAAAATTTGAGGTAATTAATATGACCATCACGCCGATTATTAACCCAATGACAGCCGTCAAGATCGGTAGTCCTGCAATCAATAGTGAAGCGAAGGTAAAGGCTAAAATAAAGAAGGCCATGACAATACCTATGACTTCCGAAATCCCGCCTACCTCAATTTCTGAGAATGTGACGGAGCCGCCTAATTCTGTTTGGATGCCAGCCTTTCTTGAAATCTTAATACTATCTAATACTTTCTCTTTTGAGGATGTTTTTACCTCATCCGCCTTTACCCGGTATGTAATATCCGCATACCCTATTTTCTTATCCTTACTAATAGCAAATGTCTGATATAAATCCGTCACTTGCTTGACTTCTTTATCCTTTTTGACTTCTTTGATCGTTTCGTTCAATTTGTTTCTTACTTTTTTTGTTTCTAATGTTTCACCCTTAGGTGCTTTAAAGATCAGACGAATCGTCCCGCCATCATCACCTGCTGGGAACTTTTTCTCCAAGAGATCCATTGCCTTTTCTGACTTTGTTCCTGGAATCGACATATCGCCATTAAATGAAACACCTGTCCCTATTGTTGCCGCCACAACAGCTACTAAAACAAGTAACCAACCGATAATCATCCGTTTCGGCTTAGAAAATGCACTTTTTCCTAAATGATATAAAAATTTTGCCATTCACTTACTCCTTTTTCTTCAACTTCGTGAACTTGATCTCTTTATTCTAAGCAATGAGATGGTCGATTGAAATTGTACTTTCGGGCAAGAAGCATTGTACTTTTAGGCAACAAAAAAAGGGCATCTTCTTAAGATCCCCTTTAAAACGTTTATGAAGCGACTGTTTTTCGCCTCGTTCTGTTGATTTTACCGACAAACATATAGCCATATTTATAATGATTTGCTATCCGTGACAATAGGATAGGTCCAGCAATTGCAAGTGCTGATGTTATGATTGTCCCTACAAAGAATGGATAATCTTTTAATTGTCCCCATAGTAACACAGAGATACCTAGAAAATACCCGTGAAGCAAATAGATGGTGAATGAATATTGACTAATGACAGCTACGAAAGGTGGAACGCTTTTCACTTTAGAAAACAAGAGAAAACATAAGAAGACAATACTGACTGTATAAAGAACAACGTCTGGCCTCTTAGAAGAAGACTCGAAAAAGCCTACATATGAATTGCTTAGAAGGGTCGCTGCGGAAATCAAAACAAGTCCATACACGGCATACTTAAAACGATGAAGTCTTGTGATAAACTGCTGATAATTCGCTCCACAATAATAGGCTAAACAAAAATAGAACAACCACCCTGGAAATGGAATCCATTCTAAGCCGAACATTGGATTAGGTAATTGAGGTTGTGGGATTTTGACGAGGTTCATGACACTTAAATAACCAACTGTGATGATAAAGGAGATCGGCAATACCCATTTGGCTGAGGTACGCTTAGCCATTTTGTGAAAAAACATGTGCAAAAAGTAAAATTGAAAAATAATCAGAACAAAATAACCAATATAATTCCCCAATAAGACATTTGCTGAAGCTCTTTTAAAAAAGTCAGCTGCCCCTCCATTTAACGATGCCGAATGCAAAAAACCATCGACAATCCCAATAAAAGCAAATGGGAAAAAGATGGCTTTCACCCTCTTCCACATAAATCCTTTAGGGGTACCATTCGGATAAGCATGAGCCAATAAAAACTCAGAAATGAAAATAAAACTCGGGGTACTGAACATGAGTAGTGCTACAAGAATAGATGATGAATGAGAGCTAGATAAAATGGCTATTGCATGAATAAGCACAACACTCAAACACGAGATACACCGAATATAAAAAATCTCTTTAATTTGCATTGAAAATCCTCCTCCTGTATTTTGGTAAAACATGTATTAGATTAACATGTATAATACCTTTTCAACAGGGACCTTGTGATTATTTTTCAATCATCTATCCAAAAGGAACAAAAAAAAGAGCCCTAGTTAGAGCCCCTAATCTAATCAGATTCAACCGTCGCCTTCCCCTTCCAAATAAGGGTTAAGCCTAATCCAAGAAATAAGACAACACCTGCAAACAGGAAAGGGAAATGAATATTTTGATCGAATAAAATGCCGCCAAGTGCCGGGCCAAAGATCGTACCAAGACTTGTGTAGGTAGAGTTCATCCCTGCGACAAACCCTTGCTGATTGCCAGCGATTTTTGATAAGAAGGTCGTGAGTGCAGGGCGCAATAAATCGAACGCAAGGAAAATCACACACGTCACGATCAGCACAACCATAAAGCCTGACACGACTGTGGAAACAAAAGCGAGAACTGCTCCAACAATCAAGCATAGTTGAATAACTCGTTTCTCCCCAAGCGCATTCACCATTTTACCAAACACGAGGACTTGGATGATGACGGCTACAATTGAACTGACGGTAATGATAATCGCAATATCCTTCGGACCAAATCCAAACTTGTGATTTGTAAACAAGCTAAAGACCGTTTCATATGCAGATAGTCCAAACGCCAGCACAAAGACAATGATGAAGGCGATGAGATAACTTGGATGAATCGATTTTTTCAAGTCTTTAAAGAAGGTCGATTCTTTCACTTGATCCATTTGTTTCTCTCGCTCTTCTTTTGTTAATGGTTCCTTCAGCATAAACATAGACGAAATCACAGCAATAAATGCAATCCCTGCTGCAAAGAAAAACGGCAGGCGAACGCCATATTCTGCAATAAATCCGCCAATTCCCGGGCCGATGATAAATCCGGTACTAATAGCAGCGGATACATACCCCATTGCCTTTGATCTTTCTTGAACGGTTGTGATATCAGCGACATAGGCAGTGACAGCCGGCATGATAAATGCCGCACTAATACCGCCTAGAAGCCTTGCAAAATACAGAACATACACATGTGTCCCAAGGCCAAAAACGAGTTCTGATAACGCGAATAGAAACAGCCCAGACACAATCATGATCTTTCTTCCGTATCGGTCTACCCATCTTCCCGCAATAGGTGATGCGATAAGCTGTGCAACAGCAAACGCCGCCACAAGATATCCCATCGTACTGCCCGTTAAATGCATGACATTCATAAAGAGCGGCATGACAGGTATAATCAGACCGATACCTAAAAACGCAATAAATATATTACTTAATAAAATAACAAGTACCGCTTTTTGCTCACGAATCGGTTTTTGCATGATGTTTGTTTCCCCTTTACTGACTCACTTGTTACTCATGATGGTTGATTCCGTGAATAAACAATGAGATCGCCTCTTTTTGTAATTCCTTTTTCTGCTGCATCGTGTCATTTTTATATAACACGTCTAATCCATAGAATACGGAAAGTAATATTTTCACTTTTGATTCAACATGCTGAATCGACCAGCTGCCATCTTCGTTTCCTTCAAGCAGGATGTCTCGCATTACATCATCAAAGTCTACATCAATCTTGTTCAGCCGCTCCATGACTTCATCTGATGTAAATGCACTGGCACAGAATTCTTCACTTGCTCTCATTAAAGGATAGTTAATCCCCATTTGACTAAGCAGCTCTGCAAACCCTGCGAGCTTATCAATGGCCCGGTGCAGCGTTTGTTTCTCTTCATGCCACGTCTCCATCATGAATCGATGATCCTCTTCCATAATATGAAGGAACAAAAACTCTTTTCCTTTAAAATGATGATAAAGGTTGCCTTTACTAATCTCAGCCGCCTCTAGAATATCTCGCACGGATGTTTCAGAATATCCTTTTTTCGCAAATAAATCACGTGAAGCGGTGACAATCTTCTGCTTCGTCTTTTCACTTTTTCCAGCCCCGCTTTGTGCACTTGTCATCTATGAACAATCCCTTCTACCTTGCTTTTCTTCACACGGACAAATAAAACCGACCAGTTGGTTTATTTTTTTATTATAAATGGAGATCGCCCATAATACAATGAAAAAGGCATCGACTTCCTAAGGAGTGAATCTAAGTGAAAACAAACAAAACGATCATTTATGCCATCACCAAAAAGGACGTATACTTGTTTTTCTTTTATGATCTATTCATTGCCACCTTAGCCTACTACATGTTCAAAATCAAACCAACTATGTTTTATGAATGCTTAGGGATAACAGGAAGTATTCTTTGTCCATTGTTGATGAGAAAGTGGAAGTAGAGGTCATTTTCTCATCACATCTATCCCTCTTATATTTAATTTTAATTAACATTTAACTTCACTTAAATATTAAGATCGCATATAATATAGGAGAAAAGAGGTGATGTCATTGGATGAGGATATCATTCATTACAGCAAAAAAATCATTGAGTACTCAAACGCACTAGGCTCTATCTATGTAGAAGAGTATCAACGATTCTTGAAAAATGAGTATGCAGATTTAACAAGCAAACAAGAACTGACACTTGAATTGCTGCGGTCGAAGACGAGAACAATCAATGAACTAGCTGATTATTTCTCCATTTCATCTAGTGCCGCTAGCCAGCTCATATCAAAGCTTGAACAGCTTGGATATGTGAAAAGAGAGATTAATCCACATAACCGTAGAGAAATCATTGTTGATTTTGCTCAAAAGGGCCATGACTATCATAAAGATATTGAAAAAATTCAGCTACATCTTATTCAAAAATACTATGCCAAGCTTTCAAAAGAAGATCTAAAAACATTATTATCGCTTTACGAAAAAATCTATCAAATTGCGAAAGAAACGCCTTAACCCGGCCTTTCATGCATGAATATGTAAGCTAGATAAACGATGAAGGGGATGATCATATGGACAGGATTCATTTGCAAGATGGACGTCATATTGGTTTGTCTCAATACGGTGATCTTGAAGGATTCCCAGTATTCTTTTTTCATGGGACACCTGGATCGAGAGTGATGTTTTTAGATGATGATCCAATCTCAAAAGAACTTGGCATTCGTCTCATTTCTTTAGACAGACCTGGTTTTGGTTTATCTGATCCGCAACCTGACCGCACCATTTTAGACTGGGCAAAAGACGTACAGGAAGTGGCCGATCATCTTGACATCTCCCATTTTTCAGTGATTGGTGTCTCTGGAGGTGGGGCATTCGCTGCTGGTTGTGCCTATCAATTGCCAGATCGCATTCTTTCGGCTGCTCTCGTCTCAAGTACCACCCCATTTCAGGATGGTAAACCGCCTAAAAGTATGCTAAAGGAGAACAAGATTGCCTTTTTCCTCAGTAAAAGAATGCCTTGGCTCTTAAAGGCAAGTTATCGCGCTCAGAAAAAACTAATTGAAAAAAAACCAGAGAAATTCAAGAAACTAACGAAAAAAGGGAACAAACATTTACATCCATCGGATCGGCAATTTCTTCAAACCGATGAGCAACTGGAGCTGATGATGATGCATTTATACGAAGCCACTCGTCAATCGGTTGATGAATGTATTTATGAGCCAGATTTACTGTCGCGGTCATGGGCATTCGATATGAAAGATATACAAATCCCTGTGGATGTCTGGCATGGAAAAGAGGATCAGATGGCCCCTTTTGAAGAGATAGAAAGCATTGCTCCGAACATTCCAAACGCCAAAACGCACTATATCGAGCAAGCAGGACATTTTCTTACTGATATAGATGATGTTTGGAGAGACATTTTACTCTCTTTAAAAAAACGGGCTGAACATCAGGTACACATATAAAAAAAGACCCAATGATACGTCGGGTCTTTTTCTTTTTAATACTGCTCGTAATAGGATTGAATTTTATCTGGATCTTTTGTTTTCGTCAGAGCCAGCATGAGTAGAATGCGGGCTTTTTGTGGATTTAATGAATCCGATGAGACAAAATGATGTTCATCATCCATTTTTTCATGTGTGACAATGCCATTTCCTGCACGGCTTGACCTCACGATCACCACGTCTTTCTTCACTGCATCTGTTGCCCCATTGATCGCTTCTGTTGACATCGTTCCATTTCCTGCGGCGGCAACGACAATGCCTTTCGCTCCTGCTTTCACCGCAGCATCATACACATACTTTTGATCATTTTGATAGCCGTATAAGATATCCACTTGCGGCAGCTCTTTTAGCTTTGAAATATCGAATTCACTGTCAGCTGTATGTTTTCTTGTCGGTTCGTTATAAAAAGAGACAACTTCACCCGCCACTTCTCCAATGTACCCTTGCTCAAGAGACTTGAACGAATCGGTTGTGGTGGTATTTGTCTTCGTAATAAAACGAGCAGAGGCAATTCGGTCATTTAATGTCACCATTACACCTTTGCCTTTGGCTTCTTTTGTCGAAGCAATTTTCACTGCATGATACAGGTTAAGCGGGCCATCCGCACTAATGGCAGATGCCGGCCTCATGGAACCCACAACCACCACTGGCTTATCACTTTTTACAACCAAATGTAAAAAATAGGCCGTTTCTTCTAAAGTATCTGTACCATGTGTCACCACAATGCCATCCACTTGATCATCATTTAAAAGCTGATTGACTCGTTTCGCTAATTTTAAAAGAAGAGCGTTATCCACATTTTCACTGCCGACGTTCGCTACTTGCTCACCCGTGACATTTGCAATATCCTTCAGCTGTGGTACGGAAGCAATGACTTTATCGATTCCAAGTGCACCAGATTTATATCCAGTCGTATCTGTATTACTATCTGAACTACCGGCAATCGTTCCGCCTGTTGCCAACACCTTAATATTGGATAAAGATTTGTTCCCTGTCTCAACAGCCGTGTTTTTTTCTTTTGTTTCACTGGTAGTGCTTTCTTGATTACTTTGATTATTCTCTTGAGTGCTATCGTTCGCACAAGCTGCGGTCACCAATAGTGAAACAGAAAGAAGGGTAGCACCAAACCATTTTGTTACGTTCATAAGATCATCTCTTTTCTTAAATGTGATGAATAATTATCTGTCTATAGGGTTTACTTTATACCATTCCTTCATTCATCAGCATGAGGTGAAAGTCACAGAACCAAATAAAGTAAAAAGGACACTATTATCAAAATTTATTTATACCATAATACCTAAATTGACTTCAGAAATTGTTCTCAACCCATTTATGATAAAATATAGGAAATCTTACAAAAAAGGAGTACATACAGTGCGTTCCGTTCAACCATTTTACAAAATCCTACTCACACTATTCTTCAGTTCCATTTTACTCAGCTTGTTCGTATGTTTGTATCCACCGATTCAGGGCGAGCCTGCATTTATGATGTTTTACACTCCCATCTTTTTTGTTTATTATTTCATCTTTGCGGTACCTTTACAGTTGTTGTTCTCTTTACAGCCCAAGGCTTTTCATCCTCTTTATTTAGCGGCTTACTTACTGATAGCAATGATTGTCATGCTTTTTGTTATGGATGGAATTGAGAGCTCCACATCCCTTCCGATCATAATTGTCAGCAGTCTCATCTACTGGACCTGCGATTCTTTCATTCATCAAAGAAGTATAAAAAAAACACCTAATGTGGGACTGACCCCCTAAGATGAGACAAATAAAAAACACCTTCAAGTTTGAAAACGGATCGTTGTGATCCGAAATAAAACATGGAGGTGTTTTTTCTATGGGGACAAGAGTGAGTTATCCGGTTGAAGTTAAACAGAAGGCTGTGGAAATGAGATTGGCAGGCGTACCTATGAAAGAGATCATGCAGGAATTGAATATCAAGAATAAGACGCAGGTTCAGACATGGGTGAGATGGCATAAAACTGGGGATACACACAGGTTCGAACAACCTGTTGGAAAACAATATACCTATGGAAAGGGTCCAGAGTACTCTTCTGAATTAGAGAGACTGCGGGCAGAAAATCGCTATTTGAGTCAACAGAATGAAGTTTTAAAAAAGTACAACGAATTGGAAAGGAAGTTGATAAGGAAACGTCAATCAAACTGGTAGAAGAATTGTGCAAAACGATGACGGTACAGGACATCTGTGTCCATTTAGGCATCTTACGTACTTCGTATTATAGATGGAAAAAGAATTTGACTCAGACTCATTCTAAAAGACAACTAGAGAAACAGATCGGCACGTTGTGCCGAAAGCACAAATATCGATATGGTTATCGGAAAATCACAGCCATACTAAAAATGAGAATGCGTATTAACCATAAAACTGTTCAACGTATCATGCAGAAAAACCAGTGGCAATGCCGGGTTAAAATGAAAAAGCGTAAGAAGAGTGGGCAGCCTTATGCCGTAGCCGGTAATATACTGGATCGGAATTTTCAGTCTGATCGCCCTCTTGAAAAACTAGTCACGGACATCACGTATTTGCCTTATGGACAGAAACAATTGTACCTTTCCAGTATATTGGATTTATATAATGGAGAAGTGATTGCTTTTACGATTGGTGATAAGCAGGACACAGACTTTATCTTAAACACACTTAATCAGCTCCCAGCACTGCCTGAGAATTGCGTGTTACATAGCGATCAAGGTTCTGTGTATACATCTTACGAGTATCAGAAAGCTGTTCATATAAAAGGCATTACCATGAGCATGTCCCGCAAAGGGACGCCCGCTGATAATGCCTCCATCGAATCGTTTCATTCCTCACTAAAGTCCGAAACGTTCTATCTTAACAGGATTGATCGCACTACGACCACCATCGTAGAACGCACTGTCAAAGAATACATTTATTATTATAACAACATTCGTATTCAAACGAAACTAAACAACCAATCACCGATAAACTATCGGCAATTGGCTGTATAAAGGTGTTTTGATTCCTGTCTCAAAAACGGGGGTCAGTCCCTGTATAGGTGTTTTTATCTATTCTAGTATGTGTTGACAGTGCTCCACATTATCCAAGACATCTTTCGGCTCGGTATCCTGCTGATCACTAAGAGAATCTATCCTCAGTGATTGGAACTTTTTATTTCATGCTTGTGCCAGCGTGTGAAAAAATGGGGTCCTTCAATTCAAAATCAAATGTCTTCCCATCAACGATACCAACTGTTTTTGAACTGTCGTAAAGCTCAAGCAAGCACGCTGCCATTTCTTTTGATGTGTGATATTTCTTGATAGTGCCTTCATATTCGAATTGATCGACATCTAATGAACGCTTTGCAAATTCCGATTCTGTCGCAGCAGGCGCTAATACTTTTGCCTGTAATTTGGCTCCTTTTTCTTTCAATTCTAGGGCCAGCCCTTCTGTAAAGGCGCTCACATAAAATTTCGTGGCTGAATAAGTGACAGCATTGCCGACGACGGTATAACCCGCTCTTGAAGAGATATTGATTAGCTGCGTCCCCTCTTTTTGCTCATAATCACGGACAAACAGAGTGGATAAAATTGTTAACGCTTCAATATTGAGATGAAGCATGTCGCCAATTTTTTTCACATCCTGCTCTCCTATTGAACCAAAATGGCCAAACCCAGCATTATTAATGAACGTATCCAGCTCATCACCAGCTAATGACTCATAGAAAGAATACACTTGCTCTCTGTCTGTTAAATCAACAGACTGGACTTTCACTTGAATATCGGGATATGTTTCTAGAATCTTTTCTTTCAGTTCTTGGAGTTTATCAAGCCGGCGTGCAGCTAAGATCAGATTTTTTCCTCTTGCTGCAAAGGCCAAAGCCGTTTCATATCCAATACCTGAACTTGCCCCTGTAATGACTGTATAGCCCATTGTATATCCCCCTATTCGTATCTTCTAGCTGTTTAAAGTATAGCGAGAGCATGTGACTCTAGTCAATTTTGAAGAGATTCAAAGAGACATGAACAACTGAACGTTCAGCATTTAATCGGTTTCTTTTGAATCATGTTGGAGGATAGCCTGCTGAGCTTTTTTTGTTAATTTGTGAAAAACCAGTTGATAGGAATGTTCAATTAGCTCTTCGACAAATGAAGATGGAATATCTGCATCAAGATAAATAGAATTCCAATGCGTCTTATTCATGTAATAGCCGGGAATAATTCCTTCATGCATTTCTCTTAATTCTTCAGCGCGTTGCGGATCACATTTTAAAGTGATGACTGGCTTGCGATCGACGTCTCCCCCCATCATGGCGAACATCTTTCCACCTATATGATAACGATCTGCCTGCCACTCAGGTTGATAGTCGTGGGTTGCTCCTTGTAAAGAAAGACAAAATGCCTGTAGTGTCTCTTTTTTCATTCTATTAGCTCCTTTTTTAGTTGTCTTCTATCTTTCTATTATATCGACAGTTGTGATTGTTGTATCTACACTTCTTTTCAGGACGTCAGCAAGAACACAAAAAAAGCACAGAAAAAAAGGTCTGTGCTTTTTACTGATATCCGAATATTTCTTATTCAAACGCCTTCTTAAGCTGATCGCTCATCAGATGCCAAGCCTCTTCAGCTATCTCTAAATCTCCGGCATGAGTGAACGCATGAGGGACTCCTTTAAATTGTTTGTATGTGACATCTACCCCTGCTTCTTTTAACTTGTCCGCATAATGCTCAGCTTCTTCAGCTAGTGAATCTTTCTCAGCTGTGATAACAAGAGCTGGGGCCATTTGTGCTAACACTTCTCTCTCTGCAAAGACTGGAGAAACGAGCGGATTGTGCGGATCTTGACCTTGCAGGTAGAAGGCATTAAACAGTCTCGCCATTTCAACTGGAATTGCTTCTTCAAACGCTGGCTTTTGTGCTGGATCAGTAGCCAAATCAAGCGGTGGATAGTCAAGCACTTGATAGACAATCGGAAGTTTGTTCCCTTTTTGGATATCAAGCAAACAAACCGCTGTTGCCAAGTTCCCGCCTGCACTATGACCGCCAATGGCTATTCGATTTGGGTCTATTTGTAGTTCATCAGGATGTTCATATAACCATTTCATCACATCGTAGCATTCATGAAGAGCAGCCGGAAAAGGGTGTTCCGGTGCCAGCTGATATTCCACATTGACAACGATACACTCCGCACGATCTGCTATGACCGGACACCAATGATTATCCATTTCAGCACTTCCAAGTATAAAACCGCCCCCATGCAAATTCACGAAAACAGGAAGGGGTTGTTTCAATGTTTTCACAGGTTTAAATACCCACACCTTTGTTTCACCAGCACCCGTTGGGATATCATATTCCATTTTGTTCACTTCAGGAGGGTGGACTGGCTTTAGTTCTGATTGACCAGCTAATGAATCTTCAGCTGGTTGACGCAATGAATCAGCCATTTTAATTTGTTCGTCTAAGTTCATGATCTCAGCTCCTATCTTATTCTTTTATCTCTATCCATTCGTTACGAATTTCGCCTTTTCCTTCAATGTCGTCAGAGAGTCGTTGCTTTTTATCTATCTCCCCATTTTCAGCTCCTTTGAAACAAACATTCACCCCTATGAGTAAATAAAAAAAGCACTGCGGCGCTAAGTCCTCAGTGCTTTTCATATATTATGATACTTGTTGTTCTACTTTCACTCGTTTAATAAAGAAAGCAATCACCAAACCAATCACTGTCATGATGACAGCAAAGATAAAGGCATGCTGGACGCCATTTGTAAAGGCGAGCAGCTTATTGACTGGATTTGCGGGATCAGCCACATTTTCCATAAAACTGCGCGCTCCTGATGAAAGGATCGAGATACCAACCGCAGTCCCAATCGCTCCTGACACTTGCTGCAATGTATTCATAATCGCTGTACCGTGCGGATATAGCTCTGGCGGCAGCTGATTTAATCCATTTGTTTGGGCAGGCATCATGATCATCGCAATTCCTATCATTAACGTAATATGAAGCGTCACGATATAACCGATGGACGTATTCACACTTAAGTTCGTGAAGCCAAACATGGTCGCTGCAACGATGACAAGGCCTGGGATGACAAGCCACTTCGGCCCAAATTTATCAAAAAGCCCACCCATGATTGGCGATAACAGTCCATTGATAATTCCACCTGGTAATAGCATTAAACCTGCTGTAAATGTAGAAAGTGCCAATGACGTTTGCAGATATAATGGCAAAATCATCATAGCAGACAGCATCACCATCATACACACTAAAATCAGAAGTAACCCGATCACAAACATTGGATATTTAAATGGGCTTAAATTCAACATCGGTTCTTTCATGTTTAACTGTCTTAGGGCGAACACAAGAATACCAATGACACCTACAACAATCGCCACAATCACATGCATACTGCTCCAGCCGCCGCCTTCACCAGCACTGCTAAAGCCATACACAATTCCACCGAAACCGATGGTTGATAGCACAATCGATAAAATGTCGATTTTCGGTCTTGTGGGTTCCGTAATATTTTGCATAAAAATATACCCAAATACGAGTGCAGCAACTAATAGCGGAAGCGAAATCCAAAAAATCCAATGCCATGTTAACGATTTAAGAATAAGACCAGAGACCGTTGGACCAACTGCTGGGGCAAACATAATGACAAGTCCGATAATCCCCATTGATCTACCTCTTTTATGAGGCGGAATGATGACCAAAATCGTATTAAACATCAATGGAAGGAGCAAGGCTGTTCCTACTGCCTGCACCACACGTGCCACCATTAAAATACTGAAGACTGGTGCAACGGCCGCAATAAATGTACCGATGATCGAAAAGACCAGTGAAGTTATGAAAAGCTGTCTTGTTGTAAACCATTGAAGAATGAGGCCTGAAATTGGAACAAGAATCCCTAGTGTTAATAAATAGCCGGTTGTAAGCCACTGAGCAGTCGTTGCTTCAATACCAAAGTCTAATGTTAAACTTCTCAGCGCCATGTTGAGTGCCGTTTCACTAAACAGTCCAATAAATCCAGCTGTGATAAATGAAATAATAATGGGCAGCGTTCGAATGTCGGAAGCTGCTGTTTGCTGTTTGTTCATATTAAGTTGGCTCCTTTTCTTTTTCAATATTGAGCAATCTTAGGAAGTCAGGCTAGTCAGAAATGAGCCACTTCATTGTCGTTGAAAAACAGATAAAATTTGTTTTTCCGCAGCGAATTGTGCAATTTTTTCGATTGAGTAGCCGGATTCATGAATATAGAACATGAGTTCAGGCGTCATTGGAGAGGACATACATAATGTCGTCAACTCAATGTCTTGTATGTTCGCTTCTCCTTTTACTTTCGCTTCCTCGAGCAAATCACGAATGATTTGTTTGAGTGATTGACTGTAATGACAATCATATACTTTACTTGTCTGCTCTAAGTTCCCAGAGATTGTGAGCATGCGAATCCAATCTAAATGATGACCGACGATGAGATGAATTTCTTCAAGAACATATCGTAAACGCTCACGAACCGGCTGATCACTGATTTTACTTAAGTAAAGATGCAACGCAGGGATCAGTTGTTCAAATTTTTCTCCAAGGATCGAAAGGCATAAATCACTTTTATTGGCATATCGGCGGTAAAGAGTACCCTGTCCAACACCAGCTGTTTTAGCAATTTTATGCATACTGACATTCTCTACACCAAACTCTTGAAACAAAGAAAAAGCGACCTCTTCAATTTCCTTTCCAATATCCTTTTCCATGATGCTTCACCTTCTTTACCTTCATCCACCTTGCATATATCTCTATGTGTAAATCAAATTTCTTTCATTTTCATTAGGACAATTGTACCGGTATTATCTTACGGACAACTGTCCGCTTTGTCAATCATTCTTTTTTAATCGATATCATTTGACTGGATCTCTAAGTGTAACTATAATAGTTACATCAAACAATTGAGGTGATCTTATTGAATACATTCCTATTCGTTCATGGTGCATTTCAAGGTGGCTGGTGCTGGGACCAAATAACACCTGCTCTTCAACAAAAAGGTCATAAAGTAGTTGCAATTGATTTACCTGGCAGCGGCGAAGATGTTACGCCTCCACAGGACGTATCACTAAAAAGCTATGTAAAAAAAGTTGTTTCAACAATTGAAAAAATAGACCAGCCTGTCATTTTAGTAGGACACAGTATGAGCGGAATGGTCATATCACAAGCAGCAGAGGAAATACCAGAGAAGATCAAAAAACTTGTATACGTCTGCGCCTTTGTTCCAGAGAATGGACAGGCCGTCAGTGATATTGCATCAGGTGGTCCTAAAGCAGCGTTGAACGAAAAGGATCAGACCCTCACATTAATAGAAGAATTCATTGCAGAGGATATGCTCAACGAAAGTTCGGAGGAAGATCTGCAATTGTTCAAAAGGAATATACGCCCACAGCCTGTTCAGCCTTTTGAAGATAAGGTATCTCTAACAAATATACGCTTTGGACATGTGCCTAGCGTCTATATTGAAACAACAAAAGACCGCTCCATTCCGATTGACTTGCAAAGACAGATGTATGCCACTAGACCTTTTGAGCGTATTTATACCCTTGATGCTGATCATTTTCCTTTCTACTCGCGAAAGAAAGAGTTTGTGGAGTGCCTAGTTGACATTGCCCAGCCACGGTAAGACATGAAATAGCATAGAAAAAAGGCCTTAGACAAAGACCTTTTCAGATTTTTGATGAAGGGCTAAAATGATCTTTTAGCCCTTTGTCTTATTCTCATATTCATCCAACCATGTGATGAGCTCATCCTTATAAAGCTGTTCCCCATACCTTACTGCTTCTTCTATCAGATGGTGATCATGGTTCTGTCTGATAAGAATGAGTGCCTGCTGATAATCTTCAGTCACAGGCTGTTGAAATGAAGCTCTATTTATTTTTTGAAACACGCCAATCATGATACTTGCTTCGTGATAGCATTGTCTTGCCACTAATGAAAGAATGATTCCTATTAATCCACGAGTGAAAATCCATCCGCCTTGATACATTAATCCCAGCGTCAGGACCTTTTTAAAATACCGAATAGATTGTTTAGTATGGCCTTGTTTCAAAGCTAGATAACCTAGGTTCTCATATGGTGCTGACAGCTCCCACTTATCGTTTACTTCTTCAAAGTACTCAATACTGCTCTTGAACAGTTTAGCTGCTTGCTCATCATTTCCTTGCTTCATTTGAATCAAACCATACGCATTATAAGAACTAGCATTATTCCATCCATCCTTTGCTCTTGTAGCTACCTCTATGCTTTCTTTAATATAACGTTTGGCTGCCTCTAAGGAGTGAGTCTTTAAAGATATATAAGTCATTAAGCGCAGAGAAGATGAAATATAAGAAGACATTTTATATTTCCGGGCTATTTTTAAACTTTTAGATGCACTGATCAGTGACTGATTATCCTGTCCCAAAATAAAGAGCAGGACGCCTTGTCCATGATATACTTTTGCCAGCAATGAATCATGCCCATCACCTGCTGGCAGTACACTGAGAAAACGCTCAAACCAAAGAACTCCTTCATCTGTGCTGCCTTCATGCACCCAAAACCAATACATCGCCCCAATTATACTCAAACCTATTCTCTTCTCTTGTTCATTAGTCTGTGTATAGCAGGATGTGAGGATATGAAGAATATGAGCATATTCATCTCTGATGGATGCTAGAATAATATCTCGGCTTGATGTTCTAAACTTCTTATCCATTTCAAGAACAAACTGTTGATAGTACGTCACATATTGAAAACGAATGACTTTTCTACATTCCTCACTTTCTAATGCATTGAACTGCTCTTGTGCATACTGTTTAATTCCTTCTAATAAAAAGTACCTCACTCGACGCCCGTCTATTGACTGTTCAATCGAAAGCAATGACTTATTCACTAAGCTAGAAACCAAATGTAACACTTCGTCACTCTTTCCCTCTATTAGAGAAGATGATCCGCAAACCTCTTCAACGGCCTCTAAAGTAAAACTGCCTACAAACACACTTATTTTTCTAAGTAATTTTTGCTCCTCTTGTGTCAGCAATTGATAACTCCATTCAATCGCAGCCTTTAAAGTCTGTTGACGCGGGGCTGCCGTTCGTTTTCCTTGTGTTAGGAAGGAGAGCAATTGATCTAACCGCTCTAAGATCTGCTCTAGTGTCAAGATATTCAGACGGGAAGCAGCTAATTCAATAGCTAATGGTATCCCCTCCAGCCTTGTACATATATCAGCGATGAGTTGTATATTGTGTTGAGAGATAACGAGATCAGGAACAATGGATTTCGCACGTTCAATAAAAAGACGAACCGCTTCAAATTCTAGTAGATGTTCCATCTGATAGCTTTCATCTTTCTTTGGTTTTGTTAAGGGATAGAGCCGATATACCCGCTCTGCCTGAATATTGAGCGGCTCCTGGCTCGTTGCGATAATACTGATATTTGGTGCAGCAGACAGAAGCTGATCTATGAATTCTGCACATTTTTGAATCAGGTGTTCACAATTATCAAAAATGAATAATAGTTTTTTATGACCGATAAACTCGAGGATGGATTGTAATTCTGGCTGATTGGACCTTTCTTTTATTTCAAGCTGTGAATAAAGAAAATGTGTGAATAAAGCTGGATCTTGAAGTGAGGAGAGCTCCAATACATACATACCATCTTCATATAGATTTGACAGAGTTTGAGCTGTTTTCATCGCTAAAGATGTCTTCCCAATTCCTCCAGGACCTACAACCGTTACACATTGAGGCGTCGCTAGAAAACGATGTAGATCCTCTATTTCCTTGTTTCTGCCGATAAAGTGGTCCATTCTTTTCCCCATCACAGTTTGTAATGAATCTGTATGTAATGTCTCCGTTGGCGTGTCAATCAGGTTCAGATCACTTAACTCACGCTGAGTGAGCAGATGATTAAACCAAACATCATCGAATGAAGGAAAGGAGCGGTTTGATAAAGAATTTGCCTCAAACGCTCGTTTTGCTGCTCCCCAAAGGTGTTGAGCTTCTTGTTTTTCTTGACCCTCTATAAACTTTTCTTCTATCAAAAAAGTATAAATGAGCTTTTTTAAGTTCGTTACACTTGGCATACGCTCACCGTTTTCCCATAACTGTACAGTTCTAGTATCTACACCGATCAACCTTGCTAAATCGATCTGCCTCATTTTTGTGCTGGCATTACGGGGCGGTCTTGTCCTTAATTGTTTTATGAGTTGATCAATCCAAGCTTCATGGTTTGTCATTTTATCACCCAGATTCAATTTTCTTTTATTCAGACGAACAAACACGAACTAACCTACATTCTTAAAATTCCTCTCTAGCGGTAACATCATCATGTACCCATCAAACAAATAGGAGTGATGAATATGCCTTTAACCCGTGTATCTATGATCAAAGGTCGTTCCCTTGAGGCTAAAAACGAAATAAGAGACATAATTGGACAGGTCATTGTTGACCACCTAAAGGTTCCTAGTGATGATCGTTTTTTAATTATAGAGGAACTCGAGAAAGAAAACTTCAATTTTCATCCGACTTGTTTAGAAATTGAACGATCTGATGAATTGTTGATCGTACAAATATTTTTAAATATTGGCCGTCCAACAGAAATGAAAAAGGGATTTTATAAAGAATTAAGCAAACAATTGCACCAATCCGCCAACGTAAGAACAGAAGATCTATTTATCAATTTGATCGAAGTAACCCAGGATAATTGGTCTTATGGAGACGGAATCGCACAATTTGCCCTTTAAACTACATTTGAAAGGAAGAGAAACATTATGAGTACCCTTTTATATATTACCGCACACCCAAGCAGTCCTTCTAAATCATACAGCTTAACTGTTGGAGAAGCATTCATCAGCGCCTATCAAGAAGCACATCCAGAAGATCGAGTGGTTCGCCTTGATTTATATAAAACAGACATCCCGCAAATTGATCAAGATGTGATTGAATCTTGGGCAAAGCTGCAATCTGGACAATCATTTGACGAATTACAGCCAGATCATCAGTTAAAATTAGAGGCCCTTGCACATTTGCTTGATCAATTCTGTCAGGCCGACAAGTACGTGTTCGTCAATCCTATGTGGAATTTTTCACATCCACCTGTCATGAAAGCCTACATTGATGCCATTTGTATGCGCGGTAAAACCTTTCAATATACAGAACATGGACCTATTGGACTATTAAATAACAAAAAAGCAATTCACATTCAGGCATGCGGGGGCATCTATACGACCGGACCCCAGCAGGACAAGGAAATTGGCAGCAGACACTTACAAACCGTTTTAAACTTCATCGGTGTAACTTCCTTTGATAAGATCTTAGTAGAAGGCATATCTTATACACCCCATTTAGCCGAAGAGATTAAAACAGCGGCAGTTGATCAAGCTAAAGAAAAAGCAAAAGTTTTTTAAAATAAAAAAGGCCAAAAACTCAACTATTCTTTATGAGTTTTTGGCCTTTTTCTGTTTATACCATTCTCTTTCATAACTTCTCATGAAAGAAGAGAAGAATCTAGCAAAAAGTCTCCTTTAATATCATATATTAGACCGATTTTCCATGTTAAGAGAATCATGTATGATCAAAAAGAAAACGCTTTCAAAAAGAGAGGGGAATGCCTTCATGTCTTACCGTGTAAAACGAATGTTGATGCTGCTTGTCACTGGATTATTCTTAAGTTTGTCCACATTTGCTGCAAGTGCCTCGGCACAAACGGGTGGGTCGTTTTATGAACCGTTCAACAACTATAATACCGGGTTATGGCAAAAAGCCGATGGGTACTCAAACGGAAATATGTTTAACTGTACGTGGCGCGCAAACAATGTCTCCATGACGTCGTTAGGGGAAATGCGATTATCGCTCACAAGTCCTTCCTATAATAAGTTTGACTGCGGAGAAAACCGTTCTACTCAAACATATGGCTATGGGCTTTATGAAGTCAGCATGAAACCAGCCAAAAATGTTGGGATCGTGTCTTCGTTCTTTACTTATACGGGACCGACTGATGGTACGCCTTGGGATGAAATCGACATCGAATTTCTAGGAAAAGATACGACAAAGGTTCAGTTTAATTATTATACCAATGGTGTCGGAAATCATGAAAAAATCGTCAACCTTGGTTTTGATGCAGCAAACTCTTATCACACATATGCGTTCGACTGGCAGCCTAACTCAATTAAATGGTATGTGGACGGTCAATTAAAACATACGGCTACTACTCAAATCCCTCAAACACCTGGAAAGATTATGATGAACTTATGGAATGGTGCAGGTGTCGATGAATGGCTCGGCTCCTACAACGGTGTTACCCCACTTTACGCTCATTACAATTGGGTGCGTTACACAAAAAGATAACCACATCACAAAACCTGTGACAAGTCACAGGTTTTTCTTCATTTAAATAGAGCTCGTTTTTAATTGATGAACTAGTTTTTGTTCATAGCTGTGGATAATATCTTCATAACTTTCGATCTTGTAATCTAACCGTTTAATCGTTTCTTCGATTTCCTTTTGTTTGTCTACGAGTCTTTCTCTCTCATTGACCAAAATACTCTTTCTTGAGGACAATGTACGATCCTCTCCCTCGATAAATAAAGCCGTATATTCTCTAAGAGCATCAATTGACAGACCCGCATTTCTCATACATTTAATAAATTCTATCCACTGAATATCTTCTTCTGTATAATCACGAACACCATTTTCATCACGCCTGATCGGTCTAATTAAACCTATATTCTCATAATACCTGAGCGTAGCAGTAGATAAATCGAGCTGTTTGGCGGCTTGTGCTATTTTCATTGTTTTCACCCTTCTCTTCTTTCTCTTACTTGACGATCTCCCTTTTCCCATCATCTCCATTTTTATCGAGAAGACAAGATACTTTTGGCTCAAATCTTGATTCAAGGTTGATGCTAAAGCCTGAATTGAGGCGATCAGAGGGTTCTATGTTGACTTAAAGTTCACTTTAAGACGTACAGTATAGAGGAAGGACCGAATCTTACTTTTGAAAGGATGATCAAGAATGTGTCAGACGCACCAATCAAACGTTTTAAGTGTTTCCCATGCAAAAGCAAACTTTGAACGGACAACCATTGAACGAAGAGCACTTCGTCCACATGATATTTTAATTGATATTCAGTTTAGCGGGATCTGTCATTCAGATATCCACAGTGCCTTTGATGAATGGGGCGGCGGTATTTTCCCAATGGTTCCGGGTCATGAGATTACTGGAGTTGTTTCAGCTGTTGGGGATGCTGTCACGAAATTCAACATTGGTGATCGTGTAGGCGTCGGTTGTTTTGTCGATTCTTGCGGTACATGTGAATATTGCCAAAATGGAGATGAACAATATTGCAAGAAAGGAGTCGTTCAAACTTATAATAACCTGGATTATGATGGAGAACCAACTTACGGCGGCTACAGTCAGAAAATTGTTGTGACAGAACGATTTGTTGTCAATATTCCTGACCAGCTCTCCCTCGATGTCGCCAGCCCCCTTCTTTGTGCCGGCATCACAACGTATTCTCCGTTAAAACACTGGAAGGCTGGGCCTGGCAAAAAAGTGGCGATTGTCGGAATGGGCGGTCTAGGTCATGTCGCCATTCAATTTGCACGCGCACTTGGCGCTGAAGTGACTGTATTAAGCCGCTCTTTGAATAAAAAAGAAGAGGCGCTGTCATTTGGTGCAAAAGACTATTTTGCTACAAGTGACCCTGATACGTTTAAGACACTAGCCGGTCAATATGACCTCATTCTCAATACCGTCTCTGCCAATATCAACGTGGATGCCTATTTGTCCTTACTTCGTGTTGACGGAACATTAGTAAACGTCGGTGCACCACCAAAGCCAGACAACTTCCATGTGTTTTCATTAATTACGGGACGTCGCAGCATCGCCGGCTCACTCGTTGGCGGCATCCAAGAAACACAAGAAATGCTCGATTTCGCAGCTGCTCACAATATCGCACCACAAATTGAAGTGATCAACGCAAACCAAGTCGATGAAGCATATGAACGTGTGCTCAATAGTGATGTGCGTTATCGGTTTGTGATTGATATTTCGACATTATGATCGGATTCTATTTGGAAAGACTAGCTCAATGGCTGGTCTTTTTAATGGTCGATATCCTGTTTTTCTTGTAGCAAGGATTCTTGAGGATATACTCAAAAATCATCCGAAATTTCCATAAAAAATCTCTCTTTTTTAGAACAAAATTTATTGACAAAAAATAAATAAACATGTTATTATTAAAAATTTGATTATTTTACCCATAAGTGTGGTACCCTTAAAGTAGATACATGATATGGAGGCGGATGATATGTTTCAAATTGGTGATAATATTGTTTATCCAATGCACGGAGCAGGTATAATTGAAGCCATAGAAGAAAAAGAATTCTCTGATGAAAAACAATCGTATTATGTCATTAAGATGGCCGTTAGCCATATGAAAGTGATGATTCCTACAAGGAAGATGTCAAGGTCAAAGATAAGACCTGTTACAGATATACTTGCCTTAAAGAACATCATACACACTTTCCAAAATGGAACATCAGATAAGTTATTGCCATGGAAAGAGAGATATAAAATCAACACCGACAAAATCAAAACGGGCGACATACTAGAAGGCGCTGAAGTGGTACGTGATCTCATGCGAATGAAGAAAGAAAAAAAACTGAATGCAAGCGAAAAGAAAATGCTCGACGATGCTTATGGTTATTTGATTAGTGAGCTAGAAGTCATCAAAGGAATCACTGAAAAACAAATCAAGAGTTTCTGCTAATATTGTCTACCTGCTTCCCCACTTTTTGAATACATTTTCTCTACGAACAAATCCCTCTATCTTCGACCAGTAAAGAAAAAAGAATTTATTTAAGCAAATTCCGCATATTGTAAATCCAATATGCTATACTGTTGATAAACCTTTGAAGCATGAATTTTTTTACGATTACCTTGTAACATCTCCCTACTTGTACGTTGAGTAGGGTTTTTTATTGCAGAAATAAATGAAAACACAAAAAAACAGGCTCTCTACAGAGAACCTGTTTTAAAAAATGAAGATTAAGCAGTTTTTTGAACGTTAGCAGCTTGAGCTCCACGAGAACCTTGCTCTACGTCAAAAGTTACTTTTTGACCTTCGTCTAAAGATTTGAATCCGTCACCTTGGATAGCTGAGAAATGTACGAATACATCGTCTCCTTCTTCACGTTCGATAAATCCAAAACCTTTTTCTGCGTTAAACCATTTTACTGTACCTTGTTCCATGTTTGTTGCCTCCTAGTGCGTTACCACACAATGTATTATACTATCCTTGCCCAAAGTATCCTCAAGACGAAAAGTCTTTCTTCATGCTATCCTTTACGCCGAACAAAAATAATTATTCTTATTGTAACATGAATCGGAAATTATTGCAATTTAGGATTTAAAAGAGCACCGAATGTGCTATGGTAACACAAATAAGACAGAGATTTAATGATGAAATGTTTATTTAGCTCTGTTCAATCATTTGTGCATAAAATCAGCTTTTTTCAGCATGAAAAGAAATCTTTATCTAAATTCTCTCTAAAATCGATTGGACAAAGTTAGTTTTTCCCTCGGCATATTTGTGTTTGTCATTTTTAATTAAGCTAGATAGGTTCAGTTTGAGTTGCTCGTACTCAATTCTTACTAATTTGTTACTTCTTAAATAATCCCTGAAATTTAACTGTTCAAGTAAATATCTATTGCCTGTTTGATACATATGAATTTGGTGAGTACGTGGTTCTCCTTTGTTAAAATAGTGTCTCTCAGGTAAAACTTTGGTCCCTCTATATGAATAACCAAGCCCTTGCAAAGCTGTTACACACTGTTTCCCGTCAAAAAAACAATCTATTTCAATCGCAATATCAATAATGGGTTTCGCACTCAAACCATTAACTGCTGTACTTCCAATATGATGCACATTCACTGTATACTGACCAATGACCTCTACTATGCGTTTCTTTTCCCTTTCAAATTCTTTGCCCCATTCAGCAGACCAGGGAACTAAAAAAACTTCCCCTCTTGGCAATCCAAGCATAAGCTCAACCCCACCTTATCATTTCGTTGTTTAGTTGGAAATTTCAATAGTTTGAAGCCATTCGATCGATTAGAATGACATTTATTATATGATAACTCATACAAAAAGCCCACTCACATAAGATGAGTGGACTTTTTCGTTCACAAACTATAAAAATCATTAATACAGCCACGAACCCGAATCAAGAAAATTTCTATTTATACAAAGGTGAACAACTACATATTTTCCGACTCAAGTCTGTTTAACCAGTTATGGACTAATGAATGAAACACATCGGGTTGTTCAATCTGCAGGTTGTGACCAGCCATATCAAGCACTGCAAAAGTGGCCCTTGGATAGTCTTCGATCAGCCGCCACGCATCTTGATATCCGACTACATCGTCTTGACGCCCTGTGATCATGAGCGTGGGATACTGAAATTCAGCTGAAATGTCGAAGGTATAGCCATACCCATTTTGAAGAATGTTATTGATGAATTCATGATTTGTTTGTTTAGAAGGAAGGTAAATTTCATCGCGAAACCTCTCCCATTCCGTTTTTCCTTGCACAACCGCCATGGAGCAAAATGCATCCGCCTCCTCTGAAGACAAATGCGATATCAAGTGGCTGTCACTTTTTAGAACTGTCTTCTCTGGTACGACTCTTTTATCGAATACAGGTATAGTCATTGGGGCCACAAGCAGTAATCCACGAACGGTTTCCCGGCGTGAATGAACAATACCTCTAGCTATGTACCCTCCATACGAATAACCACAAACAATAAACTGTTCATCAGGGATCATCTCGTCCAAAAGACGCAATACCGCTTCTAACATTTCGTCAGAGTTCTGAATAGATGGGTGAGGGTGGGAACGTCCCATACCCGGTAAGTCTATGTATATTCTTTTCCAACCGCTTTGTTTTTCAAATACCGGTTCCAATGCATGTAACATCACTTGATGGTCAAGTGTCCAACCATGCAATATCACGATCGGAAATCCTTCTCCAATGACTTTATGATAAATTGACATGTATTTGCATCCCCTTTTCTAGCGCTTCCCTAGTAATCTCAAGATTTTTTGTTGTTTTTCTTCATCATAGCTTAAAGTGAATAAAATCTTTGTTAGGAAGCTATGCTATGATTCCCCAACGAACTTCTCACGCAGATGGATTTTATTATGACTTTGATTTTTCTAATTGGTTTTCGCCCCATAAAAGAAGTTGTTCGAATATAGGGATCAGCTCTAGTCCTGCCCCAGTCAATGAATATTCTACTCTTGATGGAACTTCATTATACTGAACTCGTTGAACAATTCCGTTTTCAATCAGGTCCTTTAATGATTGATTGAGCATTGTTCCTGTAATTCCATACACTTTACGCTTTAACTCATTATATCGAATCTCCTTGTAACTACATAGTACAGCTAAGATTTTTAAATTCCATTTTCCTGCTAATATATTTAATGCATAACTCGCTGGAGCTATCGCTTTATTCAGCTCACTTTCAGTCATATTTTATCCACCCCTTAGTCAGTTTTTCCTTCCTTAAGCAGTTTATATTGCGTACTTGTTAAATCAATTCCATTTATTATAATCAAATATGTAAACCGTGTCATCCATGTAATAGAGAGCTAAATTGATTATAAAAATCCTTCAAGTTAATACTTTTTCAAGGAGATGGAGTGAGTAAATGAAAAATGAGAAGATGCGCGCTGCACAATACACTAATTATGGATCACCGAATGTTCTTTTTGAAGATTTTATATCAAGACCAGTTATAGAACCTGGAGAAGTACTCATTCGTGTACATGGGTCGAGTGTAAACTCTATGGATACACTGTTTCGATCAGGTAAGTTAAAACTATTAACGGGTAATCAATTCCCTAAAGGGACTGGAGCAGATTTTTCTGGAGAGGTTGTTGAAGTAGGGTCGAACGTAAAAAGTTATCAATTAGGTGATAATGTGTGGGGGGTTCTCCCTATTAATTTAAGGAACCAAGTTGGTAGTGCTGCTGAATATGTAGCTATATCACCTGAGAAAATATCTAAAACTCCTATAAAGATTGATCTCATACAAGCCGCGGCATTGCCTGGCGTAGGTGCTACTGCAATTATTGCCTTAAAATATAAAGCGAACCTTAGAAAAGGAGAAAAGTTACTTGTACGTGGTGCAAGTGGTGGAGTCGGAAGCATTGCGATTCAAATTGGAAAAATGTTAGGTGCTCATGTAACTGCTCTTGCAAACGAAAAACATCTTACTTTTCTTCAGGAGCTAGGTGCAGACGAAGTATTTGATTATAAAGAAACATCTCCTACTGATCTTAAAAAGTTTGATGTAGTCATGGACACTGTGGGAACTGACCTTAAACATTATAGACGCTTGCTTGCAAAGAACGGTAGAATGGTTACTATTGGATTTCCTAGTTTTTCGTCCTTCATATATATATTAACTTCAACTATTTTCGGCTCTCGTAGAGTTCGCACATTCAGCGCAAACCCCCAAAATGAAATTTTAAAAGAATTAGCATCTTATGTAGATTCCAACAAGGTCAGACCAGTTGTTGATAGCATTTATCGTTTATCTGATGTTGCCAAAGCACATCATTCCTTAGAAACTGGAGGTGGACGGGGAAAACGTATCATAAATTTACTTGATAAAAAATAAACCATCAATTGACATGACATTAATTTTTCTGTTGCAAAAGGTACATGCTTGGTAGCCATTTCAAATCTTCCAGCTCTTCTAAAGTATTCAGCTGCTTCTAATTCAAAATCTTCAATATCATTATACATTTTCCTACTTTTTAAGAACCCAAAACATCGGTCTAACAAATGCTTATCTTCTTTTAAATACAGACCTTGAAGATTATTAAATTTCGAAATATACTCGACATCCATACAATGAAAATATTTCACATTTTATGACGAATTTGTAACAAAACCAAACTTAGGGGGGAAGTTTAAAAATTTAACACAGATCATATAATGCTCTTACTCGAGGAATATAATATTATACAAATTTTTCTCTCCAAAATAAAAATATTGAAAATAACACAAAAAAACCAAAGGTCTATAAACCTTTGGTTTCTTAGATGCGGCCGAGAGGACTTGAACCTCCACGGGTTATTCACCCACTAGGCCCTCAACCTAGCGCGTCTGCCATTCCGCCACGACCGCGTGTATGATGTGCTCATATATTCATAAGTGCACTGTTTAAAAACAATGCGGGTGAAGGGACTTGAACCCCCACGTCATAAAGACACTAGATCCTAAGTCTAGCGCGTCTGCCAATTCCGCCACACCCGCGTGACAATGGTGAGCCATGAAGGACTCGAACCTTCGACCCTCTGATTAAAAGTCAGATGCTCTACCAACTGAGCTAATGGCTCATCTGCTATGCAGAAAAACATATATAAAAAAATGGCTGGGCTAGCTGGATTCGAACCAACGCATGACGGAGTCAAAGTCCGTTGCCTTACCGCTTGGCTATAGCCCAACGAATCAACATAAAAAAGAAAACATGACCCGTACGGGATTCGAACCCGTGTTACCGCCGTGAAAGGGCGGTGTCTTAACCGCTTGACCAACGGGCCATATGATAATGGCGGAGAAGGAGGGATTTGAACCCTCGCGCCGCTTGCGCGACCTACACCCTTAGCAGGGGCGCCTCTTCAGCCACTTGAGTACTTCTCCATTATGGCTCCGCAGGTAGGACTCGAACCTACGACCGATCGGTTAACAGCCGATAGCTCTACCACTGAGCTACTGCGGAATAATGAGACATGTTTCATTATATCTATGCCAGAAAAATGTGTCAAGAATTTTTAAACGTTTCATTCCTGCTTCATTTGCGACGGCTTTTATAATTTAACATATACTAATATAACAGTCAAGCCTTTTTCCATGCCATTTGTTTAACTTGGCAGAAAGCCCCCGACCTCCACGTAGACCAAGGGCCTTGATGCACCCTTCCTCATAAGATTAAGACAAATGAAACTTTCGCATCCACTTATAAAAAGTACTTCTTGGCACTCCTGCTAACCTCGCTGCTTCTGACACATGACCTTTTGTTTTATGCAGTGCGTCTATCACTGTTTGCTTTTGAATGCGTTCCCTGAATGTGAGTTCTTTTGAAGTCTCGGGTTGCTCCGCTGGATGCAGCTTCTGTTTTTTCTGATCAATCGTCTCTAATACTGAAGCATATTGCGATTCACCAATCCATCCACCTTTCGGAAAGAGGACCCTTAGATGTTCAAACAGGTTAAAAAGCTCTCGTATATTCCCTGGCCAATGATACGCCTGTAATTTCTGAAAAAATGATTCAGGAAACGCTGCATTCCAGTGATGCTTCTTTTGGTAATAACGATACAAATCATGAATGTCTTCTTTTCTTTCTCTAAGCGGCGGGATATTGATCGGATAGACATGAAGACGGTAATACAAGTCTTCTCGTATTTTTCCTTCCTTCAGCAGTTCGTTCATATTACGGTGAGTCGCTGTAATGATTCGAATATCCAAAGGGATTTCGTGTGTCCCGCCTAGCGGTACGACTGCCCTTTCTTCTATCACCCTAAGAAGCGCTACTTGCATCGCATATGGGATTTCGCCTATTTCATCTAGAAAGAGTGTTCCTTTATGGGCTTGTTCAAATTTCCCTTTAGCTCCGTGACGTTTTGCTCCTGTAAAAGCACCTTCAGCATAGCCAAACAGCTCACTTTCTAACAGGCTTTCAGGAATGGCTCCGCAATTAACAGCAATAAACGGCCCTTTATGCCTTTCACTGGCGGAGTGAATGGCCCTAGCGGCGAGTTCCTTCCCTGTCCCTGTTTCTCCCCAAATATACACATGAGCATCTGTTTGTGCCGCTCTCTTCATCTCACTAAGCGTCTGTTGAAATACCTTACTTGTTCCTGATTCCCCGGGAAATTGAGCAAAAGAAACGGTCATGCTGCTTTTCGCTGCTTCTTCAAGAGAAAGGGATATGCCTAGCACCTTCCCGTCTTGCTCTGATTGAATGATCTGCTTTCCCCGGATAACAAATGGATGATCCTTAAGCCGCTCAACATCCATTCCATGCCAGTCTGAAAATCGATCTCTTATCGACCTGCTGGCAGACACAATTTGCTTTTTTTCATTACAGACCACATACGGTTCATCTGCTTCCACCTGCTGGAGACAATGAGTGATCAGTTCCATCTCTCTCCTTTTTTGCTCGACTTGAATTTCTCTCTCTATGGCATAAGCAACCGTTGAAGCCATTCCAAGCATAAAAGGGTGCTTGTTATCCGTCATACAGGAAATGTCAATCACCCCTATGATTGTACCGTCCGCATCGCGAATTGGAGCAGCTGAACAACTCCAATGATGTGAGGCGATAGAAAAATGCTCCGTTCCGTTGATCGTCACCGCTTCTCCGATGACGAGTGCCGTTCCGATCGCATTTGTCCCTACATCTGTTTCAGTCCAGCGTGAACCCTCCATAAAATTAATTCTTCTGGCTTCCACCATCGTTCTTTCGCTTCCTGTCAGACTTAGCACATAACCATCTGCATCGATGAGTAAGGCCAGCATATCAGAATCTTTTAATTGCTGATTGATTTTATTTAAGTAAGGAAGAGCCGCATTTAGGAATAATGAATATTTCTTTTTTTGGGCACTGAATCGTTCCTTTTCTAACAACGACTGTCCTTTATCTAAATACGGATTCACATTTGCCTGTTTACACCTGTGCCATGATTCTGCCACTCTCTTATTCAGACGAGACTGATCAAGCAAACCTTCACGAACAAAACGTTTCCACGTATTTAAATAACAAGGCGTCGGATTCATTCCATCCTCTCCTCTGGGGGCTTTTTATTCATTATAGATAAACATAAAAGCGCTTTCAATTATCATTGGCTAACCCAAGAAGTCAATTGGATAGAAAAGGAGTCTCTTTCAGCAGTGCACCGCTCTTCCAATGGTTTGCAGAACGGCTTCGTGTATTGCCTCTGAAAGTGTCGGATGTGCCGCAATAAACTGCTCTAATGTATCGGCGGTCAACTCTGCATGCATCATCACCGCCGCTTGTCCAATCATTTCTGTTGCATTCGGTCCAATGATTGAAACGCCTAATATTTCTTGATATTGCGGCTCTACAATGACCTTTACGTGACCGGCTGGTTGATTTAAGATTAATGCTTTTCCATTTGCAGAAAATGCACATGTACCTATCCGAATCTCCTCATATTGTTTTCTAGCACTCTCTTCATTTAAACCAACACTCGCGATTTCTGGAGAGGTGTAGATGCACCTCGGAATCACTTGTTCATTGACCTTTAGATGTTCACCTGATGCATGGGAAGCCGCAACCGTCCCTTCATGAAAGGCAGTATGAGCAAGCTGGACACCACCTGTCACATCACCGCACGCATAAATATGCGGGAGATTGGTTTGCATATGTTCATTGACGTAGATTCCGTTTCTATCAAATTCAATTCCAATCTGATCAAGATTCAACTCTCCAAGTTGCGGAGTTCTGCCAATCGCCACTAAGCAAAGATCCGACTGGATGTCACAACGTTCTCCTTGATTATTCTCCACCACTACTTTTCTTGAAGAGGAATCAAGCTGTTTGACTGCGGCGGACGTCAAAATGTTTACACCCGTTTCTTCGAGCTGCTCGTGAAGACATTGTGCTGTATCACGATCTTCTTCTGGTAAAATGTGCACTGTCCGTTCAACCATGACAACCTTTGATCCCATTCTGCTAAAGATGCTCGCAAACTCACAGCCAATCACCCCGCCCCCAATGATACAAAGTGAATCTGGGATCGAAGAAAGTGACATGGCGTCCTTGCTGTGAATGATCCATTCGCCATCAAAAGGTGCAAACGGTAAAGCCGCAGGCACAGCCCCTGTTGCAATAATGATTTGTTTTGCTTGAATGATTTCAGACTTTCCTTCACTTTCTATGAATAGCTCATGTGCTGATAGAAATGAAGCCTTCCCATTTACCACGGTAATTTTGTTTTTATTCATCAAGTAACGAACACCATCAGTGAGCTGCTTGACGACAGACTGTTTCCGCTTTTGGACAGCATTCCATTGAATGATAGGCTCATGTTCTGGAAGCTCAATTCCAAAATGTCCAGCCGATTTCACATGCTCATACATATCGGCGCTTTGCAAAAGTGCTTTGGTCGGGATACAGCCTTCATTGAGGCAGGTACCTCCCAGCTGACCTTGATCAATTAACACAACCTCTCTGCCAAAACGGGCGGCTGTTATGGCCGCCACATAACCTGCTGGTCCGCCTCCTATAATGACCAGTGTCATGGTACATTCACCTTCTTTCTATAAAAGAATGGATAATGGTTCTTCTAAGTGTGCTTTGACCGTTGATAAAAATGCAGAGGCAGGCGCCCCGTCCAGCACGCGGTGATCAAACGTAAGACTGAGTGGTAGGATGGTCCCTTTGCACAATTCATCCTCTCGATAAACAGGGGTGTCATACATTGTTCCGACGCCAAGGATCCCCGCTTCCGGCGGATTCAAAATTGGTGTGAAATGCTCTACACCATACGCTCCAAGATTGGTGATGGTAAAGGTAGAACCTTTGATTTCGTCATGTAGAAGCTTTCCTTCACGTGCTTTTTTACCATACAATTTAATGCCCTTCGCCAGCTCTATCAGCGTTAACCGCTCCGCATGCCGAATGACCGGTACAGCCAATCCGTTATCTAACGCAGCAGCAATCCCAAGATGAACATTCTCAAAGGTTTCGACAACTCCGTTATGATATTGACTGTTCATCGCAGGATGTTCTAACAACGATAGGATTGCTGCTTTGGCTACAAAATCGGTGATGGTCAACTTTGTCTCGTAACGTGCGATGGCTGTTTCATTCAGCTGTTGTTGTAGGTTTGTCAGTTTTGTCACGTCCGCTTTCATCGTAATGGTTAATTGTGCACTTGTTTGCAGGCTTTCCATCATTCTTGAGGCAATTGTTTTCCGCATCATGTTAATAGGCTGTTGCACTGTCTCGTTTTGTTTCTTCTCTTTCCGTTCAGGAAGTGCACGAAGCACATCCTCTTTCGTAATTCTTCCACCTGGTCCTGTCCCCACTAGCGTATCAATGTCTAGATTTGCGCTATTCGCCATTTTACGGGCAACAGGGGAGATTTTCTTTCTCTCTTTCTTTGGTTTTGACTGGATTTCTTTTTCTTTCTTTCTCTCCACCTGTTCATTTCCTTCACCGATATAGCAGATGACCGTGCCGGGCGGTACACCTTCTCCCTCAGACACTTTTATATCCAAAATGGTTCCTTCAGCAGGTGATTCGATCTCCATTTCAATTTTTTCGGAGTTGATGCTTGCAATGCTTTCTCCTTTACTTACGGTCTCACCGACCTCTTTATTCCAGACAGATACCGTTCCTTCTTTCATCGACATGCCCAATTTAGGCATCACAACTTCGACAGCCATCTCCCTCTCTCCTTTCTCTAGTTCAAGATCTTGTCATGCCTCTTGCCAATCATCTCTAATACTGTGTTCACAACTTTATCGGGTGTTGGCAAATATATATCTTCAAGAGGCGGTGAAAATGGCACCGGTGTATGAGGAGCCGTCACTTTTTTGATTGGTGCGTCCAGTAAATCAAATCCTTTATCTGCAATCAAAGAAGAGATATCTGCGGCAATTCCGCATCTTGGATTTGCTTCATCGACAATGACAAGTCGATTTGTTTTTTCTACTGAAGTCAGAATGGCCTCCTCATCGAGCGGCGACAAGCTTCTTGGATCAATTACTTCCGCTTCAATACCTTGAGCAGACAATTGCTCTGCCGCTTCGAGTGCTGTATACACTTGTTTGCCCACCGCAAAGATGGTTACATCAGAACCTTCCCTCTTCACATCTGCTTGACCAAGCGGCAATGTGTAATACCTCTCCGGCACATCTCCTGTGATATTGTAAAGCGTCTTGTCTTCAAAAAAGATGACAGGGTCCTGATCCTCGATGGCTGCCAGCAGCAGCCCTTTGGCATCATATGGTGAAGAAGGCACAACTACTTTCAATCCAGGGATACTTGT
Source organism: Bacillus sp. FSL K6-1106 (assembly GCF_038005245.1). NCBI lineage: Bacteria > Bacillati > Bacillota > Bacilli > Caryophanales > Bacillaceae > Bacillus > Bacillus sp. FSL K6-1106. Next base: position 583,452 of record NZ_JBBOSV010000002.1, read on the forward strand.
AAATAGTGCATACAAACTTTGCGAATGCTGGGCAGCTGCTCTAAAACCCGCCCCATGGGTCGTTCTAATCGTGATTGGCACCTCTGCTTTTCCGCCAAACATGTATCGAAATTTTGCGCCTTGATTCAGCACTTGGTCGAGACAAGTACCGATAAAATCATTAAACATGAGTTCAGCAATTGGTCTTAGCCCTGTTGAAGCAGCAGCCATGGCCGCACCTATATAGCCAGCTTCACTAATCGGTGTATCAAGGACACGTTCACGCCCAAATTCCTGAACAATCCCTTTTGTTACACCAAGAACACCGCCCCATGCTTCATCATCCTGTAAGTGATCTACATGAGCACCTCCCGCAACATCTTCCCCCATTAAAATGACATCTTCGTCTCTTCTCATTGCCAGTTTAATCGCTTCATTCAAAGCACTAGACATGCTGATTTCTCTTGTCATTTCCCTCTCTCCTTTCAGATTTATTGATACGAAACATACACATCAGTTAGCAATTCAGTATGATCTGGATATTCACTTTCTTCACTGAATCTCACGGCTTCATCTATCGCTTCTGCTACAGACGCTTCAATACTTGATATTTCTTGATCTGTTAGCAGCTGCTGCTTTAATAATTCATTTTTAAAAAGAGTGATGGCATCTTTCTCTTCTTGATGTTCGGTTTTTTCTTGATTGGTTTTGTAGCGCTGAGCGTCTCCTTCAAAATGACCATAATTCCGATATGTCATGCATTCAATCAATGTCGGACCTTCTCCATTTTTTGCTCGTTCTATCGCTTGTTCTGCTGCTTGATAAACGGCTGTCACATCTTTTCCATCCACTTGAATACCCGGAATACCATAACTGGCGGCTCGATCCACAATCGATTTGCAGCTTGAAGCATACGAAAATGGCGTCGCTTCCCCGTAACCATTGTTTTCTGCGATGAAAATGACTGGCAGTTTCCAGATGGCAGCGAGATTGATTCCTTCGTGAAAAGTCCCTTGATTGTTAGCACCATCCCCAAAAAAGCAAACGCTTACATTATCTTTCTTTTTATATTTAGCCGTGAGGGCTGCCCCACACGCAAGTGGAAAGCCGCCTCCAACAATCCCGTTGGCACCGAGCATTCCTTTATCAAAATCTGCAATGTGCATAGATCCACCTTTACCTTTACAAAGACCTGTGGCTTTTCCATAGATTTCTGCCATCATTCCTTTTAGATCACAGCCCTTGGCGATACAATGACCGTGGCCACGGTGTGTACTTGTAATACTGTCTTGTTCATTCAGGTGAGCGCAGACTCCTACAGCAACAGCTTCTTCACCAGCATAAAGATGGACAAAACCTGGCAAGATCCCTTTTGTAAAAAGCATGTGTACTTGATCTTCAAATTGGCGAATTTCCTGCATTTTTTGATACATCCAAACGGCTTTTTCTTTTGTAAGTGCCATTTCCATGATAAAACCTCCTATCTTTTTTGCTTGCACTTCTATACAAGCAAAAAGCGTGCCAACATCATGGCGCTTGAAAGCTGAGGATTTGAGCGATTCCCATCGATCAAAAAGAGACAAAATGAGACTCGCGTCTCTATTTGTCTCAATATGTCTACTTCATCTCACAAAAAAAGCATCCCATAAAGGAATGCATATCACTCTGAACCGATTGTACGCTGCCATTTTAATTTTCCTTTGCAGACGCCGCACACATAACGAGAGGTATCAACTCGCCTTTTCCTGATAAAATACTGACCGCATCCTGTGCAAACATATTCTTGTCGCTTCTGTCCACGTCGTTTATTTTGTACGGTCTTTAGCGCTGTACAAAAACGCGGGGCTCCTACTTGTTTTAATAACTCTTTAAAGGAACGGTCACGATGCTGATAGCCTTTTCCCTCAAGATGCAGATGATAATGACACAGCTCATGCTTGATGATTCCGATTAATTCTTCTCGTCCATGTTCTTCTAGGTATCGGCGGTTCAATTCGATATTGTGTGTTCCAAGTAAATATCTCCCGCCTGTCGTTTTTAAACGGGGATTGAAAACAGCCTGATGGCGAAACACCTTACCAAAGAACTGCTCTGAAATGTCTTCTGTTAACTGCTGTAACTCTCTCTCGTTCAATCAAAATCGTTCCTTTCTATAAAAACCTCGAACGAGACAATTTCCTCTTTGCATACATTGAAGGTACACCCACTGTTTTGATCAAAGGAGGAATGGGCGATGCCCAACTGGCTGAAAAATCAGATGCAGAAAGCATTTTATGAGAAAAATCATTATCAAATCAAATTGCTTAATCAATGCTGGTACTTCTATAGAAAAAAACATTCAGTCACATCAAGGCACACCCCATCCTAAGGTGCGCCTCGTTTTTTGTTTACTCTGGTTTTAGCATCGAAAGAGCCACCCGACCTTTTGCCTGGTCAACGGAGTCTACCCAAACAGTCACAATATCACCGACTGACACGACGTCAAGTGGGTGCTTCACAAAGCGGTTGCTCAGCTTCGAAATGTGGACAAGTCCATCCTGTTTTACGCCAATATCAACGAATGCGCCGAAGTCTACGACGTTTCTCACCGTTCCTTGTAGCTCCATCCCTTGCTTCAAGTCCTCCAATTTCAACACATCTGTTTTCAAAAGAGGTTTTGGTACTTCATCGCGCGGATCACGCTCAGGTCTTGTCAGCTGATCAATGATATCCTGGAGTGTAATTGGACCAATGTCAAGCTGCTGTGCGGCTTCGTCTAACTTGACCTCAGCCATTTTCTCTTTTAACTGTTCTGTTCCAAGATCGTCTGGCGTCATGTTGATCATGCGTAAAAACTGTTTTGTTTCTTTATAGCTTTCAGGGTGAATACCTGTGCGGTCAAGTGGATCTTGTCCATCTGTGATGCGCAGGAAGCCGATACACTGCTCATATGTCTTTGCACCAAGCCTCGGGATATCCTTCAGCTCTTTTCTGCTTGTGAATCTCCCAATCTCTTCACGGCGCTTGACGATGTTCCCTGCGACGGCTTTTGAAAGACCTGACACATATTGCAGCAGTGCCTGTGAAGCTGTATTAACGTTCACACCGACTTGGTTGACGACCGTCTCCACCACGAAGGTTAACGAGCTGTTTAATTGCTTTTGGCTCACGTCATGTTGGTATTGGCCTACTCCGACAGACTTCGGATCTATTTTCACGAGCTCTGCTAATGGATCTTGTAATCTTCGAGCAATGGATATAGCGCTTCGTTCTTCGACTTGCAAGTCTGGAAACTCTTCTCTTGCCAGTGCAGATGCAGAGTATACACTTGCCCCTGCTTCATTCACGATCAAATATGAAACTGGCTGGTCCAGCTCTTGGATCAAGTCTGCGATGAATTGTTCGGTCTCTCTTGAGGCTGTTCCGTTTCCGATCGCAATGACTTCAATGTTGGATGATTGAATGATTTCTTTCACTTTTTGTTTGGCTTCCGCTTTTTTCTGCACAGGCGGGTGCGGATAAATGACGCCAATATGATGGACTTTTCCTGTATCATCCACGACGGCTAATTTACAGCCTGTACGAAACGCAGGGTCCACCCCAAGTACACGTTTCCCTTTCATCGGCGGTTGAAGAAGGAGCTTTCTTAAGTTTTCAGCGAAAATATGAATGGCTTGTTCCTCTGCTTTTTCTGTCAGCTCTTTTCGTATTTCCCGTTCAATTGAAGGCTGAATCAAGCGCTTGTATGCATCATCAATGGCCGCTTCAATGTAAGGTCTCGCCGTCGTTTGCTTGCCTTTTAAAACTTGTTTATCGAGGTAGAAACGGATATTTTCAGCAGGTGGTTCGATGGTTGCTTTCAAAATCCCTTCTTTCTCGCCTCGGTTGACCGCGAGTACACGATGAGGCACAATTTTTTTAATCGGCTCTTGATAGTCGTAATACATTTCATAGACGTTTTTCTCGTCGTTTTCAACGTCTTTTCCTGATGTGACAAGACTTCCCTTTTGGTACGTCTCACTGCGAATCCATTTCCGCATATCAGGATCATCCGCAAGCTGTTCAGCAATGATGTGCTGGGCGCCCTCTAGTGCTTCTTCTGCGGTTGTGACTTCTTTTTCTTCATTAATAAAAGCCGATGCTTTCTTTTTGATCTCATCGTTTGGCAGCTGCAGTAAATACTCCGCAAGCGGCTCAAGTCCTTTTGCTTTGGCTACATTGGCCTTCGTTTTTCGTTTTTGTTTAAATGGTCGATATAAATCTTCGACCTCTTGCAGCTTATGCGCCTGTTCGATCTTCTGTTTTAATTCATCTGTTAATTTGTCTTGTTCAGCGATTAAGCGAATCACTTCTTCTTTTCGATTCGTCACATTTTGGATATATGTATAGCGTTCAGAAATGGTTTGAATTTGCACCTCGTCTAGTGAGCCTGTCTGCTCTTTCCGGTAGCGTGCAATAAACGGGACGGTATTGCCATCCTCTAATAGCTGGATCACACTTCCAATTTGTTTTGTTGAAAGCTTTAATTCTGTCGCAATTTGTTTCAATAAAAAGTCAGATGTCTTCATACTTTGCATCCTCTCACTGTGTCTTCTCTTTTAGTGTATCAAAAAAACCGGCAAAACAGAAAAAAGGTCAGCTATTTCATGTAAGCTGACCAAGTACATAGGTGAGATCGTCTTTCTTGTCTTGTGTGTATGTTTCAAGTTCTTTTGCGATGTCTGCAACTGAATGGCTATGCTTTAAACACATTCGCATGTTTGGCACATTCAGCCCGTCTGAATACATAATGAATGTCGAACCTTTTTCGTAGGAATAGGTGTATGTTTTGTATTTTCTAGGTTTACCTGATAGATATCCTGATGTCGGAAGTGGATAAATATAGTCGCCAGAAGGTGCATTCAAGATAAAACGAATGTTACCAACCGAACAATAGGTAAACTGCTGTTGGGAAAAATTCACCTTTAATATGGCTACAGTGGCCCCGCGTTTATTTTTCATGGCTTGATTGCATCTATCAATGAGGGTTATTACATCCTCATGTCCATATTCTTCGACAATTTCGCTGACTAAAGAAGATGATTCATTGGCGAACTGGCCGCTGCCTAATCCGTCTGCTACAGCACAAATTAGTTCTTCATCATCTGCTTTAATAAAAAAACTGTCCCCGCAGCATGATTTTCCTTCTTTGTTCGATTGATAGATAATGGCGTTTACATGCTCATGCTGTTCGATCTGCTTCATTACCCTAGCTCCATAGACGCATCTTCTGACAATGCATCTCGTAGCTTTTTAACTGCCTTCCGCTGCAGCCTTGATACATGCATTTGAGATATGCCGAGTAAATCGCCTGTTTCTTTCTGGCTTTTATTTTGCAAATACGTGAGATTGATAATTTCTTTTTCTCTATCTGTCAGAACGTGAAGCACACTTTCAAGCATCATTTTTTGGTTTACACGTTCGTACCCTTCTTCTTGTGAGCCGACGACGTCTAAAATCGTCACAGTGCTTCCTTCAGAATCTGCCTCTACGCCTTGGTCAACAGACAGCGCTTGATAACTTTTGCCCATCTCCATTGTTTCAAGAACTTCTTCTTCTGTTACATCTAGATATTCTGCGATTTCTTGTACTTTAGGTGACTTTTGCGTTTCCGTTGTCAGGTGATCAACTGCCATCTTGATTCTTGGTCCAAGCTCTTTAATTCGTCTTGGTACATGGACACTCCATGTTTTATCACGTAAAAAGCGTTTGATTTCCCCGATAATGGTTGGAATGGCAAATGCCTCAAATGACTTACCGACAAGTGGATCATAACGCTTAATTGCGCCGAGTAGACCAATCATTCCAACTTGTCTTAAATCCTCATGAAAGCTTTTTCCTTTGGAGTATTTCTTCGCGAGCATATCCACAAGATTTGTATAACACTCAACTAGTGTTAGCTGCGCCTGCTCGTCTTGGTTGGATTGATAGCTTTGAATGAGGCGATCCACTTCATCTTTAGTTAGTTTCATAGTTTTGGATGGTTGTGTCATGGTCAACTCGCTCCCTGTTTAAAAACTTTGTCATCGCCACGGTAACTCCGGAGTTTGCTTGCACCTCGACTTCATCCATCAATGTTTGCATTAAGTATAAACCAAGACCTCCTTCTGCCAATTGATCCACCGTATGAGCAGATGTGTACGGCCCTAGGTCTTCCTGCTTTTGCTTAAAGTCAAAGCTACCGCCTTTATCAGCGACAATGATTTCTAGACGATCTTCATAGACAAGAAAGCGAACCGCTACCTCTCCATCTTCGCCATCTGCACCTTTATAGGCATGCTGAACTGCATTTGTACAAGCCTCACTGACGGCAATTTTTAAGTCTTCGATCTCTTCGTAGACATAGCCCATTCGGCTCGCTACGCCTGAAAGAGTCAGACGAATGATGCCTACATATTCTGGTTTTGCCGGTATTTTCATCTCGATTAGATCTACTGTTTCGTTCATTGTACCCCACCCTCTGACTTTGCAGAAATGTCAATGATGTCCTTTAGTCCAGTGATTTCAAACAACCTTACAAGCCGCTCTGACAAGTTCTCAAGCTTTAGTGTTCCACCTGCTTTTTGAGCTGCTTTAAACAACCCAACAAATACACCTAATCCTGTACTATCCATATACGTAACATCCTTCAAACAGATCTCTAGATGCTCGCCCGCCTCGGCTTTAGGCATGAGTGTTTCTCTTAGCTGAGGAGCAGAGTACACATCGATTTCTCCGCTAACACTAATTTTTGTTTTTTGATCTATTTGATGCTCTTTTACAGACATATTCATTATGCATTCACCTCGAAATTCTTGTTTCCTTGAATTTTATATACCCGTCTATGCACTTTCTAAACCTTCCTTTTGAGGACAAGTAACGTAAAATCATCATGCAGCTGAAATTCTTGCAGCTTGAGTAAGCTGTCATAGATGGAATCCACCATTTCCTGAGCTGAATAGGATAGGTTCTCAGATATCAGGGCTTTGATATCCTCACGCTCTAGGAAGCCATCCTCCGATTTGGATTCTGTGACACCATCAGAGAATAAGATCACCATATCCCCTACGTCCAAATGCTTCTCATACTGCTTATAATCAAAATCTGGTGCAATTCCAAGCACAAGACCCTTCGCATCTAAATCGTAAAATTGATTCTCTTTTTTGCAATAGAAAAAGCCCGGCTCATGTCCAGCCGATGCGTACTTAAATTCATGTGTTTCTTTATTATAGCTGCCATAAAACATGGTGATAAACATGCTTGGGTCTACGTTTTGCTCGACCACACGATTAAGGGTTTTGAGCACTTTCGTTGGGCCGCTTCCTGACTCTGGCAAGGAGTCCATCGCATACTTAATCATCGACATACAGAGCGCAGCTGGAATGCCTTTCCCAATGACGTCTGCAATCGCGATATTGATTGTATCGTGATCTGTTACGAAATGGTAATAATCCCCGCTCATCTGTTTTGCCGGCACACTGATGGCTCCGATATCAAATGTGTCTCCTTCTGGAATTTTCGTTTCCAGAAGGGTTTGCTGAACATTTGCAGCAATTTCAATTTCCGACTTAATTTCTTGCTGGATGCCTCTTAGTGTTAAATGCTCCTGGTAGGCAAGTCCGTATCCAATCATGACTTCAATTAAGAAGTCTAGTGAATGAAAGACATCTTCCGGCAAATCAGGGTAAAGCTCCTGAATCACTTTTCGGTGAACACTCACTATTTCTTCAGGAGGTATTTGATGCTCAATGGTTTTACGGCTAAATTTTTGAGCTTGATAAAGCGATGTTTCAGTTAAATCACTGATATAACGACTGAGCAGCTGATGGTACCGCTGCTCCATTACCTCCTTAAAATCCATGGTTTCCCTCCTAGCGAAGCCACTTGACAGCTTGTATCTCAGTTCCTTGTTCTGGTGCGGAATCTAATTTAAATTCATCCATCAGTCTTCTGACGCCCGGCAAGCCTGCTCCGAGTCCGCCTGATGTAGAAAATCCGTCTTCCATTACTTTACGTATATCCATGATGCCAGGCCCCTCATCGGCTGCGATGACTTTGAGTCCACGCTTTCCGCGCTCCATTACTTCTTCTATACAAATCTGACCTTTACCAGCGTATAAATAGATGTTACGAGCTAATTCTGAAATGGCCGTCGTAATTCTTGCTTGGTCAACTGTTCCAAAACCAAGTTCTTTTGCAACATTCCGCCCCAATTGTCTTGCTGCGACTATGTCCCATTCCGTCAATATTTTTACACAGGATTGGTCTTTCATATCTATTCCCCCAATTCCCGCTTCAGTGTCTCAAGCCCTTGTTCAAGATCTAGTGCTGTCTGAATTTCTTCCAGTGAAATGCCAAGTTCAATAAGCGTCACAGCGACTGCCGGCTGTATTCCTGTTAATACAACTTTTGCCCCCATGAGCTTGGACATGGTGATCACATCGCCTAATACCTTTGCGATAAATGAATCAATCATATCGACGGATGTTAAGTCAATGACCACACCGTTTGCTCCTGTTTCATGAATTTTATTCAGTAAGTCTTCTTGAAAGTGAAGAGCTGTTTGATCATCAAGCTCCCACTGTATTGAAATCAGAAGACAATTATATAATTTTAAGATTGGAATCTTCGGGTGATTTCTCAATTGGTTATCCCTCCAATGAAACAATTTTTCGATTTGTCATTTCCAAAGCAGTTTGAATTCCTTTTTGAAGGGTATTCTTTGTTGTAACCTGAGATAAATCAATTCCAAGGTTAACGATCGTTTGGGCTATTTCCGGGCGAATACCAACAAGTAAACACTTCGCTCCTACTAATCTCACAGCCTCTGACGCTTGAATAATATGGTGTGCCACCATTGTGTCCACGACAGGTACACCCGTGATATCAATCAAAACGACCTGTGAGCGATGTTTGACGACACCATTAAGCAGGTTCTCCATAATTTTTTTCGCACGATCTGTATCAATTGTGCCAACAAGTGGCATGACGGTGATGTGCTCAAACACAGGGATTAGCGGGGCAGAAAGTTCCTGCAGCGCAATTTTTTGAAGGCTGACGGTTTTTTCCCATGAGATGGAATACTGGTTTAAGATCTCATTATGGATGGGTGTGATGAATCGATCGATTTGCCAGATGAGGTCATGACTTTCTTGTGTTGTATCTTTGTCATCGTTCATTTTTTCATATAAATGTGTACGGATTTCCGTTAGACCGTTTGCCAGTAACTTAAGTGATATACCCATTTGAACGATTTTCAAAGCAAAATTTTGCACTTTTTCTTCAAAATCCTCATTACCCCCCTCTGAAAGAGATGTAATGATGAGTTGAACATATTCCGAACAGATGGTTTCATACATTTTGTCGTTCAGCATCATGTCCGTTTCTTTTTCTCCGAGTCGTTTTAAAATGTCCGTCCACTCTGTTTCTAATTCCTTTTGGTGCTTTCTTGCAAAAGCTAACACGATATGATTCGACATGTTTTACCCCCTACTTACATTTAAAGCTCTTCTTTAGTCTTTCTTCATTATAACGTTAAAAAAAATTGAACACAAAAAAAGTTGCTCCCAATAGAGCAACCAAGTATCACCATATTAAAAATCAATAAGAGCCAAACTAACTTGTAAGGCTTCATCAACCTTCTCCATCATCTCATCATCAAGATGTGTGATTTTATCTGTCAATCTTTGTTTATCGATCGTACGAATCTGTTCCAAAAGAATGACAGAATCTCGTTCAAAGCCGTAGCGCTTTGCATTAATTTCGACGTGAGTCGGTAATTTCGCTTTTTGTATTTGGGCTGTTATGGCTGCAACGATAGCAGTCGGGCTGAAGCGATTTCCAATGTCATTTTGAATCACCAATACTGGGCGAACCCCGCCCTGCTCGGAGCCAACAACAGGAGATAAATCAGCAAAGTAAACATCACCGCGTTTAACAATCAAATGTTTAACCCCCGCTGACTAATCGCTCAACTGTATTCTCAGCCTCAAACTCTGCGTATTGTGCTTCTGAAGAGATATTCAGATTAATTTTCGCCATCTCCATGTAGCCGCGTCTCATCGATTCACGATTTTGTCGAATATTACGTTCACGAATATACGTTTTTGTCGCTCGGTAGATCAATTCATTTCTTGTTACCTTATCCTGCTCTGCTACTCGTTCGATCTCAGACATTAAAGTCTCCGGCAGTCGAATCTTCATTTCGTTTGTTGCGCTGGATTCAGACAAAAAACATACACCTCCACAAAACTTACGGATTCCGTATCGATCCATTCCAAGACTAATCATACCATTATTCAATGCACAAGCAAAGCTGTTTTTTCATGATTTCTTATTAGAACATGAAGCGGCTCGCCACCCGTAAATCAAGATGATAATGGAGTTCCTCTTTCCCATTATACGCTTTTTTCCGAAAATCATACGGTATTTCCAAAATCTCTAAAAAAGGGAGAATGTTTACCCTATTTTTGTCGAATAAAAAAGAACGAAGTCAGTTTGACTATCGTTCTTTTTGAATGTTGTTTATAAAAAACTTGACCCGCCTTGAAGGAGTGGATTCCGCACTTGCACTCTTTTGCCGTCTTCTATATATACTCTTGGAACACGGTGGCCAATCGAGCACGTGACTTCATAGTTAATGGTTTCAAGTCTTTTAGCGATTTCATCGACTGGTACCATGTCTTCTCCTTGCTTACCAATTAAAACGACCGGTTCCCCTACTGGAAGCTTGTCTTTCAGTTCAACCATGAATTGATCCATACAAACCCTTCCGGCGATCTTCCGGCGCTTTCCACCAACAAGTACTTCCGTTCCTGCCAGCTTCCGGATCCATCCATCTGCATAGCCAACTGGAACCGTGCCGATCCACGTATCTTGATTGGCTGTATACGTTGCTCCGTAGCTGACACTCTCACCCTTTTGAATGTGCTTCACATGGGCAAGTTTTGTATGAAGAGACATAGCTTCTTCGAGCTTGAAAGGCAGTTCATCCTTGATTTCTTCTGACGGTGACAGCCCGTACATACTGATACCGAAGCGAACCATGTTAAACAAGACGTCTTTAAACCTTAGACCCGCTGCACTGTTGGCGCAATGAACGAGCAGCTTGTCCGTATGAAGCGGCTCAAGCAGTGTTTGAAAGGTGTCGACCTGCCGATCAAAGTAGGACTCATCCTTTTCATCTGCTGTCGCAAAGTGAGTAAATACGCCTTCCAGCTGTAAATAAGAGTGCTCGCTGACAAGTTTTTTCACTTCGTTCACTTGCTCAATCGTTTTCACACCTAATCGGTTCATTCCGCTGTCTATTTTCAAATGAAATCGTATAGGCTGTCCCATCTGCCCTTTTATCATGTTGGTGACGTCTCTCAGCCAATCGATGGAGTATGCAGTCATGATGACATTGTATCGAACGGCGACTTTGACATATTCAGCAGGTACAGCGCCGAGTACCAGTATTGGTGCTTTGATGCCTTTATTTCTTAAAGAAATGGCTTCATCTAAAAAGGCGACGGCTAATACGTCTGCTCCTGCTTTGAGAGCAGCTCTTGTCACTTCTATATCTCCATGTCCATATGCATTGGCTTTCACCACAGCCATTAGTTGAACATTTTGACCGATATGATCTTTCATATGTGAAACATTATGCTTGATTGCTGATAAATTAATTTCTGCCCATGTGTCTCTATAAAAGGCGTTTGTGTCCATCCGTCACACTTCCCTATTGAATGATTCAATCCCCTCATATGATACTAAAAATCCAGAATAATGTGAAACAACTCAAAGAAAATCAGCCCCTGCACAGGGCTGATTTGTTGTTATGTTAAGAATCTCGCCTATTTCGCTGACTGTCCTTCTACACTTTTGGCAACCATCAAGAGCTCTTCCTTCGATAGATCACTTGAAGAAATCAAGTAGTCAACTCCATCAGATGTCCAAGAAAGAGATTTGTCTGTCAGAACACCCACTGTCATGCCAAGATCGACTGGCTCGCCGTTCATTGTCACAGGCGTAGACGCTTCTGCTACCCGCGCTTTTTCCTGAATGAGTGTGAAGGATTTCTTTCCGCCATACGTCATCACATAACGCTTCCCGGCATCTGTTGTCATTTCTTTCTCTTCCATTTTCTTCACGCCCTCTGGCATATCCACAGGTGTTTTCACCGCAAAGCTGTCAGATGGATCTGCACTTGTGGCAACATCCATTTGAGAAAGTGTCATATTTTTCTTCTCATCAAAGGCGTCTTTGTCAAAGGATTTGTTGAATTCAAAGTGAGAGAATTCTACTTTCACCATTGGCTTTTTATCGCTATCCAGTACTTTCACACTGGCAGGCGCCATTGTTTTTTTATGAAAGGTAATCTCTTGGGTCGGCAGCATTTGGTTGTGCTGATAGTTGGTTTTTGTTTCAAAAACGTACTTCGACTCTTTTGCTTTGAACTGAGCTGCACTGTCATTTTTAATGTCTTTCACAAGTGATTCAAATAAATACACCTGACTGCTGTTGTTCGGCCAATCGCTATGGAAGCGGAAGCTTTTGTTTAATGAAGGTGTCAGCACAAATACACCATTGCCATTTCTTAAAATGACTTGACTCTGATCCTTCTTCGGATTTTCTAAGTAGACACGGTAAAGCTCCGGCTTCTTGTACCAAATTTCCACATGGTATTCCTGCGGATCATTTCCTGTCTCAATGGTCATTTTTGCTTTGGCTTTGTATGATGTCATTTCCTCTGCCTTTTTGTTTAAATCTCCAACGATATCCTGTTGAGATTTTTGACCGCATGCGGAGAGAATCAGTACAAAAAGGATCCCCGTTACAAGCAAAACAAAGCTTTTTCTCACCCTTTTCAACCCCTTCGTTAATTGTGTTAAAAGGAAGAAACCGCTTGTTTGACTTTAACAGTACGCCTCAAGAGTTAACTGCGTACCGCGAACCATCAAAGCCTGTTAGCAACTCGCCCTTCCTTATCGCACTACCCAATATATGAAGGGGGGACAAACAATATGCAGACTAGCTTGACAACCTTTCAATTAAAACTTGTGCTGCAGCATATTCTTTTGTGTGTGTAATGGATACATGAACGTAGTCTTCTTTTGTTTTCTCACTTTTGATGAGAGGTTTTCCGTTCGCATCTTTTTGTATCTCGATGTCGTGAAAGCTGACATACTGACCAATTCCCGTACCGTATGCTTTTGCGAATGCTTCCTTCGCCGCAAAACGGCCTGCTAGAAACTCCAGCTGTCTCTTTTCACTTAGTGTGCGAAAGACTTCCTGTTCACGTAAAGTCAAAATTCTTTCTGGTAAACGGGGCTGCCTGCTAAGCACTCGTGACAGCCGGCCGATCTCTACAATATCCATACCGATTCCTTTAATCATGAGGTACCTCCTATGATACTCGTACTAATTTGGTTGTTCGCTTCATAAACGTGTTACTATAAACTTACCATTATCTAGTCAAAAGGGGTTTGTTATGTTTATTCGAACGGAGAGCTTTCAACAATTTATTAGATCGTATCCAATCGTAACAGCGATCCTTGCTTTGCAAATCGGCCTATGGCTTTTATTTGCAATCCCTATTCCAATGATCCAGCTTGGGCAGGACCATCTCGTTGGTTTTAATTATGGTGTTGCAGCAGGAGAATGGTGGCGGCTTTTAACGCCTATTTTTCTTCACGGAAGTCTGACACATATTCTGTTCAATTCCATGTCGCTCTTCCTATTCGCTCCAGCACTTGAGTATTTGCTTGGAAAGGTTCGATTTCTTGTGATTTATCTGGGTGCTGGATTCATTGGCAATCTCGGAACCTATTGGGTGGAGCCTTTAGAGTACGTACATGTCGGGGCTTCTGGTGCGATATTTGGTTTATTTGGCGTCTATCTTTATCTTGTCCTATTTAAACCACATATGATGGACCGTGGTAATTCTCAGGTCATCTTAACGATTCTCGGCGTTTCTGTCATTATGACGTTCGTCAACTCGAACATCAACATCATGGCCCACTTATTTGGATTGATAGGCGGCATGATCCTAGCACCGATCACCCTATTCTTCCATTCAAAAAAACGACGCTATTAAGCTCATAAAAAATGTCGATCACTCCGTTTAACGGGAGCTGATCGACATTTTTTGGTTTAAGTTGATTGATTCGTTTCATAGGAATACCAATCGCATACACGTGCAGCATCTTCCTCTTCAAGGTGATGCACACCAAAGGAATCAAGCAAGGCAGAGGACTTCACAAAGGTGTGAATACTTGCCACCCGCCCTTTCTTTTGAAAATAGGATTGGGTCATCGTATAGTTTTGCATTCGTTTTCTTAAAACAATTCCGGTGGTCTTGCCGATACCTCTTGTCGTTAATTGAATCAGTTGATCTTTGATCACATATCCTGATTGTTTATAGGCTAAATACCCAAAAAACAAGGCAAATGGTAATGGAACCAGCGCCAAATATCCCCATGGTGGAAAACGTACAGAAAGGATTATACCTACAAGTAATGGAACAAATCCGTAAGATATCAGATAACGTTTTAGTGAACGCTTCGGCACTTTTTTCAATTCACTTTCTAGTGCCAGCTGATATTGATCTGTAAATTGCGTTAACAATTCATTGATTTTTTTCTTCCGTATGAGTGGAAATAAGACAGAAGAGGTCTCTTTTTCTGTAATGGAACCTCCTGCGCTGACAAGCATGACCGTCGCAAAACCAAATGGTTCACGCAGAATATTTTCTTTGATTTTCACTGCTTGAATTCTCGCAAGCGGAATGGTCATTTGATGCCTTTCAATGAGTCCTCTTGTGATGATGATGTCTTTCCCTTTTCGTTTTGCGGTAAAATTCGCATATTGAAGGGCTGTTACCCCAACACTAAGAATCCACGCAATCAATACGGCAATAAATATGAGAATCGCATAAATCTCAACACTCGCATGACTTAAAAAAGAAAACCGTTTGAAGAATCCGTCCAAAGGCAGAATTTCATCTATTTGTGTGTAAATGGCGAGACACCCAGAAATAATGACGCCGATTCCGCTTGAAGTGGTCGCAGCCAAAAGCAGCTCTGGTATACCCATTCGGTAGGAAACACTGATTTCTTTTTCTACAGGCTGTTGCGCTGTCAGAGGATCAGGGAGATCTAAATTTTCATCATTCATTTCTTCTTGTTGCAAGCTTTTCTTCCGGTTGAAAATCGATTGCTTTAATTGCTCAGCTTCTGCTTTTGTAATGGCCGTCAGGCTCACTTCAGGTCCATCCGTCCCGCCTGCCGTTTCGATTTGCACCCGAACCAAACCGAAAATCCGCTGGAAGATGCCTTCACTTGTATTCACCGTTTGAATTCGTTCTAATGAGATATACTTTTTCTTTTTGGTGATGACACCTGATTCTACTCGAAATTCATCGTCTTCCATTCGATAGGTGAATCGTCTCCATGCTAAAACGGTTGAAACAGCTTTCCATAAAAGAAGCACACCAAGAATGATAAACGCATAAAAACGAATACTTGAATTCGAGTTCACAAAAATAAGCACGAAAAAAGGGATAATGAAGTTTTTGATCATGGATACGGCATCTGATATAAAATCAATGAACATCGAGATTGGATGTACACGTTTTGGTTCAGACATCATCTTCCGTCACCCTTGCTAATCGAGATATGTAATCGCGAAGCTCATCTGCCTCTTCTAATTCCAGCGCCGGAATATCATGCACTGTCGCAGCAGTAGAAATTTGAACAGATGCCAACCGGTAGCGCCTTAAAAGCGGTCCTTGAGAAGTATCCACATGCTGAACACGTACCATTGGCACAATGACACGTGTGACACGAATCAGTCCGTGCTGTATTTCAATTTCGTTCTCAAATACTTCGTAGCGCCAGATGTGATGGCGGATTTTCGGTATGAGCCAGATTCCGAAGATGACCTGTAAAATCCACAAACCGATGAGGATGGCTCCAATCCAATATGGCCATTGAAAATAATAACTAGCTACAAATACCCCAATGATGATGAATAAGAAAATCAATGAGATAATTCCATTTTGAAGACGCCATACTTTTAATCCATTTAAGCTGATTTGACGTTGCGGCTGTTTTCTCACATTCTTCCCCCATTCTCTTACTTTTCTATCAATATATTACGAAAGAAAGCCTTAAAAGTTTCATTAGGCCTGTTAAAAAAAGCGAACCCTGCAAAGGATTCGCTTTTGAATTAGTTGTTATAAGATTTCTTTTGACGACGATCGTTAGAAGAACGATTGCGGTCATTTGAAGAACGCTTTTTATCACCGTAAGATGAACGGCTTTTTCCGCGATAGCCGCCTCCGCCGCCACCGTCTCTACGTTTTGAAGAGCTGCGGTTGTTACGATTGCGTTTTGAAACCATTGGTGCTTCGTCTGTCAAACGAACAGGCGTTGCATCTGGCTCTTTTGTCATCATTTTGATGGCAGCCGCAACCACTGTAACAGAATCATGATCTTCTAATAATTCAGCAGCTGCTGTCATGTAGAAGTTTAAGTTGTTTTCACTGATGATTGTGCGCAGACGATCAATGGTTACTTGTTGTTGTCCTTCGATTGCCTCATCTAGTGTTGGTTCTTTCATACGATCCATTTTACGTTTAGTCGTTTGCTCGATCGCACGAAGCATATCTTTTTCACGTGGTGTGATGAATGTCATCGCCATACCTGTACGTCCAGCACGTCCAGTACGTCCAATACGGTGTACATAGCTTTCTGGATCTTGTGGCACGTCAAAGTTATACACGTGTGTTACGCCTGAAATATCAAGTCCACGTGCTGCAACGTCTGTTGCTACAAGCACATCGATTGAACCTTCTTTGAATTTACGAAGCGCAACCATACGTTTCGCTTGAGTCAAGTCACCATGAATTCCTTCAGCTGTATAACCTCTAAGGTTCAGTGCTTCAGTCAATTCGTCAACGCGGCGCTTTGTACGGCCGAAGACAATTGAAAGCTCAGGTGATTGAATGTCAAGAAGACGAGTCAATGTATCAAACTTTTTACGTTCATGGATATCCAAGTAGAACTGCTGGATGTTAGATACAGTCATTTCTTTCGCTTTTACTTTTACGTGTTCTGGGTTTGTCATGAAACGTTCTGCAATACGCTTAATTGGTGCAGGCATTGTCGCAGAGAATAAAAGTGTTTGGTGTTCACTTGGTACATTTGAAAGGATCGATTCAATGTCTTCGATGAAACCCATGTTTAGCATTTCGTCTGCTTCATCAAGCACGACTGTTTCAACATTTTGAAGACGCATTGTACGACGGTTAATGTGATCGAGTAAACGTCCTGGAGTCCCTACGATGATATGAGGATTTTTCTTGAGCGAACGGATTTGGCGACCGATATCTTGTCCACCGTAAATCGGAAGTACGCGCGCACGCTTGTCTTGGCCAATTTTGTATAGCTCTTCAGATACTTGAATCGCTAATTCTCTTGTTGGCGCAATGATAATCGCTTGGATATTTGGAGACGCTGGGTCGATTTTTTCTACAAGAGGAATACCAAACGCTGCAGTTTTTCCTGTTCCTGTTTGTGCTTGTCCAATGACATCTTTATTCTGAAGACCGAGAGGAATTGTTTCCGCTTGAATCGGTGTTGCTTCTTCAAATCCCATGCGGTTAATAGCTTTCATGAGACTTTCGCTTAATTGAAAATCTTGAAACGTTATAGTCAAATTATTCAAACTCCTTCTAATTGCTGTTTCAGTAATCTCGTGAATGATCATTAAAAACTGCCCTTTGTATGAAAGGACAGGTCCATTATATACAAAGCCCGAATTACCCTACATTATATCTTACCATTACACTATTTGTTTTTCAACAAGACAGAAATGGATATATCTACTGCTCGACAATGACCGATTCACCTTCACTTTGATCTCCGTCCATCCATTTCCACTTTTCAAACAGTTGAATTTTTCCGTTATCCAGCTGCTTAGGAGTGGAATGACATGAACCGCTTCTCATGCTGCCATCCTTACTTACATGGTGATATCTAAAATGAAGTGCTCCGTCTTTATTCACAGTTCCTACAAGCACGCCAGATTGAATACTGCCGCCTTGATATGTGCCCGTTAAAATATTCCCGTCCTGACGATATTGAAATATGGTTCCTTCCGATACTTCCCCATTGCTCGAATTAGACTGCGGGACAAAGGTTTTTCCGTCATATTGAAACAACCGAATCGACCACCTTTTCTTACCTATTGTAACATAGGCCTGTCACTCATTCGACAAAAATGATGCAATTTTTAACAAGTGGGATTCAATTTATATTAGTTTAGCCACATTTTAGCTTTTCTATAGATTAAATTGTTTTTTTTAGAAATTGTTCGACTTTCTCAAACAATTGCTGTGCACAAGGCTCATGACAAACGTGATGTTTACAATCAGGTAAATAGAACATTTCTTTCTGACGGGACGGGATTTTATGATAAATGAATTCCGCACTAGAAGCGGGGACGATCCCATCACTTTCACCTTGAACGATCAAGACAGGTAGATGAAGCTTTTCAAGAGAACCTTTCGTTTGCTTCACCAATTTCATAAATTCTACAGCAGCTGATAGCGGTGTACTCGTCAGCTTATGACGATATCGATCATACAATGGGTTCGTCTCAATCAAACCAGACAAGGATTCCTTCACCATCTGCCTTGTGTCTTGAATCATTTGTTTTGGGTTTACATATTTAGCAGCAGCACTTAACAGAACAAGACGGGCCACTGGATACTTCGCTGCTAAATATGAGGCAATCATCCCGCCCATAGAAAAGCCGATCAAATAAATGGTGTCACATGTTCGGTAAAGGGATAAGAGTTCTAATTCAGCGGTGGCAATCCACTCCTGATAGAGAATGCCTTTGAGCTGAAGTTCCTCCCCATGCCCCGGAAGCGTGACAGATTGTACCGTCCAATCTGTCGTCTGCTTTAAATATTCCGCAAGCGGCTCTACTTCATACGGGGCACCAGTAAAACCGTGTATACATAGACAGCCAATCACCCTGTCACCTTCTTTGCCGATCTGATTTATAGTGCAGTAATAACGTCTTCCAATCTCATGCCACGGGAAGCTTTGACCAGAACGACATCGTCAGGTCCTGCCACATCCGCTAGTTTTTTCTTCAGTTCTTCTTTGTCCATATAAGAAGACACGCTATCGTCTCCAAATGCTTTCTTCGCTCCTTCAGCAATGAATGCGCCAAGACGGCCAAACGTTAAAACATGATCAATAAACTCAGGCTTGATGTACTCCCCTACTTCAAAATGATAGGTCTCTTCTTCACTGCCCATCTCCAGCATATCTCCGAGAACGAGTATGCGGTTAGCAAAGCCATCCATATCTCCTACAAGATCAATCGCTGCTTTCATCGACGTAGGACTCGCATTATACGCATCGTTGATAACCGTGATACCCTTATCTGTTTTAAACAGTTCTAAACGCATGCCTGTCAATTTCGTTTGCATCAGCCCTTGGGCAATTTGTCTTTCATTCAGACCGAAATGCTGGCCGATTGCAATAGCTGCAAGAGCATTCTTTACATTGTGTTTCCCTAATACAGGAATGAGAAACCCTTGAGCATATCCCTCCACTTGAAATTCAGTGCCTTCAGCGAGTTGGTGAATGTGAATCACCTTGATATCACAGTCCTCTGATTCTCCAAACGTTTTTACGCTGCGTGCCAGGGCATTTGCTCTTTGGCGGAGTAAAGGCTCATCTCCTAAATAATAAAAAGTCCCATCCTCTTTTAACCCTTTTGTGATCTCACATTTTGCATCTGCAATAGCTTCTCTTGATCCTAAATCCTGCATATGAGATTCTCCAATATTCGTGATGACAGCTGCATCAGGTTCAGCGAGTTTAGATAAAAATTCGATTTCCCCTTTTGCACTCATGCCCATCTCTAGTACAGCAATCTCGGTTCCTTCTGGCATCGCAAGGATGGTCAGTGGAAGTCCAATGTGATTATTAAAGTTGCCATCTGTTTTGTGGACTCTGTATGTCGTTTGTAGGACAGAATGGATCATATCTTTCGTCGTTGTTTTGCCATTACTTCCAGTAATACCGACAACTCGAGGGTTTTCCTCTTTTAAGTATGATTTTGCAAGCTGTTGGAGTGCTGTCAAAGTATCCTCTACAAGTATGACAGGTACACCGAACGGTGGATTCGCTTCTGTTTGATTCCAAAGAACCGCTGCCGCTCCAAGCTCCACTGCTTTTGAAGCAAAAGTGTGACCGTTAAAATGTTCCCCAATAAGCGGGATAAATAGTGCGCCTTTTGATACTTTTCGTGTATCTGTTGTCACTCCGTGTATCTGTTCTTCGCCAAAAGCTTCATTCGATAATGTGCCACCAGCCATTTGGGCGACTTGTTTCACTGTACGTTTGATCATGTTTTTTCGCCTCTCTTTCTCATTTCACGTTTGAAGGAAAAGAGACACTACCTGTAGGATAGTGTCTGCTTGCTTCTTACATTAAAAAGTGGTTTTAATGGTTTGTTTTTCTTGATGGCGCTCAATTGCAAGTGACACCAGCTTCTCAATCAGCTCAGGATACTCTACACCAGTATGTTTCCAAAGCAGCGGGAACATACTAAAAGGTGTGAACCCTGGCATTGTATTCACTTCATTGATCAGCACTTCGCCTTCTTCTGTTAGGAAGAAATCTGCACGTACGAGGCCAGATCCATCAATGGCTTTAAATGCCTTAATCGCCATATCGTGAATCGTCTTGTACTCTTCCTCTGTCACACTCGCAGGAATGATCAAATCTGTATCGCCATCTTCATATTTTGCTTTGTAGTCATAAAAATCTGTTTTAGGTGCAATTTCACCAACGACTGAGCATTTCGGCTCGTCATTTCCTAATACACCAATTTCAATTTCTCGTCCTACAACGCCTTCTTCCACAACAACACGACGATCATATTGGAAAGCCAAATCAAATGCTGTTTGCAGCTCTTCTTTGCTGCGGCATTTACTAATTCCGACACTTGATCCCATGTTGGCAGGTTTCACAAAACAAGGATACCCGAGAACTGCTTCTACCTGTTCTAGACTGTCTGATATGGCTTTCTCATAATCCTTTTTATTGAAGGAAAGATGCTTTGCCTGCGCAAGCCCAGCTTGAGCAAACACATCTTTCATCATGACTTTATCCATACCCGCAGCAGACGCGAGAACGCCGTTACCGACATACGGGATATTCATTAGTTCAAGTAACCCTTGCATGGTCCCATCTTCACCATTTGGCCCATGTAGCAATGGAAAGACGACATCAATCTTTTCATCAGCTGATGCAGGCTGTGGAAACATGCTTTCATTTAAAGAAGTTGGTAAAAACGTCTTTGCATTTTGTTCAAATTGAAGCATTTTGACGTTTGATACTGGTTCAGTGAGTTTTTCTCCTCTTAGCCATTCGCCCTCTTCTGTAATATAAATTGGATGTATATCGAACTTCTCAGTGTTAAGTGCTTTTGTAACTGCAAGGGCTGTTTGCAGTGATACATTATGTTCGGCTGACTTTCCGCCGTAAACCAATCCTAAACTTATTTTCAATGGATACTCCCCCCACTAAAATTCATCTTTACTATCTTATCACTTTCAAGCAAAAATGCTCTAATTAATTTTTGTTGTTACGGAATTGAAATGATTTGTAAAGGTTGTAAGCGCCCCCCCGAGCATTTGTATGTCATTCGCCTTTATTTTATATTAAAATGACATTGAAAAGGAGTTGTGACAAATTGAAAAAAATTACAAGCACTGAACAATTCAACGAAATCATTCAATCAGACAAAGAGGTCATCGTTAAATTTTTTGCGACATGGTGCCCTGATTGCACTAGAATGGACATGTTCATTCCAGACATCTTAGAGGCTTATGCTCAGAATGAATGGTTTGAAATAAACAAAGACGACTTTCCTGAGTTAGCGGAAACGTATCAGGTCATGGGAATTCCTAGTCTGTTAATTTTCAAAAATGGCGAAAAAACAGGTCATTTACACAGTGCCAACGCTAAATCACCTGAAGAAGTAACAGAGTTTCTTCAAGAACACGTTTCATAACTCATTTGAATGGAGACATCAGCCAACTTATGCTGGTGTCTTTTTTTATATCCTTTTAAATCAAATCTCTTCATAAGACGAGATGTGCGGCTAAAATGTTTCAACATCGACAGGAATGTTTGATCTGATTTCATGACAAGGTTTGACAGCGGATTATTTCCTGGGAAAGAATTCATCGTCGATATGGATGGGAATATGTCGGTTACGTGAATTTTCTGAATTGAATCTTTACTTATGACATTCTGCTTTGTATAATGGAGATGCTAATTGAAAATGATTATCAATTTCATCTGTGTGAAATCTTATAGAGTCCATTCTACCAAAGGAGCGTTGAGTTACATGTCTAAGAAGAAAATCAAAACGTATCAGCAATTGATCGAAGAAAACAAGGAAGCAATCATGCAAGACCCTAAAATGATGGAAAGTATATACGAAACCATCGACAAAAAGCACCAGAAGCAGCTTGCCGCTGCTGGACGTGAATCATAAACACAAGAAGAGCAGTCAAACAGATGGCTGCTTTTTTATTTGCCTGAAGAAAAGAAAAAGCCGATAAAATCTATTCTTCGATTTTATCGGCTTTTGTTTTAATGTGATTTCGCTACACGGTCTTGTTTCATTCCTAAATAGATGAGCATATATGTTAGATAACCCATTGTCATCGTTAAACCACCGAAGAAGAATTGTGAAAACACGGGTTCTTCAAATGTCGTAACGGCAGCAAGAACGATCCAGCTTGCATATAAATAGACCATGAACCATTTCATGTTTCTTTTAAGTGTATACAGAAAGAAAAGACCCGCTAATGAAAAGATCCCTAGCGCTAGTCTGAAATAAACAAGATGATCAAACTGGAAGGCAAAAGACACAAACGAAAACGACAACAGCAACAAAATAGGTAAAGCCGTAATAAAATTTTTCACGATAGTGCCACCTCCATGACTCTGTCTTATTATAAGACAAAATCAGCCGGTTATCGTGAAATACAGACTCGTTTTCACAAAGATGTCACGAATTTTTCTTGTTATTTGACACAATTTTTACACATTTACATCACGCTTCCAAAAAAGGAGCCAAGCAGCACCAACAAAGAAAACGAAATGCGCCCCTACAATGAATAGCGAAAACAGAGGGCTCATGCCCTGAAAGAGCGGCGGACCTTGAAAACTGTATTGTGTGAAGTCCGTATTAGCGAAAAGTAGAATTTTCCCCCACTGATTTTCTAAAAGAGACATGATCGACACTAATGATTTCGCCGCGTATAAGACGAAAAATGAAGTCACAAGTGCAATCAGACTGTTTCTAAACAAACTTGAGCACAGAAAAGCAAAGCTTGCCATCATGACCACTTCCACCCACTGTGATCCAATCACAGCAAATGTGTGCAGAAATAACCGGCCAGTGCTTTCATCAAAATCAGTACCAAAGAAAATAAGGCCAAAAAGAAAAGCGAACACATAATAAAAAACAAACAGGTAAAGGACCATCAGCACAAGAGTGATGTATTTTGACAAGAAAATATGAAGCCTTGTCTTCGGCCGAATCAACAAGAACTTGATGGTTCTCTTTTGAAACTCTGTTGAGATCAATGTGGCGCCAATCACGACAGCGAACACTTGTAAAATAAACACAACATTCGTGGAATAAGCAAAATAGTTCGCGACTGTATCTTGCCCGCCAAGCCCGGAAATGACTCGTTTTAATGCTAGAGCCATTGTCAATTGAAAGACAACAATCAGTCCAAGTGCAATGAATGTGATCTTTTGTCTCGTGATTTTTTTATGTTCATTCTTGATGAGTTGAAGCATCTGCCGTCCCGCCTTCCGTCCATTTCATAAAGGCCTCTTCAATTGATTGTTTTTGAGGCGTCATTTCAAGTACATCAAATTCTGCTAAGACAAGCTGTTTATTCAGCTCCGGCACACGGTCTTTTTTCAGTTGAACCAGCACATGCTGATCCCTTTGTTCATATGTATATCCTTGCGTATCTAGCCATGAAACTGCCTTTTCTACTGGCTGAATATTCATCAGCACCTGCTCTTTTCCTTCCATGTCGCGAAGGTTTGTATTGGCTTTGATCTGTCCTTTTTGGATGATGATCATGCGGTCACAAAGCTCTTCTACTTCATGCAAAAGATGTGTAGCAAATAACACAGAGACACCTTCTTCTTGTACAAGCATTTGCAAGTGCTCTCGAAACTCCTTCATTCCTGCGGGATCAAGCCCATTTGTTGGTTCATCTAAAATGAGCAGATTGGGCTTATGCAAAATGGCTTGTGCAATCCCGAGCCTTTGTTTCATCCCTAGTGAATACGTTTTGACCTTCAGGTGAATGGCGTGCTCCAGACGAACTCTTTTTACCACTTCAAAAATGCGCTCTTCTGAAACTCCATCATGCATAGACGCATACAGCTCAAGGTTTTCAAAACCTGTTAAATATGAATAAAATTCCGGATTTTCTATGATCGCCCCAACAGATGACATCGCCTTTAGATGATCATCATCTTGAGAATATCCATTAATGATGATCCGGCCGTTGTTTTTTTTCATCAAGCCAACAATCAATCGAATCAAGGTCGTTTTTCCAGACCCATTTGGTCCAAGTAAACCGACAATTTCCCCTTGCCTAATGTCCATCGAAATATGTTGCAAAATTTGATGCCGGCCAATTTGTTTATCGACGTTCTCTATGTGTAGAACAGCAGACTGCAAAGTGGTTCCTCCTTCTGATGTAAAACCTATGGCGGCAGTTACGGCCGCTCATCCTGTAAAAAGTATATCACGCTAGACAAGCCGTTCCACGAAAAAAAGGGCTGATCCAGTCAGCCCTTCTTGTTGTTACAGTGATAAATTAGGTGTTGGTGCTTCCTTCTCATGTTTCTTCTCGGTTTCAGATACAATCACCGCACATGCTGCGTCACCTGTAATATTGACCACGGTTCTTGCCATATCTAATAAGCGGTCTATGCCAAGGATCAGCGCAATGCCCTCAACAGGAAGATTCACGGAATTTAAAACCATGGCTAGCATGATGAGCCCTACCCCTGGGACACCTGCTGTGCCAATACTTGCTAGTACTGCCGTTAAGACAACTGTCAGCATTTGAACAAGGGTTAATTCAACTCCATACACTTGTGCGATAAAAATAGTCGCAACCCCTTGCATGATCGCTGTACCATCCATATTAATGGTCGCACCTAGCGGCTGCACAAAGCTTGAAATAGGTTCTGGCACCTTTAAGCGCTTTTGAGCTGTTTCCATTGATACTGGCAGCACTGCGTTACTGCTTGATGTACTAAATGCAACAACCATCGCTGGAGAAAATCCTTTGAAGAATGCCATTGGATTTCGTTTAGCTAATAGGGCAACGGTTGACCCATAGGTCAGGAAGAAATGCAAGATCAGCGCAATTAAGACGACTGAGAAGTAAAGTCCCATCGCTTTCATGGCATCGAGCCCCTGACTGCCAATCGCCGTTGCGATCAAACCGAATGTCCCGTACGGTGCGAATTTCATCACAACACCGACAAGATACATCATTAATTCATTTCCTTGTTCAAACAGCTTCAGCAAACCTTCTGTTTTTTTACCGAGCAAGGCAATGCCAAGACCTAAAAATACACAGAAGACGATAATTTGAAGCATGTTTCCTTCAACTAGAGATTGGACTGGATTGGTTGGAATAATATTGAGTAGTGTGTCTGCCATTGATGGGGCTTCCTCAGCGGAATATTCTGCCGCTTTCGTATCAAAATTGCCAAATGCGCCTGGCTTAATAAGTAAGGCCAATGAAATGCCAATAATGATGGCAAAAGTTGTAGTGAGTAGAAAGTAAGTAATGGTTTTTACGCCGATTCTGCCAAGTTTTTTCGGATCGCCAAGGCCTGCTACACCAAGTGTGATCGAAAAGAAGACAATCGGTACAACTAACATTTTAATCAGGTTTAAGAAGATTTGACCTAGAGGTGTAAATAGATAAGGGTCTAACACTTTGAATACATTTGGAGCAAAAATGTTGAGCAGTAGTCCTGTGATTGCACCTACAATTAAAGCAATAATAATTTTCGTCGCAAGCTTCAATAAAATCTCCCCTTCCTCGTCAAAAAGGCCCACGAGAGAGTCTTCTCGTGGGCCTGCGTGTCCATACGTGTACCACTGTCTACTCTCTTCACGCTGATGAGGTTAGCTGACGGGTTAGGACGAAGAGATGTCCTTTTTTCTTAAATAAGAAAAATTCACCCCAAAAACTTGGGTCCCCCATTCCTTTAGAAGGATTAAGCGTGTGGTAATATGATATTTTCATACTATTTATACCTTATTTTTAGAAAATTGTAAACAGGTTCATATGAACTTTTTAATTACTTTCTTCCTTATTCGTGACCTCCAAGATATCTAAGATAAACACAAAGATTGGGATGCCGATAATCAGTCCCCAAATGCCAATATAGTGTTCAGAAAAGATCAGGACAATAAACGTGAAGAAAATAGGGAGCTCTGTTTTAGCTGACATGAGCTTCGGATTTAAGAAGTAGGCTTCAATGGCATGGATGATCACAATCACCAGCACAATATATAGGACGTACATTCCGCCTCCAAGTGTATACGCAATGATGCTGAGTGGAACGAGGGAGATGACCACACCCGCTACCGGAATTAAACCTAACAAGAAGACCATGACCGCTAATCCAAATAATTGCGGAAAGCCCATAATGCCAAGCGCAATTGTCGTTAAGACACAGTTAACTGTTGCAATGATGAACTGTGCTTCAAGTACCTTACCAAATGTTCTGGAAAACTTACGTCCAAAGAAGGCAATTTCATGATAGAACACGGAGATTTTACTCGTTTTGAACTTATTCATGAATTGAATGAGGCGTTCCTTTTCGAACAGGAAGAACATGCTTAATATTAAGGACATAATGACCTGGATACTGAACGTGCTGAAATCTGTTAAGTATGTATAGAGGAAATTAAACCCTTTCTCGAAGAAAGAAGATATTTTGAAATCTCCGAACACATTGGTGACGACGTCAAAGAAGGGTAAATCTTGTGGATGATCTGCAATCTTTTTCCCTAAATGAAATAACTGTTCCACCTGTTTAGCAATGATGGGCACAAACACAAAGCCGCCAAACGTCAATCCACCAGCTAGAAGGATGTACAAAATGGTGATGACTGATTTCTGTCCTATTTTCAGGAAGCGATTTAAAAAGCCTCTTATGACCTCTTCTAACCGGTTCATTAAAAAAGTGAAAATGAAGGTCAGGAGGATTAAATTCATCATTCCTCTTAATAGATATAATGCTGTGGCTAATACTACAAATACTGAAAACCTCTTGACACCAGGTTTTTCGAACAATTTAAAAAATGCCGCCATACGTTACACACCTGCCAGGACTAAAGTCTATTTTTCGTTGGATCTCATATTCATTATATCGGATCTTTCTGTAAATTATATAACAAAAGGTCAATGAGGTCTTACGATTCGTCCTAAATTAATCAAGCTTTTATGTTTTTTCTTTTTTTACACAAGAAAAAACCGAACCCCATGTAGAACATAAGGTTTCGGTTTTTGGTTGTTTTTATACTAAACAGCCTGCTTGATATTTCGCATTTCCTGTAGCGCTGTTTTACTCTTCGCTTCGTCAAATTCCCCTTCACTTTTCGCTACAACAATTGTAGCAATTCCATTTCCAATCAGGTTCGTAATCGCTCTTCCTTCACTCATGAAACGGTCGACCCCTAATAGCAGTGCAAGACCTTCTAGCGGGATAACCTGAAGTGCAGCAAGTGTAGAAGCCAGCACGATAAATCCGCTTCCTGTGACTCCAGCTGCTCCCTTTGATGTGAGCATCAGAACAAGGATAATCGTGATTTGCTGTCCGATGGATAGGTCCACCCCAAACACTTGCGCTAAGAAGACCACGGCCATGGACAAGTAGATTGAAGTACCATCTAAGTTAAAGGAATAGCCTG
Source organism: Bacillus sp. FSL K6-1106 (assembly GCF_038005245.1). NCBI lineage: Bacteria > Bacillati > Bacillota > Bacilli > Caryophanales > Bacillaceae > Bacillus > Bacillus sp. FSL K6-1106. Next base: position 611,490 of record NZ_JBBOSV010000002.1, read on the forward strand.
TCGGAATGACAAGTCCAACGACCGACTTAGAGCACCCGTAGCGTTCCATTTTATCCATCATTCTTGGCAAGACAGATTCTGAAGAACTTGTGCCAAGAACAATTAAAATTTCATCTTTGATAAAACGGAGATAACCGAACAGGCTGAAGCCATACATTTTACAAATGATGTTCAGCACGACGAAAATAAACAAGAACATCGTCATATAAACGGAAAGCATCAGACTAGCCAGTGGTTTAATTGAAGCTAAACCGAAGTGTCCGATTGTATAAGCCATTGCTCCAAATGCCCCTAATGGCGCGGCACGCATGATGTAACCAATGATTTTAAAGAAGACAAGCGACAGTTTATCAAGCCATTCGATGATGCCTTTCCCCTTCTCGCCAAGTGCAGCGAGCGCAACACCGAATAAAATAGAGAAGAATAAGACCTGTAAAATATCTCCCTTTGCAAAAGCATCTACCATGTTAGATGGCACAATGTGTGTGACAAACTCCATCCAGTCGATACCCTGTCCCCCATTTTGGGTATATTGCGAGACATCCCCTTTTTCAAGCTTACTATAGTCAAGACCCGCTCCCGGCTTCATGATATTGACCACAAACAGTCCGATGACAAGCGCAAGCGTCGTCACAACTTCAAAATAGATAAAAGCTTTTCCCCCAACTTTTCCAACCTTTTTCATGTCCCCCATCTTGGCAATTCCAAGAACAATGGTTAAGAAAATAATGGGTGCAATGACCATTTTCACTGCATTAATAAATGTGTCACCAAGCGGCTTCATTTCTTTCCCGACGTTTGGCCAAACCATCCCAACAATGATCCCGATAATGACAGCTGCAATGACCTGAAATGTCAGGTTCTTCAATAGCCTCTTCATAAAAAATCAACTCCCTCACCCTTTGATGTAAACGCTTAACTGTTATCTGTAGGTAAATGATAGCGATTTCATCAAAGGCTGTGAAGCTTATGGACATATCGTACATTTTGGTCTTTTTGGTCTCTTAGTCAGAATGTACGATATATTTATTCACAGGGCGTCCGACCCCGCCATATTGCATATCTAATTTCAGCTCGCCTTCTTTTACAAGGAAGTCTAAATAACGGCGTGCCGTGACACGTGCAATCCCAAGTGCATTGGCGACTTCCTCTGCAGACTGCGCTCCTTCTTGCAGACGCATATAGGCTTTAATTTCATTCATCGTATGCACATTCAGCCCCTTAGGAAGCCATGTCTCTTCCTGCTTAACTGCAGGCTTTCGTATGATATCATCGAGCATCTCTTGAGAAAATTCTGCTGCGGTACGAATTTTTGATTTGAACGCTTTATAGCTTTCAAGAGATTCTTTCATCCGTTCAAACTTAAATGGCTTAATGATATAATCTCGGGCACCATTTTGAAGCATGGTGCCGATCGTCTCTTTGTCCTTTGCTGCCGAAATAACAATCACATCCACCTGCATCTTTTGCTTTCTGATGTCTTGCAGTGTTTTGACGCCATCTTTTTTAGGCATATACACATCGAGCACCACAAGATCTGGGCGAATGTCTTTGATTAGCTGGATGCCCTGCTCGCCATTTCCTGCTACAGCCGCAACTTGAAAGCCAGGGACACTCTTAATGAACTCTTTATTGACTTCTTGCACCATCGGGTCATCTTCAATTAATAGCACCTTAATCTGAGTCATCTGTCTCTCTCCTCTATTGTCATTGGGAATTCGATTGAGAAGGTGGTACCAATGCCGATGCTTGATGTGACTTCTACATTTCCCATTCCTTTGTCGATAATCGTTTTTACAATATACAGTCCGTAGCCTGTTCCGCCTTCTTTACCGTGAGTAAAGCCTTTGTCGAAAATATGAGGAATCATGTCCTCTTCTATTCCAGAACCATAATCTTCAATTAAGATCGCGAGGACATCCTCTGTTTGATCAATACTAATAGAAATGAGTTTTGTGTCTCTTTCTACAGTATCATACGCGGCAAAGGCGTTCTCGATCAGGTTGCCAAGTAGCTTCGTCATATCATGCTGATCCAGCCGCTCTGGGAAATCGCTCAGACTGCTATTTTCATCTACTTCAACCTTGATTCCAAGCTCCTTGCCCCTTCTTATCTTGCTCATCAATAAGCCTGCCACTGCGTCATGCTGTATCACACGGTGGAGAAAGTCCGTCACATGCTCCTGCTCTTCGGTCGTTTGAAACGCTAAATCGAGTGCTTGATCGGCTTTCCCCAGCTGAATTAATCCCGCAATTGTATGAAGCTTATTCATATGTTCATGATTTTGCACCCGTAGGCCATCAACGAAGTTCTTCACCCCGGTTAATTCCTCCGCCAATTTGGCCGCCTCTGTCCGGTCCTGAAAAATCGCAACCGCTCCGATGATTTTCTTTTTCATCACAATCGGAATTCGGCTGCTCATGATCCGCTTTCCGCTCATATGAATTTCTTCATTGTAGACGGGTTCTGCGCGGTCAATGATTTCTGGAAGCCTTGTATCTGACAGCACATCCCAAATATTTCGGCCCACTACATCACCTGTCACGCTGAAAATTTGCTTTGCTTTTTCATTAAAAATGGTGATCATGTGCTGGTTATCAATGGCAATGACCCCTTCATTAATGGAATGAAAGGTAGCGGTGCGCTCCTCTAGCATTCTGACAATCTCATGCGGCTCCAGCTTAAACATTTGCTGTTTAATATGACGGGCGAGCAAAAATGAACCGACAAGCCCAAAGCTGAGCGTCAGCAGCAGGATCATGAGGATATCTCGCTTCATTTCTCCTAATATATCTGCCATACTCGGCAGTGTTCTTCCGACTAGTACAACCCCTGTTTGGTTAAATTTTTCATCCTTTACTGGATAAAAGGCTCTAATGGCTGTGCCAAGCTCTCCCTGTGCTTCTGAGAAATAGATATGCTCTGCAAAGGCAGGTTCTTCATCTGTCCCCTCAGAGCGCTGGCCAATCCTTGTTTTCACTGGATGTGTCAATCGCACGTGATCCATATCCATGACAACAATGTAGTCAGCATCTTGGATAATCCGAATCTCTTCAATGGCATGCTGCAACCGAGCACGCTCCTTTGTCTGATCATCCAATGCCTGCTTTACCTCATTCATCTCAGCTACTGTTCTTGCCGTGTTCATGAGCCTTTTTCGAAGTTCTCGTTCCTCTGTTTGCTGAATTCCCCCGACTAGAACAATTCCTCCGATTAAAAGGGCAAAAATGACAACGAAATATGTGAGGATGGTGAGCTTCCATCTAATAGATAATTGTTGTAATTTCAGTCGATTTCTCATCATTTTTTCACCTGTATCTTTACGAATTCTTCCTCTGTCAAGTATCCTTGACATAAGGGGGATCTGACGCATGAAGAATTTACTCGCCTATACGCTATTGCTCATCATCGGTTTTGTAACCGCTTTATACTTTGGTTTTTATCATATGATGCCTAAATCAGCGACGATCTTCGACGATGAACAGACTGGGCTGAAGGATCAGCTTGTGTTCAAATTCAGCCATGTTGTCGCAGATAATACCCCAAAAGGGCTGGCTGCAAAGAAATTTGCTGAGCTTGTTCATGAAAAATCCGACGGCAGGATCAGCATTCAAATCTTTTCAAACGGGAGTCTTTATTCTGATATCGAAGAAATTAATGCACTAAAAGAGAATCAAGTTCAATTTATTGCTCCGTCTACGTCAAAGCTCGGCATGCTGTCCCCTGAATGGCTGGCACTTGATCTGCCCTTTGCCTTTTCTAACTACGATGCTGTCCAAGAAGGGTTACATGGTGCGATTGGACAGAGACTGTTCGGCACACTGCAAAAAGACGGACTAAAGGGAATGGCCTACTGGACAAATGGCTTTAAGCAAATCACTTCGAATAAAGGCCCAATCAAGCAGCCTAGTGATTTAAAAAAACAATCTCTCCGTATTATGCAAAGTGACATGATTGAAAAGCAATTCAAGCTTCTTGGCGCAAAACCCTATCAGGAATCGTTTAATTCAACTTTTCAGCTGCTAGAAACAAAAAAAGTAGACGGTGAAGAAAATACAATTTCAAATATTTATTCAAAAAAATTCTATCATATACAAGACTATATGACGATCAGTAATCACGGGTATTTAGGGTATGTCGTCTTAACAGATCAATCCTTTTTTGATCGCCAAACACCTGAGACGAAGCGAATTTTACTCGAAGCGATGGAAGAAACAACAGCATGGAACGAAAAACATGCAGAACAGATGAATAAGGATCAGCTGGAGGATATTAAACGCGAATCTCCAATTGCCATACACGAATTAACACCAGCAGAGCGGCAAAAATGGATGAAGGCGCTCGATCCTTTATATGATGAAGCAGAAAGGATCATCGGTTCCACCTTAATCAAACAAATCCGCGAGCTCCGGGCACGCTATGAATATTCTCCGATTCAAGCGTTTGAAGAAGATGCTGAGACCAAATAAAAAATCCCTTTTAGAAAGGGATTTTTTTATGCGCCGGAGTCACGCTGTTCTTGCTGAGCGAGCTCCTCTAATCTTGTTAATATTCTGCGCTTTCGATATTGCATGATGCCTGTTTCAGCAATTCCTTTTAACTGTGAGCGGTTGGACGCTGCACCAAACAAAATCCCCGCAATTGGGACAAGTTGAAACAGCTTCTTCCAGCCAAACGAATCACGGTAGTTATATACGACCTCACGCCATCCTTGAATTTGAGAGATCATGTTTTCGTGCTTCCCTTCTGATGCATGATAGCTCTTCAGCTCTTTTAATATTGATTTTTTCCCAACAACGTCAGCAGAATTCAACTGTAAACATTTAATGATAAAGACTCGTTCTTCTTTATTTTTCGGATCATAGCCATAGGTGACGGCGATATCCTGTAATGTTTTTAAAGAGAGACCGAGGACAGCCGGAATATCTGCCGCTAATGTAAACATACCTCCGACACCTGTTGTCGCACCTTGTACAGTGGCGAGGTTTGTTCGGTTTTTCCCCATCTGGTCACTAATGGCATCCATGACCTCGATCGGAGCCGCCTCAATATCTTCAATACGCTGAATCGATTCATCGGCACATTTCTTTTGAAATTGATGAATAATGCCTTTCTCTGACGTCAAATAGACACCGCCTGATTGAATGTAGTGCCCCATCTCATCTAATAACACACCGATTTTCTTTTGAATAAAGGCAGGGGTCAGCTTGTCCAGCATTTGAAATGGAAGCCGGCTGAGTTTCTCCCAAAACCATACCTTTTGCTGGTCTTTCTCCCATTTTTCAATCTCTTTTAATTGTGCTTTTAGCCACTCTCTTTCCTCCATGCCATTTGCCTCCTTAGATGCCGTTCAAGTATATGTCTGTTATTATACACAATCCTTGTCCATCATACGTATCGAACATTGAAGCGGTTCCGAAAGGTTTTAATCTCTTTTAAAACGGTTATTGCTTAGTAAACAAACAAAAGAGGAGTGATCAACATGTTAGGATTTCTGATTTCATTAGTTGTGGCGATTGTCATTGGTCTCATTGGGAGTGCACTCGCTGGAGGCAGTGTACCAGGAGGCTGGATCGGTTCAATGATTGCCGGGCTTGCAGGTGCTTGGATTGGTCATGGATTACTTGGAACGTGGGGTCCTAGTCTGGCAGGATTTGCGATCATTCCAGCGATCTTAGGAGCAGCCATTTTTGTCATTATTTTAAGCTTGATCTTCCGCAGCGTTGGATCAAGGGTTTCTTAAAAAACGATACAAAAGAAGAGGAAGCAGAGGATGCACCGCCTAAGATCAGAGGCGGTGTTTTTTATGTATTGATTGACAAGGTATCTATTTTTTTCACTTACATATGATAAACAAACCTATTAGTTCAGATAGTTGACTTTTCATGAAGATGGGCATATGATGATTAAAAATTGCATCGAGGAAACTTTTTGTGCCAAAGCAAAACTTTGTAGAATCTAGGTGATGACATATGACAAACAAATACATCGAGGCACAGGCCCACATGTCAGTGGCAGCGGAGCGTGCACTTGAAGGAAAGGTGAAGGGTTTTAGAAGGCTCCTTCCTTTTCTCGGACCTGCTTTTATCGCAGCCATTGCCTATATTGATCCAGGAAACTTTGCGACCAACATTGCGGCTGGCTCGAAATATGGCTACCTTCTGTTATGGGTCATTCTCATATCCAATCTCATGGCCTTACTCATCCAGTCTTTGTCTGCAAAGCTTGGAATCGCAACAGGGAAAAATTTACCTGAAATTGCTCGAGAAGAGTTTCCAAAACCAGTCTCGATCGGTTTATGGATTCAGGGCGAACTCGTCATTATCGCCACAGATTTAGCCGAATTTATCGGGGCTGCCCTTGGTTTATACTTACTCTTTCGTATCCCGCTGCTTGAAGCATCGATTATTGCAGCGATCGGTTCTTTTGCCATTTTAGAGCTCCAAAGACGAGGTTATCGAGCGTTAGAAGCAGGAATTACCGGCATGCTGTTTGTTGTCGTGATTGCTTTCGCTGTACAAACCTTTGTGGCTAAACCTGATCTTGCAAGTGTCGCCGGTGGACTGTTCATTCCAAGGTTTGAAGGGACAGACAGCGTACTGCTTGCCGCTGGTATTTTAGGCGCTACGGTGATGCCGCATGCGATCTATCTCCATTCAGCCTTAACGCAAAGAAGAGTCGTCGGCAGAACGGAAAAAGAGAAAAAGCTGATTTTTCGTTTTGAGTTTTTAGACATCCTCATTGCGATGGTAGTTGCTGGTGCCATCAATGCCAGCATGTTGATTGTAGCAGCTGCTTTATTTTTTAAAAATGGTCTTTTTGTTGAGGATTTAGATGTAGCATTTCAGCATTTTGGAACTCTCGCAGGTCCTGTATCAGCGATCTTATTTGGTGTAGGTCTGCTTGTAGCCGGACTTTCCAGTTCTTCTGTCGGTACACTGTCAGGCGATATTATTATGCAAGGTTTTATTCAGTACCGAATTCCGCTGTATGTCCGCCGGCTGATTACCATCATTCCACCTATTGCGATCATTGCATCTGGAGTCAATCCGACATCTGCGCTTGTGATGAGTCAAGTGGTCTTATCATTTGGAATTGCGTTTGCTTTAATTCCGCTCATTTTGTTTACAAGTAAAAAACGAATTATGGGCGATTTGACGAATGCTCGCTGGGTAACCGGAATATCTTGGGTGATAGCAACTCTTGTTGTCGCACTTAATCTGTTTTTAATTGTGGATACGTTTATGTAAAAGACAGTGATCAGGCTGTCTTTTATATCGAGTTGTGGTAGAATTTCCCTTGAGAGGATGTGATCACATGTTTTTTTATCAGGATCAAGATCTATCCATGCGGCTGCTTGAACCAAGAGACGCGAGAAGTCTGTATCTGCTCATCCAACGCTCAAGAGAGCACTTACGTGAATGGATGCTATGGGTCGATTCGACGCAGACAGAAGAAGACAGCATGGCGTTTATTCAAGGTGCCATGCAACAAGCTTTGCAAAACAATGGTTTTCAGGCTGGAATCTGGTCACATGGAGAACTCGTTGGTATCATTGGCACCCACCAAATTCATTGGATTAATCGGACGGTTTCCATTGGCTATTGGCTCGGGGAAGGCTATCAAGGAAAAGGCATCATGACAAAAGCATGCAAAGCGGTCATTCACTATTTATTTGAAGAGTGCGGTCTGCATCGCATTGAAATAAGGGCCGCTGTTGATAATCAAAAAAGCAGACGCATCGCAGAGCGTTTATCTTTTTCACTTGAAGGCATATTAAGACAATGTGAATGGCTAGGCGACCACTTTGCCGATCACTGTGTGTACGCACTTTTACAGCCTGAATATATGAAACAAAAAACGAATTCGATCAATCAGCCCACTTAATTGTGTCGATTGCATGAACTATTTTACAAAGTGAAGCTTTGTAGTATCCGTTGTGATTGGCATCTGATAAAATAGAAGGAAAAAATCGAGGTATGATGTATGTCTCTTATTATTTTATTTTACTTATGGATTGTCCCTTTATTATTTGGCATTTTCTTCTCATTCCTAACAAAGAAAGCCACATACAAACGCCGCTTTGTCCCATCATATAGCATGGCAGGACTCAGCATCGTGTTTCTCATTCTGGCACTCGTCTTTTCAGCCAGTCATTTTCTATTCATTTGCGGTATGTTCCTATTTGCCACAACACTTGTCGGCACAGGCATCCCGTTATTTTTAGCCTTTACCAAAACACCTTCATAAACAAAACCACCTTTTCGCGATGGAAAGGTGGTTTCTTTTTTTACTGCTGAGGCATTCGATAGGTCATTGTACCATTTGGGTTTTTTTCAATTACTTTCACAATGTCTTGAAGGATCTCTGACGCTCGATCGCTTGAGTCATACTTGCCGAGCGTCTTGACCCAAGAATCACTGCCTGCGATAAACCCTTCAATCTTTTTACCGGTTACTGTGACTTCGTGAACATTAACGAAACTTTGTTCGTTTTGTGTGAAAATCCATAGCATGGTTGATTCCCCTTTTTTTGTGGTGATTGAGTTTCGATAGTGTCATTTTCTAAATCTTAAAAAATGAGTACTTCACATTTCACCCTTTTTTGTTAATAACTCATTTCGAATAATGCGTGTCTCTATATCTGCATATCTTACAGGGATCGGCAGTCGACTATTTTTATCAATAAGTTTCATCACAATTTTTGTAGTTGTATCTAAATCAATCCAGTTACCACATGAAATAAAAATGGGCTTAACATTCATTCTGGTTCGAAGTACTCGACCATAAATTTCATCATCTATAATAATATCTGTGTATGCATTCTCTTTATTTTGGGGTAGGGTAAAATCTATTCCTTTGATTTTCAAATAGCTTTTTGCTACACCAATGGTAGGCTTCTTTAAGAAAAATGATGCCTGTGTAGCAATACCCATATGTCTATCATGTAAGTAACCATTTCCATCAAACATATAGATATCTACTTGTTTCGTCAGCTTTTTTACTGCATCTTTAATTAAAGGCAATTCACGAAAAGCAAGAAATCCGGATATATAAGGAACCTTTATTTCTCCATAACTATTCACTTTTTCAATTACTTGTTTTTCTGTCAAATCATATACAACTATGCAACAAACACCTTTCGATTTTCCATTTGTTTCAAAATAAGAAACATCTACCCCTGCGATAAACCGTATGTTTTCTAATCGGAAATTATTTTCCAATTTAACTTTAGGCAAGAGAGCTTTTTGTTCATTTTTAAATTTTTCTATTAAATGATCTATTTTATCATTATCCAGATTAACCATATATCACTTTATCCTTATTAATCGTTGAATTTTTCGACGTATTTTAAATCAGATTCATCAGGTTCTGCTTTTTGCTCTACAATATTTCCGTTTTCATCGTATTTTATATAAGTCATTTCTCGACCAGCAATATATTCAGATTCATACTTTCTATTTCCATTCTCAAAAAACTCGACTTGATATCCATCTGCAGCACTTTTATTCATATTACCTATTTTTTTCACATTTCCATTTGAGTAAAATTCAACACACTTTCCCTGCTTAACACCTTGCTCTACATAGAAGTAACTTTCGATATTTCCATTTTCGTATTTATCATAAGCTAAGCCCGTAAATAGTTTTTCGTTACCATCCGGGGTATATTCCACTATTGCTAGTTCGTAAGGACCCCCATACTCTAAATGTTCTTCAAACTCCGTACCATTTTCTAAAATAAAATCCTTTTGTAATATATCATTTAACATTTTTAGGAACCTCCGTGATAATTTTAGATCCATCCGTAAGATAAGCACAATGTGGACATCGTGGAAACATCATCCCAGCCGGTTTCACTCTACTTTGACCGGTCCTAACTACATTCAAAATAAAATTATCTAAACTAGCACCTGGGTTTTCCTTTAAGGCATTATTCAATGCAATCACTTCGGCATGTGACCCCGCACCTTTTGTAAATGCATATGAATCTATAACCTCTTTTGGCATTTTATCATATTTGTTTTTTATTAAGGGATGAAAATCTGGTAACTTTCCATCATAATCATTTATTGCATAAGAATATTTCCCAGTTTGTTTATCATAAACTCCAGCAAAAGCAGGTCCCATTTTCTTCTTACTAATACCAGTACCTTTTAATTTATTTAGCTCTTTCATCGTTTCACCGCGCAAATTGATTCTTTCATTTAATTCTTTAGAACTGATTGTTCCATATTTATTTCTTAAATAATCTATACGTTTTCCACTCTCTACAGCACCCATCTTCCCATGAAATCCTTTCGCCCCAAATGGCAAAAGCATCCCCAGCGCCGCATTCATACTTGCTTCCTGCTGTTCTTTCGAGACTTTATTTCCAAACATGTCTCGACCTGTAATCGCTTCGCTGAAGCCGTTGGTCGCGGTCAGCCCGTATAAACCTTTTTGGGATGTCTTTAGGGCATCAAAAGATTTTTGTGACGTCTTGTAGATGTCGACCGCTCTGACTGCGGCTGACGTGGCTTGGGTGGTTTTATAGACAGCCTTTCCGCCTTTGAAAATGCGACCTGCCCAACCAACGATAGGGATGTAGCCTGCTGCTGCCATGCCGCCTGCGGCGACTCGTTGGCCTGCGGTGAGTTCTTCACCTGTGATCGGATCGACACCTGTTGCGGCACGTTTTGCATCGTTCACGCCTGTCAGTTCATTGACGATATTTCCTCCGTAATCAAGAGCTTTTTCATACCAAGGACGGTTGGCGAGCGCTTCTTGTTCCTTTGCGATCTTGCGGGCTTCTTCTTGATCTTTTTTGATTTTTAGATATTCAGAAGTTTGCTTCTCAATATCGCTTTTTGCCTTGTAGATTTCGCTATTTTGATACGCTTTCTTGTCAAAATTCATAGGCAAAATGGATTTTCCGTCATTTGTCGCATTCATCATTTCTGCGTACAATGCCATTGTAGCCTTCTCCTCAGTCTCTGACAAAGCATATTCATCTTTTAGATTTTGATCAAGTTCTATTAAATCTTTAACCGTTTTCTTCCGTTCATCTTCCGCATCTGCAATCTTTTCGTCAAAGGTTTTACTATCAAATACCTCCAGAGAAATGAGGTCATCAATATCTTGAAAAATCGTTTTGAGTGCCTTTTTTTGATCCTTCACGATGCTTTTGGCATTCTTGATTCCCATATGTACAGCGTTGTCTAAAAAGTGTTCTTCTACAAAGGTGTCGCCGCCAAAATTTGTATCATCAAGCGTTCCAGAAACACCTTCATGAAAGGCTTTTTGTTTATCAATGAAGCTAATAAACATGTCCACATTTCCGGCGAGTTCTTTGTAGAAGCTTTTAATGTTATCGGCACCTTTTCCAGTGAAGTCGTCACCGAGATTGGCAACACCTTGTAATGCCTTTTTTAAATCTATCATTTGTTCGCGGAGTTCCTGATAGTGTTTTGCCCTTGTATCCATGGCACTGGTTAGTGCTTTTGCATCAAGTATCTTGCCCAGATTAAGCCACTCCCTCCATTATTGATCATAAAGTCTATTTTACCTTTCTCACCGAATTGGAAAAATAGGCTTTGAGTTGCAAAAAATCCAGTCTGTATATTTTTATATAGAAGAAAACAAGTGACAATTGAAATGATTTTACCTATTCAACAAAAAAAGTCAGTCTTCTAATTAGAAGACCGACTACCTGCTGTTTAGAAAAAGCGTTTAAGGCTTTTCTTGAGTGGAGGGATATCCAGCTCACCTTTTTCAAAGAATTTTTTCAATAAATATTTACTAAAGCCTGCTGCTTGTGTGTACGTGATTTTACCAGGTAACGGTGGTTCATTGGTCACCGCAACATCAATGATCACAGGTTTCTCAGCTTGAAGTGCTTGATCAAAGGCTGGTGCTAGTTCTTCATGTGATGACACCGAGATTCCTTTACCACCGCACGCTTCTGCAAATTTTGCAAAATCAATATCTTCCAGCTCTATACCATAGTTGATGTTGCCTTTTACCTGTTGTTCATATTCAATCATACCAAGGTTGTTGTTGTTTAAGATCACAACGACAATTGGCAGTTTATATTTTACCGCCGTCACAAAATCTTGCATCACCATTGTGAAGCCTCCGTCACCACAGACAGCAATGGCTTGGCGATTTGGTTCATTTAATTTAGCTGATATTGCGCCAGGTAAACCACAGCCCATTGTGGCAAGCCAGCTGGAAATAATGAAATCCTGCTGCTTCATTTCGAAATGACGTGCCATCCATACCGTCACATTACCGACATCAACTGAAAGAATGGCATCATCATCTACCGCTTCTTCTAATCTAGCGATGACTTGCTGCGGTTTAAGCGGTGATGTGGCAATAGATTTTTCCTTATCCATTTCTTCTCGCCATTTCATCATATGCTCTGTACAAGCTTCAAGGAAACCGCGCTGCTCTTTATATTCAATATAAGAGGTTAGTTCATGAAGACCAGTCTTACTGTCACTTACAATCCCCACTTCAACTGGATATCTTTTACCGATCTGATCCGGTTTGATATCCAATTGAATGGCAGGTGTGTCTTTCGGTAAGTAATCCCTATATGGGAAGGAGGTTCCAAGCATGATTAATAAATCGCACTCTTCCATCGCTTCATATGCCGGCTTCGTACCGATCTGACCTAGGTTTCCTAAAAAGTATGGATGCCTGTCTGGAACAACACCTTTTGCAGGAAGTGTAATGACGATCGGTGCAGCTGCCTTTTCTGCAAACGAAAGAAGTTCTTCTTTTGCATTTCTTAATCCTTTTCCTGCTAAGATGACTGGCTTCTTCGCATTGTTAATGAGTTGAGCAGCCTTTAGCAGTTGATCTTTCTTCGGCCGCACATCTCCCTCTACATAAAGAGGTGATGTATAAACGGGACTCCGCTTAATTTTCTGAGAAAATAAATCATCTGAGACAGTGAGAACCGCCACCCCTTTATGGGTATAAGCAGCTTTGATGGCTTGATTCAATAAGTCAGGCAGAGCTTCTGCTGTTTGTACTTGCTGATTAAAGACAGCAACATCGTCAAACATCCGCTCTAATTTGATTTCTTGAAATGCATCTCTGCCTACTTCAGTTGAGGCAACCTGCCCTGCAATCGCTAATACAGGTGCACCGTCCGCTTTTGCATCGTATAGTCCATTTAATAAGTGGACAGCACCTGGCCCAGCAATTGATAAACAAACTCCAAGTTTGCCTGTTAGTTTCGCATCAGCTGCTGCTGAAAGTGCTGCCACTTCTTCATGTCTTGTTTGTATAAATTGAATTTTGCTTGATTCATGCCTTAGTTCTTCGATTAATTCGTTAATACTGTCGCCGGGCATTCCATAAATATGTTTCACGCCCCACTCTTCCAGTAGCGCTGTTACTTCTTTTCCTGCGGTTCTTTGCGGCATGTGAGAAAACTCCTTTTTTCTTACTCCATACCACCGCACCCTTTTGATCAAACGTTTCAACTTGCTCTTGTTACTTTTTAAAGTGATATGGAAGAGTGGCGACAACAATATCCCGTTTCCATAATAAACGGAATCTTAATAAGAAAGCAGATTGATTATGCAAAATGGTGTGCCATCTTTTTTTCGGAATAAATTGAGGGACGAGCACCATCACTCTATATTGATGTGCATTTGCTTTCGCTTCAATCGTTTCAAGAAATTTATCAAGCGGGTGAATGAGACTTCGATAAGACGAATGTAAAATCACAAGACGCACATCACTATTCAGCTTTTCCCAATCAGCTTCAATTTTCTTGTCTTTCTCTTTATCAAACGATACATGAACCGCTATGACCTGGTCTGATAAGGATTTTGCATATTGCACAGATTGTTCGACGACACGTGTGACACCTGCTATTGGGACGATGACCACATTTCCTTTGATTTCGACAGGCTCGGTTTCATTCAATAAACGTAATTGTTCTCCAACAGACAGATAATGTTTCTTAATAGAATGAAAAATAAATAGAACAATTGGCATGAAAACAAATACTGGCCATACAAGATGGAACTTGGTCAAAATGAGAATCATGAAAACCGTAAATGAAATAAGTGCTCCCACGATATTGATAGGCATTTTCACTTTCCATCCCTGTGGTTTTTCACGAATCCACTTTACACACATACCTGTCTGAGACAAGGTAAATGGAATAAACACACCGACAGCATAAAGTGGAATGAGGTGTTCCGTTTTCCCATCAAATAGCCAAATAAGCAGCATAGAAGCTACACCTAAAAAGATAATACCATTGGAATAACCGAGCCGATCTCCTCTCACTGTGAACATGCGCGGCATATATTTATCCTTTGCTAAGTTGACAGCCAATAATGGAAAAGCTGAAAAACCTGTGTTTGCCGCTAATATTAAAATTAAAGCTGTGACAGCTTGAATGACATAGTAGAAAAATGTCCGTCCAAATGTGTCTGATGCAATCTGTGACACAACCGTTTCTTCTGGCTTTGGCGAGATGCCAAAACCAAACGCAAGCAATGTCACTCCTACAAATAGAACGGCCAGTAATCCCCCCATCATCAATAAAGTTCTCGCTGCATTTTGTGCAGCTGGTTTTTTAAAGGATGGAATTGTATTAGAAATCGCTTCAACACCAGTTAAAGCAGAACAGCCAGACGAAAATGCCTTTAATAAAAGAAATAACGTGATGCCTGATACATGTGTGCCAAATGCTGTATGTTCAGGTGCTGGCGGCACTTGCCCAGTTAATAGTTTAAACCCGCCCACCCCAATTAAAATGAGCAATGAAAAGACAAATAAGTACACAGGATAAGCCAAAATAGATGCCGACTCTGTCAGTCCACGAAGGTTTAACACCATAATCACTAGGACTAATACGATTGAGATCATGACATGATATGGATATAGAGCTGGAAAAGCCGATGTGATCGCATCGGTCCCAGCAGAAATGCTCACTGCTACGGTTAAAATGTAATCGACGAGTAATGATCCACCAGCAACCAGCCCTGGTTTTTCACCCAAGTTTCTGCTGGAGACGACATACGCCCCGCCGCCTTCTGGATAAGCATAAATAATCTGGCGGTAAGATAGAATTAACGCCATTAAAAGGATTAATACACAACCTGCAATCGGGAGTGAGTACCAAAACGCTGCCGCACTGACAACTGATAGAACAATTAAGATTTGTTCTGTACCGTATGCGACTGACGATAATGCGTCTGATGACAATAATGCCAAAGCTTTGATTTTTGATAGTTTTTGTTCTCCTGCTGCCTGTGATTTTAATGGTTTACCAATTAAAATACGCTTCATCAAACTGTACATGTGATGCCCGCTCCTTTAGTGTCAAACGATTTGAGTTACAAAATTTGGATCGCCAAAAAGACACAGAGGCAATAGAATGCCCCTGTGCCTATTGTTTAGATCACAGGTTGGTCTTTGCTCTCTTTAACGCTTACGAGGTTAGCTGACGGATTCGGGCGCATGAGATTTTGCCCTACCTTAAAAGGATTCACCCCACGTGGTGTTTTATACCACCACAATTGGTTCCCCCGCTCATCGAAATGATTCAGCGATTGGTCTTTTATAAAAGAGATCATACTCCCGTTTGACACCAAAGTAAAGAGATTTTTTCAAGGTCTTTTGATCGTTTAGAACTCAGTCTTTTTACGGTTTTTTCGTACGAAATAGACAATCATTAAAAGCACAAAAAGGATGAGTGCAGCGATACACACAAAGTAAATCCAAGACTCGCTACTGCTTTGTTTTTCACTTGTTTTCAGACTGCTGGATGTGCTGCTGACAGATTGATGATTAGTAAACACACCTTTGTTTTTACTCTCTATTGCAACTGTTGCTTTTTCTGTATTTGTTTGAAGAAATTGCATTACTTCATTTGACACGTTAGCTTCAGTTGCAGTCATTCCTGAAAAGACTGTCATTGTCTGTTCTTTATTCCAAACAGATGGCTGCGTCCATACAATTCGAGCCGTTGTTTCGTTGATCATGCCGAAAGAAGATACATCATACTGATCCTTTTTCACCGGAACAACGAGATCGGCTGCTTTTTCTTTCAGAAGAGAGAATGTTTGAATGCCTCCGATGAAAATGAGAGGGTGATTTTTCAATTGTTCATTTGTCACTTGAGAAGCTTTTATTAAATGATATTGAGCTACTTCTGGCTGACTAAAAGATTCCGTCAACATGGCCATTTGATTGATTGTTTCACGTTTGATTTGATCTGGTATGATGATCAATGTATTTTTCGAAGTGAACGGGAGCGGCCATGCGGCTAAATCTGGCTTTTCACTCGTTGTTCCTTCTGGTATTTGAAGAGAGCTGTCTTTGTCAATGAATATCCAGCCTTCTTCATCCGTATGTCTGCAAGATTCCATGTTTTTAAAACCACTTGTGACAAATTGCAAATCAATATATTCATTTTTTTGAAGTATCTTTGAATCTACTGGAATCGAGACATGATAGAATCCATTCGCATCTTTGCTGCCTAGTTTTGCTAATGGTATGTCGTGCGGTTCGTCATTGATCATAACAGTTAACCGTTCTGTTTTGCTTGCCGCTGTATCAGATTTTTTGAATGAAAGATTGAGCTTTGCACCTGATTTTTGGTTAGCCAGTAGCGCTTTCGGATAATAGTAGTGGTCGGATGCCGCCTTGTTGGTCCCAACCGTGACATCATCTCCGCCAAAATCTTTCAAACGAATCTTGTGAGATGGTTTAGACGTTTGAGCTGCAGCCTTTTGAAGCACTAGGTCTGTTCCAGTCAGTTGATCCGTTAATTCTGACTGAGTTAGAACATTGATTTTTCCAGCGATTGTCACAGGCTTTTCCGCTGTCACTAATAAAATGGGCTGTCTTGTTTTCTTTGCTGTCAAAGTTCTCATCGCTAACGTAAGATGACTACTTTTCGTTTTAATTCCTGCAGCTTGTTCAATCGTTTTCATCCGTCCATCCCAGCTTCCTATAGCTCCCACAGCAATCGTTGGGTGAGCCACTTGCTTGATGTCCTTTTCTTGGATCAGTTTGATCTCTTTTTGGCGATCTTTGTTTTTCAACGTACGATATACTTTGATGGCTGCTTCTAATTCAGCTGCATCCGGTGAATTAGGAATTACAATGTCTGTCTGTTCTTTCTGATCACCTGTTTGAATAAAAGGTGATGGAAAGCTATCTAATGTGAAATCTTTTGTCTGGATTCCTTTGAATGTAAGTTCACTTTCAGGATACACTTTTAGCCAATTAGCAGGTGTCTCTTGGTTGATACACACGCCTTCTTTTAAAACACCATAAAAGGTGACCTGAATGCGGTGAGTACCTTTTTTCAATTGTGCTTTGTTCAACTTGATTTGAATCGACTTTTTCTGGTTTTTCCCTGATACAGGGATGGTCTTTTCGATCTCTCCATCAATCATAACAGTGAATGAGGAAGGTGAAATCAATAATGGTGAAGCCTCTATATTGAACGTCAATGTGCTTGACTCTGTTTTTTCCTGATCCACTTGATAGGTAAATTCAGTGCGGTCTTCTTGTCCATATAAGGTCACTACGTCTTCTGATGGATGCTGCGTTTTTGTTTTGCTTTCTTTTGAAGGTTGAACCCAATCATCTTTGACTTGAACTCGGTTGGATTGCGCCATTGCTTGACCTGCCATGAAAAAAGGCTGGATCGCTAAGGATAATCCTAATATATAAATCAACCATTTTAACGATTTCAATATGTCACCCGCTTTTCTTTTGTTGTTGATTGTAACGCTCGGTTTTGTACCATTTCACTTCTTGTTTCAATAATCGGCTTTTCACCTCTACACATAAGGAGTACACAACAAGCACAATCCATACTTGGGAATAGGTAAAGTACATGAGAACGACAATGAGAATGTTTTGTTTGGTCAGCTCTGTTTTCTCTATGCTTAACGTAATCATTACTTCTGTTAAAAAGAGGAAGAAGGCTAACCCCCATAGGATGAGTGCCACAGCTCCCACAGATAAGTGAAGATCAACGAATAAGTTTACGATAAAAATGCCATTGGAGAGCAGTACACCAAAGAAAAATAAGAAATACGTAAAGAAAAAATAAAATAAATCGAAAATCATTCGTTTTCGTTTTAATTTCATAAACTGCCTTAAAAATTTGAGCACAACATATTGGTTGCCTCTAGCCCAGCGTGTTCGTTGCCGCCACCAGACTTTCCATGTTTCAGGCTCTTGTTCCCATGTAATCGCAGCAGGAAAGAACCGAATCACATAGCCCAGGTTATACACACGAATCGTTAATTCAGTGTCTTCAGCTAGTGCATGGACATCCCAGCCGCCAAGCTCTTCTAAAATATGCCGACGGATCGCAAAGTTGGTGCCTGGTATTGTCGCAATTCCAAACCATTTCCATCTCCCGCCTTGCGCCATCCACTGGAAGCAGATCGTTTCTATGTTAATGAATTTTGTCAGGAGGTTTTTGGCTGCATTGATGACCCTGAATTTCCCGACAACAGCACCTGCTTTAGGATCATTCAATAATCCAAGAACCAAATGGTAGACGGCTTTCTTTTCAGGCATATTATCTGCATCGTATACACAAATAATGTCTCCTGTCGAAGCCTTTAAGCCTTCATTCAGTGCAGTAGATTTCCCCTTCCCTGCAAATGGCGGCTTTGTTTCAATCATATGGACATGATCGTATTGCTCACTAAATGATTGCACAATCTCCCCTGTACGATCAGAGGAATTGTCATTAATCACAATGATTTCAAGAAGGTGTTTGGGATAGGATAACTGGACCATGGCTTTTAGCGTCTGCCGAATGACCACTTCTTCATTATGTGCTGGAATGAGAATGCTGACGGTCGGCAGATCTTTCCCTTGTTTTGTCCATTTAGGCAGCACTTTTTCGTAAGTTAAATAGTGCTGAAAGCCTCCCTGCATCAGAAACATATGATATAGGAGCATGATCCAAATCAGTATTAATGATAGGTAAAATAAGATATCAGCCACCTGATTTTCTCTCCTTAAAGATCCGTTTTTTCATCGTCAGCCTTAAATACAATGTGTAAAAAGCAAATGCCACAATAAAGAGCAGCACCACCATTGTGAGTATTCGAAGCATATTTTCCATCCCGCTTCGTTTGTTTGTTTTTGGTTCAGCTATATTGGATTGCTCTATTTGAATCTGTCCATTTCCTGTTGTTTTGATCTGGACATTCTGAGTTTGAACAGTCTGTTTTGTTTTCTTTAAATCTAGCCATTCACTAGAAGGGATCGCATCCATTTGTGTGATTACATCTTGCAGCCCATCTATCCCCGCTTCCACATCATAGGACAGCCCAATGGCGGCGGATTGGATATGCTGCATGGATTGAATTGTTTGCTCAGTCAGTATGTTTGCACCTTCTTGGTCAGACGCTGTATCTATAGACTGTTCAGGATATAAAGTCATGCCATGAAGCATGGCGGGTGTCGACAAAAATGGTGATGCACTACTTGTTTTCCATGTACGGTCTGAGAGCTGCACCTGTCCAAATAGACTGGACATATGGCGGGAAATCACTTCATAGCCTTGCAGGGAAATGGCGTCATTTGGCACTTCAAATGCAAGCGGATATAACCCCTGCTGCGCGAGCAGTTCAATGCCTTTTGTCAGCTTTTCTTCTGTATAGATGGCTTCTTGATGTTGATTGGATGTGTTATACGCATTAAAATCTTTTTCATTCGGAAAAAAGCTTTTGTTCAGCTGCTGATCAGCTTTCTCTGGTTCATTTGACGTAACGGGCTGATCGTACTTGACATCCCAGAATTCAAAGCCTTTACCCGACTCCTCCGTTCGATACGTACGGCTAAACCCGTGAAGAACGACACTAGCTCCATTGCTTTGCAATTGTGTTAACACGTGGACAAGTTTAGGCCGGTCACTGAGCGTCACTTCATCCCCTGTTGCTGGATCAATCCATATAGGGGTCACCGCCAGCAGAAAAGGGATGTGGCGAGCTGTTACGTATCGTCCAAGTTCAAGTAACTTCTTCTCATCCGTTACGGGGTTAATCTTCCCAATCTGTAAGTACTTTGTCGTCGTTTGATTAGAAGCCGGCAGGAGACTTTCCAGCACCTCTGCAAGCAGCTTGTCGTGCTGAAGGATATTTAGCATTCCGACATATGCCGCACCTTCTTTTGTTTGAATCACAAATGGCTGTTCAGCTTGATTTTTCTTCAATAAGAATTTACGTTGCAGATCTGTCCCTTGAACCGTCTGAGCTGTGATTCCTCTCTCTAGCTGACGGTATTCTTGATCATCAGTATCTTTGATTTGACTGATGTGATCTTGTTTGTGAAAAGTAAGCTTGGAGAATGGACGAAGCTGTTCCGCATTGTATCCTATTGCGATTAAGCGTTTTGATTCGTTTATGAGACGAATGGTTTGTGCTTTCAACGTTCTCTTTTCTTCACCTATATAGATAACTAGCTGAGAGTCATTGAGGTTCTTTTCAGTGATTTGTTCATCAGATAAAATGGTCGTTCGTGTGGAAAAATGCCCCACAAGTACATCAAGCATATGAACAGATGGCGTTGTCTCACCTGATTGTGTGGAATAGACGATGAGGGTCCTTGACTCTTTCTCAAGTGCACCGGCTGATGTACTGTCTTTGATCGAAAGCATAGAGAAAAGAACGATTAACAAACAACATTTCGTCAAAACATTAAAGTTCATTCATCATCATCTCGTTTTCTAGTTCTTCTAAAAATTGCTCTGGTGTCCGATAGTCCGAGCTGCTTGTTAAATGACAGACATGAAAAGTTAAGGTCACTTCACGACCATTTAGCAGGACATGCGTTTGCAGTTTATCCTTTAGCTTTTCAAGAACGATCGAGACGTTTTCTGCAGGTGTGTGAGTGAGCAGCAGCCCGATTCGTTCCTCGGATAATCGAAATTTCTTATCGGTTTCTCTCACACTTTCGCGAATCTTCATACTGAGTTGCTGGAAAAGATGCTGCATTTCTTTTTCTCCATATAATGTTTTGAATTCCGCTGAGTAGTGCATATGAAGAAGGATAAAGACGAATGGCTGTTTATATCGTTCTGCTCGTTTCATTTCCTCAGACAATTCGAGCCTCATCCGCTCTGCATTGTCAAAGCCTGTGGTTGAGTCAATCGCTACAAATTGTTTGATGGCCCTCTTTTGTTGGTCAATGGTGTAACGCATCGTTTTTATTCGCTCATGCACGTTTCCAGCAGAAATAGCAAAAAAGAGAAGCGCCACGCCCCATATCACGACATCTTGCAACGTTTGATGAGAAAAGAGTGAATTTGTGTGACCAAGCTCTGTAAAGAACATCCCGCTTCCTATAAAGAACAAAATCAACAAAGTAAAAACCAATGCTGGCAAAATACCAAATAAAATGCCGCATCCTATCACGACAAATGTGAGTGTGATGATCATGACACTCTCCGCATCACGTCCATTCAAGTAGCCCATAAATAAAATGAGTCCCGCAAACGTGAGGAGCACCGTATAATACGTGCGATAGGTGTTACTGAATAACCTTTTCATTTAGAAGCTCCCTTTCTGCAATTAGAGGCAATAAATTATCAAATGAGTGTGTATCTTTTTCGTTCATATAGCCTCCGTAATAAGGCTTGAGAGGATCTAGGATTTGCAGCTCTTTCATTCGGTGATAGACGTCTTTTGCAAAATCATCTTCTCCTTGTTTGAGTGCATATAAGATCACCAGTGCATAGACCGAAGGTGATTCATACGTCACTGCTGGCTTTAATGTGCTCAGTTTATATCGTCCATACAGTTTTCCTTCCTTTTGGAAGTTGGTTTTCAGCCATTTCATGATGACTGTTGTATCAACCTGTGCACGTTCGGCATAAAGAGCCGTATAAAGCTGGTCGATCAAGTTGATTTCCTGATCAAACGAGTAGACTTTCTTCGCTATGTCATAGGATTTTGGAAAAAATCCTTTTTGTCTCGGTGCATTTTTTAGAATGGCCAATTGGTTGTTCATCATTTGTTCTGTGAATAGGTGGAGGGATACTAGTTCTTTGATTGCTTTTGGGTCAAGATATGAAAGTGTGATTGTATGTGAAGTTTGCTTTGTCGATGCATCATAATAGTCGGTCAACATACCCTTGAACATGTTTTTGTCTTTTAACGCTTTTGCGATTTTTTTGGCTGTGGTTTGATACACTGACTTCTGCCACAATTGATCTGCTTTTTGAAGCGCTGTTACTACACGTAAGTCATCAACTAAAGCATTGACTTTGCTTTTTTGATGAGATTCGATTTGCCAGCTAAGAAGATTATGTTCCAGTAAAAATTGAGTGCGCAGGACGTCTACCTGTTGATCAAAAGATGTTTGATCTTTTTTTCTAACAAGATAATCCATCCAAAGTCCGAGCGATTCTGATAAGTAAGTAGGCTGCTCCGCAAGCGAGGTCCGGATCATGCCTTGATCTGTCATTAAGTGGTGAGTCATAAAGTACTCTCCTGACAATACTGGCTTTGCAGGTTCTGGTTGAGCTGAATGTTGCTGCTGTTTCCAGGTACATCCGCCTAGTAAAATGACAATAAGTATAGCGATAGACGTACGATATATGGGTGTATCCATTCGTGTCCCCTTTCAATCCTTGTTCTCTCTAAGCATCTAACGATTTATTATAGAGCGTTTCTGTTTAAATGAAAATAAATATTTTATACCAAATTACGAGTCTTTTCGCTTACATATTCCCATTTACAGAAAAACAACATGTCAAAATACTCGAACAAACAAAAAACCCATGCGAATTCACATGGGTTTTTACACAACTATTGATCTAATTTTAGTTTCTTCAATTGTTCTGCAAGTGCGTTATTGATTGGTTCTTCCACTTTCTTTTGTTTCTTCATATATTTAGACACATCGTGCTTACTGGCTCGTTTTTGATTGGATTGTGATTTGCGCTTTTCGAAAACAGACAATTTCTCTCTATGACCACAAACACAGGCAAATATTTTGCCATCACCTTCTCCTCGTAGCTCAAGCTTTTTATGACAGTTCGGGCAGCGTGCATTTGTTTTCTTTGCCACATTTTTTCGATGTCCGCATTCTCTATCCTGACAAACAAGCATGGTGCCGTTTTTCCCGTTCACTTTTAACATGAGTTTTCCGCAGTCAGGGCAATGTGTGCCTGTCATGTTGTCATGCTTAAAGGTTTGGTTCGTTTGTTTGATTTCAGATACGGCTTGTTTTGCATATGACTTCATTTCACTCATGAATTGAGAAGCTTTCAATTGGCCTTTCGCAATTTTAGACAGCTTTTGTTCCCATTCCGCTGTTAACGCAGGTGACTTTAAATCTTCAGGTACTAAAGAAAGAAGCTGCTTCCCTTTCGATGTGATGAAGATGTCTTTGCCTTTTTTCTCAATTAAGAAGCTGTTAAATAGTTTCTCAATGATATCAGCTCTAGTTGCCACTGTCCCCAATCCACCCGTTTCGCCAAGGGTTTTCACTAAGTCTTTTTCCTTGTTCTCCATAAATGCAGACGGGTTCTCCATGGCAGATAAAAGGGTCGCTTCGTTAAAACGAGCAGGAGGTTTCGTTTCGCCTTTTGTCTCTTTTAATTGGCGTACATCAAGTGACTGCCCCTCTGTTAATGCCGGCAAGTGCTGATCTGCTTCGGCTGATTCCTCGTCTTCATAGGAATCATCGTACACGGCTTTCCAGCCGGCTGATTGCACAATTTTTCCTTTCGCTGTGAACGTCTCACTGCCGATCTTGGCGATCACTGTTGTTTCCTCATATTCAAAAGGGGTCATCAGTACAGCGAGGAATCGCTTGGCAATCAGGTCATATAATTTACGCTCTTTATCGCTTAATGCACCTGGATACAGCTCTTCCTCGGTTGGAATAATCGCATGGTGATCTGACACTTTGGCATCGTTGACGAATCCTTTATGTGCATTAATGCCTGATTGTAAAATGCGATTCACATGCTGTGCGTAAGGTCTAACGTTCATTCCTTTGAGTCGATCTTTTAATGTAGGCACGATATCTGCCGAAATGAAACGTGAATCCGTACGCGGGTACGTGACGAGCTTATGCTGCTCATACAGACGCTGAAGTGTAGACAGTGTTTCTTTTGCTGAAAAACCGTAGCGTTTATGGGCATCACGCTGCAATTCTGTCAGGTCATACAACCCTGGAGCAAAGGCTTTTTTCGCTGTTTTTTTCAGTGCATCAATCACTGCAGGTTTTCCTTTACAGGCTGCCAAGCGCTCCTTCACTACATCTTCTTGGAATGTACGGTTTTGTTTTGTCTTTGCATCCTGCCAAGTCAGCGTCAGTCCGTCTACTTGTGCAGTCAGCCCAAAGAACGGCTTCGGCTGGAATTGCTGAATGTCTTCCTCTCGCTTGGCGATCATAGCAATCGTTGGCGTTTGCACACGTCCACAGGATAACTGCGCATTGAACTTCGTTGTCAGCGCTCTTGTTGCGTTGATCCCTACAATCCAGTCTGCCTCTGCACGCGCCACCGCAGAGCGGTACAAGTTGTCATACTCTCTGCCGTCTTTTAATCGTTTGAACCCTTCTTGAATGGCTTTGTCTGTAACAGACGAAATCCATAAACGTTTTAGAGGCTTTTTCACATGTGCTTTTTCAAGAATCCACCTTGCCACAAGCTCCCCTTCACGTCCAGCATCTGTTGCGATGACAATGTCTTTTACATCTTTTCTCGCCAGCTGCGCTTTAACCGCTTGGAACTGTTTCCCTGTTTTTTTCATCACGACAAGCTTGAGTGGTTCTGGAATAATTGGTAAATCCTCTAGGCGCCAGGATTGAAATTCTTTCCCGTAGCCTTCTGGATCAGCCAGTGTCACCAAGTGGCCCAGCGCCCACGTGACAATGTATTGATCTCCTTCTAAGAAACCATTTCCTTTTTTATGACACTTCAGCACACGTGCAAGGTCACGTCCTACCGAAGGTTTCTCTGCTAATACAACTGTTTTTGACACGAAATTTCACATCTCTTTCTTCTATCCATCCTTTTATTATAGCAGACGTGGAGATGCGGTTCTAATGACTGAACATAAATGAGAAATAGAGCTGAAATACTAGTGTAAAGACAACACACTTGAAATAGAGACATATCTACACTGAAACGTATTCAGAAAGTACCACGAAATTAGAGCTTGTAGTGCCGCATAGGCACCAACCCGCCAAATTTTCGTTCCATCATATGTTTTCCAGTCATACAAAAAAACCCTCTGTATTCAAAAAAAAGAATTTAGCATTTATGCCCTAGCTCATTTCATGATATCGATTAATCTTTAAAATCCATCAGAGCTGCAATTCTCCCATTTTTTAAAAATAACATGAACATATTTTGAATTTTTCGTAGATTATCGCATGTCCAGACGATCTTTCGTTTATATTAGAAGATGAGAAACTAGCTTTTATACAGGAGGATTTGTATATGCATACAAGTATTAGCCGTCTTCGACAGGCGGGTTTTATTGAGGGTATGTCTCTTTTAACCCTTCTTTTAATTGCCATGCCTCTAAAATATTTTGCGGATATTCCGATGGCGGTCACCATTGTGGGCTCTCTTCATGGCGCATTGTTTGTGATCTATATGCTCATTTTGGCATATGTGACATTTAAAGTTCGCTGGCACTTGAAATGGTCCATCGCCGGATTCTTTGCGGCATTCATTCCTTTCGGCAACTTCGCCTATGATAAGGTGCTTCGCCAGTATGATACAAAAGCTTAATCAAAAGGGCTAAAACGAAATTCGTTTTAGCCCTTTTTCTACACGCTGACGTATTTTTTAAATCGATGCATATTTCACAATGGCTGCTTGACGCGTCATGTCGTGATACGCCACCCATAATTCATCACCTGGCAGTACGCTAGTGATCGGATCGATTGGCTGTTTCACTTCATACATCACGCCATCTCTCTCAATCTGAATGATCGCTAACGGCTGGTTGCCGATGACACCGGAAAATGTGACATGGGTCACTTTTGCACTTCCTTGTTTCTCTTGCATAAGACTGATTTCTTTATCCAGCTCTTCTTGTTTTGTCTGCATCGTGATTTGAGTTCCTGGCGCGACCTCCATATGGTCAGGGATGAATTGACTGACCGTTTTTGTGATGGATTGATCTCCGCTAGAAACCGTCACATCCAGCATAATAGGCTTCTGATCATGAATTGTGACTGGATATTGCTTCACACGCTGGATCGTTCCTGTTAACGTCACATCTTTCCCC
Organism: Bacillus sp. FSL K6-1106; assembly: GCF_038005245.1. Lineage (NCBI taxonomy): Bacteria > Bacillati > Bacillota > Bacilli > Caryophanales > Bacillaceae > Bacillus > Bacillus sp. FSL K6-1106. Next base: position 637,743 of record NZ_JBBOSV010000002.1, read on the forward strand.
GATCGATTCCGCACTTCATGCCCATAGGCTGCCATTTTGAGCTGACCGCTGATGTCAACGAGATCGGCTTTTTCTCCTGTTCTAAACTCAAAACCAGCGGCTTGAATCATCGGAATGGTATACCTTTTCTGATCTGCTTCAAATGTAAGTGATAAGACGGTGCCTCGTCCTACGGTTCCATATGATGCTATGTTTCTTAAAATAGCGCCTTTGATGAACTTTGGCTCGCTCGGCTGCGAGAAGTCACCCTCTTTTAAGAGCATCGCTTTTTTCTTTTTCGGATTGTAGAGAATGGCGATACGCTGACCCGGTTGCGGTATCTGAGTATAGGATACAACCGTTTTAACCGCCTTCTCGATATTTTCCCCATCATATTGAAATTGAAGCTGCATGTTGACCAGCGGCTGTTCATTGATGTAGGTACCCGTTTCTTTGACAGATACAATATTGGCTTCTAATGTGACACTGTCCTTTATCTTGTTCTTTCTCACCAGTCTCAAAATCGGCGGCAGGAAGATCGCTAGCACAAATAACAGCAGTGGGATAAAGAGCCATATCGCCCAGTTGAGAATGAGTGGGCCTCCCTTCATGACATATTGTATAAAGGTGTCAACAGACGTTTGGTGGGCTGGACTGGCATTTTCGATTGAGATGACCTTTTGCAAAGGGAATTCCTTTAGCTGTTTGCTTTTCGCCTCAAATGCCCCCGTTAATTGGTTGCCAAGTGAATAATAGAGCCAATTGCTCTTCACATTTTTATGAAAAGAGAGATCTTCTTTTTGTAAAGATTCATATGACAACGACTGAAAAAGCTTGCTGGCAGACGTCGCCTTATTCGTGCGATGATTATAAATATAACCAGTCAGCTTGCCTTTTGCTTCGTCCTTTGCTGTAGAGCCTGCAAGAAGAACTTCTTCTTCATTCAGCTGGTAGATAAAGGTTTGGTAAATCGGTTTTGGTGTTGGGACGACTTCCCCAAGCCTTCCCTCTGCATCCACTTTCCTTGGTCTTTTTGGATAGTTAGATTCGACAGCGACTGCAACGTTTTGTGATGATCCGATCGTTTTTTGCAGCTGCTGCTCGACTTTATCTTCAATGAGGCTGAACGGTTCAGCACTTTTGGAGACATAGACCCCAAGCTGATGCTTCTCGTTTGAGATTCCGCTGACATACGCCTTCTGGTCATTTTTCAAAGTCAATTCAAACATAGGGAATGGGGTCTGCCCTCTAAAAGAATTCATGACGACATCGATGGAAACAGGTCTTGCTGGTAGCTTCAGCTCGTTGAGATTGTGGACATGAAACTGACCATTCTTTAGCTCACCGAGGACCGCAGCAGCGCCTTCCTTTTCTCCTGTAAACAAGAGTCGTCCATTCCATTGATATGTATTCGTTTTTAAAAATGAGGGAATCTGTAAGTTTTGCTTAACGAGTTCTTTCTTTGCTCCGCTTGGAGACAGTTTCTCGATCAACAGCTGCCCCTCTTTATTTTTTAAAGCAAGTAAGAGGTTGTTCCCTTGAATAGATGGCAGCATTTCATTAAACGTATCGCTTTCCGTGGTCCATTCACTGATTCTTTTTCCTGATTGAGGATCATACATTGCAAAATGGAGTTGCTGGTTTTTTGATACAGCACTCACCACTCGTTTTCCTTCATCGAATGTAAACATTCGTTTGACGTCATACTCTGTCGCTTTCCCTGCTGACAAATCATCTTGGTAATGGTTCCACACCAAGACACTAAGAATGATTGCTGGAATAAAGAAGACAATATACCTGAGGAAAATCACTGGTATTCTTTTCACTTGATCGCTTCCTTTCATGGAGTTCCTTTTTCTTATACGTCAGTGCAGCAAGAATGTTTCATGCTAGAAGAATACCATTCCAACTTTCTAAATCCATATTTTACATATTTGATTGTTTACGATAAAATCCAATCAGATTCAAAAAAAGGATGTTATCTCAATGGATAAGCTATCATCGATCATTCTAGCGGCTTGGCTGCGTGTTCCCCGTTGGTTCAAGCAAGGGGTGCTCGTATCTATTACCATTTTCTTTTTTTATATGTGCTTTGTAAAGGGGCTGACTAGCTGGTACACCTTGCCGCCTGTTACTTTGCTCGCATGCGCCATTTGTTCCTTCTTCATCTGGTTGGTGTGGCTAAACAGTCAAAAAAACAAGTAAAAAGGAGAATTTCATGAAAGAATCCATCTTTTATTTTGCTATCTCTTTTGTTCTTCAATGGGTTTGGTTTGGGGTTGTGCATTCAGATAGAGGCGTGACACTGCTGGACATGTTGATCTTCTCTATTTTGTTTACGGTGATGTTCTTTTTTATTGGCCGGATTTGGAGGTATCAGAAGAAAGGGCGAAGTGAGTAATGATGAAGCATTTCCTCTTTCTGTCGATGAGTGTTCGTTGTTCTATTGTTGGCGGCGGATCTTTTTGAAGAAGATATCATGCGGACGGTGTCCGCTTTTATCTTCCTTTTTCCTATTTTATTGTTTAAAACGTAAAAAGGCTGCCAAATAGATGGCAGCCCGTTTCTTACTCTTTTCATGCAAATAAATAATCAATGTTTAATCTCCGTCACGGAGTGTATGAATTAAGATTCGATCATATCAGTGTGTCATATGTGTTCCGAGTGAACCTACGTTTGAAAGTAAACGCCATGGAAGTTCTGGATAACAAGACAACGAAAGCCCTACCTCTCATTCGTCCTTACGGCTCCGAAGCCGTGCCAGTGTGAATTGTAAATCAAAACGTCTTTTTTCCATTCTTCCGCTTTTATAGGGGGGCGGTTGCAGAAGGAAAAGAATAAGTTTGTTCGCTTTGACAGCGTCTCGTTCTTATCAAGTAGAAGCTCTATTGCTTCTCATTATGTCATAGAAAAAAGAAAGTTTACTTTCTTTATTTATTTGCTATTTCAACACTTAATATAAAACTATAACACGTTCCCCCAACTTACGCAAGTGTTAAAGTGATAATTCTGCTGGTGTCCGGTTTCCTTCGTTCATATAACGAATAGAGGTTGGGTCAATCTTAAGGATCACTAGGTTTGGATCATCTTTTCCTTTAAACCATTTCTCCATCTCATCTGACCAAAGGCGGTCGATCAGTTCTGGATCATCAGTTAATGTGGCTTTACCTGCGATTTCTGCATATGTGTCCCCAAATCCTTCACCTGAATAACCAATGAGAATATGAACATTCGGATTTTTTTCAATCTCATCCGCTTTATGTGTTTCTTTGCTTGTTGGTGTATATAATGTCAGCCCTTCATGAAAAAAAGTCATATAGCGGGTATGCGGCTTATCTTGTTCAACAGTCGCCAATGTTCCCACTTTTTGTTCGTCTAATAAGTTCATTACCTTTTGCTTTAACTCTTCTTGTGACATGTATCTTCACTCCTTCAAAATGTCATCCGTACTCTTAGGTTTCCACGACAATCCATTCATTAAACAAAGAAATGTGTTTTTCATAAAAAGACATCTTCTAGCTGATGCTATAAAAAACGGATACATTGAAAGGGGAAGTTGAATATGCATCATGAAACGATGTTCCATTTGAGTTCACTTGTTATTGCAGCGGTTGTTGTGGGCATTATCATATGGTCTGTCTCATCTGTACAGAAGAATCGGAAGAAATACTAAATACACCGCCCAATCAAATCTGGGCGGCGTGCTATTGATCATGTATTCATAAAGGAACCGCCGTTGACATGAAGTGTCTGTCCCGTCATATAAGACGATTCGTCCGAAGCAAGCAGTACATAGCAGCCTACATGCTCCACAGGCTGTCCTGGTCTTCCCATTGGTGTCTCGGCCCCGAAGCTTTCGACACTGTCTTCATCAAATGTAGATGGAATGAGCGGCGTCCATATTGGACCGGGTGCTACACCGTTTACCCGAATTCCATCTTTCACAAGCGACTGTGCCATAGAACGAGTAAAGCCGTTGATGGCCCCTTTTGTCGCTGTATAATCAATCAGTACCTTGTTGCCTCGATACGGGTTAATAGATGTTGTATTAATAATGGAACTTCCCGGTTTTAAGTAATCGAGTGCCTTCTTCGTAAAATAAAAATAAGAATAGAAATTGGTTCTAAAGGTTTGGTGAAGCTGTTCACTAGAAATATCTTGAATACGTTCTTTCGGATGCTGTTCGGCCGCATTATTGACTAATATGTCCAGCTGTCCAAAGGCTTCAACTGTCTTTTCTACCGCTTTCTCACAAAAGCCTTCGTCCCCGACATCCCCTGCAATCGTTAAACATTTGACGCCTTCCTGTTCTACACGTTTTTGCGTATCCTCTGCATCCTCATGTTCATTTAAGTATACGATCGCGACATGAGCTCCTTCTTTGGCATACGCGACAGAAACGGCACGTCCAATTCCGCTGTCTCCACCTGTAATCAGCGCTACTTTTCCTTTTAGCTTACCAGACCCTTTATACGATTCATCCTCATAGATCGGCGCAGGATTCATTTCTCTTTCACTGCCTGGCTGCTGATCCTGCGTTTGGCGCGGAATGCCATTTGTTAAGTATTCACGTAAATCCATGTGTAAGCTCCTCCTTGATTTGTTGATGTATCCTTTCATTACCACTTCATTTTTCCACTCAAACATCCCTATGCGTAATCGATGCGTTTTGAAAACTGACAGGTTTCAGGATGGGGAAAATCGGTTACATAAACATAAAAAAGGAGCGTTCTCACATGCTGTCAACCATTTCTAAAACCTTCAGCAGACCAAAAGGCTGGCTCGGAAGCATCGCAGGTTTTATTATGGCAAATGAAAATAAGGCACTGAATCAATGGGCGATCCAGCATTTAGATTTATCAGATGGTGAAAACATATTGGAAATAGGCTATGGCCCCGGCTATAGCATCAAACATATGCTCAAGCATTTTGACGATCTTCACATTGATGGACTAGATGCTTCTTCAACTATGAAGGAACAGGCGCATTTGCGTATAAAGAAACGATCCAAAGAGAAGCAGGTCCGGCTGTATGTCGGGAAAATTGAAAAAACACGCCTGCCGGCAGATCAGTATGACAAAGTACTTTCTGTTAACAATTATACGATTTGGGATGACCCAAAGGCTGGCGCACTCAACCTTTATCACACCTTGAAGCCGGACGGAAAACTCGTCATTGTGATGCAACCAAGAGAAAAAGGAGCGGACGCCAATCGGACAAAAGAAATGGGCGAAAGCATCCTCAATGACTTAGAATTTGCTGGATTTGATCAGTTTTCTGTTGAATATGAAGAGATTCGTCCCACCCTCGCTGTCTGTGTCACAGCAAAAAAGCCGAGAAGCGAATAAGCTCTCGGCTTTTTCTTACCATTTTGCCTCTTTGACAAATTGATAAAAAAGTTGATGCAATTTCTGTTCAATCTCTTCCTTTTTTCCTTGTCCATAAAGCGCCATGCTTTCTTCGCTTTCAATGATGGATGAACTGATCAGGCTAAACATTTCAGACCCTTCTTTGCCAAGCTCTCGCGGCGCCAGCATGAGGAGCATTCTGGACATGAGCTGCTGCCCGCCATCCATGCTTTTGATCTCGTATGCCTCATCAAGATCATAGATATGAAAGACCGGTTTCTTAATGAGATCATGCTTTAAGTGAAAAAGAGCAAACTCGGTTCCTGGAATGCCTAAACCACCTTGCTGCTCACGCTCAAGCAAACCGGCTGTCACTTCGTCTGCACGTTCTAAATAGCCTTGACTTTCAACCTGACGCATCAGCTCTCTCATTGTTGACTCATGCTGCTCCGTCGTCTTCTTTTTTTCGATTGTAAAATGGGACAAGATGCTGCGAATCACTGACATATAATTCGTGATTTGCTCTGCCATCCCTATCATATCAACCGTTTCCTCCACCGATTCTTTTGCAGATTCCTGCGCTCTTTTTTTCTCAATCAGATAAGGAATTTTTCGTTTAATATGAGACTTGACCCGCACTGCGTCATCCTCGTTTAAGAGCGGGCTGACCATAATGTAATCAATATGCTCATAGGGGATCGGCACGGTTGATACAATCATGTCGTAGCTTGCAGCGTCGATTTCCTTTAGCTCCATTAAGGAAGATAGATCGAATTTGGCGATCTCAGGCAATTCTTTTTTTAATCGTGATGCGAGCATTTTTGACGAACCGATACCGCTTGAGCAAACGACCAATGCATGAATCTTGGTTTCTTCTTTTTTAATTTCAAGCACCGAACCAAAATGAAGCACGATAAAGGCAATTTCATCCTCAGGAAATTCGATCTCAGGAAAGAAGCGTTCCACACCTTCTTCAATCGCCATGAACAGCAAGAAGTAGTCTTTTTTTATTTGTTGTGTGAGCGGATTGTAAATCCGCATCTTTTCTTTTAATCGGTTCATAGCTGGTTCAAGATGAGACACGAGTCCCTCATACAATGAATCGTTTTCATTTAAATGATAGCCTGTTTTATGAGAAATAAAGTCAATGAGTTTCTTCGTTCTCAGCGCGATATCTAACTCAATCTCATCAATGCGGTATTCTGCCGTAAAGCTTCGATTTGCACTGCGCAAATGGATGGTCATGTATCCAACTTCAGCTTCAGGAATCTCTACATTAAACATGCGTTCTAATGCTCGCGCGATTCTGAGTGAAGATTCAAATTCCTTCGTCCGCTTTAATTCAAGCAATTCTTCCTCTTCCATCCGAATGGTTTCACCGATTTGAATGCGTTCAATGGCATAGGTCAAGTGAACGACAAGTGCAATATAGGCACTATCTGACAACGAGAGAGAGAGTCTGTTTTTCAAATGAAAGAGCAGCCTTTCTACCTTGAGCAGCTGTCCTCGACTGACTACCCCAAACACCTTTTCAGTCGCTTTCGTTCGATGTTTAATATTCATCTCAATCGTTTCGAGAAATAATTGAATGTCGAGACGGTCAACGATCAGGTTCCCGACAATTTTTCGTTTGGCTTCCTCCGGCCCTTTTAATTCAATGCCGTACCCACGCTTGCGGATAAGCAGTAAACCGTAAGGAGCGATCCAGTCCGTCAGTTCATCTAAGTCGTAGCTGATGGTCGCATTTGTGACCTGCAAGTCGGCTGCAAGTGTATATAATTTCACCGGTTCTTTTGCTTCAAGTAGGGCACACAGGATTAAGAGCTTCCGTTCATCAGAACTATATTCAATTTGATCTTCATTTGAAATATGAGACAGAAGCCGCTGTTTGTCTTCCTGTTCACCGACCGCCTTCAAGCCCTTCCCCGGCTGTTTATCAAGTGATAGGTTGTAATTCTTTAAAATAGGTTTAATGGATTTAAGTTCTCTATGAATGGTTCTTGTACTTACCTGAACAGAATCGGCGATCTCACGAATGGTGACATAACGATTTTGCTGAATCATATATTTGATCACTTTCTGTTCTCGTGCCGTTATGTACATGAAATGCCTCCTTCTGCTTAAATAGGTCTATTGTCACAACTTAATATAAAACGCTTTCACTGATCGATGCAACCTGAAGTTGATCTAAATTTGGCACACAGGCTGTGACAAAATGAAAGACTCACACGTTTCTCCAAAAGGAAGGTCCATAATCCTTTTGATGAAATTGAATCGTTTGTTCATGAAATGGCAGTGTGCCCCCGACCTTTAATGAATAGGTAGGGTTATAGACGGGAGAGCCAAAACAATACTCCATCGTCCCTTCCTCCGGCCGAAACATGACGGTTCGCATCGTCCCAAACAGCTCTTCATAATTGTGCACAGTCAGACCAGCAGGGTATTCTGTCTGAAATAGTTCCGTAAGAGATTCGCTTGACGGCTGTTCTTCTAAAGCTTGAATTAACATGTCATACCTGACAACAGAATGATGTTTCGTCAACCCTTTTGCCGTGTGATCAGCGAGCGGATGGTTCGTAGCCGCAATAAATCCACGCTCCGGCCTTCTCACCTTTTTTTGCCCATCAATCATTTCAATCACAGCCGCCTCTCCCTTCCGGTCAGCAAGCATGAGGTGAACATTAGACGCGACGGGCATTTCCTGTACCAAACGGACGGCATCCTCCACCGTTTTACAGGACTCTAGCACAGCACGAATGACATGATATACTTGCAAGCCAGCAACAGCCGGCGGCTTTAAGCCTGGTTCGTTGCCAATAGGCGGACCGCATGCAGAAAATGTCACCGATAGACCATGTTCATTCATCCCATCCGATCGACCAAATAAGATTAATGATGAGCCTGTATGGACTGCTGAGCCCTTCACATGCGTAGATACAAGACGCATATCATCAAACACCGGAGAAAAATCATAGTTGCGCAGCATCACCGTCTGTTGATTGGCAGCCTCATTCCCCTGCATCACACAATGGGAACAGCCCGGCTGAAGATGCGAAGAATAGAAAAAGGTCAAATCGCTTTCATCTATTTGCATTTCATCACAAAATCCCGAGAGCTCTTCTTCTAACTGAGGAAGAAACGGTCGAATCAGCTGCTTTGTTTCCTTCACAGCCTCTTTTGATAACGGTTCTGATTGAATGTATTGTTTCTTAAGCAAAGGGCGTTCCTTCAGCCAAATAGCCTGCTGCTTTCCTACCTCATAAGCTGTTCCTTTCAATTCATGAAAATACGCACTCATCTCCTGCATGCATCCACCTCTTTTGTCTTTGTTTCTTTTATCATATCGAAACAGCCCTTCATTTAAAAGAATGAAAAAAACTGTAATCCCGCGGGATCACAGTTACTTAAAGGTTTGTTGAAACAGCGCTTCTGCCATTGCTTCATATCCTTTGTGGTTCGGATGAAATTGATCAATCGATAAGTATGCGCTTTGATGACCTTCAAATACACCGTATATATCCACCACTTCTACATGTGGATTCGTAGCAAGCTGGCGAAGGTGATGGTTGTATTGCTTCAGCCATCTCTCGGCGATCGGAATCTCAGGAAAAGGATTATATAAATTCAATAAATATACGCAGTATGGTTGATGCTGTCCTCTTTTTATCAGGGCAATTTCTTGAACCATTTTGCTAAAATTCGCCTGACAATGCATAGACGCTTGCAGCAGTTTCTTTTCATCTTCACCTTTTTCATACTGCAGAACAGCTTGAACAAGATCATTCCCGCAGCCTGTGATGGTGATGATGTCAGCATGAGCAATCGCCCGTCTTACATCAGACCGCTGAAAAAGCTGCAAGATTTCTTCCGTTGTTAACCCTGATTTCGCAAATACGGACAGTTTCACCGGTATATGCAGCTTCTTTTCAAGCCTCGCCGCATATCGCTCCGTAAAACCGCCGCCAAATAAACGTGCCCCCACCCCAACCGTTAAGGAATCTCCAATCGCAACATAGGATCGTCCCACTCTTATCCCTCACTCTCTCCTGCCTTCTCTTATATATACGAAAAAGAAGAAGAAATGCTTGTAGCAGATGGCTTAAAGGCATCCACCTTTTTTTCAAAAACGCAGGATGAGCGCATTTACAAACACTTTACTTGCGATATCGATCCATTTTTTGTTCAATGGGAGTAGGGTTTTTTTGCTTAAATCGCGGACTTGAAGCGTTTCAGAAAAATTTACAAACTTTTTATCTTGATTTCAAGACTTTATACCTTGACTTCAAACTATATAGTGATTACAATGAAAATATCAGTTTTTATGTAACTGTGCTTGTTACATCTTTTTCATAGCATTCCAATATGATTAAAGATGCCACATATTCAGTGTATCTTTGGGATACACTAAAAAAATCATTGAAACAGGAAGGATTGAATGAACATGGCAAAAGTTTTATACATCACTGCACATCCGCATGATGAAACAGTTTCTTACAGTATGGCTACTGCTAAAGCATTTATCGAATCTTATAAGGAAGCAAATCCAAGTGACGAGGTTGTACATATCGATTTGTACAAAGAAAACATTCCTCACATTGATGCAGATGTATTCGCTGGATGGGGCAAGCTTCAATCTGGTGCTGGCTTCGATACACTTTCAGCTGAAGAGCAAGCGAAAGTTGCTCGCCTAAACGAATTAAGCGATCAATTCGTTTCTGCTGACAAATACGTATTTGTTTCACCACTTTGGAACTTCTCATTCCCACCAGTTCTTAAAGCATACATCGACTCTGTTGCTGTAGCTGGTAAAACATTCAAATACACTGAGCAAGGTCCTGTTGGATTACTAACAGACAAAAAAGCGCTACACATCCAAGCACGTGGCGGATACTACACTGAAGGTCCTGCTGCTGAACTAGAAGCAGGTCACCGTTACCTTGGAACAATTGCAAACTTCTTCGGTATTCCTTCTTTCGAAGGTCTTATTGTTGAAGGTCACAATGCTGAGCCTGCAAAAGCAGAACAAATTAAAGCAGATGCGATCGAACGTGCAAAAGCTTTAGGTAAAACTTTCTAATCATGAACACGCAAAAAGCCAATGATCTTAACGGTCATTGGCTTTTTATTTGTTCAGATGTAAAACCTAATTCTTTTGAAATGCCGCTGGCCGCTTTTTTGACCTGCTCAATTAAATAAGGAAGCCGTTCCTTTTGATAGCCGGCCTCAAACCCTGCAATACTAATGCCTGCTGCCACTTCTCCGTGATGATTAAAAATGGGCGCTCCAATAGCCGCAGTATAGTTTTCAAGCTCTGAATAGCTTAAGGTATATCCACGCCTGTTTGATTCTTCGATCATGTTTCGCAGGACATCTTTATCGGTAATGGTTCCGATCCCGATTTTCCCGAGCTCTACCGAATCAATATAGGAAAGTCTCTCTTCCTCTGGCAAAAAGGAAAGAATACTTCTCGCACAAGCTCCCGCATATAATGGGGATCTTCTTCCGACAGCGGTATAGAGCCGGACAGGCTGCGTTCCTTCCATTTTCTCCACATAAATGGCTTCATCTCCTTCACGAATAATGAGCTGAACAGCCTCACCTACCTCATCACGCAAGTTTTCCATAAAGGGCCTTGCAATTCTACGGATATCAAGGCGGTCTGCGACAAGCTGACCGTATTCAAGGAACATCAATCCTAATCGGTAAACACCTGAAGGATGCTTTTCTAATAACCCCATATCGGCTAACGAGTTGGCCATTCGGTGTACAGATGTTTTGGGCATGCTCGAGAGCTCAATCATGTCATTTAACGTTAATTGTTCGTGTGTGATAAAAAGCCGTAATATCTCCATTGATTTCACAACGGTTTTATTTGTGTTCTGCATGTTTCTCACCTTTTCTAAAATGAAAATGCTTCGAGTTTTAATCTTGCCGTCAGGTCCTTCATCTCTGCTTCTTGTGTGAATAAGGCTTGCTCTGCTTCTTGGCGGCTAATTTGTTGAAACGTGAGATTCGCTCCAGGCATCGCCTGCGCAATGAGCGGCAAATCGACTGTTGCCACCTCACCAATACGGGGATATCCACCTGTCGTTTGACGATCTGCGAGCAGAATAATCGGCTGGCCGTCAGGAGGAATTTGAATAGAGCCAAAAGCAACCGCTTCTGAAATCAATTCAAGTTTTTGCTTTAAACGAATCGGTTCCCCTTTCAATCTGCATCCCATACGATCAGATTGGGGAGTGACCTGATAAGACCGTTCGAAAAAAGCTTGCTGCGATTCTTCCTGAAAATGAGATAAATGTCTGCCTGCAAGCACCCGAATGACTGGTGATTTCCCGAGAGGCAAAAAATGCGCATGATTGACTGTCCAGTCTGGCGCAATTTCCCCTTTGCTTTTTAACATGTGAACGAGGCGCTCCGCCAGTGGTGACGGTTCTCCAATTGGCAGGACGTCTCCTTTTTCTAGCGGACGCCCTTCTATCCCGCCTATCTTCGCTCTGACGTACGTACTTTTACTTTTCATCACCGGCTCAACATCAAATCCACCGGCTACAGCGAGGTAGGAGCGGCATCCCCTCTTACAAGGGCCAAAGGTGATCGTGCTTCCTGCTCGAATGAAGAGTGGTTTCCATAGAGGCGCTCGTTCCCCGTCAATCTCAATCTCCACATCAGCACCGGTCAAGGCAATCAGCTGATCCTTCTGACATGTCAACACTGGGCCGGGCCCCATTAAAGTGATTTCCAGTACCGCTTCGTTTTCTTGATTCCCGGTGAGGATGTTGGCGATTCGGAGCGAGAGCGGGTCCATGCCGCCACTCGTTAACACACCGTACTTCTGATAGCCTATTCTCCCTTTATCTTGAATGGTGGTGAACATTCCTGGCTTGATGACATGCATACTCAACGTTCTTCCTCCTTCATGCTGAAAAATTCCTTTTCAGACAGTTGAACAAATCGAACCTCGTCCCCTGCCTTTAGTAGACTAGGTCTCTCAGCATTCGGCCGAAATAAGGACAAAGGGGTTTGTCCAATGAGCTGCCAGCCTCCGGGTGTAGATATCGGATAAACCCCTGTCTGCTTCCCCGCAATACCCACAGATCCTTTTGGAATCGACATTCTTGGTGTTTGTCTGCGCGGAGCTGCAATTTTTTCAGAAAGTCCGCCTAAAAACGGAAACCCAGGAGCAAACCCAATCATATAGACAAGATACGTTCCGGAGGTGTGAATGCGTACAACTTCTTCAGGCGTCAAATCATTGATACGGGCGACTTCTTCTAAGTCAGGACCGAGCTCTCCTCCATAACATACAGGAATGTCGACGATCCGGCGCTTTGCCTGATTCCCCTCCTGCCAGTTGTCTTCAAGGAGGTTTTCAATATAGTCTTTGACCCATTCATACGGAGAGATCGCACGTTGCTTAAGCTGAGCAGATTGATACACCTTATAGGGCTCATAAAAGACGGTCACGTTTGTAAAAGCTTGAACAGCTTCCACATATCCTTCAAATGGATGCTGTTCAATACATGAAAACAGCTGCTTCACACGCTCATGAATGTCTTCACTTATGTCAGTCCCGGCTTGGATGACAATGGCTGCGTCTCCTAGCGGGTGGAACGTGATCGTATCTTTTATCGTTGAAAATGCCACTCTTATGACACCTCTCTTTCTACAGGACACCGAGCTTTTGATCTCTTACATCTGTTATAAACATATGACCGGGTGCATGGGTGATCGCAATGTCTGGCTTAGTGTGCATGACGATGGCTTGCGGCGTCACACCACATGCCCAAAACACCGGAACTTCCCCTTCTTTGATCACAGATGGCTCTCCAAAGTCTGGTTGATCTACATGTTCTATGCCAATCACAGCCGGATCACCTATATGGATAGGACCGCCATGTACCGATGGGAATCTAGACGTCACCTGAACACTTCTTGTGACTTGATGCGCTGGGATCGGCCTCATGCTGACAACCATCGGACCATGGAATACACCTGCCCTTTCACATGAAATGTTCGTTTGATACATTGGGACATTATGTCCATTTTCAATATGGCGGACAGGAATGTCATTCAGCATGAGTGCATGCTCAAACGTAAAGCTGCATCCGATGAGAAAGCCCACCATATCATCCTCCCAATAGGAAGAAATATCTGTTATCTCTTCTTGAAGAACCCCTTTTTTGTAAACACGGTATTTAGGGAAATCCGTTCGAATATCCGCATCAGGTGCTGAACGCCTTGGCACTGGATCACCTGGGTCGAGCACATCAAGCAAAGGACACGAAGCCGGATTCCGTTGACAAAATAAAAGAAAATCGAAGGCCAGCTCTTTTTTGACGATCATTAAGTTGGCTTGCGCAAATCCCTCAGCAAAGCCAGCCGTTGGTCCTGTGATCTTCTGCTTACGAATCAATTCCCTTATTTGTGACGGCTTATAGGTTTGATATGCTTTCATGTGATCAGCTCCATAGTTTTGGAATTTCATTCATGATGGTATATCCGCCCATGATTGCCATGATGACAACAACAAACGCACCTGTTGCGGTCAAAAAGAATGGATGGCGATAATCACCGACAATTTCTTTTTTATAGGCAGCAATCAGCAATGTTCCGAGTGCAAGCGGCAAGATCAATGCATTGATGGCCCCAACCAAAATCAATATGTTCACAGGTCTTCCAATCGTTATAAAACAAATGGTCGAGAGCGCAATGAATCCAACGATAATGCCTCGTTGATTTTTCTCGATTTTTGGTGAGAAGGTTTTAAAGAAGGAAACGGAGGTGTATGCCGCTCCAATGACTGAGGTAATGGCGGCAGCCCACATAATAATCCCGAACATTTTATATCCAACATTTCCAGATGCTAATTGAAAAACAGACGCAGGCGGGTTCGACGGATCAATCTGTAAGCCTTTTGAGACAACTCCTAGAACGGCTAAAAATAAAGCCACACGCATCACGGATGTGATCAAAATACCGAAAATGGAACTTTTCGTCACTTGCGGCAATGCTTCCTTCCCCTTAATGCCAGCATCCAGCAGACGATGACCACCAGCAAAAACGATATAGCCTCCGACCGTTCCGCCGACAAGTGTGACAATCGATAACATGTCAATTTTCTCTGGCACGAAAGTTCTCATGACCGCTTCTCCAACTGGCGGTGCTGTGGAAATAGCCACATACAGCATCAGACCAATCATGACAAAACCAGCGATTTGTGTGAATCGGTCCATCGCCTTTCCTGCCTCTTTGATGACAAAAATGAGAATGGCAATGACTGCACTGACCCCAGCCCCTATGCGGGGATCGACGCCGAATATGACCTGAAAACCGAGACCTGCACCAGCGATATTTCCAATATTAAAGGCAAGACCCCCAATGACAATCAAACAGGCTAACACATATCCGAGCCCCGGCAGAACCATATTGGCAATGTCCTGTCCTCTTTTTTCCGAGACGGCAATGATACGCCATACATTTGTTTGCGCAAAAATGTCTAGCAAAATGGAAATCAAGATGACAAACCCAAAGCTAGCTGCGAGCTGCTGTGTGAACACCGTTGTTTGTGTTAAAAATCCCGGTCCAATGGCGGACGTTGCCATTAAAAAGGCTGCGCCCATCAGCATAGAACGGTTCCCTTTTGGAGCTTTCATCTGTTTGGCTTTCTCTCTTTTCATGCTGTTTCCCCCTTTGATGACGATTTATCGAAAGGCCTTGAGTTGAATAGCGGCTTCTTTTAGCTTCGCTGTAATGGTTTTTGCAAATTGAAGCGCGTGACTGCCATCCCCGTGGATGCACACCGTATCTGCTTTGAGCTGAACATCTTCCCCTTGCACTGTCCGCACTTTCCCCTCTCTTACCATACGGATGACCTGCTGAACCGCCCTTTCATCCTCTTCAATAAGTGCATGAGGTTCACGGCGGGATGTCAGTGTCCCGTCTGGTTGATACGTGCGATCAGAAAAAACTTCATGTGCCACTTGAAGACCGATTCTTTCCCCTGCTGACGCAAGTTCACTGCCTGACAGCGCAAATAACACAAGGTTAGGATCAATATCATACACAGCCTTCGCAATTGATTCAGATAATTCAGTATTTTTAGCCGCCATGTTGTAAAGGGCGCCATGTGGTTTGACGTGCTGCATCATGCCGCCTTCTGCTTTCAGAAAAGCTGATAGTGCACCAATTTGATAGATCACAAGATCATAGGCTTCCTCTGCTGAGATAGCGATTGGACGTCTGCCAAAACCGACTAAATCTTGCAGACCTGGATGTGCACCAATTTGAACCCCTTTATCCAGTGCCATTTTAACCGTCTTTCTCATCACAGTTGGATCTCCCGCATGAAAACCGCATGCAATATTGGCTGAGGTAACATATTCAAGAATTTGTTCATCTGAACCGATGGTGTATTGACCAAAACTTTCTCCCAAATCACAGTTAATATCCACTTGATACATAGGACCCCTCCTTGTCGTTCCGAATTGCGGAATATAAAGTCCGAATATTCGAATTTATATTGATTATACCAACTTTGAATAGACTGCACATGAAATTGTCAGAAAATATAACAATAGAACTAGTAGAATGTGTCTCTTGCAAACTTTCGGTCTCATTCTCAAAAAGGCTATTCTATCAACCTTTTTGAACATTAAAAAAGAACAAACGTTTGCAAATAAATGCAGACAAAAGCATTCATTTGGGGGAGTTTTTTAATAATTGACAGACGTAAAAGGAGCGTAAAATGAACATAAACAAAATAAGATCACTTCTATATAAAACATCAAAATACCTGGGTGACGTCAATGCCGTTCAAAAGGGTACTATCGGAAAACGTATCATGCGACGTGCTGCGGGTAAAACAACCGGCAAGCTAATGAAAAAGATATTCAAATAAAATAGTTCACGGTAGTGATTTAATGAATGATCTTGAGAGGGAGCTATACAGGATCATATAAGATGATCAGGAAAAGACGAACAGTCCATTAGAAAAGCCGTTAGAAACCTTATGTCTAGAAATGAACTGGCGTGGGATAAGGAGAAGCAGGAATGGAGATTCAAATAAAAAAAGAAGCCCCGAAAAGGGCTTTTTTAATTAAGCAAAATAACCGATACTTGTTGTATGTCCCCGTTGGGCTTCATTATGGATATCGTTAGATGAAACATAACTAAAAGCACCTAACACACTGACAATAATTAATACGGCTGCTACTGACTTAAATTTCATAAAGACAATCCCCTCTCTTAATTTGGAGTTGGAAATAAAGAATCTTCTCATAAAATTCGTTTGCACGCTCTTTATCTCCTGCCTTATTATAATGCTTCGCCGCATCTTTCGATAAATCTTCAAGATTCGCATAAAGAAATTTTGACTCCAAATAAGCCATTGCTTCTTTTAAACGACTAACATTGTTTTCTAAATACAATGATCTCAAGAGAGTGAATGTATTTAAAAATATGTCGTCTTTCAATTTTCCAGCCAATTCTATTCCCTCGTTTAAAGCGTATAACCCTAAATCATTTTGATCAGTTTTAAAGTATGACTTTGTCAACATAACCATCGGATCAAGAATTTTATTTAAATGTTCGTATCCTTGTTCTTTAAATGAATGGATTGATTCGTTAAAGTATTTGATAGCCATTAGTAGTTCATCATTGTGGAAATAACTTAATCCTATATTATAAAGCGCCGATCCTTTTAATCTTTTTGTTGAGTTGTCAGAAGCTTTTTTTAGTGCGTATTCAAAATGAGGCATTGCTTTTTCGGGGCACCCCATATCAATATAATTTAATCCAATAACAAAAGAACACTGTATCTGCCTAACAGTATAAGTGTTTTTTTCTTTGTAACAATCTATTGCTTGGGCTATATGGTGCATAGACATGTGGTTTTGTTTCATGTGGTAATAGATTTCCGCTATCTTGAAATTAAACTCGGCACGTTCAATATCATCACTTACAAGAGATAGCTTTTTTTCTGCTCGTTTGTAGAAGGTAATAGCGTTGAGGTATTCATAGTTTTCAAATTCGTACATGCCGTAGAAAAAGTTAAAATAATAATCTAGCAAGCCTGTTAATTTCTCTTGATCCTTTTTTATTTTCATTGCTAACTCTCTAAAGTTGGCGCGCTCTTTCCCATTTTCCAATGGGTTCAAATAATCCAACATTAATTTATGTCGGAACTCCATGAGTGAGAAATACAATAATAAATCTTGATTTTCTTCCATATCATCGAGCAAAGATTTTATTTCTTCTTTATATGCTTCGGCGTCCGGTACGTTAAATCTTTGAATATGATAATACCATTCATTGATTTTCATACCGACATGAGAAGATAGAACTATCTCCATAAGACCCTACCCCTTCCTTGCTATTCCCTATAATGACATATATTATCATTTTCCGAATAATTCCACACCGAAAACAAACCGCAATTTATGTCTACATATGAAAATGAAAAAAAGTGGAATCATGGTTAACTTGAAGGGGAATTGTCTAAATTAAGGGAATTTTAAGGTAACTCATCTTGTTTTGAATTCCTTTTATATGTACATTTGTAATTAAATAGAATGTAATTAGATGGTAAACGAGCAGCTCTATGACCACTTTTCGGGCATTTCCTCTAAAAAATTTAGCAGCTTGGGCTCATGAATTTCTGATATTGCAAATTGAATAAAATCTATATCATCAGTGCCGGGGAAATTAAATAACTGGATACTATAATTTGATGTGTTTTCACCAAGTAAACTGGCTATTTTTAAAGCAATATCGACATTTTTATAATCAACTCGGAAAATAATTTTCCCCCCGGAAGTGTGGAAGTCTTGAATTGCATTTTCAGTTTTTTCAGGGTTTACCATTAAGTCTAGAAAAGTCTTCAATTTATTCGCATGTTTAATCATCTTTGTTTATTACCTCCTAGATTTTCTATGAATTATAACTCAAAAATAATTTGTAAGGAAGTGTAAATAGTGGTTAAAAAAATGATTAGCCTTGCTTTAGTTTCTGTTCTAGCTTTAACTGTTTTTTCGAGTTCCGTTTCAGCAAGTGAGTCAGAAGTCGTTTTTGGTGGGAAATATGATTCTGTTATAAAAACATTGCCTAACAC
The DNA here is from genome assembly GCF_038005245.1 of Bacillus sp. FSL K6-1106. Taxonomy (NCBI): domain Bacteria; kingdom Bacillati; phylum Bacillota; class Bacilli; order Caryophanales; family Bacillaceae; genus Bacillus; species Bacillus sp. FSL K6-1106. Next base: position 656,181 of record NZ_JBBOSV010000002.1, read on the forward strand.
CTCAATAAGCGAACTTGCTTTACAAAAGAAAGCCGGGGAAGTTTCCACTAACACAACACAATGGGGACCGGGTGGAACGGCTTCATTAAGTGTAACTGGCGATCGTAGGCATATTTATTGGAGTGTTAAGCCAGCCGCAAAAGGTCCGTGGGTTTTTCATGGAAAATTAAAGTTAAGATATAAAAGTGGTTTTAAAAGAGATGTTCCTATTAGAGGCTTTGGCGTTTCCGGGGTTGGTTTTTCAAGTGTTGTAGATATTAATAAAAACAAAGGTGGAAAGGTTTTTCTATCAGGAAGTGCAGAAGATTCCTTTGGGGATAGATTCCCTGTATTACCTGGTTTCTTTGTAAGTTTTTAATAAGGTTTTCTATCACGTAAAAGAAGACAAAGGGCTAAAATCAAGTTCGTTTTAGCCCTTTGTCAACAATCTGTTTTTCTACTCATTTATTTAGACAGCACCCAATGTTGGATGGCTTTTGCTACCCCGTGCTCTGTATTAGGAGCCGTAATCCAATCTGCCGCTTCTTTCACAACTTCTTGTGCATTGCCCATTGCAATGCCTAATCCGGCTTCTTGAATCATCGCCATATCATTCAGACTGTCGCCAAGTGACATGACGTTGTCCATTGTGCAGCCAATGCGTTCTGCTACTTTTGCAAGAGCTGCCGCTTTGTTAATGCCTGCTGCATTGACTTCAATATTGGTTGGACTGGAATTTGTGATTTCTAGCTGTCCATTTGTTTTCAATGTATGGAGGACTTCCTCACGAACAGCATCGTCATGAATATCAAAACCAAATTTCAACCATTCGTGGTCATGAATGCGTTCTGGGAATTCTCCTCTCCACACCTTATCCACAGTAGATGCCCAGTAATCAGTTTCGTATCTGTTTTTTAGATCCCACATCATCTGAACGTGATCGGGATGCAGCAGTTCCCGTTCGATCAACTGGAAGTTTGAATCCCAAATTTCACTTCCGTTTGCTGTGACAAGATAAGAAGAGAGTTTCAGCGGCTCGACCAGCTCTTTGCATGTCATCAGCGTACGTCCTGTACTAATCACCACATGGACCCCTTTGGCTTCTGCTTCTTTAATGGCTTGTTTATTTTCCTCAGGAATGACGTGCTCACTGTTTAACAGCGTGCCATCCATATCAATGGCAATCAATCGGATGTCTTTCTTATCAGCTTGTGTTGACAAATTGAGTACCCCACTTTGTATCATTTTTTGAATCTATCTTTATTTTAATATAAAGATGAAGATGGCACAAAGGGACGAGTTTGATCCCAAAGAAAAAAGACCTTGTGACAGGTCTTTTTTCTTCTTCTTAACGTTCACATGCAATGCCGTCTTTATCACGGTCAAGGTGTTTATTTTTTAAGTAAAGTGCTTTTGATACATAAGGCTTGTACTTCGTTTTTCCACCTTTGTTTTTCGTATTTTTGCTTTTTGCCACGCCGCCTTTATACACTTTGTTGAGTGCTTTGCAGTTTTTGTACTTGACTGTTTTTGCATCCGCTGTGTGAGTGTCAACTTGTGTAAAGCTAAGTAAAAGACCGAAAGATATGACAGCCACCATGATTTTTTTCAACATGTAAGTCCCCCCTATTTTTTCTGATTTTACATTTTTATCATATGTCACCACATTTTGTTTTTCAAGACGATTGAGGTAGAAATATTGGTTTTTTTGGAATTAAATGAATCTTATTGCCTATGTGGTAAAATGAGTGGGAAACCTTTCCGGTTTTGACACGTATATGAAGAGAGGAACTTTCCACATGAAAATGAAATATACCATTCTATATGTAAACGATGTTGAAGCAAGTATTCAGTTCTACCATCATATCCTCGGTTTCCCGATTAAATTAAGAGTTGAATCCTATGTTGAGTTTGATACAGGAGAAGTGACCTTATCGATTAATTCACGCCAAGATGTGAAAGAGTCACTTGGTCTGCCTGTTCCAGAGGCAGTTAGCTCGTCACAAACGTTTGAGATTGGCTTTGTTGTGGATGATGTGAATGAAACAATTGCGTCCTTGAAGGAAAAAGGAGTACATGTCATCAAGGAACCTGCCAAGAAGCCGTGGGGACAAACGGTCAGTTATGTGTCTGATCCTGATGGACATTTCATTGAAATATGTGATGCGGTCTCCTAATAGCTGTCTGAAGGAGTGAAGCATAATGAGAAAGAAACATGCTTTTTTTGCTGGTGTTTGCTCCATGCTGGTGATTTGCAGTGCGGCGCTCATATTACAGCACCATGAATGGATTGGATTCGTCAGTGGTGGAATCTCTATTATTGCGTTCGTTGCATCTGGATTTCTTATGGGTGCATGGACCAACGGGGAAGAGGCACGAGCGGCCTATCACTCTGAAACAAAAGAACACCGGATGTTTCGTCTTGATACGGCTTTTCTTTTCATCATCTTTGCCCTTCCGCATATGGGTGTAGCACTGTTATATGTTTTTATGTAAATAGTTAATTTGGTTCAAAGGAGTAATTAACATGGCTGTTTTTGTCTTATTCGTTGTATTTGGTTTCCCTATGATCTCTGTGCTGATTGGTATTTTCGGCACATTGTTTTTAAAGAACATTTGGTTTCCTACCTTGATTGTGCTGGTTGCGAGTGTGATTCTGATGTTCACCTCTATTGGTGGAAATGAATCTTTTCTCATTTGGGTCATCGTCTACACAGTCTGTGCATTTCTCGGTGCATTCATTACAAAGCGATTCAAAGCTGTTTCATAAATACTCATCAAAAAAAGAACAGTTTACCTGTTCTTTTTTTGATTAAATATCGGCACACCATAGCTCTATTTCGATTTTTAGCTCTGGCCACCCTAATGCAGTCACATAGGCAACGGTCATTGATGGATATGTCGTTTTGAAGATTGCATCCCACTGTGGATATAGATGATCCCAATCAATTTCTTCTGTTGCCCAAATATTGACTTTGATGACGTGTTCTTCATTCAACCCTTCTGATGCAAGGATTCTCTTTATATTTTCAAACGTATTGGTGACTTGGTCGTTTAAGCTTGATGGGATCTGTCCATCCGCTCCTGTCCCTACTTGACCTGATGTCACAAATAACCCCGCACCCTTTGGCACCCTAGTAATATGACTGTAGTTGCCAACGGGTTTCGGCATACTTTCTGGATTTTTTCTCGTGATTTTCTCCATGTAAATCCCTCACTCACTATGATTTTTCTGCGTGTTTTTCTTCCTGTAGACAGACTTCACCAATTTTTGTCTATCCTAAAAGAAAACAGCAGTGGAGTATCCGTAGCCACAAGGTAAGAACATCAATATTTTCTTTTTCATGGACGAAACACTCCTTTTTGATTGCGTGAGCAAGGTTTAGATTCATTTCATCCTACCTGATAAATGAACCACAGTCAAAAATAAACGATAACGTGTAATATCTTGATTCTTATTGCCTATTATCTAAAATCGTTCTTTTCTTGTTCATGGTTTGTTCAAATTTCTTCTATATAGTAGATCGTAATAGGAGGTAGGATACATCATGGCAAAAATAAATAAGAAAATGATTAGTCTTTGCACCGCAGCTATCAGCAGCTTATACATCACTGGTTATGCAACTACCCATCACGCACAAGCCGTTCAGACAGCACAATCAAATACACAAGCAGACGCTTCTTCAAATCATACATCTCTCACATCAGATACTACCGCCACTCAAACAGAAGATACCACTTCAGAAACTGAACTCACGGATGGTACTTTCTCTGGTACTGGATCAAATGAGATTGGCTCTATTAGTGTATCTGTTACCATCAAACAAGGAAATATCACTTCTGTCGAGATTACGAGTGATAACACTAGATACGGACAAAGCTCCATTTCATCATTACCCAATGAAGTGGTCATCAGACAAAGTGCTGATGTAGATACGGTGAGCGGCGCAACATTAAGTACTCAGGATTTTGAAACAGCCGTTGCTCAGGCTTTAGAGCAGGCAAAGGCATAGAGAGGAGACACCAAGATGAAATGGTTAGGACAACAAAAACTCATTACTTTTCAAAAATCCATGCTGGCTATGGGAACTGTTATCAATATTCAAGTGGTTGCCTATGAAGAAGATCGACGGGCTGTTTTAGAGGACATCAACCGTGCCTTTTCCATTTTTTACGATATCGAGCATCGTTTTAGCCGTTTCCGCTCTGATTCTGAAGTCATGAAGTTAGCCAATCTTTCAAAGCAAGAGGTATTAGTCAGTGAAATGCTTTTCGATTTAACAGCCTATGCGCTAGAGTTAGCCGAGTTAACAAATGGCAAGTATGATCCAACCATCGGAAAAATCATGGAACAAAAAGGATTCGATCGTTTATATACGACAGGACAAACTTTTTCATCACATGACGTTCCACATGCAGCCGTTCATTATCGTGACGTCCAGTTAAACGAGAAGAATCGGACGATCCATTTGAACAAACCGCTGATTTTGGATTTCGGTTCTATTGCAAAGGGATTTGCGTGCGATCTTGCCGCAAAAGAGCTTGAAGCATGGGAAGGCTTTATGATAAATGCTGGTGGGGATGTGTTGGTATCTGGATTTAACGAACAACAAGAAGAGTGGACAATTGGGATTCGGCATCCCATTCACAAACAGACCAACATCTCGGTCATTCAAACCACAAATTGTGCGATTTGTACATCTGGAAGCTATGAACGGATCAGTCGTTATGATCCTCATACGCACCATTTGATACACCCTCAAACGAAACAGTCTGAACAAAGTTTGTTAAGCTGTACCGTCATTGCACCACTTGGTATGCTCGCAGATAGTCTCTCTACAGCTGCTTTTTTATTAGGTCGAGAAGGAGGTTATTCTTTTTTAGCCGAACATGAAATACCTGCCGTGATGGTAGATCAAACCGCTGATATGATCGTAACACCGGAGATGAAGGAGGTTCACTCATGGAATCACAACCAGCACCTATCACAAACCAAACATTTTTGAAACCATCACCCTCACTAAAAGCCTACATTCGGACACCAAAACGGTATGTCATCGCCATTCTTTTGGTCCTTTTAGCCGCCGGGAGTCTGCACGCTGGTTTTCTTAGTGGTCTCGCTACAGTTGCTACCAGCATCGGGACAGCACTAATTCTTGACTCTTTCATCTCAAGAGTGATTTGGAAAAACAATAAACACACATTCCCTGATGGAGCTCTGCTCACAGGGCTGATTATTGGCATTGTTCTAAGTCCAGCTACTTCTTTTGCTGTTTCTGTTTTCACAGCCGCAGCAGCCATTTTATCTAAGCATGTCATCACTTATCAAAAGAAACCGATTTTGAATCCAGCTGCGTTTGGTTTATGGCTCTCAGTCATTTTATTTTCTTCCAATCAAAGCTGGTGGGGCGGTATGTCTCTTCTACCTTGGTGGACCCTATTCCTTGTGGTGGTCGGCGGTTATTTAGTGACCAGCCGCGTACAAAAATTCCCGCAAGTTTTCGCCTTTCTAGCAGCATACGGCCTGATCCACCTCATATTTGGATTCATTGGCTTAACGGATGCTTCATCTGCTTTTATTACGCCCTACTTGAATGCTGTCTTGTTTCTTGCGTTCTTTATGTTGACTGATCCACCTACTTCACCAGCAAAGAATCGTGATCAAATCATCTTTGGTATCCTCTGTGCTGTCGTTTCGTGTGTGGACTTCTATTTATTTAATAGCTTATCTTACTTACTCACAGGGCTTTTATGTGCCAATGCTTGGAAAGCCTATCGAACGTACCAAACAAATCAAAAGCGACGGGCAACACGGACGAAAGTCGTCTAAATAAAAAAACGGACATCGACTTTTCGACGTCCGTTTGACCATACCTTATAAACGATAACGTGCAATATCTTGATTCAATCGCATGCTTAGCTCATTGAGCCTTTCTGCTGCCTTCGCCACATTGGAGATGGCGGTGACTTGTTCGTCTGTAGATGCAGTGATTTCTTCAATCGCTGCGGCATTTTCTTGAGAAATATGCGCTGCACCATGCATCGCTTTTGTGATGAGGTCGTTTTGTTCCAGTAATGTATTCAGCTCTTTTGCCATCGCATTTGTTTCAACGATGGTTTGTGAAATCGATGTAGAGATGGAATTGAATTCTTGTTCTGTTGCGTGAACCGCTTCATCAAGCTCGGCAAAACGATCCATTGTTTTGGACATCATGCCAGCTGTAGCCGTCGTTTCTTCTTTAATGCCTTGAATCATCTGCTGGATTTGAACGGCTGATTGCTTTGTCTGTTCAGCTAAATTCCGCACTTCACTCGCCACAACCGAGAATCCTTTGCCATGCTCTCCTGCACGAGCTGCTTCAATGCTCGCATTCAGGGCCAGTAAGTTCGTTTCATTTGAAATGCTTTCAATGGTATCTGTGATTTGAGAAATATCTTGTACTTTTGTACTTAACTGCTCGATCCCTGATCGAATGCCTTGAGATGCCTGAATGGATTGCTCATTTGATTGTTTTAATTGCTGGACAATTTGCTGACCCTGCTGGGAAGATTGGTTCGACTGGTCTGAAATTCGTTTGATCTGGTCGCTTTGTTCTTTGACGTTTTCAATGGATTGATTGAACTGAGTCATTTGTTGATTGGCTACCTCAAGGTCTGATGCCTGATGAAGTGTCCCAGTTGAGATATCTCCAATCGCTCGGCCAATTTCTTCACTGCTAGCGGATGTTTCTTCAGAGATGGCGGATAGATCTGTCGCAGATTCGACGAGCTGGCTGCTCGTTTCCTGCAAACCGCTCACAAGTGCTCTAAGCTCTCCTGACATATGATTAAAGCCTTTTGCCAACTGCCCAATTTCATCCGAGGTTTCTTTTAAGCTGGTGCGTTCAATATTGCCCGCCGCAATTTCTTTTGAAGCAGCCGTAACTTGCTTGAGCAGTCTCACTTTTCCTCGGGCTACCAAATAAAAGACACCCATACTTAAAAGAGCGACACCTGCTGTAATGAGAATAATATAGAGCTTCATCTGCTCTAGTTCTTTATAAAATTCATCCTGAAATACGGCGATTCCTATACTCCAATTCCACGGTGTAAACTGGTTCATATAAGCGAGTTTTTGCTTTTCTTCCCCCGTGGCATCGTCTTTATCCATATAGGTGATATAGTGTGCATCCTCGCCTTTTGCTGTAGCGCCAGCGACCATTTTTTGACGATTTGTCGTGTTATCTGGGATGACACCGATGTCGTTAACCGGATGAACCTGTGATGAATAATCGGCTCCATATGCGACAAGGTAGCCTTTATTTTTATAGATGAAATCTGATTTTTGAAATTGGTACCCTTTGCCGTCTTCATTCTTCGGCCCGTTCAAATAAATACGGGCTTGTTCCTGCGCCTGTTCAAGCGTCAGTTCTTTGTTCTCCACACGGTCGTTCAATTGTTCAAGAGTGGCCATCGCTCCATTTACGATGTGTTTTAAATCTGCTTTCCCTGCATCAATTAAGACATTTTTCGCTAAAAAATACCCCGTTGTTCCTACAAGTCCGCCTGTTAAAATTGTAATAACGATAATGGCTGACATCAATTGAAAAAAGACACTTCTTGAAGCAAACGCTCTCTTTTTCATATTCTAATTCCCCCTTACTACATATATCGTCATGCAGGGGAAAGTATTAAAAAAGTCATAGAAAAAATCCCTTTTACGTTAGAAAGGGATCTCAGATTGTTGACAAAGGGCTAAAATGAACTTGATTTTAGCCCTTTGTCTTCTTTTCAGCGTGATAGAAAACCTTTGCAGTCTAGGAAGGACGAGTATCGGAGCGGAGCGAATGAGAGATTCGTGAGCACCGACACACAGGACTGACACCGAATGCGGGGGTTTGTCTATACGCTGAAAATCCCTTTCACGTCAGAAAGGGATTTTTTGATTATCGCTCGGTTTCTTTGAGGATGGCTTGATAGAGATCGTCTTCAGGTTTGAGTCCACATACCTCTTGAAGCACACCTTCAATTCCTTTTTCTTTCCTTAATGCCTGCAAGCGAACCGCTTCTTCGTCTTCTGCAAAGTCGTAAGCCAAAGCAGCAGCGATCCCTTTGATTAAGTACACTGGCTGCTTGATCTTTTTCGCTGGACCGATTAAACGGTCATCTGCTCCCAGCTTTCTAAGAGGAGAGCGTGCGACACGAGTCACTTCATCGGAAATAAACGCATTTTCAAATCGCTTGATGATTTTTTGAATATACGCATCATGTTCTTCTTTTCGGAAGCCATACGCGTCAATTAAATAACTGCCCGTTTCATGAAGGGCACCTTCGACAACTTGACGAATATCTGGTGTATCAACAGCTTCTTTAATGGTTTTTACGCCTTGCTGATACCCGACATAAGCCGCTAGTGCATGTCCTGTATTAACGGTGAAAAGCTTCCGTTCAATATACGGCGTCAAATCTTGGACAAAGGTCGCTCCGTCAATTTGCGGAACATCTCCAATAAAGCCCGTCTCATCAATGACCCACTCGAAAAATGGTTCAACTGACACTTTGAGAATGTCCTCATGGTGCTGAATCGGAACAATGCGGTCAACCGCAGCGTTTGGAAAGCCAACGGTTTGTGATATCGCTGCTTGCTCATCTACTGTTAAATGAGAGAACACCGCTTCTTTTAAATGAGCACTTCCCCCAATCATATTTTCACATGCCACGATGTTGATGATATGGTCAGGCTTTTTTTGTTTTAATCCTTCAGCAATTGATGAAGCAATGATCTTCAATACGGCTGGTCCAACAGCTGTTGTAATCAAATTGGCTGTGGCAACGGCCTCTGTTAATGCTGCTGGATTTTGCGAAGAATTGATCGCTGATACGGGTCCGACTACTTCTTGCTTCTGCCCTGGTGCTGCGAGTTCAACCGTGTATTCTCCTCTTTCATTCAGCTCATTGATGACCGCTTCATTCACATCGGTAAAGACAAGCTCAAAGCCTGATGCCTTTAACAAAGATCCGATAAACCCTCTGCCAATATTCCCTGCTCCAAAATGAAGTGCCTTCATATTAGTTCACCTCGTTAAAGATGGCGATCAGTTCATCCTGATCCTTTGCATGAATGATCCGTTCTACATTTTCTTCTTCTGAACAGACAATCGCAATTTGAGACAGAATATCAAGATGCTCGTTGTTTTTCCCAGCGATCCCAAAGACGACTTTCGCCACATTTCCTTCACCATATTCAACACCATCTGGAATTTGGATAATCGAAATCCCTGAATGAAGGACAGCCGCTTTCGCATCCTCTGTTCCATGAGGGATTGCAATGCCGTTACCCATAAATGTAGAAGAAATCTCTTCTCTTTCAAACATTTTGTCGACATAATCACTTGTGACATAGCCGTTTGCTACGAGGACTTCGCCTGCTTTTTTGATGGCTTCTTCTTTAGAACCTGCTTGTTCGTTTAGAAAAATATTGTCTTTAGAAAGTACTTGTTTCATACATGATCACACACCTTTTTTAGAATAAAAATCAGGAAAACAACCAAAACGGGGAGTTCAATTAGGAAAAATTGGACTCAACCCGTTTCTTCATGTTATTTTTTCAATTTCTCAATCAGCTCATCATATTTCGGGCTGTTTAAGAAATTATCCACTGAGATATGCACAGCGCCTGGCAGCTTTGCCTTTGCTCTGTCTGTTAAATCTTTATGAGTAAAGACCACATCCGCATCGTCTGGGATGTTGCTGATCGATGTGTTTGTCACATCGATATCAAGCTCTGCCTTTTTCACTTTGTTTTTCAGAATGGACGCACCCATTGCACTTGAACCCATCCCTGCATCGCAGGCAAAGATGATTTTGTTCACGTCATCTGGATTGACATCACTTGGAGATGCTGCTTGCTCGTTTGCTTGAGCGTCTTCTTTTTGTGCCGTAAGAGCAGCGGCTGCTGCACTTTTCTTGCCTTTCATGTCCTGCATCTTTTCTGTTGCTGCTGTTAAATCTTCGTCAACTTCTTTAGATGCTTTCAAAATGACCGATGCGACAAGGAACGATACGATAGCTGCTACGACAACACCTGCTAAAACGGCAAGGTGACCGCCTTTTGGAGACATCAGCATAAGCGCAATAATACTTCCTGGTGACGGCACAGCTTTTAATCCTGCATTTAATAATGTGAACGTCAGGACACCACTTGCTCCCCCTGCAATGACAGCCAAAATAAGTTTTGGTTTCATTAAGATGTACGGGAAGTAAATTTCATGGATTCCTCCTAAGAACTGAATCACAATGGCACCTGGTGCAGACTGTTTCGCATTTCCTCTTCCAAAGAACATATACGCAAGAAGAACCCCTAAACCTGGCCCTGGGTTTGTTTCAAGCAAGAACAGAACAGACTGCCCTGTCTTCGCTGCTTGCTCCACCCCTAACGGACCTAAAATACCTTGGTTAATCGCATTGTTTAAGAACAATACTTTTGCAGGTTCAATGAAGATACTTGCCAGCGGTAGTAAATGAGCATTGACAATGATATCTACACCTGCCGCAAGGGCTTTATTCAGACCTAGTACCACTGGGCCGATGGCATAGAATGCAATGGCAACGAGAATGGCACCGAGGATACCTGCCGTAAAGTTATTCACAAGCATTTCAAAGCCAGATTTGATTCGGTCTTTGAACAGCTGGTCGATTTTCTTAATAAGATAACCGCCCAGCGGCCCCATGATCATGGCACCTAAAAACATTGGAATGTCTGAGCCAACAATGACCCCAATCGTAGCCGTAGCACCGAGCACTCCACCTCGATGGTCATAGACGAGTTTACCGCCTGTGTAACCAATTAAGAGCGGCAGTAAGTAGTTAATCATCGGTCCAACGAGTGTAGCTAATTGCTCATTCGGAAGATAACCACTTGGAATGAACAAAGCTGTAATCAGTCCCCATGCAATAAATGCACCAATATTCGGCATAATCATGCCGCTTAAATAGCTTCCAAAGCGCTGTACTTTCACGCGGAATCCGCTTTTTTCCTGCATCTGTGAAAACCCCTTTCTTCTCTCCCTTTATTTCGGGCTTTATAGGTCAAAAGATATAAGAACAAGAGTCAGTGAAGCCCTTATACCTATCGTAAAACGCTTTCACTTTCCCTTCAATTGAAACTAAATGTCACTTTGTCACTTAGTGTGTGACAAAATTGAAAAATAATGTGACACCTCTCGGCATACCATAGATGATAGCGGGGTAAAAGTTGAATCTACTGTTGTTTTGGCGCAAAATTCATTGGAATTTCACAACTTTCAAATGGTCACTTCTTGTTTCCTCTACTTAAATCGAATAGGCTTATATTGATCAAACATTCAAGAAACGTCTGCGCAGACAAGACATGACACAGAAAAAGTGAACCATCTTGCTATTTGTTTCGTTTACCTTTTAGAGTGGGCGGTACAATAGAAAGAGCGGTTTTTCTGTGACTCACAGTTTACTGCCGCTTTCTTTCTGATACATGAGACATTTTCATAGGTAGAAAGGCGGTTATTCACATTGTTGAAATATAGTAAGTGGCTTTTGCTGCTCATCTTCATGTTCTCCTTCTTCATGCCAAAAGAGGCATTTGCTCATGCATATGTAGTGAGCTCAAATCCAGTGGCAAATGAAGAGCTGGATCAGCAGCCTCCTGCAGTCTCGATCACCTTTAGTGAAGGAATCGAAAGTGGATTTCATGCCATTAAGGTGTTCAATGCAAAAGGGGATCGTGTAGATCGAGGAGATACGGTCATCAAAGAGCAAAAGATCATGGAAGCAGCTTTAAAAAAGAATTTACCTAAAGGAATTTACACCATTCAATGGAATGCGGTATCAGCCGATGGACACTCTGTGTCTGGCATGATTCCGTTTAGTATCGGAAAAGCGGATGGAGGATTTGATCAATTAGATCAAGGACAGTCGAGTGAATCCATCGATATGGCTTCAACCATTGACAAAGCCTTTCTGTATACGTCATTTAGCTTATTTCTTGGAACCATTTTATTTGGGCTTCTATGGTTTAAAGCGGCCATAACCGACGTTTTAGCCCGGCGAATGAAGCGACTCTTAACTGTTTCATTGATCATGATGGGCGGAGCACTCTTGTTCCAGCTGCCGATTCAAACTAAATCAGCGGCAGACGTGTCCTTTTTAGGGGCATTTCAACCATCTCTTTTACAAGAAACCATTGCGTCGACTTCGGGCGGGAGTCTGTGGATGATGCTAATGGCGTCATTTGTTCTACTGACGATCTGGACGATTGTGGCGATGAAAAAAGGAAACTTCACTTCCTTCCGGGTATGGCTGTTTCCACTGCTCATTTTCATCGTACTCCTTTGGCTGAAAGCACAAATCGGTCATCCAGCCGCAACAGATAATAAAATACTGACAACGTCACTTGACTTCATTCATCTCGTTTCTGCATCCATTTGGGTCGGCGGCTTAACAGCCATTGTTCTTCTTTTGATGAAGAAACTGCCGAATGAAGATCAGCCGCTCATACGCAGCACCCTGACAGCTTTTCATCCGTGGGCACTGCTCTCGGTTGGACTGATTGTGTTTTCTGGGTTTGTGAATGCGATTTTTATTCTGCAATCATTTGATGCCCTTTTCCAATCAGCTTATGGACGCACCTTCTTAATCAAACTTGGTTTATTTATCATCATGGGTCTTCTTGGGCTCGTCCATTATTTGATGCTGAGATGGGAAAAGAAGCAGAAACGAAACGTATCTTTACGAGCAGAGTGGATCATTGGGATCGCTATTTTACTATTAACAGCCGTATTCACCAATATCCCAAGTCCTCCGCCGCCTGCACCAGAGCCATTCTTTGCAGCCAATCAGGTGGAGCATCGTGACCTTGTGTCTTTGAGCATTACCCCGAATGCTCCTGGTAAAAACACGTTCGAGGTGGCATTTACGAAGAAGGATGGACAAACGATCACAGACATTCAATCTGTGACAGCTAAGATCCACAAAGTCTCCTTGTTCGGTGATGAAACGCCTAACGAGTTTCAGCTGAAACGATTAAAGAATGGACACTTCTCGGCTGAAAACCTCTTACTAAATGAAAAAGGCACTTGGAAAATTAACATTCATGCGTTAACTGGTTCTTTTGACAACATCGATACGACATTCATTAGAAGAAACTAAAAGGAGTTTATATGATATGAAAAAATACGTTAAAGCTTTATTACCAATGCTTCTCGCTTCATTTTTACTGGCGATTCCTGTAAGTGCACACGTGACAGTCAAACCTGATACATCCGCAACTAATGCTTGGGAAACCTATACGTTAAAAGTACCTTCTGAAAGCGACAGTCCGACAACAAAGGTTGTCATCACGATGCCTAAAGGCGTAGAATTCCAGCAATACGAGCCAGTGCCTGGCTGGAAAACAACAACTGAAGAGAAAAACGGAAAAGTCACAAGAGTCACTTGGGAAGCAACTGGCGATGGTGTCCTTGCTGGGCAGTTCCAGCAATTCGTGTTTGTCGCAAAAAACCCTGAAAAAGCCGGCGAAGCGGCATGGGATGCGTATCAATATTATAAGGATGGAACAGTAGTTGAATGGACTGGCGACAAGGACGCTGATAAGCCTCATTCAATCACAAATATTGTTGCGTCTAATACCGTAACGGATTCACATGGGCAAGAAAAACCAAAAGAAGAAAAGGCATCTGAAACAGCCTCTGCTTCTTCTTCACCACTTGTTCTTGGTCTGTCCATTGCAGCCTTAGTTGTGGCATTGATTGCACTTGGGCTTGCTTTTAGAAAGAAATAAACCTTACATGAGCGATCGTTTTTTCAAGCGGTCGCTTTTTATTTTCCCAACCTATCATTTCCAATATAGGATTGAATAGGATACTCGTGCATGCCATAATGAGACACATGACCACCTAGGAGGCTATGAGATGAACCATCTAATCATATTTGCTCATCCCCAGCAAAGCTTAAATCAAACCCTATTAGATCTTGTTGTAAGCACTCTTTTGAACAATGGTCATGATGTGACAGTTCGTGATGTGTATGCCATTGACTTTCCGCCAGAGCTGACAACAGCAGAAAAGGCTGCCATGAAAAATGGGCATGTGCCGGTACCGGTTCAAAGAGAGCAGAAGCTGATTCAGCAAGCCGATGTCCTCACATTTATCTTTCCAATATGGTGGACAGGCTTGCCAGCGATGCTAAAGGGTTATGTGGAGCGCGTTTTTTCAGAGGGGTTTGCATATGAGATCAATGAAAACGGAGTGGTGAAAAATCTGCTTCGAGACAAAAAAGGGGTCATTATTAATACGCATGATGCACCGAGGACCTTTCTTGATTCAAATATGATCATCACCCCCAGCCATCACATGACGACAGATACAGCCGCCTTCGATCTGATCGGCGTTGAGCCAGTCGAACGGCTCTTGTTCAGCAGCATGGAACAAGCATCTGCAGACGACATCCACGAGATTCTCAAAGAAACAAAAGAAACGGTGGATCAACTTTTCCCACCGGCTGTTTAACATAAAAAAGACTGCCGAGACTTCTCGGACAGTCTTTTTCACATGTTATTCATCTAAACCAATTGACACATACTTCGTTTCTAAATAAGGTTCGATGCCTTCGATGCCGCCTTCACGGCCAATACCGCTCTCTTTCATACCGCCGAAAGGTGCCTGCACAGCGGATGGTCCCCCGTCATTCCAGCCAATAATCCCGTAATCTAGATTCTCAGATATATAGAGGCCATTGCGGTAATTCTCTGTAAAGAAATAAGCCGCAAGTCCAAAAGGTGTATCGTTCGCTAATTCAATGGCTTCATCTAAAGTGCTAAATGTCGTAATTGGTGCAACTGGACCAAACGTCTCTTCATGCATAATGTTCATTGAAGGGTCGACATGAGTTAGCACCGTCGGCTGAACAAAATAATACGACTTCTCCTCGTCAAAATGTGTATCGCCGCCGACAAGAACTTTCGCCCCTTTATCCACGGCATCTTGAATTTGGTCGACAATTTTATCGAAGCCTCGCTTATTGATAATCGGTCCGATGGACGTGCCTTCTTCAAACCCATTTCCTACTTTCAGCTTTTCTACTTCTTTGCTGAAGCTTTGCGCAAATGCTTCATGAATTTCTTCATGGACGATTAAGCGATTGGCACAAACACACGTCTGGCCTGCATTACGGAATTTAGATGCCACTGCTTGTTTCACAGCCAATTCAAGGTTGGCGTCCTTATCGACGATCAGCGGGGCATGACCGCCAAGTTCCATAGAAACGTGTTTAACCGTGCTCGCACTGTTTTTGATGAGATGTTTTCCAACTGGTGTTGAGCCAGTAAACGTGATCTTGCGGATCAATGGACTATCTGTGAAGATTTCCCCCACTTCTTTTCCATCTCCAATCACCCATTGCAAGGCATCCTCTGGAATTCCGGCTTCATGGCCTAATTTCACAAGTTCAATGGCCGTAAGCGGCGTGTCTTCAGCAGGTTTCACGATAAACGTACAGCCCGCCGCAAGCGCTGGTGCCGCCTTCCTTGTAATCATCGCCGCAGGGAAATTCCATGGTGTAATGGCGGCAACAGGACCGACTGGCTGTTTTGTGACAAATAGGCGTTTGTTTGTCGTATGAGATGGGATCGTTCTGCCGTAAATCCGCTTTGCTTCCTCTGCGTACCACTCAATATATCCAGCGGCATAGACGATTTCCCCTAATGCTTCTTGATACGGCTTCCCGTTTTCTTCTGTGATGATTTTTGCAAGCCTATCTTTATGCTCGATCATGAGATCAAACCATTTGCGAATGATATTTGCACGTTCATGGGCTGACGTTTTTGCCCATGTTTTGAATGCTTTGTGTGAGCGAGTGATCGCATCTTCAATCTGTTCTTTTGTATGCTGAGCAACTGAGGCAATTTCTTCTCCGGTTGCAGGATTATACACTTTGAGTTCGTTTGTCATGCTCTATCTTCTCCTTCGTTCTTGGATTCATTACATATAGTATATACCCAATGAGTGCCCAACCTAAAAGCAAAATCCATTCAGCTGGCCATGACAAGGAAGCCGGCATCCCTGGAAAATAAAATGAAAGAAAAAGGAGACTGAGTCCAATGGCAAAAACGCCGGTCGTCCGCCAATATTTAATGCGGTATGGACGCTCAAGCTCAGGTTCTGTCTTGCGAAGTCTCATAAAGGCAATGGACACAATCAAATACCCAACGATGATGCCCACACCCCCTGCATTGACAATCCACACGAGGGCAGGTCGACCTAGTAATGGTGCAAAAAAGGCCAATGCACCTAAGAACAAAATGGCATTTGTCGGAGTTTTATACTTCGGATGAATATACGCAAACCATTTGGAAATCATGCCTCTTTCCGCCATTGCGTAGAGGATACGGCTTGCACCAATGATAAATGCATTCCAGCTCGTCACAATGCCTGCTACACCACCAATGACAAGCACAGTCCCAAACGCCTGATGACCAAGAAGCTGTACCATGGCATCTGCTGTTGCCAGTGATGAAGCCTCAAGCTGACCTTTTGACAATCCTGCCGCTACTCCAAAGACAATGAGCAGATAAAATACAACCGCACTCACAATGGAGATAATCAAAATTCTCCCGATGATCTTCTTCGGTGCGTTAATCTCCGCCGCTACCTGCGGGATGACATCAAACCCAACGAATAAAAAGGGAATCATCACTAACACAGCCATCAGACCGCCAACCCCGCCTTGAAACATCGGCTCAAGGTTTGCAAAATCTCCATTAAATGTAGCTCCGCCTAATAGAAGAAAACCTGTCAGGATAATGGCCACTGTGAACACCGATTGAAAAATAGCAGCAGGCTTTGCGCCAATGTAGTTCAGAGCTGTTAAAAACAGCGCACCGCCAGATCCAATCAATACCCATGTAAAGTAAACATCCCATCCTCCTATATTCCATAGGAAACCAACATGCTGTGTTGGAATGACATAGTCAATGACTGTCGGAAGTGCGACCGCTTCAAACGTAATCACGGACACATAACCGAACAATACGCCCCATGCGGAGACAAACGCTGATTTGATCCCAAATGCCCGCTGGACAAAGACGAGTCCTCCGCCTGTTTCTGGAATCGCAGAGGAAAGCTCTGCATACGTTAGTCCAATAAAGATGACGAGAATGCCCCCTATGACAAAGGCAATCACACTTCCTAAAAATCCAGCTGTTAAAATCCAATCTCCCGAAAGTACAACCCAGCCCCAGCCAAGCATTGCACCAATGGATAAAAACAGTACGTCTGACTGCGACATGGTTTTAGCCATTTGTTGTTTTTGCATACAACCATCCCCCTTTGTTGTTTAGCGTGCTGTGAAGGCGTCTTCGATGATCCCTAGTCCTTCTTGCAGCAGCTCATCTGTGATGACAAGTGGTGTTAAAAAGCGAATAATATTCCCATTGATCCCTGCCGTTAATAAGAGTAGTCCGTGCTTGTTTGCATAGGCTGCAATCGCTGCGGCTGTCTTCTTATCTGGTGTACGCGTTTTTTGATCTTCCACAATTTCAATGGCCGCCATTGCCCCTAATCGCCGGACTTCCCCGATGAATGAATACTTACTTCTCCACTCATTCGCTTTGTCCTCAATGACTTGTCCAATGTGTTCAGATCGTTCATTCAGTTGTTCTGTTTCAATAATATCAAGTACAGCCAATGCCGCCACACAGCCTAATGGACTGCCAGCATACGTCCCCCCTAGCTCCCCTGGGTCCGCTGCATCAAGTAATTCTTTTCTGCCAACAACACCGCTCAGCGGCAGGCCAGCTGCAAGTGATTTTGACACAGTGATTAAGTCTGGCACCACATCGAAGTGTTCAATCGCAAAGTATTTCCCTGTTCTTGCGAATCCTGTTTGGATCTCATCTGCCACGAATACGATGCCATGCTGCTGACAGAATGAAGCGACGTGCTGGACAAAACGCTTCGATGGTACAATGAATCCGCCCTCCCCTTGGACTGGCTCCATCACCACACAAGCGACTGTTTCTGGTGCAGCGGTTGCGACAAAGAATTGATTAAACTGATCAATGATGTATTCGTCGTAGGCTGCATCGCTTAATCCTTCAGGTTTTTGATAGTAATAAGGATACGGCGCTTGATACACCTCTGACGCAAATGGTCCGAATCCAAATTTATAAGGCTTGACCTTGCTTGTCATGCTCATCGTCATATTCGTTCTTCCGTGGAACCCTCTTGTAAAAGAGACAACCGCTTGTCTTTTCGTATATTTACGGGCAATTTTCACTGCGTTTTCAACTGCTTCTGCACCTGAATTTAAGAAAATGGCTTTTTTGTCATGGTCGCCTGGTGTGAGGTGGCATAGTTTTTCTGCCAATTCGATATAGGATTCGTACATCATGACATTAAATCCTGGATGAATCAGGCTATCTGCCTGTGCTTTGACTGCTTCCACAACCTTTGGATGGGAGTGTCCTACATTTAATGTACCGATGGCGCCTGCAAAATCGATAAAACGATTGCCATCAATATCGAAAAGCTCGGCTCCCTTCCCTTTTGCTGCAAGATGACGGTTGCCATTACTTACGCCTCTTGCGACGTATTGATCTCTTTTCCCCTGCCATTCCTCTGTTGAAAAACGGTTTGTTGTCGTTTGACTCATTGTCATCCATCCCCTTTATGTCTTTTTTATTATTCTGAATATTTTTTGGTATGATAGAAAGTACCAATATCATTTTTTTCATGGTACCAGAGAGGATGGAATGACGAGATGCTGACAATTCAACTAGATCAAACAGGGGAAAACGGCTTTATTTATCATCAAATTTACACGAAAATTAAAGAGGAAATTTTAAACCGCAACCTGCAACCACACGATCAATTACCGTCTAAACGAGAGTTAGCAGATACTTTAAACGTCAGCGTCAACTCAGTGAATGGCGCCTATCAGCAGCTGCTTGCAGAGGGATATTTATATTCAGTTGAACGGAAAGGCTTTTTCGTGGAATCACTGGAAACATTTCATGAATCAGGTCAACTGAAACCCTCTTCCCTTCCAGCGGATTTAAAAGAGAATCCGATTGAGCGAGATGACTGGTATTCCTTTTCACATATTTCTGTTGATACAGCCAATTTTCCTTTTAAAAGCTGGCTGAAAAGTGAGCAAAAAGCGATTCATCTCCACCAAGAAGCCTTTGGTGAGCTGCCGCACCCACAAGGCGTCTATGAGCTACGGGAAACGATCGCCCGGCTGATTGGACTTGCACGGGGGGTCAAATGCTACCCTGAACAGCTCATTTTAAGTGCAGGTACACAGTCACTCATTCATTCATTATCTAGCATCCTTCCAGCTGATCAAATATATGGATTAGAAAACCCCGGCTATCGCAGACTGTATCAAATGCTGAAAAACAATCATCACCGGATTGAAACGATTGGCATTGATCGAAAAGGGGTGCGGATGAGCGATATTCAGAAGAAAGAGCCAAATGTCTTGATCATTACGCCTTCTCATCAGTTCCCAACAGGGGTGATCATGCCGATTTCCCGGCGGATACAGCTGTTAAACTGGGCGGCTGATCAGCCAGACCGCTATATCATTGAGGACGATTATGACAGTGAATTTAAGTATGGCACAGACAGCATACCGGCGCTGCAGAGCCTTGACCGCTATGACAAAGTCATTTATATGGGGACCTTTTCGAAATCATTGCTGCCCGGCTTGAGGATCAGCTACATGGTGCTACCGCAGCATTTATTAAGACGCTATAAAGAAGAACAGCACTTTTTTATTCAAACGGCTAACCTTTTTACACAATACACCCTTCTTTATTTTATAAAAGATGGCGCCTATCAGCGGCATATTAAAAGAATGAATGGGCTATATGAGGAAAAACGAAAACAGCTCATTGGAGAGCTCGACACTGTCTTTCGTGACAACGTAAGGATTATCGGGGAAAATGCAGGGCTGCATTTTATCGCAGAGTTCCGTTCAAACCGCACGCAGCATGAGATTTTACAACGTGCCAAAGAGCGAAAGCTAAAAATGTACGGAATGGACCGTTTCACCCTTGATGAGCATGTACCCGGTCACAAAGAAGGCTTTGTCCCGCTCGTCCTCGGTTTCTCGCATATGCGGCCAGAGGATATTAAGCCAGCGGTGAAACGCCTGTATGACTCGATTTATGGGAAATGAAACAGCTCATGTAGATGAATCGTGGCACTCCTTTGACGGGACTATCCCCATAGAGGAGTGTTACGATCACATTCTTTCATAAACGAAATAGTTGATGTGAATATTTTTTTCTAGCAATTTCACGAGTGTTTGAAGGCTTTTTAAGTTGGTTGGCAGTAACGCAATACCATCTCCCTGTTCAACGATTTTGATCATTCCTTCAAACGAATCTAACTCAAATAGGGTTCGATCACCCAGCATACGTCTGGCCTCATGTCTTAATGGGCAAAGCTGATCACGATTCACGACCAATGAAATATCATCATCGTATATCTCTTTAGATTTTCCATATACGTTCAATGCCAAGCTCTTTACCTCTTTTAATTGATATTCCGCTTTTTCCATTTGATTAAAAGAAATAATTTGATCATACACATCCTCTGTTAATTTTTTGTTGATCGTACTTGATGAAGCAATGATAAAATCAGTGGCTTGAATATCCTCTAAAACATGCTGCTCGTATAAAACGGTAAATAGAAGCTCAGAGCATAAAACGGTCTTTTTCTTTGAAGTCAATTTTTGTTGAATGGCCTTCGTTTCTTTTACGATTTTTTGAGCGTATTGATAAAATAAATCCCCCTGTCCTGTTGAACTGATTCCATGATGATGCCGGATAAAAAATGTTGCATCATATAAAGTTTCAAGCGCTTTGATTCTTTGTGAAATATTGGATTGCGCATACCCTAAAGCTTTAGCCGCCTGATTAATCGATTCTTTTTGATACACCTCTATAAAAATAATCAAATCATTTATATTCATCATGATCACCTATCACTTTTTGTGATAACAATAACACAAATATGTATTATTCAACTGGTTTGAAGTCGATTATGATGGCTATTGAAAGGGAGTGTTTCTATGCATGCCATGCAATATCATGTGGATCTGCCTGCGGATTATGATATGAATATCATTAGAAAAAGAGTACGAAACAATGGATGGAAAACAGATGGATATCAGGATTTATTATTTAAAGCTTATTTGATCACTGAAAAAGACAAACATAGGAGTTTACACAATGGCTATTGCCCATTGTATATTTGGAAACAATCTGAGGGCATGACGGATTTTGTGTTTAAGGGGTCATTTGATCATATTTTACGTTCTTTTGGCTGGAAACAAATCAATATTGGCATCACGTATTCCGTTCATTTAACAGATGATTTTCATCGTAGCACATTCGTTCTTGAAGAGTATGTGACGATTCATCCTACTGATTGCCTGGAAAACCTAGATATCGCTCATCTCTTTTCCCATTTTAACGACAATAAGGGGGAAGTCATCGTATATAACCCCGATAAATGGAAATGCGTCAAATATTCTTTTCTAGACTCATTGCCAGTGAATATAGAGAAGCAAATTCACACTTATGAGATTATCCATCTGTCTATGGATCATTCAATGGCCTAATTCCGTTTTACACGAGACGCATCACAAATCCCCAAGGTTACAATGCCTTGGGGATTTGTCATTTATTGATGCAAAATTCTCTTACCACCGCTCCTTGTCTACAGCTAATACGGATGACAAGAGGCCTGGAAAAGCGGTATCAATGTCGTCCTTTCTGAGAGAGTAGTAACGGTGCTTCCCGTCAATTCTCACTTTCACGATGCCTGCTTCTCTTAGTACTTTAAAGTGATGCGACAGTGTGGACTTGGCAATGTTCATATGATACGTACCGCATGTTCTCTCACCCGCTTCTGCTAAGCAGCGGACAATCTCCAGCCGAACAGGGTCAGCCAATGCTTGCAGCACAGAAATGAGTCTCATGTTTTCTTGGGTTGGATGATTTGGATTATTCATACGATAAATGTATCGTATTTTGTTCTAACATACAATCTCGTTACTCGCCTATGACATTGTAACGTGACAACCTTTGGAAACGACTATGACTCATAGACACTATTTTGAAGGGAAGAACCTTATTTGACACGTACAATATGGACTTGCTTATTCATGCTCTTATTGGCAACGAGCTTATGCGCCTGCCAATCTGTTCAGCAATTTGAGTCAAAACCACCTAGTGCAGAAGAGTTATTAGCTCTCGATCCACAGGCAGATTTATTTCAATGGGAAGAAACGATCTATGAAACAAACATAGATTGGACAAAATCATTAAATGTAACAAAACATCAGCAAGTAGGTGTCATTCAGAAAACAGCTACCACACATTTTGAACATGGAACAGCTTCTCGGTTGAAAAAAGGAACACCTATTTACTCTGTCAAGGAGCGAGAAGACCTTTTAATCGCCGAACGTAACGGACAGATCCACATATATGCCGCACATGCGGAAGGATAAATACCTGTCATTGGGGCAGGTATTTTTTTAAGTTCATTTTCTTGTCATGTGCCATTGGTTTTGTTATCATAGCAAAAGTGACCACTCGGTTTCCATTGTGACCATATGGTTTTGCCGATTCGGAAAGGACTTATGAAGATGAACGAAAAGCAAGAAGAGATTTTGCGGGTATCGAAGAAATTATTTTCTCAAAAAGGCTATATGAGTGTCTCCATGCAGTCAATTGCTGATGCCTGTAAAATATCAAAAGCGTCTATTTATAAACTGTTTGATTCAAAGGAAGCTCTTCTATTGGAACTGATTAAATACAATCAGCGCAAAATGAGAGAGATTTCTCAGATCATTCATTCCGAAACGACGCTGTCCAAAAAGGAAAAATTCACAAAAAAGATTAAGCTTGAGCTTGAAGAGTTTAAAGAGAATCATAAATTTTTGAATATGCTGTCCTTTGAAGCTTTTTCACAGCATTCGCCCATCGTCATTAAGCATTTACGTGAGACACGCTCCATTATCATGCAGCGACACAGAGACATCATTTTAAGCACATATGGTGAATCTGTTGCGCCTTATGTGTGGGATCTTGTGATTGTCCTCAACGGATTAATGAGAGAATTCATCTTGATGTTGGCGATTGAGCACAAGAACATCCAATTAGAAAATGCCGCCGAAATGATCATCGGTGTGATGGACCGTGTATCAAAAAAGCCTTGCTCCATTGAGCCTGTGTTAACAGATCAGCTGATGGACTCTTATTTGCTTTCCACACAGGAAGAATATGATGAAGAAAAGCTTGTCATCTCGTACTTAACAAAGATGAAACAAGAGCTTCACACACTATCAAACGGAGAAGAAAAGGACGACCTCCTCTCTGCGTTTGAACTGCTGAGTCAAGAACTGTCAAAGGACCAACCGAGAACCTTTTTAATCAGCTCATTGCTTGATTATTTAGGCAAACACAGCGTTTTATCTCAAAACGTGTCACAGCTGAAAAGCATTATTTTATAGATAAAGAAGGGATAATATGAACCAATCAACAACATCGTATAACCGGTCTGTGATTGTTGGGATTTTCCTCGTTGGGGCGTTCGTTGCGATCTTAAACCAAACGCTTCTCATTCCAGCGATCCCGCATATCATGGAGGAATTCAATATCGATGTCAGTAAAGGCCAATGGCTGACCACAGCCTTTATGCTGACAAACGGGATTCTCATCCCAATTACGGCCTTTTTAATTGAGAAATTTTCAAGCCGTTCCTTAGTCTTAACGGCTCTTAGCATTTTTACAGCAGGTACCATTCTTGCTTCGTTCGCCACGAATTTCCCGGTGCTACTTGCAGCACGTATCGTGCAGGCAGCCGGCGCAGGAATTTTGATGCCGCTCATGCAAACGATCTTTTTAACCATTTTCCCAAAAGAAAAACGCGGGCAAGCCATGGGTATGGTCGGACTAGTGATTTCATTCGCACCGGCGCTTGGACCAACACTTGGCGGCTGGATTGTCGATTCCTTTAGCTGGAAGTTCTTATTCTATATTGTTCTTCCAATCGGTATTATTGATCTCATTCTTGCTTTCTTCTTAATGAAAAATGTCACACAGCAAAGAGACACTCGTATCGATGTCTTATCGGTGATCCTGTCTTCCTTCGGATTTGGCGGACTGCTGTACGGATTTTCAAGTGTCGGAACGTATGGTTGGACGAGTGCGACCGTTCTGATTTCACTCATTGTCGGCGCTGTAAGCTTGTTCTTCTTTATCCTGCGTCAGTCGAATTTGAAAAGACCGATGCTTGAGTTTGGCGTCTTTAAGTTTGCGATCTTTAGCTTAACGACCTTCCTCGGTATGCTCGTCTTTGCTTTACTGATTGGAACAGAGACGATTCTGCCGCTCTATACGCAGAATGTCAGAGGGTTATCTGCCCTTGATACAGGGCTGATCTTATTGCCAGGGGCTCTCTTTATGGGATTCCTATCACCGATTATCGGACGAATTTTTGACAAAGTAGGCGGTAAAGGGCTGGCTCTAGGCGGGTTTACGATATTAGCTGTCACTTCCCTGCCATTTATGATGCTGAACCTTGATTCATCGATTGCCCTCATTACAATGGCCTACACACTTCGCTTAATCGGGGTTGGGATGATCATGATGCCGCTGACAACAGCCGGTATTAACTCGTTACCACCGCATTTGATTCCGCACGGGACAGCAATGAATAATACGATGAGACAAATGGGCGGCTCTATCGGGACGGCTGTGCTTGTCTCCATTATGAGCAGCTCTGCTGCCAATGCAGCATTATCCGATCCAATGAAGTCAGCCGTTCATGGTATGAATACGTCATTTATCGTGTCTGGTGCTATTGCGGTCATTGGACTCGTTCTCTCGTTCTTCTTAAAAGAAAAACGTAAAAACAAAGTGATGAAGCAGGAGCTATCTTCTTCGTCCTCTTCTTCATAAAGACAAAGAGCTCGGCATATCGCCGGCTCTTTTTTCATCTATTCACACATAACGTCCTCCCCAAAAATACATTTGTTCATTCAGAGAAGAAAAACCTTGATAATTTGAAGAAAAGAGTTGATAATAGAAACTATTCAATTTGTGAGAAAATTTTTACTATAGGAGATGTATGCATTGAAGGTCGTTAAATTTGGTGGCAGTTCTCTTGCTTCTGGCAAGCAGCTGCAAAAGGTATTTGACATTGTCACAGCAGATCCAGCTCGAAAAGCAGTCGTTGTTTCCGCACCAGGAAAACGGCATTCAACGGATACGAAGGTCACCGATCTATTAATTAGTTGCGGTGAACAATATTTACGTTTAGGTGAAGCACACGATTTACAAGAAGCTGTCATCGAGCGATATGCCTCGATTGCGGATGAGCTGGGGTTAGGTCAAGACATTATTGACACCATCCGGCAAGATGTAAACACGTTATTACAGGCTGATTCTTCTCATCCTGAGCGTTATCTTGATGCGATTAAAGCAAGCGGTGAAGATAATAACGCAAAGCTGATTGCAGCCTACTTTCAGCATCAAGGCGTCGAAGCGCACTATGTGAATCCAAAAGAAGCCGGTCTATTTGTCAGCGACGAGCCTGGTCAAGCGCAAGTCCTTCCAGAATCGTATGATCATTTGTACAAATTAAGAGAACGCTCTGGCATTATTGTGTTCCCTGGCTTTTTCGGTTTTAGTCTAGCGGGTGATATCGTCACTTTTTCCCGTAGTGGATCAGACATTACCGGTTCCATTTTGGCAAATGGACTGAAGGCAGATGTGTATGAAAACTTTACGGATGTGGATGCAGTCTACGCCGTCAATCCAACGATCGTTCATGAACCAAAGGAAATCACAGAGCTGACGTATCGTGAAATGCGTGAATTGTCCTATGCGGGTTTTTCTGTATTTCATGATGAGGCACTTATTCCAGCCTTTCGGGCAGGCATTCCTGTTCAGATTAAGAACACCAATAATCCAGCGGCTAAAGGCACAAAAATTGTAAATCAACGGGATCATACGAATGGCCCTGTTGTGGGAATCGCGTCAGACAATGGATTTTGCAGTATTTATATCTCTAAGTATTTGATGAACCGAGAAGTGGGCTTTGGACGTAAGGTGTTGCAAACGTTAGAGGAATATGGACTTACGTATGAACACGTGCCTTCTGGCATTGATGATATGACCATTATTTTAAGGCAGGATCAGCTGGAGGAGCAGCAGATTGAACAAGAGCTTTTAGACCGATTAAAGCTTGTGCTTGATGCAGATGAAGTGGTTCTAGAGCGGAACCTCTCGCTTATTATGGTCGTAGGAGAAGCGATGCGTCATAATGTTGGTACAACAGCAAGAGCGGCAAAAGCGCTGTCAAAAGCCAAAGTGAATATTGAAATGATCAACCAAGGCTCTTCAGAGGTGAGCATGATGTTTGGCGTCAAAGCAGCTCAAGAAAAAGAAGCCGTTCAAGCCTTATATGAGGAATTTTTCTCTATGTCCACGGTGCCTGTCACCATTTAATCAGCAGACTGTCAGATCTCCGGATCGGCAGTCTTTTTGATCTCGCACGATTTGCGCATTAAAGTATATCTATTTCTCGTTTGATTTTGTATGATAGAGACAAATCAACTATTGTTCCGGCCATTGATCGGAGCTACAAGGAGTCCTAATCCATGCCTCGTCAACAACTATTAAAACAGTTTCGCAATTTTCATGATGCTTCTACAAGTATTTTAAACATGATGAGTCAATTCATTCATATGAATACACTGTTTATTGCTAAAAATGATCAAAACACCAATCAGATTGTGAAGGTGCTAAATCATGACGAGCAGCTTCTTGAAGAAGGGGAAGAAAATCCTTACGAGAAGACATTTTGCAAGCTGGCGGTCGATCATCGCGATACGCTGTTGATCCCTGATATCCGCTTGGACGAGCGTTCAAAAAACTTAGACGTCACGAAACAGCTGCAAGGCGGCTCATTTATTGGGGTTCCCATCGATTTTACTGATGGTACGAACTATGGAACAATTTGTGGACTTGATCTAAGGCCGCAGCAATTTACAGAAGAGCATGTTCATATGTTTGAAACGATGGCATCTTTGTTGAGTTACGTCTTAGAACTCGACCAGGCCAATCGGCAGATTCAGCAATTATCTGTACCGATCGTACCTGTTGTTGACGGTGTCGCCGTGCTCCCTCTTCTTGGTGATATCGAAGAGACACGTGCGCAGCATATTTTAGAAACCATTTTACAGGAAAGCTACAGGCTGTCGCTCTCTCATTTGGTCATTGATGTTTCAGGGACAAAACGACTCAATGAACAAAGCATTCAATACTTGGTCAGCTATGCACAAACGTTAAGACTGTTAGGCATCTCAGCTGTTTTAACAGGAATTAAGCAAGACCTTGCGCTGAGTGCGATTCAATCGAATATTTCATTTAAAGACATCACCATTCGTAAGGATTTACCGCAGGCACTTGCTCATATCGGCCTAACGTTCTCCAAAACAGAATAAGTGATGATACACCAAAAAGGGCTAAACAGAGTTTAGCCCTTTTCCTGTGGGAGCGGCAATCGAATGATAAATGTTGTTCCCTTATGTTTTTCACTTTTTAAATCAATCTGTCCGTCATGCAAGTCTACAAGCTGCTTGACAATCGACAGGCCAAGTCCGTATTCTCCATATGGTGTATTCGTTCTCGAAATATCCGCTTTATAAAAACGTTCCCAAATGTGTTTGACTTCTTCAGGTGCAATGCCGATTCCCGTGTCTTCTACTTCAATGATCGTTTCCCCGTTCTCTTCTTTCCCTCTCAAAGAAATACGGCCGCCTTCTGTAAATTGGATGGCGTTCTTTGTGATGTTGACGAGGATTTGAATGAGCCGGTCATAATCTGCGTATACCTTTTGTTCAGGGTGAACCTCTACCATGAGCTGATTGTTTTTCTCTTCAGCCATTCGGCTCAGCTGCTCCTTAATCACTTCAAACGTATCAATGAGTGGATAGTGAAATTTTTGAAGGGTGATTTGATTCGACCTGATTTTCTCATAATCCATATTTTCATTGACGAGACGCAGCATTCGTTTTGTCTCATCAGTGATCAGCGCATAGCATTTCTCTTTCTCTTCTGCCGGCACATCCGCAGTATTCAGCCATTCGACCAATCCTCGAATGGTCGTCAGCGGTGTTTTCAATTCGTGAGACACATCCGCAATGAATTGGCGTCTTCGTTTTTCGAGCCGGTCAATTTCCTCTCTTGACCGTTGAAGACGATTGGCCATCATATTAAAATCCTCACCTAGTGTGCCAATTTCATCAAGGTGTTTGTTTTCAAGATGAATGTTGTAGTCACCATGCGCAATTTTCTCAGTTGCCTCTCTCAATTTTTTGATACGATTCACATGGAACTTCGACAGAAACAGACTGAGAATAAAGGTAATCGTCAATGCCACAAACACGATGATATATAAATACCGGTTCATTTGAGCAATCAGCTCTTCTGCTCCTTGAATAGGAGCTATGAGCACCACCCCGCCCTTCAACTTTCCGTCTTCCATGACAGGAATTGCCACAAGTGATGCTTCTTGATCAAGCCGGCGCGAATCACTTCGCTTGACAATGATTTCTTCACCTTTTGCAAGCTTGGCCCACAAATCTTTTGTGAGTAACGCTTCATGCGGTGGCATCTCTTGCTGCTGAGACAGCACAGTCCCTTTTTCATCAAAGACGAAAAAACGGATTTGTCTTGTCGAAAGAATGTCTTCAAATGGACGCAAACGGAAGTTCATCTCGGCTTTCGACAGTTGTTTAAAATTCTCCAAAATTTCATTCCCATACGAACTCATTTCGTCTACCCTATTTTGATAGGCAATATCTTTTACAAAATGAGACATGAGGGTGCTGATAATAATGATGGCAATGAGCAATAACCCAAGGTGACTAATCAGCAACTGGTAAAAATATTTAATCTTCATCGAACTTATACCCTACGCCCCATACCGTATACAGAAAGGGCTTAGGTCCGTCTCCGATTTTTTGGCGCAATCGTTTAATATGAACATCAACTGTTCGTTCATCACCATAAAATTGGTATCCCCAAATTTGCTCAAGCAATTGTTCTCGTGAAAATACTTGCCGAGGATGCTCTATAAAAAAGCACAGCAGATCGTATTCCTTTGGCGTTAAATTTTCGATCCGTTTCCCCTCTAGAAACACTTCTCTCGTTTTTTTATCTAACTGAAAATGTTCGGTCTCTAGCCGTTCATCCTCTTTCGCTCCTTCTTGAGTAGATGTTGTTTGAGCAAAACGTCGTTTCACTGCTTTGATTCTTGCCATTAAGGTGAGCGGACTAAAGGGTTTTGTCACATAATCATCTGCCCCAAGATCGAAGCCCAGCACCTGATCAGATTCCGTTTCCTTTGCTGTCAGCATAATAATCGGAACATCACTGATCTGGCGTACTTTTTGACAAATGGTCAGACCATCCATTGAAGGAAGCATGACATCTAAGATGAGCAGATCCCAATCCTCCTCTTGCTTAAATCGATTCAATCCTTCTAATCCATCATGGACGAATTCCGCTTGAAATCCTTCTCGTTGAAAAAACATATCCGTCATTGTACAAACACTCTGGTTATCTTCAATCATTAATATTTTCATCATCAGCCTCCGCTGTTGCCTTTGTTTTTCTTTATGTAGCTTTATTTTACATGTTCCTTCTCAAATCTCAATTGGATTGATACGATTTCATGAACTTATCATGCTTTGGTCATCTTTTATTCATACTTTTTGATGGAGTTGACATTTTGGGGAATCACATTGTTCTTTTTTAATATAGTAGAATGGCAAAATGAAGGAATTGCAGAGGATAGTCTAAGATGAGGACAGTGTCATTTACGTTCTTTGAGAAGAAGAAGTCTCCCATGAAGTAAAAGAATGAAATGACACGCTTCCTGATCGTTATAAATGGTCTATATAAAACAGTTTGGAACTGGACATGCATATCGAGGGCGGGTGTGCCCTAACGAAGCTAATTGTGATTTTCTATAAGGCACCCCATTTCGATGCGAATTTCCTTTTTCTTTATATCTTCATTTGAATAAGAATTGACATTTAATCCAATCAGTTGAAAGCCATTTTTCAAATAAAACTGGATAGCTGGAAAATTGGATGATTGGGTTTCTAATACAATCATTCTAACTCCCAATTCACGAGCGCGTTTTTGTGCCATTTTAATGAAAGTGCTGCCAATACCTTTTCTTTTAAATTGTTTATCCACATATAAATCATGAATGAGTAATGTATTATTCCATTTCATGTGTTGAATGACTATAATTCCAGTTTCTTCACCATTCATCTCTGACACGTAAACCTCTGAACCCTCTTTATATGGATCGAAAATCTCCTCTTTTAGATTTTTTTTAACTGGCGCTTCAAATTCTTCTTCTGTAAGGGAGATGTTCCAACCATTGTGACTGGTTTCCATATGAATTTCATAGTATTTTTCAGAAGTATATTGATAATATACTTGTTTTCCTTTAGGATAATTTTTTTGATAGATACGACGAATCGTTAACATTTCATACTCCCTTCATTTCAATGATTTAAATCTTTAATCGTACTACTAAATTCGTCGATTTGCGAT
This sequence comes from Bacillus sp. FSL K6-1106, assembly GCF_038005245.1. Taxonomy (NCBI): domain Bacteria; kingdom Bacillati; phylum Bacillota; class Bacilli; order Caryophanales; family Bacillaceae; genus Bacillus; species Bacillus sp. FSL K6-1106. The sequence goes on from NZ_JBBOSV010000002.1 coordinate 686,827, forward strand.
TTGATACCTTTAAAAATACACCTAAAAGATAAAACTCGTTTTGCCTCTGTCATAGAATAGGGTCGTTTTTAAATGTGATTGTTGTAGATCAAGATCAATTGTTCACCTGACGAAGAGAATATCTTCTTTGACGTTATAGAGTGTATTCACTCTTATAAGAATAAGGACATTTAAAAAGCTCATCTCCAAAGATGAGCTTTTTTCATATCACACGAGCAACTTCAGATAGGCAGCGTCATTCCCCTCTTCAACCGCCTGTAAAAGCTGCTTTGCCTGTGATGTGCTGGTGACGCTGCTTAACTTTTGTATGATATCTTCTGTCGATAACGCACAGCCTGGTGCTCCCCGAGGGATATCGACTCGTTTGCTGATGGTGGTTCCGTCAGATAAGGTGAGCTTTACAATCGTAAATCGTCCTTTTGGCACTGCGTCTGGATGGGGTTCTATCGTTTGATCATATACTCTATTTACCCGCTTCATCCATGTCCGCAGCTCTGGTGAAATGGCTTTTTTCGTAAAAGCATCCAGTGATAAAGGTTGTCCAAACACCGCTAGTGCGATGACATACTCGACACTAAATCGTCCCTCTTCTCCCGTCAAAGGTGTCCGCTCCGTGAGTGCGGCATCTCCGCCAGGCGGAAACATGACGTCGACCTGTTCGATCTTCCCCTGTAAGAAAGAGTGTTCTTGTACTAATGACTCGATCGCATCAGCTGCATGATGCGCCGCTGAACAGAACGGATACACTTTAAACCATAGACCTGGCGACACGATACGCCACGCAGTGCCATAGTCTTCTAGCAAACATCTTTCCGCTAGTTTCTGATCCCCATAGAGAGAAAAGAAGCCCAGCTCTCCATCCAGAAGCGATTCACTCCCGCCAAAACCTGAGCAAGCTAAATCTATGGACCATACGGCTGTTTTAGCGGCGAGGCCAGCTTGTAATGGTTTCATATCAGTCCCAAACTGCTTTCGCATTCCAGCTGATTGCGCACCAGCAAAGCCGATCGCTTTCGCCAGCTCTTTCTGTGAAACTTGTTTCAAATAACCAATCGCACAGACTGCTGCAATGGCTCCGAGAGTTCCGGTATTATGCCAGCCCCGCTCATAGTGCGACTTGCCGATGAATTCACCTAGCCTTGCCATTACTTCGACGCCAGTAATGTAGGCTGCTAGAAATCGATCACTGTACGCCTCCCCGTTGGTCAGCTGGGAAAGCAAGGCCGGGATGATGACCGCACTTGGGTGTCCTCTCACATCAGAATGCACATCATCATAATCAAGGGCGTGAATCAGGTAGCCATTTAGCATGGCTGCGGATTGACGGCTGACCTTCTTCCCTTGTCCAATGACGGGAATTTGAGCCGCGCCGCCTTCTTGTTCCACCAGCGCCATGAGCTTCTGAATCCCTTCATCCTCTTTTGCAGCAAGTGCTGCTGCCGCAGCGTCTAACAGACCGTTTCGAGCCATTTGAACGGCCTGTTGATCTTGCAGCGGATCAGCAGAGAGCACTGCCTCTGCGAGCTGTTTCGTTAGTTCCATGATCTTGACTCCAACGCCCGAACCGCAAGCTCGGAGAAGAAAGCAGCGGCAACAGGGAGTGCGTCTTCATTTAACGTAAAGGCAGGGTGATGCCACTCCTTTGTACCGCTCGTCCCCATCCAGACGAAAAAGCCTGGAATGTGCTCTTGGTAAAGGGCAAAGTCTTCTCCGCCTGGTGACTGTTCTGCCTCCACTACTGCGAGATCAAGCGCTCCTGCCGTTTCTTCCACAACCTTTGTCAAACGCTCGTCATTCATCACAGAAGGCAAATACGGATGCCATTTCACTTCTGCCTTTGCGCCAAATCCTTCTGCGATACCGCTCACGATCTGTTTCATGAGTTCTGGAATCATCGCTCTCACTTCAGGTTCAAACGTCCGAACGGTCCCTTCCATCTCGACGCGATCAGGTATCACATTCCATGATGTGCCGCCTTGAATACGTGTGATGCTGACAACCGCATGATGCAAAGAACTAATGCGGCGGCTGACAATTTGCTGTAGGGCGCTTGTGATCTGACCGCTGATGGCAATCGGATCAATTGTGTGATTTGGAATTCCAGCATGACCACCCGTTCCTTGAATGTCAATTTCAAAGCGATCGACACTCGCCATTAATGCTTTTTCTCTTATCCCGATGGTGCCAACTGGCAGGTTAGGTTTATTGTGCATACCAAATATCGCATCGACTCCATTTAAGACGCCTGCCTCTATGACGTGTTTCGCTCCTTGCGCCACTTCCTCAGCCGGCTGGAACAAAATGCGGACTGTTCCCTTGAGCTCATGTTTCCGTTCGTTTAATAGGACGGCCGCACCAAAAATCGAAGCGGTATGGAAATCATGACCGCATGCATGCATTTTCCCCTGTATCTTTGAAGAAAATGGTTCGCCAGATGCTTCTTCAATTGGAAGTGCGTCAATATCGGCTCTCAGAGCAATCGTTGGTCCCTCTTGTTCTCCTTTGATTTCACAAACGACTCCTGTTTGAAGATCTGGGAAATCGAGCACTGTGATCCCTTCCTCTTCTAACCAGCCTCGTAGTTTTTTTGTCGTTTCATACTCTTCAAATGCTAGCTCTGGATGCTCATGAAGCGCTCGGCGCATGTTAATTAAACGTTTGTTTAAAGCTTCATTTCCTAATGATTTCACTGATACTCACCCCTCTAAAGAGTAAAAAGCAGCTTATGCTTCTTCAGCCGCTGCTTCTTTTTGGATAAATCGTTTTGTTCGTTCATTCTTCGTTTCGTCAAATAGTTCGGTTGGCGTTCCCTGCTCAATGATATGACCATCTGCCATAAAAATCACATGATCTGCTACTTCTCTTGCAAACGCCATTTCATGTGTCACGATGATCATCGTTGTTTCTTGAATGGCAATGGATTTAATGACTTGAAGCACACCTGAAACAAGTTCTGGGTCAAGTGCTGATGTTGGTTCATCTAGCAGAATCGCATGTGGATCAACCGCTAAGGCTCGGGCAATCCCGATTCGCTGCTGCTGGCCGCCGGATAGTGTGACCGGGTAGCTGTCAGCTTTTTGTTCTAGCCCTACTTGTTTCAATAGCTTCATACCGATCTCATTTGCCTGCTGTTTTGTCATTTTTTTCGTCACAAGCAGTGACTCTGTAATGTTTTGCAAGGCTGTTTTGTTTTTGAATAAATTATAGTTTTGAAACACCATGGCCGTTTGCTGACGCAGGTGATGGGCTTCTTTACGTGTATATTTAGACGCATTCAGCTTCGCATCGCCAATTTCAATCGTACCTTCGTCTGGCGTTTCTAATAGATTTAGACAGCGTAGCAATGTTGATTTACCGGAGCCAGAAGGTCCGATAATGGCCACAACCTGCCCTTTTTGCACGTCAAGATTAATTCCGTCTAAGACGACAAGGTCGCCGAATGATTTTTTCAAATTGGTGAGCTTGATCATGTCCACACCTCCTTAATTCCGGTAAGGTTTGCTGAGTTTTCGTTCAAATAGGTCTTGTAGGAAACTATAAATGATGGTGAGCACCCAATACACAATGCCAACCGCTAAATACGTTTCAAAGTACTTATAATTGGCCGATGCAATCATTTTCCCTTGTGCAAACATTTCTGCCACCCCAATGGTAAAGGCAAGCGATGTTTCTTTTAAAAGTCCAATAAAGGTATTCCCCGTCGCTGGAATGGCATTTCTGACGGCCTGCGGGAAAATAATTCTGACGTAAGACTGCCATCTTGTCATGCCGACAGATAAGCAGGCCTCAAGCTGCCCTTCATCCACTGAATTAAGAGCCGCTCTAAAAATTTCTGCTAAGTACGCTGAGTTTTTAATACTTAAACCGATAATGACCGCTGTTAAGGCATCCATTGAGGTCATCGCAGGGAATAGCTGCGGAAGACCAAAATAAATGAGAAAGAGCTGAACCAAAGTTGGAACCGCTCTGAAAAAAGAAATATACAGCTTGGCAAATTGGTATAAGACAGGTATCCGGTTTTTCGTTATAAGCGCGAATACCACACCAATGATAATGGCAAATACCATGGAGACAATCGCCATGAAGATCGTTATCGGCAAGTATTGAATCAAGGTTGGAAAAACCGTCACCATATACTGCCAATCAATGTGATTCATGTCTGCTTTTCACCGCCGCTGTTGTTATTTTTTAATTGGAACTGTGACATCATCTTTGAAATATTTCTCAGACAATTTCTTCAGTGTTCCGTCTTCTCTTAATTCTTTGATCGCTTGATTGAATTCTTCTCTTAGCTTGTCGTGCTTTTCATCTTTGGCAAATGGGTAGCCGACTTCTTCATATACGATTGGGTTGCCGACGATTTTGAGTGGAAGTCCTGTTTTTTCAATTTGAGCTAACAAGACACTGCGTCCGTTGACGTAAGCATCTACACGGCCATTTGCGACTTCATTTAAGACACCGTCTTGTGTTTCATATGTTTTGATGTTGATTTTCTTGTCTGGGTCTTTGCTCTCTAGGTTTTTGGCATGGTTTGAGCCAAGAACAGCCGCCACCGTTTTTCCTTTTAAGTCATCAAGTCCTTTAATGTCCTTGTTGTCCTTCTTGACAATGATTTGTGTTCCTGCGTATGCATACGTATCTGTAAAGTTGAACGTTTGTTTACGCTCATCTGTAATCGCAACTTGGTTTGATACAGTATCCAGCTTACCAGATGTCAGCTGGCCCATCAGTCCGCTGAATTCACTCAGCTGCCAGTCTAGTTTGTAGCCTAGCTTTTTCGCAATGGCTTCTGTGACCTCGACATCAAATCCTACTAGTTTGCCGTTTTCTTTATAAGCAAATGGATAGCTTTGGCCTGTAGCGCCCACTTTAAGCACTTTCTCGTCTTTGCCTTCACTCTGATTACCCCCGCCGCATGCTGCTAACACCGCAAGCATTGCCGCAAATAAAACAACTAGCCACTTTTTGTTTTTCATGTTCGTACACCCTTCTTTCCTCTTATGGTTGTGTAATATCTGATCTTAATTGTTTTTTAAAATAAATGGTGATATGGCCTTTGCCTAGATCCTTTTCACCTGCTCTGACATAGCCTTTACGCTCATACATGTCCATGAGCCACGGATGCTTATCAGCTGTCCCAAGAGAGACAAACGGTACCTTTAGTGTGTCCCTTAGCACTTCCGTTTCAACCCACTCAAGCAAGGCTGAGCCTGTGCCTTTTTTTGCCGCTGGTTCTGAAGCAAACCACCAAATATGCGGAACGCCGAATGGTCCTGGCTGTTCTCCCCACGGCATACGGAGTGATAAGGTGGAGAGAAGCTCTCCGTTTTCTTCCATTACATAGCAAAGGTTCTTTTGTACATTTTTCTGAACGAGGGCGATATCTGCATGTGCTGCTTGGAACTGGATGCCGAGCTCACGAATCGGCTCATAGGCTCTTGTTGTCAGTTCAAGTAGCGCTTCTATATCATCCTCAGTTGCCAGACGAAACGTATATCCCAACGTTAGTCACCTCACCTTTATGTCGTGTAGCGATTTTTTGGCTGTTTTAATCCGAGATTTTCTCGTAAAGTTTTTCCTGTGTATTCTGTTTTGAACAGGCCTCTTTCCTGAAGGATCGGAACGACGCGATCTACGAAGGCATCAAGTCCTTCTGGCAATAATGGCGGCATCACGTTAAAACCGTCGGCTGCTTCCTCAACGAGCCATGTCTCCATCACATCTGCTAGCTGCTCTGGTGTTCCAATGAAGATATGGTGCCCACGGGACCCTGCAACAGATTGGTAGAGCTGGCGAATGGTCAGGTTGTCCTTTCTCGCCATATTCATCACAAGGTCAAAGCGGCTTTTCACGGCATTTGACGCGCTTGGATCAATCTCTGGAAGCGGTCCGTCTAGTGGATACTGCGAAAGATCAATACCCCCTAAGTAGTTTTGTAAAATGCTAAGGCCGATCTCTGGAACAATCAGCTCTTGTAATTCTTCATACTTCGCTTTTGCTTCTTCGACAGTATCGGCAATGATTGGGAAGATGCCCGGCATGATGCTGACATCCTCTCTAGCTCGTCCAGCAGCCTCTACTTTTCCCTTCAAACTTTGGTAAAATTCCTTCGCTTTGTCGAGATCGTTTTGTGCCGTGAAAATAAGCTCAGCCGTTTTAGCCGCAAGCTTTTGACCATCTTCAGAAGACCCTGCTTGAATGATCACTGGCTGTCCTTGAGGGGTGCGTGATACATTAAGCGGACCCCGTACGGAGAAGAATTCACCTTTGTGCTGCAGCTCATGAAGCTTACTAGGCTCAAAGAATTCTCCTGTTTCTTGGTTTCTGATAAGTGCGTCCTCTTCCCAAGAATCCCACAGACCTTTGACGACATCGACGAATTCTTCAGCTCGTTCGTATCGTTTGTGGTGTGCTAAATGCTCTTCTCCGCTAAAATTTTTCGCTGTTTCTTCAATAGAAGATGTGACCACATTCCATGCTGCTCGTCCGCCTGATAAATGATCGAGTGAGGCAAACTGTCTCGCAATATGGAATGGCTCACTATATGTAGTTGATGCTGTTGCTGCTAAACCAATTGTTGAGGTAGACTCTGCAATCGAAGAAAGCAGGGTGAGCGGTTCAAATCTTGTTAATACATTTGGATGAGATGTATGATTAATTGATAAGCTGTCGGCTAAAAAGAGCAAATCCAGCTTCCCTTCCTCGGCCTTTTTCGCTAATTGTTTAAAGTAATCAAGATTCATGGCTGCGTCTGGTACTGCTTTCGGATGTCTCCAAGAGGCGACATGATGTCCAGTTCCCGCGATGAATACGCCTAGCTTGAGCTTCCGTTTCGGCTGTGACACTTGTTCTTCATCCTTTCTATATCTTCCTTGTATCAAGTGATTATTTTACAAGATACATTTTTCTGATTGAATTAATCGGTTTTATCCATAAAAAAAGGGCAAATGTTGCGAAAAATGAAAAATAATTATTACTATATGCCCTTTTTACATGATTGTCAACCGCCTTCTAAACCTCCAAAAAAAGGGATTTACAGGCGGTTACGGTGGATCAATTTCAATATTTCCGATGAGCCGGTCCGTGGAGTGCGTCATCAATTGACTGCGCTCTAGTACGTTATGGGCAATCACCGAATGAGTGGAAGATGTGGTGCGGACGGCAATCGCTTTTTGAGGAGAGAGATTAATGATGTTATTCCGCAGCACACGTGCTGAGACAACCTCATCAAGAAAAACGGCTGTCGGCTGTCCGATTGAACGATTTAAATAAAAGCGGTTATCACCAATTTGGGGTGAGCCATTTTTAATATACATCACCACATATAAGGATGTTTCTTCAAAGGAATTGTCTTTAATCTCTAAAGGAGCGGTCGTATTGCTGTAGACGGCATAGTTTTGATAGTGCTTAAAACGATTCTGCCATATGAAAGCCTTTGCATTTCCTGTCACGCTGATTGTATACGAAGATGCGAGCTGTGAATGTCCTTCTTGAATAAAGTGATTGCCGTTGATCCCCGCTTCTCCCTCCTGCACCCATATCCCTCGGCTGAATTCCTTGAATTGATTATGCTGAATTAAGATATTCGTTCCTCTGACCATCGCCGCATCGATGACAGAGTAGACGGTATTGTTTGAAAAAACAATGCTGTCTGATTGATAAATACGCAGCGATGTACTTCTAAGCCGTGTGTTTGTCCCTGACTCAATATGATTTCCTTCTATTAAAATGCGATTGGCCATATAGACAGACACAGCCGCATCTTCAAAAAGACTGATTTTATTACCTGTGATGTGCACGCTGTCTCCCCTCACATCAATACCCTTTTCAAACCCTTCAATCATATTGCCAATAATGATCACATTGTTTTCCGATTGATCAAGCGGCACACCTAAGCTCGTAATCCCTGCTTTTGTCACGCCCCCTCTCACTGCACGAATCAAATTATTCGCAATGATCATTTCAGTGGCGAAGCCATAGGAGATACTGCTGTCCGTTTGATTGCCTTCAATGATCACACCATAGCCGTTGAAATTATAGATAGAGCTGGCTGCGCCGCCTCTGACTATGTTGTTTCGAATTTGAATATTCAGCGGTTCCTCCAAGTTGGTCGCATTTTCTCCGTATCCTTCAATATCAATGCCCATTTTTGGCTCGACCCCGTTTACCCCTGCCCTTTCAAGCAAACAGTCTTCCACAATGACACCATCACAGCCTGTAATAGAAATATTGTTTCGCCTTGAGTCAGTGATGGTGCAGCCAGAAATATGAATTGACGAAGCAGGCGAGTACGATTCGATATGGGTCAATAAACCGTGCGGACTGACAATGATGCCGTCTCCCGTACAATTGTTGATTTGAACACGATCGATATTCACATGGGAAGCACCTTCAATACACACCCCGAAGCCCCATTCATGTGTTTTTCTTTCTGGCGGGAGTGCCTTGTACACATGCTCATCACGGTCGCCTTCGATCCGCCCGCCCCGAATGGTCACATGCTCTACCTCTCCTATATAAAAGGCTGCATATCCCCACGAATCATTTGGTTTCACTTTGATAACGGCATCTGATGCCATCTCAATACAAATATGACTTGGCACTCGTATGCCGGCATGACGAAAAGGAAAAAATTGATCCCCCCTGTACACCGCATCTATTAGATACGTTCCACTCGGCAGCCAGACGTGGGAGTAACCCTGTGCTTTTGTCCATTCCAGGCATTCGTTCAGTTTCGCTGTACAATCTGTTTTCCCGTCAGCAATCACGCCAAAGTCTAATACATTGACAATGGGTTTCTTCAGATCAGATTCATTTACATCCCCCAATGAAAACCCCTCCTTTTTACACATGTCCTCTTGTCATCCTATGCATGTGGGAAAGGTTTGCTTGTACGATATTTCAAATTTTATATAAATTCTTCTGGAATAACTTTCTGATGATTTTCACTTGAGCGAATTTTTCATCTTTTTGAGTCTTTACGCCTATTGAACTAACATTTTCCTGTTTTAGAATAGTTTTATATTGACACAAGAACTATACAAGAATATCATTTTTCTCATATCTCTTTTTTTAAGAAAGGATCTATGCCATGTCTACAATTGACCACGATAAAATTGTTAAAAGTGTTCCTCAAAAAGGGTTTTTTGGACATCCTAAAGGACTTTACACACTGTTTTTCACTGAATTTTGGGAGCGTTTTTCTTATTATGGCATGCGTGCACTGCTTATTTATTATATGTACACAGAGGTGACAAAAGGCGGTCTTGGCTTCGACCAGACAACCGCTAATTCGATCATGTCTGTCTATGGTGCGCTTGTCTATATGTCAGGCATTATTGGCGGATGGCTTGCCGACCGGGTATTTGGTTCGTCCAGTACGGTCTTTTATGGCGGGGTATTCATTATGCTTGGTCATGTCATTTTGGCACTACCTAGCGGTGCAACAGCGCTCTTTATTAGTATGGGGCTGATTATTATTGGGACAGGCCTCCTAAAGCCGAACGTGTCAAACATAGTCGGTGACCTATATACAAAAACAGACCCTCGCAGGGATTCTGGATTCAGTATTTTCTATATGGGGATCAACATGGGTGGTTTTATCGCCCCATTAATTGTCGGAACACTCGGTCAAAAAGTGAATTTCCACCTTGGTTTCTCACTCGCTGCCGTTGGTATGCTTGTTGGACTGATTACGTTTGTCATCACGAAAAAGCCGAATCTTGGACTTGCCGGCACTTATGTCACAAATCCACTATCAGCTACTGAACGCAAGAACTTCAAAATTTTCGGTACATTGATCGTGATTGTACTTGCTGTTTTTGCTGTCATCGGTATTCAAACAGGAGCGCTCACGATTAATCTATTCACTTGGTTTGTCAGTGTCCTTGGTGTGCTGATTCCAATTGTTTATTTTATTGTGATGTATTTTAGTAAAAAAACGAGTGCAGTTGAGCAATCGAGGGTACTCGCTTATATTCCATTGTTCCTAGCTGCGGTGATGTTCTGGGCCATTCAAGAACAAGGCTCAAATATTTTAGCCACATATGCAGATCAGCGAACAAACTTGAATTTCCTTGGCATGACATTAGCCTCTTCTTGGTTCCAATCATTGAACCCAATCTTTATTGTGCTCCTGTCACCAGTATTTGCTTGGTTATGGGTCAGACTCGGTAAGAAACAGCCGTCTACCCCGATTAAATTCTCACTTGGCCTTCTGTTCGCAGGATTATCCTTTATCATCATGATCATTCCTGCCTACATGTCTGGACCACATACACTTGTAAGCCCACTATGGCTCGTTCTAAGCTTCTTCCTTGTCGTCATCGGAGAGCTTTGCTTATCACCAGTTGGGCTGTCAGCGACAACAAAACTGGCACCTGCTGCCTTCTCAGCGCAAACGATGAGCCTTTGGTTCCTTTCCAATGCAATGGCACAGGCGATTAATGCGCAAGTGGTCAAGCTGTTTGATAAAGTGCCAGAAACCGTCTATTTCGGGATCATCGGCATGCTCGCTATCGTTTTATGTGGCGTTATGCTTCTGCTTACACCGGTGATTAAGAAAGCGATGAAAGGCGTGCATTAAATTGAAAAAGAAGCCTCCCAAATGGGAAGGCTTCTTTTTTTGAATTAAAACCGAATCTCATCATTTCCGTGGATTTGCAACTGGAGCGGTTCACTTTTCACCTGATGTTTTTTCACATAGCGGTGATAGACAACATATCCAATGATCATGAGCGGTACGCCGACATACAGCCCAATCCGCTGCTCCGCATCAAAGGCAAGACTGATTAGCACAATCGAATTCAGCGTGATCGCAATGATCGGCAGTACCGGATAAAGAGGGGTTTTAAATTTTAGGTTTTCCAGCTTTCCGCCTGCTTTCAAATATCTTCTGCGGAAAAGCAGCTGTGATAATGTAATCGTAATCCAGCCGGTTTGGGCACTCATGCCCGCAATTGACACGATCCAAGCAAAAACGGTTTTCTCTGCAAAGAATCCTGATAATAACGAAATACCTGTAAACAGGAAAGTGAGCAGTAAGGCATTCATCGGGATGCCCCGCTGATTGACTCGTCTAAACGCCTTCCCTGCCATTCCTTCCTTCGACAAAGAGTACAGCATTCTCGTAGAGGCATATAGGCCAGAGTTCGCCACAGATAATAAAGCAATGATAATGACAAAGTTCATGATATCTGCCGCATAAGGAATGCCCGTTCTCTCAAACACAGTGACAAATGGGCTTTGCAGCACACTCGCTTCTTTCCAAGGCACCATACCCGCTAAGACAAAAATAGATAAAACGAAAAAGACAAGGGTGCGCCAAACCGTCTGATGAATAGAGCGAGGTACGGTTTTCTCCGGATTTTCACTTTCTCCTGCCGCAATCCCGATCAGCTCCGTCCCTTGAAACGAAAAATTCACCGTGATCATCGTGACGACAACGGCCAGCAAGCCATTCGGAAACAGACCGTCACTCACAAAATGACTAAAGTAAGGAGCTGGTTCCCCGCTCGTCGTTTGAATAAAACCAAACATCGCCGCTCCGCCTACGCCAATAAATAGTAAGATGGCAACAATCTTAATGGTTGAAAAGAAAAACTCCGACTCCCCGAACGCTTTCGCTGACCTGGCATTTAATAAGAACAAACACAGCCCAAATATGAGACACCAAATCCACACATCCACTTGTGGAAGCCAGCGTCTCATCAGCTGCCCTGCTGATAAAAATTCCAGCGCCACAGTAGCTGCCCAGCCAAGCCAATAAATCCAGCCAACAGCAAATCCTGCTGCAGGGCTGACAAATTTCGTCGCATACGTATGAAACGACCCCGACACAGGAAGCGCGACTGACAGCTCTCCAAGACACAGCATGGTTAAATACATAATCAATCCGCCCACTATATAGGAAAGAACAGCTCCAACTGGCCCTGCTTGTCCAATCGTATAGCCTGTTCCAAGAAAAAAGCCTGTCCCAATGACACCGCCAAGAGAAATCATAAATAAATGGCGGGAGGTCATCGCCCTTTTCAATTGTTCGGGCTGATTTTGTCCAACATCCACAATGATGCCCTCCTTCTTCTAAGATGTTCTGTTATCAAAACATGTCTCCATGTGATTATTCCATTTTCAAAACAACCTACTAATTATACATCTTTTATAATAAATATGCTTCCTTCTATCGTCACTGTTACAAAGTCTTTATTTTAGTAATGTTCGCACAACTATACGGTGATTCTGATCATTTGATAGGATGCCTTATATCCAAAAGAATTGCACGAAAAAACCAGCATGCAAACTTACATGACACACTGGTTTCATTTCCCTCTATTCGAGTCTCATTTCAAACAGTCATGAGTCATTTTTCTTTTGTAGACACTCTTTGATAAAACCATCTATTTCTTGAAAGCAGCGATTTTTAGATTCAGCGTGAAAAGTCGTAGAATCTGGATTGGCGAACCCATGCTGCCCCTTTACTATTTTCACGCATAGCTTTTCCTTTTTCTCCAAAACATTCGCAACCTCCCGAGGGTTAAAAGAAGCTTCAACTTCCGGGAAAAATAACAGCGTATTGCAGGTAGGCGTCATATCGAGAAAATCTCTTATCCGTGAACCATAAAATCCAATGACACCGGTAAACAACTGATCATATTGGCTGCATTGCCAAGCAATTGTTGCCCCCACACTAAAACCTATCAGACATATGTCTCTCTCTGCATTTTTCGTTTTTAACTCTTTTGCCACATTCAATACGATCTTTACCGATTCATCAAAACCAACTTTATTCATAAAGTAGTCATATGCCTCATTCTCACTGGCATAAGGGAAGTGTTTAGCCTGTCCTAATAAATGAGGACAATAAACCTCAAAACCAGCTTTGTCAAAATGATCGATCATACTCTTCATATGATCATTTATTCCATATATTTCGTGTACTAAAATCATGACAGGTTTTTGTTTCAATGTATGCAAATGATCACACTTCCCTTTTATTCCGTTTGTTCACTGGAGGATCTTGTACTTTAGAAAGTCATTTAAGTCAACTGATCAACACCCACATAAACTTCTTTCGATGTGAAAATCATAGCATATTTTACCATTAAGTAGTCTATCTCACATTCTCATCAATCGAACTCTCTTCATCATCGTTTGAGAATGCGTTTGGTTTTATCCACCTTTTGTTTTGGGTATAGTTCTATCGTTTATCCGTTCAACCAGTTCAAGGCATAAAGTTGGTGAGATTCGCTCAAGCTAGTTTCAAATGCTTTACTTTTAGGTTGCTTCTCTGTAAGATCATATGTTGTAAATACCAACAAGAAAAGTGGGGAATAAAATGAAAAAAATGTTCTTTGCCATTATTTTAGGCGCTTGTGTTGCATTGATCACAGCATGTGGATCAGCTGCAAACGACAGCGCAAATAAACAATCTGGGTCTAAGGAATCAGGTGACCTTTGGAAGTCCATTCAGGATAAAGGCGTATTAACCATCGGTACAGAAGGTACATATGCTCCTTTCACCTTCCATGACAAAAAGACAGATAAATTAACTGGCTATGATGTCGAGGTCATCACAGAAGTCGCAAAACGTCTTGACTTAAAACCAGAATTCAAAGAAACACAATGGGACAGCATGTTTGCTGGTCTGAATTCAAAACGTTTTGATGTGGTAGCGAACCAAGTTGGTAAAACTGGACGTGAAAATCAATATGATTTCTCTGATAAATACACAACATCTCAAGCCATTGTTGTGACAAAATCAGATAACAATGACATCAAGAAACTTTCTGATGTGAAAGGCAAAAAAGCAGCACAATCATTAACAAGTAACTATAACAAATTAGCTACAGATGCTGGCGCTAAAATTGAAGGGGTTGAAGGTCTTGCACAATCCATTCAATTGATTCAGCAAGGGCGTGCTGATTTGACGTTCAATGACAAATTGGCTGTCTTGAATTACTTGAAAACAAGCGGTAACAAAAACCTAAAAGTTGCATTTGAAACAGGAGATCCACAAGAAACGTATTTTGCCTTCAGAAAAGGCAGCGGCGAAGTCGTTGACAAAGTGAATGGCGCACTAAAAGAAATGAAGAAAGACGGTACACTCGCTAAGATTTCTAAGAAATGGTTTGGTGAAGATGTTACAAAATAATATCCTCGGAGTCGTCATTCCGTGGGATCTTCTTCAGCAATCTTTTTGGCCAATGGTGATGCAGGGAATTTATTATACAATTCCCCTCGCCATCATTGCTTTTATCATTGGTCTTTTTATCGCGCTTGTGACAGCTCTTGCTAGAATGTCTAAAATCAAAGCGCTCAGATGGATTTTTTCTATCTATGTGTCGGCTGTTCGCGGAACGCCGCTTTTTGTGCAATTGTTTATTATTTTCTATTTCTTTCCGACATTTAATATCACACTTGATCCATATCCAAGTGCTATCATCGCTTTTTCTTTAAACGTAGGTGCGTATGCTTCGGAAATTATTCGTGCATCCGTCCTATCTGTTCCAAAAGGACAATGGGAAGCGGGGTATTCGATTGGGATGACCCATCGCAAAACGCTCGTCCGCGTGATTTTACCGCAGGCAGTGCGTGTATCGATTCCGCCGCTGTCTAATTCATTCATTAGTTTGGTGAAAGATACATCGCTTGCCTCCCAAATCCTCGTGGCAGAGATGTTCCGTAAATCACAGGAAATTGCTGCGGCGAACTTGGATCAAATTTTATTTATTTATATGGAAGCAGCCCTGATCTATTGGGTATTCTGCTTCATTCTATCGCTCGTTCAACACCAAATTGAAAAACGACTTGATCGATATGTCGCAAGGTAAGGAGGGAACGACATGCTAACAGTCAAAGGCTTAAACAAATCCTTTGGTGAAAATGAGATTTTAAAGTCGATTGATTTTACGATCAACAAAGGGCAGGTTGTGGCGATTCTTGGTCCATCAGGTTCAGGAAAAACAACGATGCTTCGCTGTTTAAATGCACTTGAAATTCCAAATGCCGGCTCCTTTACCTTCGATGATTTCTCGATTGATTTTTCTAAAAAAAATAAACAAGCTGATTTGCTCAAGCTTCGCCGGAAGTCAGGCATGGTGTTTCAAGATTATCATCTGTTCCCACATCGCACTGTTCTTGAGAATGTGATGGAAGGTCCAGTCCAAGTCCAGCGCCGTCCGAAAGAAGCGGTGCGAAAAGAAGCGATTCAGCTTCTGCAAAAGGTAGGACTTGAGGATAAAAAAGATTTGTATCCCTTCCAGCTGTCAGGTGGTCAAAAGCAGCGTGTCGGCATTGCCCGTGCACTTGCCATTCAGCCAGAGCTTATGCTTTTTGATGAACCAACCTCTGCGCTTGATCCTGAGCTTGTCGGAGAAGTCTTAAAGGTCATGAAGGATCTAGCGAAAGAAGGCTGGACGATGGCGGTTGTCACACATGAAATCAAGTTTGCCCAAGAAGTGGCGGACGAAGTGATTTTTATTGATGGCGGCGTCATCGTTGAACAAGGTCCTCCTGAAGAAATCTTCAAACGACCAAAGGAAGAACGAACAAAACAATTCTTAAATCGAATTTTGAATCCAGTATGATCAAAAAGGCTGTTCTCATCATGTGAGAACAGCCTTTTTTTACCACTTTTAAAGAAAGCGATTACATTAAGCAAAGCCATTTAAAGGGGCGTGCGAGTATGTTACGATTGAAATCGAGTGTTTAAGAAAGAAGGGAAAGCTTTTGAAGCGGGAACATCTTTTACGTTGGTTTTTTTATTTTGTTGGATTGGTTGTACTTGCTTTTGGACTATCGCTGACAGTGAAGGGAAAGATCCTTGGCATTGGTCCGTGGGACGCTTTTCATTATGGACTGTTTCAGCATTTTGGTTTAACCATTGGACAATGGTCGATCATTATTGGTGCACTCATTGTGACACTGACATCTGTTTTCACGAAATCTTTTCCAAAGATCGGCGCCCTTCTCAATATGGTGCTGATTGGCGTGTTTATTGATTTCTTTAATGCAGTATTACCTGCACCACATGGGTATTTACCTGCTTTATATGTATTTATTACGGGCGTGATTGTGTCTGGGTATGGCGTTGGCATTTATGTCTCAGCTAATCTTGGCGCTGGGCCAAGAGATTCATTAATGCTGCTCATCTCAGCAAAAACAGGGCTGAACGTACAGTGGGTTCGAAATGGTATTGAGTTAACCGTGCTTCTATTTGCATGGATGCTCGGCGGCCCGATTGGCATTGGAACGATTCTGACGGCCATCTTTACTGGACTCGTCCTTCGCTTTTCATTGCCACAATCGACACGGCTCTTGCAGCTGCTCATTACAAAAACAGCGGAGAAACCTGTTCAAACCCTTACCCGATAAGAACAAGCCATTCTACTAAAAGAATGGCTTGTTTTGTGCTAAACTAAATAGACGCAATATTCTTAAAACAGGAGATGATCCTCTGATGCAGCTTTTCCATTATCATTACTGGACACCATTTGTTGAGGAGACGGAGCAGGCGTACACTTCATTAGGCTTTGAAGTAAAGGGGCGTTTCGCAAAGGAAGGTTCCTTTCCTCCTCCGCAGACATGGGATGATTTTAGAGAGAAGAAGCCCTCTTTCCGAATCATTGAGATGAGAAAGGGACAGATCAATATCACATTTGGTTATAGTAAAAAAGTCCTTTTTGATCACATCGGCTTTCTAGTGACTAATGATGAATATGATCAGTTGCTGGTACAAGCGCAAAAGAGAAACTGGGCAATCCAGACCGGGGAGCGAAGAACGTTTCTTTCTACACCGATGCGCTTAAGGCTTGAATTGCAGCGGCGGACAGATGTGATTGAAACTGGTGAAGAAGCAATTGCCGAGATGACGATCGCAGTACCTGATTTGACTCATACACCTGCGGTCGATCAGTTGCTGGACGGTTTGACACAACCTATTCATTGGAAAAAGGGAGAACGTCTCTCTTTACTTGAAGTGAAGATGATAGATTCTCATGGGATGAATACGACCGATCCAAACGGTGTTCACATCCTCAAACAAGGATAAAAAGCAGCGAGATACGCTGCCTTTTTTATGATTGTTTACGGATTGGAATCCAAATCAATGTCACATGATCTGGAGAATGTATCTCTCCATCTAAAGGATACGTTTCCATCTCCATTCCCCCAGCATGCTCATATCCTGAGGCAGGAAACCATTCTGTGAAAATACGTGTCCATGTTGAATGCACAGCGGTTTCGACAGGCCCCTTTGCCTGAAATACAGCCCATGTACTGGCCGGAATCTGCTCGACTGTCATGGTCGAATCTGGTTCTTCCTCACCTTGCTCAATCCCAATGATATAGTCAAATGTTTCAAGCGTTTCATCAAAATGCGCACATACACCGATATATCCGAGTTCTCCAGCTGCATGAGCCAGTGAATGCGTCCATCCTTCTTGATTGACACGCTTCCAAAAGGCGGGAATATCCTGTTTGTTTTGGCTATTCTTTGTTGTTGTCTTTAGTCTTCTGCCCATGATTGAAAATGAATCCTTTTCCACAATTCGATAATGCATCGGTTCGACTCCTTTTATTTGAAGTTCGAAGGAGAGACGGGGGTAGGCTTTCACTGTAAACTCGCCTGTTTTCACTGCTGCCGGTGTATATCCGTGATGCCGCTTGAAGGCTTTCGCAAACGACTCTGGGGTTTCATAGCCATACTTCACCGCCGCATCAATGACTTTCACTTGCTTGGTCATGAATTCTTCTGCCGCAAGGGTTAATCGTCTTTTGCGAATATATTCTGCTACTGCAATTCCTGTCAGCATATGGAATAGCCGCTGATAATGAAATTTAGACATACAGGCGGCCTCTGCCACTTCTTCGATCTGCAAAGGCTGATCCAGCCTCTCTTCCATATAATTGATACTATCCATGATCAAGTGAATCATTTTTCCCTCTCCTTCCTTTTCCACTATATCGAGAACCGCCCGCACCTTCCTGTCATTTTGTGCTTTCATTGAACAGGATGTCTGTTTCTCTTTTGCAGAGGTTCATCCAATGGTACAATAAATGTAAAAAATTGAGGTACGTTATGAAGATTTTCGCTATTCAATTACAACCTTTAGATGATAAAAATGCACGAAAACAAATAGAACAGCTGAAGCCTTTTGTGTCATTTGAAAAACGCGCCGCCGCTGAGCGCTTTCGTTTTTTGATCGATGCAAGAAGAACGCTTTTAGGTGAGGTACTGATTCGTCACATCATTCATGAGATGTACGCACTGCCTATGGAACAGATCATTTTTGAAACAGAAGGGAATGGAAAGCCTGTTGTCCGGCAAATTCCTTCTTTTCATTTTAATCTTTCTCACTCTGGTGATTGGGTCGTGGGCGCAGTAGATGATGCGCCTGTTGGCATTGATATTGAAGAGATTAAACCGATTGATTTAGCCATTGCCAAACGATTTTTTTCAGCTGACGAATATCAAGATTTACTCTCACAGCCGGCAGAACGGCAGGAAGCCTATTTCTTTCATTTATGGTCCATGAAGGAGGCTTTTATCAAGCTGACAGGGAAGGGAATATCCTATGGTCTTTCATCCTTTACCGCTCGCTTGTCAGAGGATGGACAGGCTACTTTGAGATTACCTGATCACGAAGCCCCTTGCGTTGTCCAAACATATTCACTTGATCCTGCCTACCAAATGGCGGTTTGTACAAGAAAACCCGCTGCGGCTGAGCACGTCGAGATACTCACTTGTGAGAACATGCTGTCTCGCCTTAATAACGTGTGATTTGTTGAAGTGATGACTTGAGCAAATCGACGCCTCGTGCGATATCCTCTTCTTTTACATGCCAAATGTTCAGTTGAAGTATAGGCTCCTTATGATAAGTAGAAATGAAATGGCGGTCGATCGGCTGAACCATCACAGAAGCCTTTTTTAGCTGCTGAATGAGCTGATTCATCGGAATGGACCGGTCGACACGAACGTGGGTATGGGTAGCTGGCTCCTCTTCTCCCAGCTCATAAGCGCCTTGATCATTTTTCAAACAGGCCACAAGTTGTTTGGATCGAGCTCTATAGGTCGCCTGCATCCTTTCTCTATGACGCTCAAACATCCCGCTTTTCAAATAAATTTCTAAAGCAGCCTGCGAGAGCATCGAGCTGTCGATATCAATAAGCCGTTTATGTTCACTAAAGGGGCCAATCAGCTCGTTTGGTAAGACGACAGCACCTGTTCTAAGCCCCGGAAAAATGATTTTTGAGAAGCTTTTTAAATAAATGACCTTCCCCGCCTGATCATATGAATAGATCGGGTCTCTTTTTGTATCGAATTCTAAATCAGCCAAATAATCGTCTTCAACGATGTAGACATCATATGCTTCGGCAAGGGCTGCAATCGCTATTTTTTCTTGTTTCGACAGACTCGTTCCAAGCGGGTTTTGAAATCTTGGCATCGTATAGAAAAAGCGAATATCCTCCTCTCGGAAGATACGCTCCAATTCCTGAAGATCGAGTCCTTTTTCCGTCCGCTGAATCCCCCGGACAGGCAGCTGGTTTTTCTCTAAGTATTGGAGGAATAGGTGATAGCCTGGCTGTTCGACCAATATGGTCTGTTTTCCATTCGGAAACGGGATGGTGCTTAAAATCGATAAAGCCAGCTGAATACCAGAAGTCATGACGATCTGTTCTGGAGAGGCAAACACTTGATAATCCGTTAAACGCTTTGAAATGATTGGCAGTAAAGATGGTAATCCATTGGTGGTGCCATAGATAAATAAATCATTTTGATACAGATCAATCGCTTGATTGATGCAGTGCTGAAAATCGACATATGGAAACACAATGGGATCAGGCGCAGAGGAAGCAAAATCAATCCATGTGCTGCCCTTCTTAACGGCTGACTGATTGGTTTTCACGACAAAATAGCCACTTCTTTCTACAGAGTACAGCAAGTGTTCACGCTCTAATGTGTCTAGTGCTTTTATGACAGTGCTTTTGCTCACAGCATATTGAGCCGCTAAGTGACGAATGGATGGAATTTTCATTCCAGCATTGTATTCACCGCTCTCGACTTTGTTTTTTATATTCAACACAAGCTGATCATATTTCCTCACAGTACTACCCTCCTTGTACCGGTACAGATATCAATAACTCTTATTGTACACTTTACTTGATCTGTTTACGATAAAAAGACAGAACCGGTCAATTCAACTGAAGCATGCATGCTCTTGTAAGGAGAATTCTGATGGATATGTCAAAACAAAAAGCGTATGCTGCTTCGATCGCATACGCCTGTATTATTGGTTTTTCATTCTTGTTTGTCAAAGTAGCCTTAGCATCAGCGAATCCAATTGATGTATTGGCACACCGATTTACTGTTTCTTTCGCAGCCGCTCTTTTGTTATTTCCATTTTTACGAAAAAAGTACCGTTTTTCCATTCAATGGCGTGATCTCATTTACATTGTGCCATTTTCCTTGCTTTATCCTGTGTTGTTTTTTGCATTTCAAGTGTGGGGGCTGATGTTTACCTCTTCATCAGAGGCCGGCATTATTCAGGCGACCATCCCTATTTTGACAATGGTGCTTGCAGCATGGTGTTTAAAGGAACGTCCTACCTCGATTCAGGTGCTGTTTACCATTCTTTCTGTGTGCGGGGTGATGCTCCTCTTTGTGGTGAAGGGAATTGATGTGAAACATTCTCATCTCATTGGTTATGTGCTGATCTTACTTTCAGCCTTATCATCCAGTGCCTATAGCGTATTTGCCAGGGTGATGACACGGCGATTCCATGTCATTGAACTGACTTTCGTGATGACATTCTTTGGATTTGTCTTCTTTAATGCTGCTGCTCTCATTCGGCACTCGGTAAATGCTACACTACCGCAGTTTTTCAGTCCGTTTACGCAGCCATCCTTTGTATGGTCTATGCTCTTTTTAGGCATTCTCTCATCACTGCTCACAGCGTATTTATCAAACTATGCTCTTTCCCACCTTGAAGCAGCAAAGGTGAGTATCTTTAACAATCTTTCTGCTTTCATTACCATTGCCGCTGGCGTGCTTATTTTACATGAAACGATTGATATGGTTCACCTCATCGGGGCTGTGCTCGTCATTGGCGGAGTGATTGGCGGGAATGTGGTGAGAAAGGGGAATTCAACACAGAAGAACTAGACAAAACTAACAACAAAACCATTTATTGTCTTGTATTTTTTTGTATAATAAGGAGAGAGAACCTTTCCTTATTATACAAACTAAAATGGACGTGTTATGAGTGCATATATTTATAGTATTTACAAAGATATTGATCCTCAACGAGTTAAGAGGCTATCAACGTAACAGACCTTATTTATATGTGTTATTTGCGATGAACTACATACTAGCACCACTCTTCCTAGGTGGACTGCTTGCGTTTTTTGTCAAAAACGTATCAATCATCTACATCTCTTTTTTCATTTTTTTAACAACGATTCACCTTGATAAAAGTCTTATGCGAATCTTATTTTCTTCAGATAAAAAACAAATGGCCATCCTGAAATTGAATATGGATCAATATATTTTTGGGAAAGATATGAGTAAATTTTTCGGTGTCATGATTGGTTTTATATGCTTTTTTTTAGGTTCTTTCTGCATGATTTTAAACACACATGCTTTGTATCATTCTTTTATTCTTGGAGCCTTAGGCATTAGCTCGTTATTATTCGGATATTTACTTAGATTGAACTTATTATTACTTCTTACTAGACCTAGATTCTTTTCAATCACACCCATGATTCAATACATCACCACTGGGATCATTGCTTCTTGGATGTTTTTTGTTTTTAAATTCGAATTATTTTCTATTCCTTTTTCTAACCAATTGGTGCTTACGCTTGCTGCTTTGATCTTTCTTACTAGTCTTATTTTGTTAATCAATTGGAAAAAGAACCTTAGATATACGCCTATCTTCCATTCAGAGGAGAAGAATAGACATCATCAAAACACAACATCAAGATCTTTCGATCATATTTTATTTTTTGAAATCATCCTTCTTTTGAGAAACCCTCCAATACAATGGTCGGTTTTACTATTTATATTCTCAATATCTGGTGGTCTATTTACTCTCATTCTGTATGGTGTTCATACAAACCAAATCGAAACACTGAATATAGAAAATGATTTTTTGTTTATCTTTAGTGTGATATTCCCTATGATTTTTATTTCTAACGCCCTTCAATCTTATGTCTCTTTTGATGTTGATGGTCCCATTATTCCTTTAAAACATCGGTTACCTCACTTTATAAAGAACAAAATAAACTCTAAGTTGATATTATCCGTTTTATTACATATGTTTTTTTGTATTGTATATGCTATCTTTTCTACTTTTACAATAAATGTAGATCACCCCTTTTATGTGATATTTACTTTGTTAGTTAGTAGCGTTTTAATAGGCGTATGCACAGTTGGTTCTACTGTTCTATTTCCTTATTTTAAATGGGAGTATGTGTATCAAGTTCCTAGCACACTGAGCAAATTAACATTAAACCTTTGCTTCAGTTTCATTTTAGGCTTATCCGTTATGTCCTCATATAACCTAGCCTCTTTTATTGCGGCAAATACGATCATGATTGTTTGTACAGTGATCATCATCGTCATCATGTTTTTATTTTGGGATAAAACGATTAACA
Organism: Bacillus sp. FSL K6-1106; assembly: GCF_038005245.1. NCBI lineage: Bacteria > Bacillati > Bacillota > Bacilli > Caryophanales > Bacillaceae > Bacillus > Bacillus sp. FSL K6-1106. The sequence goes on from NZ_JBBOSV010000002.1 coordinate 709,480, forward strand.
AAAACTGCAAATCAGTTAAAACATTATTCGAGTGAGGGATTGTATGCTTTCAATTCATGATCTAATCAAAGAATATACAGAGTCCAACTTCAAAATATCAATTCATGAATTACATTTTCATAAAGGCTCAATTGTTGGATTATTAGGCAAAAATGGTGCTGGAAAAACAACCATTCTTGAAATAATCGCGGGGTTGATCACACCAGATAAAGGTGAATTGATCATACAAAAGGATATAGCAAATGGTTTTTCAACTGTCGGTTACATGGAAGATGATCCAACACTTTTTGAAAACTTAACATGCTTCGAATTGATTAAATATCAATCCATGTTAGTTGAACAACCGTTAAATAAAAAACAGATTCAACATTTATTAGAAAAATATGGGCTTGAAAAACAAGCCCATATTCGCTCTTCTTCTCTATCCCGAGGGATGAGGCAGAGAATTTCTTTTATATTAACCACCTTACACAATCCATCTATTATCTTATTAGATGAACCATTTACCGGTCTAGACCCAGCAAATATGACACTTATGAAAAGACATCTAAGAGAATTTAAGGCTCAAAATAAAACGATCATTCTTTCTACACACATCCTGCAATTTGCCGCTAACTTATGTGACGAGATCCTTTTTATAAATGAAGGACAAATCGTTCATTCAGAAAAAAAACCTTCCGAAGAAATATTTGATGAAGGTCAGCTTGAAAAAAGATTCTTTGAAACGTTATCCTAAATAGCAGTTTCTCTGCGTTTAAAATGATATTCAGCTATAGAAAACAACGGCCCTCGTTTGACGGGGCCGTTGTTTTCTTTTATTGGCTGATGAATTGCTTTTTGGTTGTCTGCTCAATGACATGCCTCATATGTTCTGCGAACTGCTCGAGGTGTGTGTTGATATACATGTGGCCTCCTTCGAAATCAGTGCGTTCGATGGCGTTTGCCCATGTTAGCCAGCCGTCTGCGTCTTCCATGCATTTCTTATCTTGCTTTCCGTTCAATAAATAAACGGGTGATTCAATGATTGTTTTGTCTGTGTGCTGGAAGGATTCTAATGCTTGATAGTCGGCACGTAAGGATGGTGTAAAGTAATCCATCATTGGCTTGTTCTCTAACAATTCTTTTGGAATTCCGCCCATTTCAGCAATATGCTGAACAAATGCTTCATTCGATAAATGGGTCAATATTTGTCTTTTTGTTTGCGGCGGCTGAATGGCAGAAATGACAACTGCTGCCGGATCGATGCCTTCCCTTTCTAGCAACTGAGTCAGCCTGTACACCACAAGTCCGCCCATGGAATGTCCGAACAAAATAAATGGACGGTTTAATTTGCCTGTCAGTCCTTCTTTATACAATTCAGCCAGCCGGTCAATGCTTGTTTCAAGCGGCATGAGGTTCGTTCCATGACCCGGAGGTTCTGCTGCTGTCACTTCGGCCGTGTCCTTCAGCTGTTCAAAGAGCGGACGGTAAGAGGCGGAATATCCGCCTGCAAAAGGAAAACAAATAAGCTGAATGAGATCTGATTTTTTTTCAAAGGTTTTAAATAATTGGTTCATACGTCCTTACCCCTTTACGATCGTTTCAAGAATCTGCGCAAGTTGATCTGCCTGCGGTCTTTTCATCATGGTCACATGGTCGCCTTTTATTTGATAATACGAGCACGTTTCTCTCGTGTAAGCTTCCCAATCGGCAAATTTTTTCTGGAAATCTGTGGCGTGATCGCTGCTTTGTATAATATAAAACGGCACAGAGAATGGGTCTTTTTCTAATTCAATGGCTTGTGACATGATGGTATTATGAGTCTGCATTTGCAAGTATTTATCTAAATAGTGATCATTCATAAATTGATGAACGACTTCATCCTTTTCTGCTACTTTGAGGATTTTCTGCTTCACTTCTTGGAAGCTGAGCCCTTGTAATGCTTCTGGTTTGATGCCGACGAGGTTCCCCATACCTAGGACGAGGGCCAGCATTTTCACTTCTTCTTCGTTCATATCGGCATGAAGCGCTTGATCTGCCTCATCTCTTAATACCGGAACCGTATCTAAAATGATCAATCCTTTTGGCGCTTTTCCTGCATGACAGAGTCTCTGATTCATTCCGTAAGCAAGATGTCCGCCCATGGAATGCCCTGCCAAATAATCAATGCCTGGTCGATAGAATGTTTCAATGGCTTCAATAAAAATGGTGACAAGCTCTGTATAATGAAGGAATTGTGGTTCTTCATCCTCATACAAGCCTGGAGACTGCAAGGCGTAAACAGCTCCTTCATGTGTCATGAGCTTGGCCACATCAATATACCCCATCACCGTTCCACCAGCAGGCGGTGCAAAGAAAATTCTCGGTTCAGCCGGATCCCCTTTTTTCAACTCGATCACATAGTCTTTCGGCGCTCTTTCGACAGGCTCGCCTGTTTCTGGCACTGTGTCCAAATATGCCGCTAACTGCGCTGGCGCTGGGTGCATGAAAATCCATTTCGGATCAACACGGACACCTTTTTCTTTTAATTTGGCAACGGCTTGAATACTCATAATGGAATCTCCACCTAAATCAAAGAATGAATCATGAATTCCTACTCGTTTGACACCAAGCACTTCACTGAAAGCTGTCACAATCAGCTGCTGTGTTTCTGTTGCCGGTTGATCGTCTTCATGTGAGGAAGAGACTGCGTCTGTCGGCTCCGGCAATGCTTTTTGATCGACCTTCCCATTTGTTGTGACAGGAATTGCGTCAAGTACGATAAAGTAACTTGGAATCATATAGCCTGGCAGGCTTTCCTGTAAAAATGCTTTCCATCCGGGAACAGGCTCTCCCCCATCTGTGACAAGGTAGGCTGCCAGCCGTTTTGAGCTGCCGTACGTTTTAGCAATGACGGTACATTCTTTTACTTGTGGGTGTTTGAGCAGGGCTGTCTCAATTTCTCCACATTCAATTCGGTAGCCTCTAATTTTGACCAAGTTGTCTTTTCGGCCAAGGTATTCAATACTGCCATCAGACCGCCATTTCCCTAGGTCACCGGAACGATACAGTTTGTCCCCTTTTAATGCCGGGAATGGATTGTCAATAAACCGCTCCTGCGTGCGCTCTGGGTCATGCAGATATCCTTTTGCCAGCCCTGTTCCGCCGATATAGATTTCTCCTTTGACGCCTGTAGGTACTGGATTGAGATGATCATCTAATATGACAACCGTTGAGTTGGCGACTGGCACACCGATTGGCACTGATCTTGCATCCTCGGGTACGTGTGTGACTTGATAAGTGGTCGCTAATGTTGTGTTTTCTGTTGGACCGTAAGCATTGATCAGCACACCCTTCATATGTGGCAATGCCTTTCGTGCATGCTCACTAGACATGGCTTCTCCGCCAACAAGTAATGTACGGTATCCAGCTACACTTTTTGGATCATGCTCAATCAGCCGGTTGAATAATGCAGTTGGCAAACAGTTGGCTGTGACTTGATGCGTTTTGATTAAACGGGTTAATTCGTCCATATTCAGAGCAGCATATTTCGGGATCAGAACCAGCTGACCGCCATTGAGCAGCATTCCCCATAATTCAAAGGTAAAGGCATCAAATGCATAGTTAGACAGCTGAAGCATTTTATCTTCTGAACCAAGCTCAATATAGTTTGTTTCTTTCACTAAGCGGACCACTCCTGCATGAGGAAGCATCACGCCTTTTGGTGTGCCTGTTGAGCCTGAAGTGTAGTTAACATAGGCAAGCTGGTCTTCTCCTACAATCGATTTTTCCCTTTGATACACTGCGCCTGTTTCTGGTAACGGCTTGTCCATTTCAATCTTTGTGCCGCTCAGATCGTCTAAACGATTGATCAGATGCGACTGGGTTAAGATGATATCGCTTTGTGTATCGCGAACGATCAGACCGATGCGGGCATCTGGATACTCAGGTGACATCGGTACATAAGCAGCACCCGACTTGACGATCCCTAGAACTGAGACCATCATGTCAAACGAACGATCAAACAGCATCGGGACAAGTGAACCTGGTCCAACGCCTTTTGACTGTAAATAGGCAGCCAGTTTTGTCGCCTTCTCGTCTAAATCTTGATATGTCATATGCTCTTCCATATAGGATACAGCAATCCGGTGCGGGTCACGCTGCACTTGTTCTTCAAATAATTCTTGCAGCGTACGCTTTGGATAAGGCGTGTCAGTTTGATTTTTCCTTATGATCATGGCATCCTGTTCTGTTTTGTCCATGACGCAAAATTCAGCAAATGTCCGTTCAGGCTGAGCCGTCATGCCATCTAACAGATTGAGATAATAATTCATCATACGGTGGATCGTTTCTTGCTCAAATAAATCCGTATTATATTCCACATGGATAGACAGCTTGTCCTCCTGCTCAAATACATGCAAGGTGAGATCAAATTTAGAGACGGTATGATGGACCATCACTTGTTCCGATGTCAGTCCTTTTAGGTTGATATCCAGCGAATCAGTGACATACCCCATGGCGACTTGGAAGATCGGTGAACGACTTAGGTCTCTATCAATTGAAAGGTCATCCACAAGCTTGTCGAATGGATAATGCTGATGCTCAAAGGCTTTTAACGTCATTTCTTTCACCTTTGCCAGTAAATCGGTAAAGGTATCGGCTTTTGAAACGTCCTGTCTCAGCGCCAATGTATTGACAAACATGCCGACGAGCTTCTCTGATTGTTCGACATCACGACCAGCGATCGGCGATCCAACAATGACATCTGTTTGTCCAGACAACTTGTGAAGTAGGACATAATAGGCTGACAACATCGTCATAAATAGTGTTGTCCCCTGTTGTCTCGACAAGGCATGTAAACGACGAACAAGCGGTTCATCTATCACGATTTTCTCTGTAGCCCCATTAAATGTTTGAACCGGCGGACGAGGACGGTCAAACGGGAGCTCTAATACCGGCAACTCACCTTGTAACGTTTCTAGCCAATAGCTCTGAGCCTCATGGTGGTTCTTTAATTGCTCATTCTCCCAATGAACATAGTCGGTCCATTCAATCTCAAGTGCAGGTAGCTCAGGCGTTTTCTCTGATAATAGCGCACCATACACGACTTCTAATTCTTGAATAAGCAGGCTGAGCGACCATGCATCGGAAATGATATGATGCTGCGCACAAAGCAAGTAATATTCCTCTTTCCCCATATCAACAATTGTCCATTGTGCAAGCGGTCCCCGTTCTAAGTCATAGATGCGGTTCGCCTCTTGCTGAATCAGCTGTTCCAATCTTCTCGCTCTTGTTTTTTCATTAAATAATGAGAAATTCGCAACGGTTACTGATGGCGGAAGATCTTCACGGATGACTTGAACCGGCTTGCCGCCAATGGTTTGAAATGTTGCGCGCAGTGCTTCATGACGTTTTGTTAAGAGACCGATCGCCTTTGTTAACGTTTGGATGTGTAATTGGCCCATCAGCTTCCAAGCACCTAATATATTGTAATGATGGCTCTTTTCTAATGTAGATAAGAACCAAATCCGCTTTTGAGCGTGTGACAGTTCATAGCTTGTTCGTTTTTCCAGCTTTGGAATGCTGGCTTCCTGAATAGCTGGTGCTCCATTGATGTCATCGACCATTTGTGCCAAGTGTGCCAGATTCTTGCTTTCAAATAATATTTTTAGCGGTGCCTTTATTGAAAACTCATGATTAATACGAGAAATCGTTTGAGTGGCCTTTAATGAATGTCCACCAAGGTCAAAGAATTGATCCTCTTTGTACACACGATCGACTTCTAAAATATCCTCCCATATGGCCGCAAGCACCTGCTCTGTCTTCGTTTCTGGCAATTGCTTTTCAAACGGCTGTGCGTGTTTGTGATGGAACTGTTTGAGGGCTTCATGATCAATAGAGCCATCTTGTTTTTTCGGTATATCTTCCACTTGCCTGATGTCCCATTTCCCCTCTATGATGTCTGTGATCTTGTCAGCATCCACTTCTTTGCCTGATTGAACCTTATAGTACAGTTTCTTTTCAAAATATGGCATTGGTGCTGGTTGAAGATGTTCAGCAATTTCTTGATTCGCCCCATCTAGGCCAATAAATAGATGCGCTTCATTCAGCCGAACACCTAGACATAATGAATGGAGTCCTTGTTTTTTTCCAATCAATTGAAAGCCCTTGCGAACGGTTAGCGCAGCCCCAGTATGTCCCTTAGACAAACCAAGATTATCCCACATGCTGAAATTCAACGAAATCGCTCTTCTTCCCTCATGATAGGTAAGGGCATGTGCGAGTCCATCTAAAAAGCTGTTCGCCGCAGAATATGCGCCAAATGTGGTGCCGCCAAAAAAGCCATTCACTGATCCAAAAAAGACGAGTGGAACTGACGGATCATGCTTGAAGGCTTCTTGCAGCACCCAAGCACCATCTGCCTTCCCTGAAACTTCTTTGACGAAATCTTCTTCTGTTGTATGAGCCAGTGTGTACGTATCCACATGCTGAAAGTGCTCAGATACATTGCCAGCACCGGCTAAATGAAGCGCTCCTCGGATCGACTGTCCGAAATGCTTTTCTGCTTCATAAATCGCCCGCTCGACGTCACATAAATTCGTCACATCGGCTTGTACATAAAGGACGTCTCCCAGATCTTTCAGTTGTGAGAATGACGCCTCTTTTTCTCTGTCTTCTTCAAGGGATGTCCGTCCAATTAACACGAGCTTCAAGCCAAATTGGAGCATTTGCTTAGACAGTTCAAATCCAATACCGCCAAGCCCTCCAGTCAGCAAGTACAAGCCTTCATATTCTAAAAACCCTTCTGTCTGAGGTGCCGTCATCATATTCACTTTTTCCAGCTTTGGTACGAGACGCTGGCCATGCCGGTAAGACACTTCTGCTTTCAAATGAATCGCACCTAGTTCGTCCGCAATATGCTTGGCATCCTGTTCCACATTCTCCGCTTCAATATCAAGGTGAGACACTTCTGCCCCTTCCCATTCTTGCGGGATGGTTTTTAATAATCCGGCAAGAGACGTTTTCTCCACATGAAACTCATCTTGCGGTTTTACAAATTGACCACCTTTTGTGACAACAACGAGACGCATCGGCTCTTTATTTTCTTGTCTCAATGCTTGATACAAATACAAAATGGATTGGCTAGTGCTTGCATTCAGTTCTTTGAACTGCGCAGGGCTCGCAATCATCTCCGTGTCTGATACATTCCACAAGTGGAGCATACGGTCAATTTTTAATTCATCGGCTTCAAGCGCCGCCACAAGCCTGACGTAATCCCCCTTGATTCGAGGGTTCATCTGATACATCCCTTTTGACAGGCGTAAAAATTCATAACCCTTTTTCACAGAAACATAAGGCAGGTTCATTTGTTCAAATTGTGTATAAAGCGATGGATAAAGCCCTTTTTCATCCTCAAATACGAGTACATGATCAGTGGAGACTGGCTGAGATGGACCGATATTCTCTTTTACCCAAATACGTTTAAAGAACCAATCTGGGAGGGTTTGTTCATTTTCCGAAGCAAGATCAAGTGCACGTTCAATGTCATGAAATACCCCATCTTTCAGTGCCGCACCTAGTTGGGCACGTTGAATTTTTCCGCTTTCTGTTTTCGGAAATTGGTCTTTTTTCACCGGAATGATATGGTCAGGTTCGATTCCCATTTTGCGAATGATGCTCTCTCTAATCTGCTGAATCATTGTGATTTGATCCTCTATCGAATCCTTCTGCGTGACAAAAAAGATGGCGAGTGTGTCATTACTTGATTCGGGATTGTAAATGCCGTACGCAGCGGCAAAGGTGACTTCAACCCCCTCAACTTCTTCCACAACGGCTTCAATTTCGTAATTCAAATAGTTCGCTCCGTTGATGACGATGATATCCTTTTCCCGTCCTGTGAGGACTAGGCGCCCTTCATGAATAAATCCTAAATCTCCTGTATGAAACCAGCCGTTTTCCGCAAATACTTCTTCATTGGCTTCCTCATTTTGATAGTAGCCCATCATAATCGTTGGACTCTTCACCTGCAAGCGGCCGACTTGATCTTCTGGCAGCACTTGGTGATGCTCATCGACAATCCGAATCCATACAGAAGGGATTGGTGCACCGACTTCTGTAAAAGTCATCTTGTGCGGATGATCGTGCGTCACATATTGAATCTCACTTGTTAATGTGGTCTGATCAATGGTCAGTTGTCCACCCTGATCATCATGACGCATGAATTCTTTTGACTGGACAATGGCTGATGATGTTTCTGACATGCCATAAGCCGGCACCATCGCATGGCGGCTTAATCCGTGCTCACCCATGATGTGCATGAAACGCTGCGTCACTTTAGGAACAACTGCTTCGGCGGCGTTCATGATATAGGTCAAGGTGGAGAGATCCCAGCTCCCTTTGCGAATGTCGTCTTCATATTCATTCATCATCGCAAAGGCAAAGTTTGGCGCCCACGTCCTTGTGACACCGTATCTTTCTACCCAATCCAGCCACACCATCGGCCGTTCGATAAATTGATCAATGGATGGACTAATTTGCTGGCAGCCGAGGTAGACATCATGGACATGAAACATGACAATGCCCCCTACATGATCAAGCGGCATCCAGTTCATTGATACATCCTCATGCGTGAAACCATTTGCCTGCTCAAAGGAAATGATTCTAGATAAAATGCTTTGATGGTTGTGCCGGATACACTTTGGCACACCCGTACTTCCTGAGGACAGCAGCTGAAGCACAGGCTCATCCGGCTCTGGTTCATAATGCTGTTCATCTGGGTCACAGGCAAGTAATGTTTCAATTGTTAAAATCGGAATCGCTTTTGCTTCAAACGTTTTACGTAGCCCTGCAATGTCCTCAGCACTCGCTTCATTTGTAATAATGAATGGCTCATTTTGAAGCTGAAATACGCCCTTGAGCTTGTTCACACCTTGATTCATTTCATCATACACAGGTGGTACAGAGACTGGGGTTGGAATGATTCCACCGAGAATACAGCCCCAGAATACCGTGATAAAATCTTGATGGTCTTTCAATTGAAGCAGCACTTGATCGCCGTTTGAAAGTCCGGCTGCCCTTAATCCAGATAGGACACGTTCCGCTCCTGTGAGTAATTCCGGGTAAGTCTGGATCACCTCATGACCGCCTTCTTTGAGATACGTGACTCCGCGATTTGGTGACATAAAGGCGGCTCGGATCAGTACCTCTGTCAATGTGACTGGTGTACCTGGTTTTCTGATCACATCACCTCCATAAACAAGAGCTGGTGGTTTTTCTTGTACGGAGGATTGTATGGTTTGGCTGACTTCATCTTTTGAAAACGATTCGTTTCCATTTGTACGCTGTCTATCTGGGAAGAGGTCATTTAAATGATAGGGTGTTTGTTTTTCTGTCTGACTCTCTATCAAAACGGCTGCTTCCTCTACTCCATCTATGGCTTTCGTGCGTTCTTCTATCTTTCTCCGTTCCTCTTCATCTAGTACGTCAATGGCAAGCAGCGCCTCGGTATCGACCGCTCCATTTTCTTTTCGCGGCAAGGAAGGGACGAGGACGAGTGCGGCTGGCACTTCATCAGGATGAAGCGGGCCTCTCATCAAATCCTCTCTTGTCAACGAAGGGTCCTTCGCCTGTGCAAACAGCACAAGCGATAGGCCTCCTTCTTGATTTTTCTTCGGGATGAGCGCACATTCCTTTAGTGGAAAGTGAAGCATGAAGACTTTCTCTAATGCTTTGAGATCGATTCGTTTTCCATTGATCCTGACAATATGATTTGCTGCATTTCCTTTTCGTCTACTAACTAGCATTCTTCTTCTCCTCCTACATCCAATCCAAAATCTGAATCTTGCTTTCTTCCGTCCAAACGCCGACATCCCCTGTCGGATAAAGGTATTCGCCTGTTTGATGTTTGAATGGATGCGGAATTTTATGCGCCTCCATCCAATCGGCTAGCTCTCCAAAAAGTGCTTTGATCTCTTTGGCGCCGATAAAAATATCTCCAGGAAATCCAATCGGCATGAGCTGATGTTCTTCATTCAGGACATATATTTCCGTTTCATAGGCAGGATCATGTACGCCTGCATAAACTTCTTCTTGGTCTGGGTATAGCACGCTGACATGTGCGTTTTTCGCCCAATCACTGATCATCTGCTCTTTTTCCTCACTTGTCACAAGTGTGAAGGAAGATAGCGGCGTATCCACTTGTTCTGTCATGGCTTCAAGTGTGTGAATCAGCTGCTGCATCAGCGTTTGTATTTGCTTTTCTGTATATTGATTTAAGTTGTATGTGATCCGAAGCTCCAGCGTATCTCCCGGCACTGCGACAAGGGTTAAGTCATAATTTGTTTCTTCATGACTGGCGATGTCTAAAATGCGTACGCCATACGGCTCAATGGATTCAATCGGATAGTTTTCAAACACGACAATGCTGTGAAACAATGCCTCTCCATTTGGAATTTCCGTCATCTGCTGAATATCTGGCAATACGGTATACTCGTATTCTCTCATCTGAAAAACGGTTTCCTGTGTATGGGCGAGCAATCGCGCAATCGTCCAGTCCGAATGGATCGGTAGACGAAGCGGCAATGTGTTAATAAAGAGCCCTGTCATGCTTTCCACTTCTGGTAAGTCGGCTGGCCGGCCAGATACGGTCACCCCAAATATGACATCCTCTGCGCCCGAATGAAGGTGCAAGAGCAGTCCCCACGCTGATTGAATCAGTGTGCTCATCGTGACCTTCTGCTTGCCAGTCATCTTCTCCAGCTTCTGCTGCATCTCTGGCGTCAATTTGACGCTGGACTGCGCCATGCTTGCTTCTTGGTCTGAAGCGTGTTCTTCGCCATCTCCTGGAAGCGGTGTCGCTTCCTCTACGCCTGACATATAACGCTGCCAGAATTCTTGCGCCTTCTCTTGATCCTGCTTTTGCAGCCATTCGATAAAATCTTTATATGGACGGACTGTAGAAAGACTGATCTCTCGTTCATCCACAAGAGAGCGATACAGCGCAAAGGATTCCTGAATAAAACTGAACAAACTCCAGCCATCGATTAAAATGTGATGAAAACTAAAGACAAACGTGCATCTTTCCTCATCACAACGGAATAAAGCAATCCGAATCAGCGGTTCATCTATATGGTCTAAATTGAAATCCTTTGAACGATCAGATACTAAAAATTGTTGGATTGTCTCTTCTTGCTCCGCATCACTCAGGTGGCGCACATCGTGCTGAGTGAGGTGGATGCTTCCTTCTGATTGAATGAACTGAACAGGCTCCTTCAGCCCTTCCCAAGCGAATTTTGTTCTCAAAATCGAATGACGTTCTACAAGAAGGTTCCAAGCTTGTTCATAGGCATCACCGTTTGTTAAGCCTTGGAGCGTCATATGCACCTGACCAAAATAAGCTTGTGAGGCTTGATCTAGCAGTGCATGAAACAGCATTCCTTGCTGCATTGGAGACAGCGGATACACATCGACTACATTGTCTGGAAGTTCATCTATTTGCTTTTGCGTGAGCTGAACCATTGGAAAATCAGATGGTGTAAAGCCGCCGCTCGTTTCAACACAATGCGCCAAGATGATCTCCATTTTTTCTTTAAAACGTTCAGGTAACAACCGCACCTCTTGATCTTGCAGCAGTTCACGATTGATCATAAAGTTCATCTGCAACTGACCATCTGTCACATATCCATACACATCGATCAAATGCTGTCTTTCTGCTTTCGGATCGTGAACATGTCCATTTCGTTCGTCTGCGATATAAAGCTTGGCTTCGCCATCTGCCTGATCTAACTGACCGAGGTAATTAAAGCTCATCTGCGGCGTTACCGTTTTGAGTAAACGAGATTCTGTCATGTATTGAAGCAAACCATAGCCGATTCCCTTTTGCGGCACAGCTCGTAAGGTTTCTTTGACGTCTTTGATTTGTCTTGCAACATCGGTTTGTATAAAAGGAATAAAAATAGGATAAGAGCTTGTAAACCAGCCGACTGTCCGTGACAAATCCATCTGTTCAAATAAATCCTCGCGTCCATGCCCTTCTAACGTGATGAGCATTGGCTTTCCAATGGCTTGCGTGAGTCCTGATAACAGTAAATCGTTAATCTCTGTTCGGTATGCTTGTGAGGCCTGTCTAAGTAACATATCTGTTTGTTCCTTTGTGAGCTGAACCGACAGGATCTCTGCATGTTCTTCTATATTAGAAAGCGCAGGCAGTTGGAAAGGAGAACCTTCTTCCTCTTGATCCTTGATTTTTTGCCAAAAAGAGGCCTGCGCTTGTAATTGATCTGTTTGTGCATATTCATATAAGGCATCTGCCCACTGCTTATAGGAGGCGGTTTTTTTCGCAAATATGATGTCCTGCCCCGTAGCAAGCTGTTTCAATCCATTTAGTACATCTTCTTGTATCATGCGCCATGATATGCCATCCATGACGAGATGGTGTGCAGCAATAAAGAGCTCAGACGTGTCTTCACCTGTATGAAAAAGAATGGCTTTGATCACTTCTCCGCGCTCTAATGACAATGTTCCTTGACAGGCACTTGTCTCCAAGCGGATTTGTTCCCGTGCTTCCTCCTGAGATACATCCGTCACATCAAAGAATGTGACACATGGTGTGACACCAGGCTCACGAATGGTTTGAATCCATGTGCCATCTGCCTCTTTTGTATAGATAGCTCTCAGCATATCGTGATGATCGACCAGTTTTGAAAGAACCTGTGTTAACTGTTCATGTGGAACAGATCGCTTCATTTCAATATGCGCCGATAGATTCCAATAATCTTGATTGGTCATCGATTGCTCAAAGAACCAAGATTGAATCGGGAGAAGACGAACCTCTCCTGTCACAGGTGATTGATCATAGACCTTAGAGACCTCTGACTTTCTCATCGTTTGTGCGAGTTGTGAGATGGTCTGTTTTTCAAATACATCTCTCGGCTGGATGACGTAGCCTTCCTGTGCTAAGCGTGCCACCATTTGTATGACAATAATGGAATCTCCGCCAAGCTCAAAGTAGTTATCATGGACGCCAATAGAAGGAACGCCTAGCAGCTGAGACCACACTTTTTCTAACACACGTTCTTCCTCAGTAGCTGCTTTGTCAATGGCTGTTTCTACTTCTTCTTGTCTCCACTCTGGCGGCGGAAGACGCTTTTGGTCTACCTTGCCATTTGGCGTGAGCGGTAATTCATCCAGCTCTATTAATAGGCTTGGCACCATATAATCTGGCAGAATGTCTTTTAAGTTTTGGCGAATGTCTTGCGTGGTCATGCCGCCTTTTTGGACAAAATAACCGATCAATCGCTTATGACCACTCTCGTGCTGATGCGGGATAACGGCACATTCTTTGATGTCATCAAATGTCAGCATAGCGGCTTCAATTTCTCCACATTCCACGCGGTGTCCACGAATTTTCACTTGATGATCGATTCTTCCAAGACAGTCAATGATGCCATTTGACAGCCAACGGCCCATATCGCCTGTTTTATATAAACACGCTCCTTCTTGGAAAGGATGCGGGATAAATGATGATGCTGTTTTTTCTTCATCTCCAAGGTAACCAAGTGCTAGCCCTGTGCCGCCAACATAAATTTCGCCGATGACGCCTTGCGGAACTGGCTGCATTTGGTCATCTAATACATAAGCTTGTGAATAAGCAATAGGCTGTCCAATCGGGACCGTCGCCTGATCTTCTTCCAGTGCCCGAATGTGATGCACACAGGAGAATGTTGTATTCTCTGTTGGTCCATAACCATTTAAAAGCCCTTCAGGCAAATACGGTAGTGCTTTTCGGATATGAGCGGCTGATAAGGCATCTCCGCCGACCAATAATGCATGAAGTCCAGATAAAGCTTCTGGATGTTCTTCTGTTAAACGGTTGAACAGCGGCACAGTCAGGAACCCTGTTGTAATCTGATAAGTTTTTAGTGCTTCCGCTAATGTATCCATTGATAAAATGGTATTTCGATCCGTCAGTATGAGCCTTCCCCCGTTTAAAAGGGCACCCCATATTTCATACGTAAAAGCATCAAAAGAGAAGCTGGCGATTTGTAAAATGCGCGTTTGTTCATTAAGGGTGACATAGTCTGTTTCACACACAAGCCGGACGACCGCTTGATGCGGGATCAGTACTCCTTTTGGCTGTCCAGTTGACCCCGATGTGTAATTGATATAAGCAAGTCCATCAGGTCTTAGTGCAGCGGGCATGACCTCTGCTTCTGGTAAAAATTCTTCATACCCTTGATCAAGACAAATAAGTTCCGTTTGATGGATGGATACTTTTTTCAGCCATTCATTTTTTGTCAGTAAAAGCTGAATCCCTGTATCTCTCAGCATATAGTCAATGCGGGCATCTGGATATTCAGGATCAATTGGCACATAAGCCCCGCCTGCTTTCACAATGGCCAGCACCCCAAGAATCATTTCAGGCGATCTGTCGATGAGCAGTCCAACTGGTTCATGCGGCGTCACGCCTCGTTGCTGCAAATAGGCTGCTAGACGATCGACTTTCTCATGTAACTCTTGGTACGTCCACTCATCTCCCTGGAACTCGAGCGCCACTGCATGAGGTGTCTTTTTCACTTGCGCTTCAAATCGTTCTGTCATAAGCAGCGGACCTTTTGGTTGATCAGTCTTTCCGCTCCATTCATAGAGCAATTGATGCTTTTCTTTCTCTGGCAGGAAATTCACTTGTCTGATCGGCTGCACTGGATTTTCACAAATGCTTTCAAGCAGGTGCTCGTAGTATGCGAGGAATCGCTCCATCGTGTCATCAGAAAATAAATCCGCATGATACTCCAGTTTTAACTGAAGGCCTTCAGCTCCTTCAAACACAAACAGGGAGAGATCAAATTTCGCTGTATCATTATCTTCAATGGCTAAAACCGACGTCGCCTCCCCCATTGGAGATGCTTCCAGCGGTAAGTTTTGCAGAACAAACATGACCTGAAACAGCGGCTGCTTACTGGCATCACGCACAATATTCAATTCATCGACCACCATCTCAAACGGCACATCCTGATGTGCATAAGCACCGACAGTTGTCTCCTTCACTCGCTCTAATAATTCCGTAAAGGCTGGATTCCCGCTATGGTCGATCCGAAGCGCCAATGTATTCACGAAAAATCCGATTAAATGCTCCATTTCCGTTCGATTTCTCCCAGCAATGACCGAGCCAATGACAAACTCATCCTGTGAAGACAATCGATGTAAAAGCGTAGAGAAAGCCGAGAGCAAGGTCATATACAGTGTGCTGTCTGTTTTCTTGGATAGCGCCTCAATCTTTTTAGACAGCGACTTCGACAGCTGATATGTTTTCGTCTTCCCTTTGTAGGATTGAACGGCCGGCCGCGGATGATCATACGGCAATACCAAATCTTCAACAGGTGCCGCAAATTGCTCCTTCCAATAGGCAAGCTGCTTATGCAATGGCTCTCCTGTCAAATACTCCTTCTGCCACAGTGCGTAATCCGCATATTGAATAGGCAGTGCCGGCAAGTGAGGCTCCCGCCCTTCGATCGCCGCTGTATACCACTCAGATAATTCTCTTGCAACAATGCCAATCGACCAGCCATCTGACACGATGTGGTGAATGGACATAAGCAAGATATGCTCTGCGGATGAAAGTCGAATCAGCTTCACTCGAAAGAGCGCTTCGTGTTCTAATTGAAAAGGTGTGGATGCCTCTTCTTTCGCCCATTCAGTCGCTTTTTGTTCTTTCTCTTCCTGTGACGCTATGCCTGAAAGGTCCATCACCTCAAGCTCTGGCAGGGCCATCTGTTCATGAATGACCTGTACCGGTTCATCCCCGCTCATCGTAAAGGACGTTCTGAGCGATTCATGCCTTTCCACCATATGATGCAGACTTTCCTGAAGCACCTTGATATCTAAAGGCCCATTCATCCGAAACGAAATCGTATTATTGTAAAATGGCAGATCCGGCTCTAATTGATAGAGGAACCACTGTCTTTGCTGGGCATAAGACATCGGAATTTCCTGACCCTTCTCCATTTTTCTCATCGGAATCACTTCATCTGCTTTGGCATTTGAATCGATCCAATCTGCTAATTCTCCGAGTCTCGTATGTTCAAACAACACAGCAAGCGGCACGTCAAACCCTGTTTTTTGCCTAACCGCAGACAGCATTTGCGTCGCCTTCAGCGAATGACCTCCTAGTAAAAAGAAATGATCGCCGCAGTTGACATCTGAGACACCGAGCAGCTCTGACCAAATGTGTGCGAGCAGTTTCTCCGTTTCTGTGTGAGGTGCTCTGTTGTCTGCATCCATTCCGCTTTCCTCTATTAATTCATGAAAATATGCCTCGTCTGGCGATCCATCTTCTGTTTCTTTCCAATATTCCTCAGGAAACAAATGTACGGCATATTCACCAGATAGACGGGACTGTAAACATGTATGAATCGATTGATAAAGCCGCTCTTCCACCGCCTTTGTTTGATCAGTTTTGAAAAAGACGTAAAAGGTCTGCTCTGTTTGCATCTCCGCATCCCCATGGATCATCTCGTGAATCTCTTTCTTCGATCGATCCAATCCCGCATAAATGAGCGGAGCATCTGTCATCAGACATGCGAGCATCGTTTGGAAGCCTGCATGCTTTGAAATTGGAAGATAACCTCTTTCTTTTAAAATGCCTTTTATCATGGAGCCTTCACTCATGCCAATCTCGTCCCACATGCTGAAACTAAAGCAATATGGCTTCACTGTAGATGTCAGCTTCTGATAATGAGCAAATTGTTCCACGAACTCATTGGCAGCGCAATAGGCGCCGACAGTCATACCGCCCTTTAGCGTTCGGGCTGACGAGCTGGAAAGAAATAAAACATTCCTGCGTTTGGAGGCAGCTTCATGAAGCGCAATTGTTCCATATACCTTCGCTTCGTACATGTCATTCAGAGACACAGATGTCATATCAGCAAGTAGTTCTTCTTGAATGATACCTGCGAAATGAATGATGCCATCCAGCCTTTGATTTCCAGCGACCTCATGTCTAGAGATGATCGCTTCCACCTCTTTTTCAGCCGTGATATCTGCTTTCTCATATAGAACCTTGCCGCCATGCACTTTTGCCTGCTTCTCTAGCAAAGACAATGTCTCTTGCTGGTCACTAGAAAGTGCCTCTCTCTCTTTCCTTCCAAGCAACACGAGATGTGCTTGATAAGATGTCAGTAGGTGTTCACTGACTAAACGTCCAATTCCGCCTAGCCCGCCTGTTATGACATAAAGCCCAGATGATTCAAATGGCGGCTCTTTCCTTTTCTGTTCCTTTTCCAAATGAAGAGGTGCTAAAAAGGGAATATAACGAACACCGTGACGATAAGCAGCGACATGACGGTCTTGGTCATGTGTGAGTTCTGCCATAATCGCCATTGCATGAGAATGACTAGATACCGATTCTGCTAGAGAAAAATCAAGACATTGCACCTTGATAAACGGCCATTCATGCTGAACTGCTGTCATCAGTCCGGCTGTCGTTGCTTTTTCTACATCGTGGATATGATCCTCCGGCACATTCATCGCATGGGCTGAGACAAAAGTGATGGCCACCTGCTCCTCATAGACGGAAATGGCTTTTGTTAAAAATAATGCACTCATGCTGCCCGTTTTCTGCGCTTGTTTCGCCTTGGCCACATAAAGCTTGTCTTCTTGGTTTGTATAGTTCCAAAGGTGAATGATGTGTTTCACCGAAACGCCATACGAACGGAGCGTCTCAAAGAGTTGTTCGTAGTCAGACGGCCGATTCGGGTGGATGATGAAGTGAGTGTGTGTGAGTTGTTTGAACGCTTGACCCGGTTCAACCGTAATGTATGTTTGTTCACTGTTTGCAAAAGATTTCAATTGATCTGCCAGTCCTAATGGATCTGCAAAGATCACAACGTCCCCTATGATCTGCTTGTCAGCTGCATCAAGTGGAGCAGGTATCCACTTCTTTTGATAACTCCAATCAGGCAAGGTATGTTCATTTTCAAGTCTCATGTCCATTTCCATGATCATTTCATCAAATTCGCCTTCTTGCCATCTTGTCTTGAGCTGTGCCCTTTCTATTTTTCCAGAGCTTGTTTTGGGAAATGCATGCTTCTGGACAGGAATGATGCGAGATGCAGACAAGCCCATTTTTGTTGCAATATGGGATTTAATGTGCTGACTTGCCCTCATAATATAAGTCGGCTCATACAGCTTCGGTGTAAAAAAGAGAATCAGTTCATCGGATGCAGAAGCCTCCATTCGGACGGAACAAGCAGCCACAAAGCTCGTTTCTACTCCCGGTACTTCCTCTGCTATGGCTTCAATTTCATAGTTGTGATAGTTTTTCCCGTTGATGATAATCATGTCTTTTTCTCTACCGGTTAGTGTCAGCCTTCCTTCGTGCAGGAAACCTAAATCACCCGTGTGAAACCAGCCATCCACTTGAAATACTTCTTGATTCGCTTCGTCATTCCGGTAATAGCCCTTCATGGTGGTTGGGCCTTTTATTTGCACACGGCCAATATGATCTTCTGGAAGAAGCTCATGCTGATGATTGACGATGCGTATCGTGATACCTGGAATCGGTTTGCCCAGCTCTGTAAAGCTGACGGTTCCTGTCTCACGTGCTTCTGCTGGTCTTAGCTGCTCTGTCAGCGACGTTTCCTCAAAGGTCAGAACCCCGCTGTTTTCATCTCCACGCTCAATCGCAAAGGAAAACACAACCGCTGATGAGATTTCAGACATGCCGAAAGCCGGTCTAATCACATCTCCCTTTAAGCCGTGCGGAGCAAGCAAGTTTAGAAATCGGTGGATGGTTTTTGGAACGACCGCCTCTGCCCCATTGATCATGCAGGCCATCGCCGACAGATCCCAAGACCCTGATGAAATCTCTTTCTCATAATCGTTGATCATCGCAAATGCAAAGTTAGGTGCCCACGTCTTCGTTGCACGGTAGCGGTCCATCCAGTCAAGCCACCGCAGCGGCTGAGCGATAAAGTCATCTGTTCTTGCCCGAATCTGCTCGCAGCCTGTGTACACATTGACAAGGTGGAACATCACGATGCCACCAATATGATCTAAAGGCATCCAGTCTAACGAGACATCCTCTTGTGTAAATTGATTCGCTACCACTGTTCCTTTGACGTTCGCCAGCACACTTCTATGGGAATGCTCTACACACTTTGGCATCCCTGTACTTCCAGACGTTAAGATAAAGAAGACGGAATCATCCGGCGCGGCAGGGTGAGCGGCTGTATCTCTTTCTAATGTCAACATCGGCTCAACTGCTGCGACACGTAATTGGTCTGTATGCCACAGTAAGGCTAACCCTTGCACCTCCTCGATCAGTGAGTCATCTGTTAGGATGAGCGGATGCTCGAGCAGCTTCCAAGCATGATGAAGCTTCTTCACTGCAGCATTCATCTCCCGATAGGTTGGGGCAGCTGACACAAGCGTTGGAACAAATCCGCCTAATACACATGCCCAAAAGGCAGTGACCATGGCATGATTCGATGAGAATTGAAAGAAAACAGGATCGCCTGCCTTAAGCCCCAGTGCCCTTAAACCAGTCAGAACCCTCTCGGCGTCTCCTTGTAACTGCGCATAAGATTGTGTGAGTTCGTTCTTGCTATTCACGATATACGTAAGCCCATTTGTCGTTTTTGCAGCCTCTGTTAAGACTTCCTGTAAGGTCTGTGCGCCTTGTGTGACGTCGAGATCCCCTCCATAGGAAAGAGCGGGCGGCATGTCGGCCAAAGCAGGTACAGCCGTTTGCGTCTGTATCGCTTCCGCTGCGGCCTCCTGCTCAATGTGCTTATCGAGAAATAAATGAGAGAGGTGATACGGCCGCGGTCGAATGGTTTTTTCACGTGAAAAAACAGCGAAGCGTTCGATTTCGTTGGTTTGTAAAATGGTTGTCTTTACATCTTGTAAAATCGCATCCATTGATTCATGTCTACTCGTTTGGTTAATGGTTGATGGTTTCATATGAGTTCCTTTCCTTTTTTGTTAGGCAGGACTGCAAGGCTGCATCCTGCCTAATCTAAAGTTTACAAGACTCGTTCTCTATTTGTTTGATTGACAATATGTTTGATCAGCTTTGCATTTTGAGCTGCACATTCTTTATGTTTGAACATATCAGCATGCCGGCCATAGCCTTGGTATTGGGTAAAAGATCCGGCCGTTGCCTGTGTCCACTCTTCCATCCAGTCCGGGATCGCTATTTGTTCTTCAGATTGGATGAACGTAATATCTGCCTGTATTTTGCCTTGATTCACCCCCTTAACAAACGTTTCATAGTAGGCGCGCGTCTTTTGGGCAAGCGCTTCTTGAACGATCTCCCCTTGAGCAAGTTCGCTTTGTTTCGTTTGATGAACAATCGCTTCAATATCATCATCAATGGATCGCCCTTCTAAATCACTTTCTCCAATTTTCTTATAGGAATCGATCATGATGACCTTCTCGACTGTCCGTCCTCCTTGTTCAAGCGCTTGAACAAGCTCAAAGGCGAGGTAACATCCGCCTGAGTACCCCATCAACGTCAGCGGCCCTTTTGGCTGAAGGTGCTGAATATGCTGAACGTACTGCGCCATTCGGTTATTCGTTTCAATAAAATCAAAGGCGATCAACCGGACATCATCAAGCGTTTTTGCTGCTTCCTGATAGATAAAGCCGTAGCCTGGTAACGGCGGAAGAGCAAAGACTGTTGATGTTTGAGATTCATTGAATACAAGATAGCCAGCGGTTTCCCCGTCCTGATGCTGAATATAATGACTAAGCGCTTCAATCGTCGGGGTCTCAAACAACAAATGGATCGGCACCTGAACCTCAAACTCTTTTGATACTTTGGACAAAAGAGACATCGCTTTTAAAGAATGTCCACCAAGCTCAAAGAAATGGTCATCTGTGCTAATATCTTCTCGTTCAAGTACTTCCCGCCACATCACCAACAGCTTTTGTTCCACTTCATTTGCGGGCAGTTTCACACGGCGGTTTCCTTGCGGCGCCTCTGGTTTTGGTAGCTGGCGTTTATCAACCTTCCCGTTTGGCGTAAGTGGGAGGTTCTCCAGTTCAATCAGCTCATGAGGCAGCATATAAGCTGGAAGACGCTCTTTCAGCCTTGATTTGATGTCATCGAGTTTGCCTTTCCATGCATCATCACACGTGATGTAGGCAAGCAGCCTTGTATGATTGGTTTCATCATGATCCGCTAGGAGTACAGCTTGTTTTACACCTGGGTGCATGAGTAGGTTGGCTTCAATTTCTGTCAGTTCAATTCGGTGTCCTCGAATTTTTACCTGATCATCAACTCTGCCTGCATACTCAATCAGACCGTCTTCTCGAAAGTAAGCTAAATCCCCTGTGCGATACAGACGCTCACCCGAAGCGAAAGGATGAGGAATAAACACTTGTTTTGTCAGATCAGGACGATTCAAATATCCTTTTGCCAGTCCTTTGCCGCTCAGACAAAGCTCTCCAACCATTCCAATCGGCTGAAGCTGCCTGTGCTCACTCAATATATAAGCGCCCGTCTGGTTGAGCGGCTTCCCAATTGGAATAGAATGTGACTCTAACGGGATCGCTTCATCTATCGGATAATACGTGGCAAAAACCGTTGATTCGGTCGGGCCGTATACATTCAACAATCTGCCTTTTCCCATCACATCAAAGGCTTTTCTCACATGCTGAACCGATGCCCTCTCTCCCCCAAACAGCACCTTACGCACACCGCGCATCCAGTCTGTTCCTTCATCAACGAGAAGATGGAATAAAGCGGTTGGAACAAACATGACAGAAATATGCTCTCCTTTTATCAGCTCAGTGAGCTTCCCCATATCTAAAATGGTTTCTTTTTGCGGCAGGACAAGCTTTGCTCCGTTTAAAAGCGCACCATATACATCAAATGTAAAGCCATCAAATACACTATTTGATAACGACAGCAATGTATCTGTTTCTAAAATAGTTAAGTAATTCGTATTTTTGACCACCCGGGCAATATTGGAATGGGTCGTCATGATGCCTTTTGGCTGTCCGGTTGTTCCTGATGTATACATGATGTATGCCGTATCATCTAAACCAGCTTCAAGTGGCAGATTCTCTGAGCTCATCAGTAAAATTTCTTGGTCATCTGCAAAAAGATACGTGCCATCAAATGCGAGTGACCTCGTCTGACTGATAAAGGATGAATGAGTCAGAAGATGCGTCGCTCCGCTGTCTTTCAGCATATATTGGATACGGCTTTCTGGATAATCTGGATCAATCGACACATAGGTGGCACCTGCTTTTAAGACAGCGAGTAAGCTGACAATGAGTTCAGGTGTCCGCTCTGCTAAAATGGCGGTCACCGTTTGATGATTGACCCCATTTTTTTGCAAATGCCTTGCCAGTCGATTGGCTTGTTCGTTCAGCTCCGCATATGTCATCGTGTGATCACCTGCTGATAATGCCACTGCATTCGGCTGTTTTCGGACATTATGTTCAAACCACTTTGTCAAATAAAGCTGATCATGCTCCAGCTCAGGTGCATTCCATTCCTCTAACATTCGCTGCTTTTCCTGCTTAGTCACAAGTGTCAGTGTATGAACTGACTGATCTGGATGTTTGATGGTCCCTTTGATCAAAAGGGTCAGCTGATCCTTTAATTTATGGACAAATGCAGGATCAAATGCACGCTGATTAAAGGCCAGCTTCAGCTGCAATCGTTCCCCAGGTGACGCAAGTAAATTGAGATCATAGTTCGATTTTTCATAGACATTCATGTCTTCTACTGTAAAGCCAAGCAGTGACTCCTGCTCGTCTTTCTTTGCAGCAGGGACATTCTCAAACACCACAATATGATCAATGAGCTGCTGCTGACCTGCTTTAGCCTGAATATCATAAATCGGGATATATTGGTGCGGTTCAGCCGCTAAAGACTGCTGCTGCGTCTCTGATAATAGAGAACGGAACGTCATTTGGTCTGTCAGCTGAATTCGTCTTGGAATGACATTGATGAACAATCCCACCATCCGATCCACACCAGCCAAATCTGCCGGACGTCCTGACACAACCGTTCCAAACAACACATCGTTTGAGCGCTGATACCTGCTGAGTAAGATAGACCAAACCGATTGAAGCGCACTGCTTAACGTGGCATTCTGCTGCAAGGCTAACTCTGATAAAGCAGCTGTTTCTTCTTTACTCATGGCCCATTCGATTTCGCCTAATTCATGCTCATTTGTTTGCTTTCGCTGTTCTTTAAAAGTCGATTGCCCCTCAAAGCCAGCCAAAGATTGCGTCCAATATTCAAGTGAGGCTTGTTTATCTTGTTTTTCCAGCCATTGAATATATTCTTTATATGGCTTGACTGGCTCCAGCCTGTAAGGGATGTCATGCAAAAGTGCATGATAAATCGCAAACAATTCCTGTACAACTAGACCAAAACACCAGCCATCTAGAAGGATATGGTGATAGCTCCATATCCAGCGATAGCTTGAAGGACCCGTTTGAAAAACAGAGGCCCGCATGAGCAGATCCTTCGAGAGATCAAATCCTCTTAGCTGATCCTTTTGTTTAAAACGATCGATACGTTCAAGCTGTTCACTTTCAGAAAGATCCTGTATGTCCACAATATCAAGCTGGAAAGGTCGATTCTTTAATACAACTTGGACAGGACGCTTCACTTTTTCGTGGAGGAACACGGTACGAAAAATATCGTACCGTTCCACGATGATATTCATGCTTTTCTCAAGCAGATCAGACCGAAGTGTCCCCTTTACGTTCATATCCATTTGTTCTACATAAAAGCCTTTTTCTTGATGATGGAGGGTATGAAACAGCATTCCTTCTTGCATCGGTGACAGATAGTACATATCTTGAACTTGATCCCTTTTAAATTGACTCATCTATTTCATTCCTCCTTTCCTTTTTCATGACTGATCTAGTGGTGTTACGTCAATTTCTCCTCGAGCATGTCAAAGATATCGTCCATTTCATCCATTTCAAGGTCTGCAGCCGAGAAGTCACTTGGCGTAAATTCTCGCTCTTGATGCGCTAAGCAATGAGTGATGATGGATCTGATTTTCTCCTTCAACAATGCGATGAACTGCTGTATCGTTTGTTCTTCATATTCACTTGCACAATATGAGCACGACAGAATGAATTGATTGTGCTGAACAAGACCGCTGAGGTTCAGCTTATAAACAGCTTCTGATTCAGGGCTTGCTTGACGGCCCATATCATAGGTTGAGGGCCCAAAGAGTTCTGTCGTCACTTCCTGATCAATCTGCCCGAGATAGTTCAAGCTGATTTCAGGCTGCACGTGTTTGACTGACGGTTCGGATGGTGTCATGTATCTTAAAATACCGTAACCAATCCCTTTATTCGGTACACGCCGCAGCATCTCTTTCGTTCCTTTGATAGCGTCTGCAATGGTCTGATTCGGCTTCGCTTCAAGAACGACTGGATACATGCTCGTAAACCAGCCAACTGTGCGGGATATATCTAATCCTGATAAAATATCCTCTCTTCCATGACCTTCAAGCTGTACATGTACATGAGATTGTCCTGTCCATTCCTGAACGGCCAGCCCCAGCGCACATAGAAGAATATCATTCATTTCTGTTGTGTACGGAAGATGGATATTCGTTAACAGATGCTCGGTTTCTGCTTCTGTCAGCTGCATTTTGACCGCTTTCGTATCCGCGACTTTTCTTTCTTTTACTTCATGGTCAACAGGTAAAGTCGTAAACGGTCTATTTTCAATCGCCGCCCAATACTCCTTCTGGTTTTTTAGCAGCTGCGACTGCGCGTATCGTTCAACCGCTTCTGCCCATTCTTTGAAAGAGTGCGTTTTTGGCGGCAGAACCATCGTTTCTCCTTTTTCTGCCTGATGATAAAGAGACATAAAGTCTTCTAGTAAAATCCGGCAAGAAACGCCGTCAATCACAAGATGATGGGTGATGATGAGTATGTGATCACCGTTTTCTGTATGGAAACAAATCACTTTCATCAATGGACCTTTTTCAAGATTCAGTTGACGCTGATACTCATTGGCGTATGTTGAAATCGCCTGTTTCACATCTTGCGCTTTTGAAACATCACAAGAAATAATTGAAAATGGTTCTGATAGCTCCCGCTGATTGTATTGCAGAATGTCATCATGCTCCTGTCTGAACACCATGCGCAGTGCATCATGATGTGAGAGTAGTCTTTGCAGAACTTGTTCTGTGACAGCCAAGTCAAACCCTTTTGGCGCATGAAGCATCATTGATAGATTCCAGTGGTGCTGGTGATCAAAGTTACGCTCAAAGAACCAGCGCTGAATCGGTGTTAAAATGACTTCCCCTTCCACAGGTGATTGATCAGCTGTGAGAATATCCGCTTCTTCGATATATGGGCGAAGCTCCGCAATCGTTGGGTATTGGAAAAGCAGTTTCATATCGAGCTTCCAGCCTTCTTGCGTGAGTCTGCTTGCCATTTGGATGCCTTTAATCGAATCTCCGCCAAGGAAGAAGAAATGGTCGTGAATACCAACTTGGCTGACGCCAAGCACATCTTCCCAAATGCCGCAAAGCAGTGCTTCCACTTCATCTCTTGGCGCTTCGTATGCTGTTTGATTCGCTTCCATATCAGGTGCTGGCAGTGCTTTGAGATCCACTTTGCCATTTGCCGTCATCGGCATTTGGTCTAGCTTGATGATCCATGATGGCACCATATAGTCAGGCAAGGTGCGCTTTAAGCTTTCTTTCAAAGTGGCCGCTTCTTCATCTGTGATGGCGTAAGCGACAAGAGCGTCTTGATCACTTGCGTCTTTGACCGTTGTCACGACGGCTTCTTTCACTTCATTTAGCGCAAGGAGCTGCGCTTCAATTTCTGATAGCTCAATCCGGAATCCGCGGATGTTCACTTGATGGTCTTTTCTACCGAGGTAGATCAGCTCGCCATCCTCTGTCCATTTCACCAAGTCGCCTGTACGGTACATGCGCTCTCCAGGATAAAACGGATCCGGGACAAACCGTTTGTCCGTTTCCTCTGGGAGATTCCAGTAGCCTCTTGCCAGTCCTTTCCCCGCAATCACGAGCTCACCCGGTACGCCTTGCGGCGAGAGGTCATATAACGAACCCTTAATGTAAAAACGAGTATTGGCAATCGCTGTTCCGATAGGAAGCGTGCCTTGATCTGGATCAATGATCCCGCTTGTCGCCACGACCGTATTTTCTGTTGGGCCGTAGTTATTGACGAGTTTGTATGGAACGGGCTTCACCTGTTTCAGCTTGTCCCCGCCTGTCAGTAAGTAACGGAGAGAATGATTGTCCATCGACATAAACTGCTCACATAGCTGTGTTGGCAGGAACGCAATGGTGATGCCTTCGTCATTGAAATACGTATTGAGCTTGATCATATCGAGGCGAATCGCTTCGTCGATGATAT
The DNA here is from genome assembly GCF_038005245.1 of Bacillus sp. FSL K6-1106. Taxonomy (NCBI): domain Bacteria; kingdom Bacillati; phylum Bacillota; class Bacilli; order Caryophanales; family Bacillaceae; genus Bacillus; species Bacillus sp. FSL K6-1106. Next base: position 735,820 of record NZ_JBBOSV010000002.1, read on the forward strand.
GAAGCTCTGCGCCGGCCATCCACGTCGGGAACATCTCCCAAATGGAGGCATCAAAGCCAAAGCCGGCATATTTGGCGGTTCGGTCTTGTTTCGTCACCTGGAAGGCATCATTGTGCCAGTAAGCCAGATTGACAAGAGACTGGTGCTCGACCATGACACCCTTCGGCTGTCCAGTCGTTCCAGATGTGTAAATCATATAAGCAAGATCCGTTGGTTTGATAGGAACCTGAATCTCGTGTGCTTCTCCTTCTACCGCCTCTTCTATGAAGAGGGTATGACCTGTGAATGAAGGTGGTGCAGTGAGCCCTTTCTGAATCAGAAGGACCTCTGCCCCGCCATCTTCCAGCATGTAGGCAATGCGCTGCGCTGGATAATCGGCATCAATCGGCACAAATGCCGCACCTGCCTTGAGAACTCCGAGAACAGCGGCTGTCATCTCAAGCGATGGACGTGTGAGAATGCCAATGCGGTCTCCCGGTTTTGTGCCGCTGGAAATGAGTCTTGCGGCGACTGTATTCGCCCGGTTGTTCAGTTCTTCATACGTCCAGCTTGTGCCGCAGAAAGTTGCAGCTTTTTGATCAGGTACTTCCTGTGACTTCGCCTCAATCAATGCATGAACCGTTTGATCTGTCGGGACATTTAGATAAGGTCCGGACCATTCATCAAGCAGATGTCGCTCTTCTTCTTTTGTTAAGATGGAGATGGTCGAGATCGACTGATTCAATTTCGCAAGCATTTCGTCTATGATTCGCTCAAAATATTGACTCCATCGCTGAATGGTACTCTTTTTAAATAATGCCGCTGCATATTCAAAGCGCAAGCCCACTTGATCTTGTTCCTCAAAGACACCGAGCGTTAAATCAAATTTTGCCTGAACGGCTTCTTGCTGTTTGTGCGAAAGCGTAAGTCCATTCAAATTCGGTAACGTCAGATCACGCTCATCCGTTGTCATCATGACACTAAACAACGGGTTGCGGCTCGTGTCTTTCGGAAGGTCTAACTGCGCGACCAAATCCTCAAATGGGAATCCTTGATGTTCATAAGCTGATAGATTGTGATCTCTTATTTTTTCTAGCAGATGCTCTGCAGTTTCTTCTAACTGAACGTCATGTCGAAGGGCCAGTGTATTCACAAACATGCCCGGGATCCGTTCGATTGACGCATGTGTACGTCCAGCCGTTACAGCCCCTATCACGATGTCATGCTGCCCAGTCAATTTATGAAGGAGAATGGCAAAGGCCGTTTGCATCACCATGTTCAAGCTCACACCTTTTTCAGCCATGAGCGCTTTGATATGCCGCGCCTTTTCAGCAGACAGCCATCTATCAACCCGGTCTCCTGCAAATGACTGCACGCTAGGCCGCGGGAAATCAAGCGGAAGTGCCAAGTCTTCTGGTGGCTGTGCATATTGCTCCAGCCAATACTGCCGCTGTTTTTCAAGTGCTGCTTGCTGCTCTTCCTCTTGCTGCCATACCGCATAATCCTTGTAGTGCAACTGAACTGGCGGTAACGTCTTATGCTCATACAACTCCGCTAATTCTTGAATAAGCAGACTGCGTGTCACTCCGTCTGCGATGATATGGTGCATATCCATCATGAACACATATTTGTCATCAGACAGCTTTGCCACTTTTGCTCTCATTAGAGGTGCTTGATGTAATGAGAATGGTGTCATGAAGTTGTCTACGACGGATTGTACCTGATCGCTTTCTACTTCAACCATCTGTAACGTAAACGGCACACGGCGATAGATTTTTTGGACGGGACTGCCATCAATTTCAACAAAGGCTGTCCGCAATGACTCATGTCTATCAATTAAAGCTTGAATCGCTCCTTCTAGCTGCTTCAGATCAAGGTTTCCTTCCATCATGAAAACGGCTGGCATATGGTAGGTGACGGATTCTGGATGCAACTGCTGTAATACGTACATTCGCTTTTGTGCGGAAGAGACTGGATAGAAATCTTGCTTTTCCGCTGGCTGAATGGATGTGACGAGCGAAGCATCAGCTTCTTCCAAATAGGCAGCTATCGCCCGTATCGTTGGCTTTTCAAAAAGAACCTTGAGTGGAACATGCTGATTCAGTTTGGCTTGCATTTTCGAAATGAGCACCATGCCTTTCAAAGAATGCCCGCCTAATTCAAAGAAATGGTCATCAATGCCGACTTTTTCAATCTCAAGAACATCTGACCACATATCACAAAGCGTCTGCTCAAGCGCCGTTTCTGGTGCTGCATGTGCCGTGCGGTTCATATGTGCCTCATGAGGAAGCGGCAGAGATTTTGCATCCACTTTTCCGTTTTGCGTCAGCGGCATATGATCCACTTTGACAAAATAAGTAGGAATCATGTAATCCGGTAGTGTCTCTGAAAGCTTTTCTCTAAATGTCAGCGTTCCAATGTGATCAGGTGCTGTATAATATAACGCCAGCTCCGGTAAACGAGATGTGTTGATCACTTTGACATACACTTTTTGAATGGTTGAAAGGGCACGTGCGGCATGCTCAATTTCTTGTTTCTCAATTCGATAACCGCGAATTTTCACTTGATCGTCTACTCTTCCAAGGAATTCAATCTCCCCATTAGCATGCTGTCTAACCAAATCTCCCGTTCGATACATCCGCTCTTGAGGGAAATAAGGATTTTCAAGAAAACGCTCCGCTGTTAATTCAGGCTGATTCAAATAACCTCTTGAAACACCATCACCTGAAATATAAAGCTCCCCCGGTGCACCATAAGGAACAAGGCGCTGCTCGCGATTGCATACGAGCGCTCTTGTATGAGCAATAGGCTTTCCAATGATAGAACGCTCCTTTAAAGCGTCCAGCTCATGCGGTGTCATTAGCTTGCTCACTGTACCAATCGTTGTTTCTGTCGGACCGTAATGGTTCATCACTGCCACGCATGGATGCTGCTTCATAAATGTCGCAACATCTTCAGAGACAATCGGTTCTCCTCCCAATACCACAAGCCGTAAAGCATCAAATGTATGACCCTTCGAATCTGCCATCATATGAAATAAGGATGGTGTCATTTTGATATAAGTCAGCTCTTGTTCATCAATAAAACGCATGAGACGTACAGGGTCTGTATACACGTCTTCATGAGGAATATAGAGTGTCCCGCCTGCTTTTAGAACAGGGAAAATGCTTGTGTAACCAAGGTCGTATGCATAAGAAGACAGGAGTGCCGTTCGATCGCATTCTTGTAAAGTCACTTCATGTGTCAACCAATTGACGTAGTGTGATAGATTACGGTGCGTGAGCTGTACACCCTTTGGCTTCCCTGTTGTTCCAGATGTGTAAATCACATAAGCCAGTTGATCAACCGATACGTCTGGCAGGTCTAGGGAATCGTTTCGTTGGACGGCTTTCTCCACATGTACGACCTGAATCGACTTGAGATGCTGATACGAATCGCCAAGAGACTCATTTGCCACGATGACTTTTGCCCCTGAATCTTTTAATGTGTAACGAATACGTTCCGCAGGAAAAGCTGGATCAATTGGTACAAATGCACCGCCTGCTTTCATTACACCTAGCATCGAGACAATGACATAGACAGAGCGATCAAGAATAAGTGCGACTGTGCTTTCTTTCTCTACGCCTTGCATCTTCAGCTCACTGCAAAGAGCATTGGACATGTGATCTAGTTCACGGTAGGTCAGCTTCCTTTCACCATCCATCACCGCAATGGCATCAGGCGTTTCCATGGCTTGACGTGAAAATTGCACATGGTACGGCTCATGTTGACCTGTTTGTTCCCCATCCCTTTTCTCCAGCCGCTCCATTTGCTCATGCTGATCCAAGAGGTTGAACAAGCCAATTTGTTCATTCGGATGCTGGACCGCCTCACGAATAATCGCAAGAAGATGTGTTCCGAACCGGCGGATGGTTTCCTCTTTAAATAATGCCGTTGCATAGTCTAGGCTTAGTTTTATTTCTCCCTCACGTTCAAATGCTTCTAGAGACAGATCAAATTTGACGGATCGGTGCTGCATTGCATAAGGCGAAATGTTCAGATCGCCGAGCTTTAGTGCAGGAACATCCATGTTCTGCATATTAAACGAAACACTAAAGAGCGGGCTTCGGGTTGTATCACGATCAAGCGGTAGACGCGCGATTAACTCTTCGAGCGGATAGCTTTGATGTGCAAAAGCATCTACACTCGTTTCTTTTATTTCTTCAAGCAGCTGTAAAAATGACTTTGTTTGTTCCGGTTTTCCGCGCATCGCAATGGTATTGATGAACATCCCTGGCATGTCCTGAATATCTGGATGTGTTCGCCCCGCAACAGGAGATCCGACAATGATATCTTCCTGTCCACTGTAGGATGCGAGCAGCACTTGAAATGCAGATAACAAGAACATGTACAGTGTCGTATCTGTTTTCTTGAGCAGCTCATGAATACGCTGAGTTGTCGCTTGATCACAGCCAAACATCACCCGTTCTCCAGAAAAATCACGTTCCACTGGACGCGGGTAGTCTGTCGGCAAATCTAAAACCGGTACATCTCCTTGGAATTGTTTCAGCCAATACGCTTCATGTGCACGCTGTTTCTCTGTTTCTTCTTCACTTAACTGCCAGACAGCGTAATCTTTATAATGAATGGCTCTTTCTGCAAGTGCCTCTCCATCATAGGCTTTCGCCAAATCCTGAATGAACGTCTTCATGGAGCTGCCATCTGTAATCAGGTGATGTGCTTCCAGAACTAATAGATGACGATCATGACTCACTTTGAGCAGCTGTGCCCGCAGGAGGGGAGCGGCTGTCAAATCAAACGGCGCCTGACGTTCAGCAAGAAATGCCTCGGCCTCTTCTTCCTTTACATCATGGATGGGGAGGTCAAATGCCGATCGTTCATGTACCCTTTGGACGATGTGCTCGCCTTTCATATGAAAACTCGTTCTTAAAATTTCATGCGTTTGAATCAATTCATCAAATGCTGAGGTGAGCCGCTGATGATCGAGCGTACCCTCAAGCGTTAAGACGATCGGAATATGATAGTTCGTACTCTTAGGTTCAAGTGTTTGTAAAATGTATAAGCGCCGCTGAGCTGGTGACACTGGATAGTTCTCCGCCTTCGCTGCGGGTAAGATCGGATGTCCTTGTTCTTCTTGACCGTCCTGGTCAATGTATGACGCAAGCGATCGAACCGTTGGCTTTTCGAATATCACTTGAATCGGAACTTCCTTTTGGAACACTTCTTGGATTTTGGCTGACATCATCATTGCTTTGAGTGAATGTCCGCCAGTCATGAAGAAATGCTCATCTATTCCCACCGCTTTCCCAAGCAGTTCCTCCCAAATTTGAGCAAGCGCCTTTTCCGTCTCGGTTTCAGGTGGAATGATCCTGATTTTTTCACGATCAGCTTCGTCAGGCGTTGGTAAAGCTTTTCGATCGACCTTTCCGTTTGTGGTAAGCGGAAAAGCATCTAGCTTCATGACGTGATGAGGTACCATATATGCTGGCAGTGCTTGATTAAATAGAGCCCGCACTTCTTCTTCCGTGATCTTTCCCGTATAGTAAGCGGTCATTTCTTTTTCATCTGAAGGAGACTCATGGATGAGCACAACCGCATCATCGATCCCCGTCTCTTGTTGAAGAATCGTTTCAATTTCACCGAGCTCAATACGGAAACCACGAATTTTCACTTGATCATCTGTCCGTCCGAGGAATTCGATTTGACCATTTGAACCGTACCTAGCCAAATCTCCTGTTCGATACAAACGCCCTTCTGCCTTGAAAGGATCAGCGATAAATGCTTGCTTTGTTAATTCTGGACGATGGAGATATCCTCTTGAGACACCGTCTCCGCCAACATACAGCTCTCCTGGTGCGCCAATTGGCTGAAGTCTTTGATTGTCATCTAAAATGTAAGCGGACGAATGATTGATCGGCTGACCAATTGGAATCGTGCCCGTTTCATCCCCTATCACCTCATAAATGGTCGAGATGGTGGTGTTTTCTGTGGGGCCATACGCATTCAGTAAAACAAGTGATGGATGATTTTTCTTCACAAGCTCTGCACTTTTCACATTGATCACATCACCGCCTGTGATCAATTTGGACAGTCCTTTAAACATATGCGGCCGCTGCTGAGCGAGTTGATTAAACAAACCAGTTGTTAAAAAGAGCGCCGAGATTTGATTCGTTTGGATAAAGCGTTCAAACCGGTTGATGTCCAATAACGTGTCACGGTCAACAGGATAAAGCGTTGCACCGTTCAGCAGTGTGGTGAAAATTTCAAAAGTAATGGCATCAAAGCTGACTGCTCCTGTATGTGCCATACGATCCGACTTGTTCAAGCCCAGTGTCTCCTGAGAACATGCCAATCTGACAATATGCTGATGCTCAATTTGAACACCTTTTGGCTGGCCGGTTGACCCCGACGTGTACATGATATACGCCAATTGCGAAGGAGAGGTCTCGACTTCGAATGGTCCGTTGGACTGATCCGATATGTCCGACACACGAACGGCTTGGATACTTTCATGAACTGGCGGCTGGCTGTCCGCATAGAGCAAAACGGATGCGCCGCTGTCTTCAAGCATAAAGCGGATTCTCTCCTCTGGCTGGGCTGGATCAATTGGTACATAAGCAGCCCCTGCTTGAAGAATCGCTAAAATGGCGATCACCGCTTCAGCAGATCGATTCATATACACTGCGACGGCATCTTCTTGTTTCACTCCGCTATCAATCAAATATCCCGCAACACGATGGATTTCTTGGCCGAGTTCTTCATAGGTGAATGCCCGCTCTCCTTCGACTAACGCTAGATGGTCTGGCTGCGTTTGAATGCGTTCTTTAAGAAGCTCAGGAATAGACAGATGCTTTGGATAATCTCGTTCTGTCTTGTTCCATGCTTCAATCTGCTGTTTTTCTTCTTCGGTGATACACGTCACGTCATGAAGGCGAACTTCCGGATTCTCGATGATCTGCTTCATGAGGTTGGTCAGGTGTTTCGATATTTTTTCAATGACCTCTTCTTCAAAAGCAACCGCATTGTATTTGATTTTCAATGTCCATGTTTCACCTGGATATACAAGGACATTTAGATCGAAATTCGTTTGTTCAAATCCGTCTTTTACATCAATGGAAAACCCTAGACGTTCCGACATAGTGTCACCAGATAGCTCTTGATCTAAAGGATAGTTCTCAAATCCGACCAAGTGATCGAAGAGTTGTCCTCCTGCAGCTGTCTGTTGCTGAATGTCATAAAGCGGCATAAAATCATAGTTTTCCGCTTCCAGCGCATGCTGCTGAACTTTTTGAAACAGCTGTTTGAAGGTGTCTTCCTGATTCATTTCTACCCTGACCGGTATTGTATTGATAAAAAGCCCTGCCATCTGTTCTATCCCAGCCACACTTGGCGGCCTGCCAGATACGACTGTTCCGAAAGTGACATCATTTGTAGCATGGTAAGTGCCTAAAAGAACCGACCAAACAGCCTGGAATAGATTTGGTGCTGTCACTTGGCAATTCCTTGCGATCTCTTGAATGGTGCTGACCATTTCAGCATCCCATGTGAACGTCCATTCCTGATGGTCATATTGTCCGTTCGCTTCTTTTTGCTGCAAAAGCCCTTGATGCTGAATCGCACCATCTAAGCGATCCTTCCAATAGCCTTCCGCTGCTTGTTGATTTTGCTTGCCAAGCCACTGGATATAATCTGCATAAGGTTTTCCTTGTGAGCGATCCGGCGTTTTGCCGTTCCGATAAGATTCGTAGTAATGAAACAATTTTTTCATCAAAACTCCCATGGACCAACCATCCATGATGATGTGATGGTTGCTCCAAATGAGATGCCAGTTTGTTTCATTCAGTTGAAAAACAGCGACCTTCAATAACAAATCATTCGTTAAATGGAAGCCTTGCTTTCTCACTTGCTTTTTATATTGATCTAGTACCTTTTGCTGTTCCTGATGATTCAGGTGAGATAGATTCTCTCTATACACATCTAGATTGCGCTCTGCCAGTACAACCTGACGCGGCTTCTGTAATTGCTGATAGACAAAGGCTGTACGGAGAATGTCATATGTGCCGATGAGCTCATTGAGACTTTTTTCAAAAAGATCGAGATCAAACTCCCCTCTTATTCCAAGCTCCAGCTGTGTGAAATAAGAGGACGAATTAGGGTCTAGCATGGCATGATATAACATACCTTCTTGCATTGGTGTTAAAGGATATACCTTTTGAATCTTCTGTTTGCTCATAGTCCACCTCTTCGTTTGCTTAAAATATATCCATTAGCTTTTCAAGTTCATCCATGGTCAGGTCATCGTCTCCTACATCACTAGGCGTAATTTGCGCTTCATCTTGTGATACACAATGTGAGATGAGTGCCTTCACGTTCTTTTCTAAAAGGTCCTTAAACTGTTCCATCGTTTGCTCTTCAAATTCAAGCTGGTGATAGGATATCGTCATCTGGAACATGCCCTGTTCTACGAAACCAACAATATCTAATGCATGAGGTTTCTCTGATTCTGGACTTAATGATTGACCTGCCTGCCAAGTGGATCGACTTAGTTCACCCCCGCCAATCTGTTCATCAAACTGACCAAGATAGTTAAAGCTGATATCTGGCGTGACATCAAATGCGAGACCGCCCTTCATTTTGTCAGGCGTTAAGTATTTTAAAACGCCATAGCCGATTCCCTTGTTCGGAATGTGTCTAAGCTCTTCTTTCAAAAGCTTGATTTGATACGAAAGATCCTCCGCATGCGACAAATCAAGCAGCACAGGATACATGCTCGTAAACCAGCCGATGGTCCGCGACACATTGACCGCCGGAAGGATGTCTTCCCTTCCATGTCCTTCAAGGTGAATAAAGTGTCTGTCTTCTCCTGTCCACTCTTTCAGGGTCAATCCTAAAGCGGTTAGCAAAATGTCGTTGATTTCCGTGTGGTACGCCTCATGTACTTCTGTCAGTAGGCTGCGTGTTTCTTCCTCAGACAGCGTAAAGCGAATGGTTTTTGTATGCAGCATTCTTTGATCCTCTGTGACATGATCCTTTTGCAGAGGTGCAGTTAAATGCCCAAGTACCTTTTTCCAATAGTCCCTTTCTGCCAGCAGCTCATCTGACACTGCGTATTCCGTCAACTTCTGGGCATATGCTTGGAATGAATGTGTTTTTTCAGGAAGTGTCAGCTCCTCCCCGTGCTTCGCCTGCTCATAAAGAGCCATGAAGTCTTCAAGGAAAATACGCCATGACACACCATCAATGACAAGGTGATGTACAACGAGCAATAAGTGATCTCCATGATCCGTACGGAAAATCGCAGGTTTGACTAATGGTCCCTCTGTTAAAGAAATACTCGCCTGCACTTCATTTGCTAGCTTTTCTACCTGCTGGATTTGCTGTGATCGTTCTCCTTGTACTTCTATCACGTCCACCGCTACATCGTTTTCGTCTACTCCACGATGACGCTGGATGATGCGTCCTTCTTCTATCGGATAAACCAATCGCAAAGCATCATGATGGGTCATCATCTGCTCGAGCACTTGTTTGACAAGCACTTCATCCAAACCATTTGCCGCATGGAGCATAACGGACTGATTCCAATGATGTTGGCTGCTGAAGTTCCGTTCAAAGAACCAGCGCTGTATCGGTGTTAAAATAACCTCTCCTTCGACAGCTGACTGATCGGCTGTGAGAAGGTCCGCTTCTTCGATATATGGGCGAAGCTCCGCAATCGTTGGATATTGGAAAAGCAGTTTCATATCGAGCTTCCAGCCTGCTTGCGTGAGTCTGCTTGCCATTTGGATGCCTTTAATCGAATCTCCGCCAAGGAAGAAGAAGTGGTCGTGAATACCAACTTGGCTGACGCCAAGCACATCTTCCCAAATGCCGCAAAGCAGTGCTTCCACTTCATCTCTTGGGGCTTCGTATGCTGTTTGATTCGCTTCCATATCAGGTGCTGGCAGTGCTTTGAGATCCACTTTGCCATTTGCCGTCATCGGCAGTTGGTCTAGCTTGATGATCCATGATGGCACCATATATTCAGGCAAGGTGCGCTTTAAGCTATCTTTCAACGTATCCGTTTCTTTATCTGTGATGGCGTAAGCGACAAGAGCGTCTTGATCACTTGCGTCTTTGACCGTTGTCACGACGGCTTCTTGGACTGAATCCAGCGCAAGGAGCTGCGCTTCAATTTCTGATAGCTCAATCCGGAATCCGCGGATGTTCACTTGATGGTCTTTTCTACCGAGATAGATCAGTTCGCCATCCTCTGTCCACTTCACCAAATCACCTGTACGGTACATACGCTCTCCTGGATAAAACGGATCTGGGACAAACCGTTTGTGCGTTTCCTCTGGGAGATTCCAGTAGCCTCTTGCCAGTCCTTTCCCCGCAATCACGAGCTCACCCGGTACGCCTTGCGGCGAGAGGTCATATAACGAACCCATAATGTAAAAACGAGTATTGGCAATCGCTGTTCCGATAGGAAGCGTGCCTTGATCTGGATCAATGATCCCGCTTGTCGCCACGACCGTATTTTCTGTTGGGCCGTAGTTATTCACGAGTTTGTATGGAACGGGCTTCACCTGTTTCAGCTTGTCCCCGCCTGTCAGTAAGTAACGGAGAGAATGATTGTCCATCGACATAAACTGCTCACATAGCTGTGTTGGCAGGAACGCAATGGTGATGCCTTCGTGATTAAAATACGAATTGAGCTTGATCATATCGAGTCGAATCGCTTCATCGATGATATGGAGCTCTGCGCCGGCCATCCACGTCGGGAACATCTCCCAAATGGAGGCATCAAAGCCAAAGCCGGCATATTTGGCGGTTCGGTCTTGTTTCGTCACCTGGAAAGCATCATTGTGCCAAAAAGCAAGATTGACAAGAGACTGATGCTCGACCATGACACCCTTCGGCTGTCCAGTCGTTCCAGATGTGTAAATCATATAAGCGAGATCCGTTGGTTTGATAGGAACCTGAATCTCGTGTGCTTCTCCTTCTACTGCCTCTTCTATGAAGAGGGTATGACCTGTGAAAGAAGGTGGTGCAGTGAGCCCTTTCTGAATCAGAAGGACCTCTGCCCCGCAATT
>NZ_JBBOSV010000003.1:0-73830 GCF_038005245.1 Bacillus sp. FSL K6-1106
AAGAGAACCCAATGAGTTCTCTTTTTCTTACTCTCTATTATTTTAATTGAATCCGTTCAATCTTACCTACAATAAAGATATACGACAACGCTCCGCCTAATGCCACTAGGCTGACGAATAAAATACCGCCGTTGTAAGAGCCTGTCGCCGATACAATGAATCCGATGATCAGCGGGGTGATGATGCCGGATAAGTTAGCAAAAAAGTTGAATACGCCGCCAGCCAGCCCGACCATTTCTCTTGGTGCTACCTCAGACAGCATGGTCCAGGAGATATTAGACAGTCCTTGCGCAAAGGACGCGATGGATAAAATAGTCAGCACAAGCGGGATATTCGTTGTAAAATTCGCTAAAACAATGGTACTTGTCAGAAGCAGACCGACCACAACCGGCAGCTTTCTCGCTACATTGACCGATACACCCTTTTTAAGCAGCCAGTCAGACACATAGCCTCCAAACAGCACTCCAAAGAATGCAGCGATGTATGGCAGGGATGCCGCAAAACCCACTTTGAGAAAGGCCATATTTTTCGCCTCTGCTAAATAGGTCGGAAACCATGTTAAAAAGAAAAAGAGGGTAGACGCAACAGAAAATTGACCAATATAGAGTCCAATCAATTTACGATATTTTAAAAGTGCGGCAAAGTCTGCCCATTTCAGTTTCTCCTGTGATGCCACTGTCAGCCCTTCGCCTTGACGGATCAATTCTAACTCATCTTCATTGATCTTTGGATGCTCTTTCGGTTCGTGATAATACTTGTACCAAAAGAAAGCAAATATAATACCGAGCGCACCAGCAGTGATAAAGACGGTTCTCCAATCGAAAGTTGTCATAATCCAAAAAAGAAGAGGTGTCGCAAATGCAAGCCCCACATACTCTCCAGCGGTATAAACCCCTGTTGCAAATGCGCGTTCCCGCCTTGGAAACCATGTGGTCACAATGCGATTATTCGCAGGAAATGCAGGAGATTCTGTAATTCCGATAAACAAACGGCAGCCAAATAAGAAGGCAAAGCTGTTCGCAAACGCCTGTAAACCGGTGAAAATAGACCAAGTAATGAGTGATATTCCATACGTTACCTTTGATCCAAACTTATCAAGAATAAAGCCGCCAGGGATCTGCATGGCTGTATAGGTCCAGCTAAATGCTGAAAAGATGAGGCCTAATAAGGCAGGGTTTAATTGCAATGAAGACTGAATCGCAGGTGCAACAATGGATACACTGGCTCGATCAATATAGTTAATAGCGGTAATAAAAAACAACAGAATCAAGATGCCGAAACGAGCTTTTGTTGGTTTCGCATAAGCAGGCCGCAAGTCGTTCCCCTTCAGTTCTGAATGCACTTTCATAACCATCCTCCTTTGTTTCCGCAGCGTGCGGATCGGTTGAGTGTCTTAAATGACCCCTTTTTCTTCTAACTGTTTACACTCTTCTTCTGTGAAGCCAAGCATTTTCGTTAAAATGTCATAATTATGTTCACCTAAATCAGGCGCAATATGGCGAATACGGCCGGGGGTTTTTTCAAACTTCGGAATGATTCCAGGCACCTTCACTTTTCCAAGACGTGGATGATGCACCTCGACAATATTTTCTCGTGCTTTAAATTGCGGATGCTCAAAGATATCCCGAATGCTTAGAATCGGACTCACAGGCACACCATGTGTATCTAGAATGTCTAGGACGTCATCTCTTGTTTTGGACGCAATCCACTGCGAGACGATCGCATCCATTTCATCGTTATGCTTCAGTCTGGCTGCATTCACAGAGAATTTCTCGTTCTCTAGTAAATCTAAGCGATTCATCGCCTCTGCCAATCGATTAAAGGTCGAATCTGTACTCGTCACAAGAACCAAATAATGCCCGTCCTTTGTCTCATAGGTACCGGCAGGGCTTGAATGACCGCTTAACCCTGGTGAACGCTCACGCACCTTCCCTAGCTTGTCATATTCTGCAACCAAAAATTCTAACATGCGGAACACAGATTCATAGAGGGCCAAATCTACCATTTGCCCTGTTCCTTCTGGATGTGTGTCACGGTAATACATCGCTGTCACAGTGGCAAACGCCACATAGATTCCTGCGATATAATCCGTAAGGGAAAAGGAAGGGCTGACTGGATGCCGATCTGGAAACCCTTGAATATATGTAAAGCCGCTAAATGCCGTCGCAGGTGTACCAAACCCCGCCTTGTCCTTAAATGGACCGGTTTGCCCATAACCCGAAACTCGAATCATAATTAAACGAGGGTTGATTTCTTTTAATACATCGTACCCAACGTCCCATTTTTCAAGTGTGCCCGGACGAAAATTTTCAATGATCACATCAACCTGCGCTGCAAGCTTTTTAAAAATGTCTTTTGCTTCTTCTTTGTGTAGATCGAGTGTAAGAGATTTCTTATTCCTTGAAAGCCCTGACCATCTCAAAGGTTCACCATCTGCAAAAGGGCCAACATGCCGCAGTGTATCCCCTTTTCCAGGAATCTCGACTTTAATGACCTCTGCACCGAAATCTCCTAGAAGCACCGCGCCGTATGGTGCAGCAATCATCGTTGAAACATCTAATATTTTGATTCCTTCAAGTGGTGTATTCTTATTCATTGCTTGACTCCCTTTCGTTCAATTGATAAAGGGCTAAAATGCTTTCTATTTTAGCCCCTTTTCTTCTTTCTCTCGTGCAAGGTTTCTTTAGTCCTTCGGAAGCTGCCCTTGCGGTGTATAGAGCCAAATCAGCCATAAAGGTTCATCCCCTGTGTTCACATGCTGATGCGAGACACCGTCTGGAATAAACATAAAGTCATTTTGTTTAAATGATTGTCTTTCTCCATCGCAAATGACTTCGCCAGACCCTTTAATCACATAATCAAATTCCTCTGAACCCGGGTGATTGTGCACTGAGCTTGCTTCTCCCGGCTCAAAAATAGTGAGACCTGCCATCATATGCTCTGATCCAACGGTATCTGGTGTGATCGTTTGAAACACCTTCCGAATCATGTTCTCTTCTGGATGATCTAAACCTAACCATAATGGATGACCGTCTTGAAATGGATTTAATACTTTAATTTTCATTGTTGATTCCTCCCTAGTCATGTTTAGTTCACACTGACATGTGAACGTTTTGTATTTGGTGAATAAATATCATTAATGTTCCAATGTCCATCAGTAGGCACAGGATCATTTTTCATCGCTACATCAATGACACATGGTTCCTGAGAAGCAATCGCTTCAGCCAAAGCTTCTTTGAATTCAGAAGCCGCCGTAATTTTGATCCCCTTCATCCCATAACCTCTTGCAATGGCTGCAAAATCAGGCGAATAGCTTTCTCCATCTTTTCTAAAAACAGTGCCGTATGTCGTTTCATAGTGTGCCATTTGCAAGCCGGCGATCGTCCCAAACGCACTGTTGTTCATCACAATCCACACGACAGGAATGTTTTCTTCCATAGCTGTTGCGAGAACAGATGGATTTTGACCGAATCCGCCGTCCCCGACAAGTGATACAACGACACGGTCAGGCTGGGCAATCTTTGCTCCAAGTGCAGCAGGAGCGCCAAATCCCATCGTCGCAAAACCACCTGGGGTTAAAATAGTGCCTGGGGTGAATACAGGAAATTGCTGTCCGACCCCATTTTTATTCCAGCCAACATCGGTTGTAATGAAGGCATCAGGCGGCAATACTTCCCGCACTTCCTGCAAAATACGTTGTGGTTTCATTGGGAAAGACTCGTCTTGAATATTCGTCAAATTGCTCTTCTGAAATTCCTCACGATATACCGCAATATCCTTTTTCAATTGAGGGCGATCCAGACCTTCTGGCAGCCTTTCTTTCGCCACACGATTGAGTACGGTCAGGGCCTGCTTGAGATCTGCTACCGCTCCAATTTCCACAGGATAATTTCGGCCAATTTCATTCGGATCAATATCAATATGAATGAGCTTGGTTGATTGGAAATTGAACGTATACTCCGATTCCCACGAACTCGCATCTGCTTCAGCAAAACGGGTGCCTAAAGCCAATATATAGTCCGCTGCTTTACACTGATCATTGATAAATTTCGTCCCCCAAAACCCTGTCATGCCAAGGGTCATTGGATGATCATCTGGCATCGCCCCTTTCCCCATCAAAGAATGGGCAACAGGGATACTCAAATGGTCAGAAAATGCCTTTAACTCTTCTGCTGCATCGGCTAGTAAAATACCTCCCCCTACATATAAGAGCGGTTTGTCTGCCTGCAGCAATCGATCTAATATCCGATTCGCTGTTTGATCATCAATAGATGGTTTTTCAACGGTGTGTGTATGATGAGCGATTTGTTCAAATAACGACACATCTAATTCTTTTGAGAACACATCCATCGGAACTGAAATCAGGACTGGCCCAGGGCGGCCGCTTTCAGCTAACTGAAACGCTTTTGATAGAATTTCTGGAAATAATTCTGGAATGTCAACTCGCCATGCTCTTTTCACAAACGGGCGATAAATTTCGTATTGAGAAGCATCGGAATGAAGATTGATTTCTTGGTGTGGGTGCTTTCCGTAGTAATGACTTGGAACATCTCCTGCAATAACAACCATTGGAATGGAATCGAGTGCGGCATTCGCTACGCCTGTTGCCGCATTGGTGAGTCCAGGACCTAAATGACTGAGCACAACAGCCGTCTGTTTTTTCGCTCGTGCATAACCGTCTGCTGCATGCGCCGCTATCTGTTCATGTCTGACATTCACAAATTGAATACGGCTTTTTTCTAGCGCTGATAAAAAAGCAATATTCGTATGACCGCACAGACCGAAGATATGCTCAACTCCTCGATTTTCTAAATACTGAATGACCTGTGTAGATATATTCTTCTTCATGTTTCTCTCCTCTCACGGTGCAGCTATGAATCTGCTACTCACTGATTCTTTGAAAACACAATCGATAGAACGGTATTCAAATCCTGTATCGCAACTTGTCCAGGTGCTGAGCTTTCTTTCCCTACAGCAAAGGTCATGATAGACCCAAAGAGTCCACCTACCATTCTTGTGAAGGCGCCATATTCCCCCATCGCCATCGAAATAACGGGGATGGACAGATGCTTGTTCGCCTTGCCCGTCGCAGAAAGCAGTGTCAATGCATCCTCATAGGAATGCGGCATGACGGCGATCTTTGCGATATCGGCGCCAACCGATTCTGCATGGGTGAATAGCTCCACAAGCCGATCCGCCGCAGGGGTACGCTGGAAATCGTGGTACGACACAATCAAGATGACCCCGTTTCTCTTAGCCGCCTGACTGACTTGCTGGATATGCGAGACATCATGCATTAATTCAAAATCAACGGCAGCCACAAGCTGAGTGGCACAAAGCTCGACAAGCAGGGAAACCTTTTCATCCTCTGAGAGTGAGATGCGTTCGCCGCCCTCTTTTTCAGAACGAATGGTGAATAAAAATGGGATGCTATCTGCCTTTTCGATCATCCCTTTTAGGGTGGCGATGACTTGTTCCTTGTCATTGAGGTGATTGAAAAAATCCGCTCGCCACTCTATCACATCAGGCTTCTTCTCAGCTAACACCTCAACTTCAAGAAACAATTCTTCCTTTGTTTGTCCAATGAGCGGCGTACAAATCATCGGCTGGCCGCCTGTCTGCTCACTCTTTACCTTTTTCTGAAAGACATTCACATCCATCCGCCCCCCTTTATAGCCCATTTGGCAGCACAACCATTTTGGTTTCGGTCATCTCCTCGATGGCGAAACGTGGGCCTTCCCTTCCAATACCGCTTCGTTTAATCCCGCCATATGGCCAGTGATCTAGTCTGAAATTCGATGTCCCATTGATGACTACGCCGCCAGTTTCAAGCTCTTTTGCTGCGTGTAACGCAATATCTAGCTGATTCGTAAAGACACCTGCCTGCAAACCATATCGACTATCGTTTGCTTCTTTGATTGCCTCATCCAGCTCCTCATATGGGAGAATGCTGACAACTGGACCGAACACTTCTTCACAGACGACCTTGGCTTGTTTTGGCGGGTTTAGCAAAATAGCCGGTGTGATGCTTGCGCCATTTCGTTGTCCTCCAGATAGAAGCTCGGCACCCATTTTCTCTGCCTCTTGTATCCAAGCCTCCACACGTTTTGCTGCCTGTACATCAACCATACAGCCGATATCACTTTCACTAGACAGCGGATCTCCAACGACGAGCTGTTCTACTTTTTGTTTAAGTGTCTCAGTAAATGTCGACAAAATTTGCTTGTGAACATAAATTCTTTGAACAGAAATACAGCTTTGACCAGAGTTGCTAAAGCCCGTTTTGGCACAAAGAGATGCGGCTTGCTCGATATCTGCATCATGATGAACAATCGTCGCTCCATTTCCTCCGAGTTCCAGCAGTACCTTTTTTAATCCAGCAGAGTTTGAAATATGTTCTCCGCCCACCGCACCGCCAGTAAAAGAAACAAGATTGGTTCTTTCATCAGTGACTAACTGTCTGCCGGCGTCTACTCCTCCAATCACAAGTTGCAGGCTCTTTTCAGGAAACCCTGCTTCAAGCAGGAGCTTAACAAACGCTGTGGCAACAGCTGATGTTTGCGGTGCTGGCTTTAAAATAATGGCATTCCCTGCCGCAAAAGCTGGACCGATTTTGTGACAAATTAAGTTGAGAGGCGCATTAAAAGGCGTAATCGCCAGCACAACCCCAACCGGTACTTTAAATGTCATCGCCATTGCTCTCTGTCCACGGGAAGATACATTGCCAGGAATGGTCTCACCGATTAGTCGATTGGCTTCTTCGGCTGACTGCGCCAGCGTTTCAATTGATCGTGAGACTTCATCTCTTGTATTTTTAAGCGGTTTGCCTAATTCTAAAGAAATGAGTTTTGCAAAATGCTCTTTTTGTTCTTCCAATAAGGCAGCTGCCTTTGTTAGAAGCGTTGAGCGTTCTAATGCTGATATTGCCGCTAATTGTTTTTTAGCTTGCTGCGCAATAGAAAGCGCCTGTTCTATATCTTCTGAGGATGCAAGATAGGATGTACCGATCATTTCCCCAGAGTATGGATTGATAATGTCTTCTTTGACATGGTTTGCATCCAGCCATTCGCCGTTTATATATGATAACGCTTTCAATTCACTCAAATTCTCTCACCCTCCTTCAAGTGACGCGTCCCGACCCCCGCATAACGAACAAGTCTTTCTTCATTCGGACAAG
The DNA here is from genome assembly GCF_038005245.1 of Bacillus sp. FSL K6-1106. Classification (NCBI taxonomy): domain Bacteria; kingdom Bacillati; phylum Bacillota; class Bacilli; order Caryophanales; family Bacillaceae; genus Bacillus; species Bacillus sp. FSL K6-1106. Next base: position 7,178 of record NZ_JBBOSV010000003.1, read on the forward strand.
GACCTTTCACTAGGGCACCTTTTGTCAGCTCTTCATATGCATGCGCCACGATGCCCATTCCTCTGGATAAGGAAAAGATGCCTTTTGCCGCTTCAGCTGGAATGTTTAATTCACATTGGATCGCAGCAGATACACCATCTATGTTCATCGTAATTTTTTTCCCTTTTAATTGTTCAAGTTCATGTCTAATCGCCTCAGCTAACCGTAAGTACGTTCCGCTGATATCACCTTGCTGCACATATGTTTGACTCAGCTCATACAGCCGTCTCACTCTCGGATCATCATCATGCAGCTGATGACCGATTCCCGGAATTTTTTCCTTGCGAGCTAACCATGTCTGACATACTTGCTTTGCAGCAGACTTGATATCCTTGTGTTCATCGTAGGCTGCTTTGGCTTCGTATAACATACGCATCGCCTTTTCACCAGCTCCGCCATGAATATCACCTAATAGATTCACCCCTGTTGCAACAGAAGAATTAAACGAAATGCCGCACGTAACCGCCATTCTTGCCGCTGCAATAGACGGTGCTCTTGGCCCATGATCCGCACCTGCGACAAGAACACTTTCAAAAAGAGCTGCCTTCGAATCATCTAGTAATTCACCAACAAGCAGTAAATAAAGCATCTGCGGATACGACAATTCACCAATAAGCTCTTCAATTGGATAGCCCCGAAGTTCAATTGAATTTTTTTGAATATGACTAATCTCAGTCTCCCACCAAGCGCCTCCTTCTTTGTATATTTCCAGTGCACTTCGATTTTTCATTGTGTGAATCATTCCTTTAGCCACTTATTTGGAGATGAACGACTCCTTTATTCCGTCTAGTGGAATTCAATTTCACTTTTTGGAATGTGTTTTCATTGTAAGCGCATTCGTTTTTATCGTCAATCATTTTTTCTGAAAATACTGTCTTTTGATGAGAAATTAAGTGAATCGAACTAATTATTTCACCATTTATTATTCAATTTACCCTTTATTTAGTCAAACAGACTTATGTAGATCGTTCTACTAATTAATGAACCATTTTCGATTCATTCTGTCAAATTCAGCTGAAATTTGACATAAAAAAACCTCTCCATCTTCTGGAGAGGTCACTTATTTTATTTCCACCAGTCATCAAACATAGAAGCGGGTACTTGACGTTTATGTTCTGATTGAACATAACGTTTTTCAATCGCTTCTGCTGCTTGATCTGAAACTGGTTTTCCTTCTAAGTAATCATCAATTTCATTGTACGTAATACCAAGTTCTGTTTCATCCGTTTGCTGAGGCTTGTCATCCAGCAGATCGGCTGTCGGTTTCTTTAAGTATAATCGCTCCGGCGCCTGAAGAGTCTCTAGCAACAACCGTCCTTGGCGTTTCGTTAAACCTGTGAGCGGAAGGACATCTGCGCCGCCATCACCATACTTCGTGAAAAAGCCCGTCACAGCTTCGGCTGCATGATCCGTTCCAATGACAAGTAAGCCTTCCTGTCCACCGACGGCATACTGTGCGATCATTCTCATGCGTGCTTTGACGTTCCCTTTATTAAAATCAGACAGCGCACCGCCTGTTTCCTTTTGATATTGATCACTGAATGCTGTCACGGCAGGTGCGATGTTATATTTCCAAGACTTGTCCGGCTGAATAAATGATAGAGCCAGCTGCGCATCGTCTTCATCTTGCTGCGTGCCATGCGGTAGACGGACTGCAATAAAGACAGCATCCTCTTTTCCTTCTTGACGAAGCTCACTTACAGCGAGCTGAGCGAGACGGCCGGCAAGTGTTGAATCCTGTCCGCCGCTAATACCGAGAACGAATCCTTTTGCACCGGTCTTTTTCAAGTAAGCCTTTAGAAATCCAACCCGTTTTTCGATCTCCTGCTTTGGGTCAATTGAGGGCTGCACATGCAACTCTTGGCTGATCTTTTTCTGCAAACTCATACACTTTTCCTCCTAAGCATCCTCTACATGAAGAGAACAGGTTTTACTTCCATTTCAATTGATTTACCTACGATTTTAGCCACTTTATTATATCATGTTTTGAAAAAAGATATTTTTTAGACGTTCCCCTTTTTCATAAATGATCAAACATTCACAAACGAAATAGACCAAGCCGTTTTGACTGGTCTTTCCTTTTCAATCAATCTCCACCCGGATGGATGTACAGCTTGAGCCATTGCATTTTCCAATGTCGGCAGGACATGCAGACACCGCGACAATGAGGTCCATTTCTGCACGCAGACGAATGTAATCACCAGGGAGCGATTTTGGTAGCTCGACAGACAGTTTTCCTTTCTCATCAATGACTGTATTCATAAACGCATTAAAAGGATAATACATATCCTCCTTTGGAATCCCGAATGGCTCAAAAGCCGTTCTGAGATTATCGTAGCATGTATGCATGACCTCTAGGTGCGTCCTGCCGTATAAGAGCTGATACATTTCTTGCCGGCACGCAGGCATATATAAATCATGACATTCGACTGTATCTTCAATGACCGTAAACATTGGTTTATATAAATTAGAATAAAGCTGATCTCCCTTTTTCACCTTGGAAGAGAACAGGCTATCCATTGTAGCGCCTTGATCAAATTTTTCATAAAAATCCTTTTCATGATAGGCCATCACGTCTGCTACTTGCTGCCCTTCGACATCAACCACTCGCATACATTGTCCTTTTCCTAACCGAAAACCAAGCCCATCCTTTGGTAAAATCACGTATTCTCCGTTCATCACATGCACTCCTTTCCATGTTGACAGTATGCCCAAATCGTCCTCTTGATCATGTATAAAAAAAAGAGGCGGTCACAAGCTAATGCTATTGAATCGGAAAGGTGTTGCACACAAATTGAAAGAAGAACAATCTTTATCTTGGTGGCAGCTTTCTCTTATCGGAGTCGGCTGTACAATCGGCACTGGTTTCTTCCTCGGTTCCAGCATCGCCATTACAAAATCCGGTTATTCCGTCTGCATTTCATTTTTGCTTGCGGCAGTCGGCACATATCTCGTCTTTAAACACCTGGCTGCGATGACAGCCGAGAACCCAGATAAGGGATCATTTTGTTCCTATGCCCGAAAAGCCTATGGGCGCTGGGCGGGTTTTAGTAATGGCTGGGTGTATTGGTTTTCAGAAATGCTGATCACAGGGAGTCAACTGACGGCGATTTCTCTTTTTACTCGTCACTGGTTTCCATCCATTCCACTATGGGTGTTTTCAGCGATTTATTCCGCTCTTGCCCTGCTTGTGATTATCATTGGGCTTTCTTCTTTTCAAAAGACGGAAAATGTCCTTGCCGTGCTGAAAACCGGGGCGATCCTATTGTTTGTCGTCCTTGCCGTTCTTGTTTTATGCGGCATTCTCACAGAGCATAGGCCCACCCTCCACCTGCCAAATAAAGACCATGAATGGATGCCGCTCGGCCCACTCGGTCTATGGAATGGGCTGATTTATGCGTTTTATGCTTTCGGGGGAATTGAAGTCATGGGGCTGATGGCGGTTCATTTAAAAGACCCGAAAGACGCCGCAAAATCTGGACGTGTGATGCTGATCATTCTTGCTGTCATTTATATCGTCTCCATCGGACTTGCGCTTTTGCTTGTTCCAGTGACAGCCTTTAACGAGAATAGCAGTCCATTTATTACATCACTGGAACCATTTCATTTATCGATTTTCCTTCATATCTTTAATGGCATTTTCATTATTGCCGGGTTTTCCACATTGGTTGCCTCCCTCTATGCAGTCACGACATTGCTTGGCACGATGTCGGAACATCACGATGCACCTGCTTGTTTTAAACAAAAAGAACCATCTCATGTCAGATGGTCTTCGATCTTGTTAACTGCTGCTGGATTGATTGTCTCGATTTTGCTGGCACTCTTTTTGTCCAAACACATATATGAGCATCTCACAACAGCAGCCGGTTTAACTCTTTTATACACATGGGTGTTTATTCTGCTATCAAGTAAAAAGCTGTCAAAACCATCTACTCGTCAAACGTGTGAAACGGTTCTTGCCCTGCTCTTAATCGGTGCGGCCGTTACAGGCACTCTGACAGAGGCAAGCGGACGACCCGGCTTTTTTATAAGCCTTGGGATCATCGCCGTGATTGGCATCATGGTACTCTTTATGAGAAAAAAGTGGAAACAGGATCAGGCCGCATCATAATTTCATCATGTTTTTTAAAGCAGTAAATGGACATTTGGCGGAGGCTGGTTTCTCCGCCTCATCATCTGAGAGAAAATATTGTTTCCATTCATGATTTGTTGGATCACCGTACCATTTTAACGATGGATGGACGTCAACTTGATCATATGCTTTGAGCCGCTTGCGAACGAGCTGGCTCATTTTTTGTCCAAACTTGGTCGATCCATTCAATTTTTCGAACACCCATCTGGGCTGAAATGCCATCATGACATATGGAAAGTGGCGGCTCTTTCTGAGCTTATGAGCTGGTGTTGAACACAGAATAAAATAAGCCTCGCCATGAAAACAGTACTCCCATTCATGGTGATGAGGGTCCAGTGGAACCTCTTCAGGCCATGGCACTGCATCTTTTTGATGTAACCGTTGAAGCAATGACCAGAACTGCTGCTCAAATTCTTCAATCGGGCTTTCCTTTAAATCCTGCGGAGTTTCAAAAAAGCAGATAAATGAAGCGTATTGACCAGTTTGTTTAGCGCAGCCTTGATATTCTTTTAGCAGCTCTGCTAACTCATTCACTGCCCCGTCTCCCCGCAGATCACCGACAAATCCATAGCGTAAATGATCGAGAAAAAATCCTTGTCTGCCTGGTACACACGGAAATGTATCTGCCTCATCACCGACCATCTCTCCAAACTGTGTGAAAGCATCCTGCTTCCATTCTTCGAGTGATCGTAGATTTTGATCAAGGCAACTTTTTGCATACAGCTGGGCCATTTTCTTCCACCTCGTTTTAGCGTCTTCTCCATAGCCTATGAGGAGGAAAAAGCTGTGGTGACTGTCCTTCAACGACTTTCACTGGACATTCACAAGGTGATTGATTTGCCGGATGAAGCAGGAATTCACTTCCATTTATCTAATCATGTATGAGTATGCTTCTGCATATCATCATTTAGCCGCCTCTATCTAATAGAGTTGGTCATTATAAAAGAAATGGGTGAATGACATGCGTCTTCTTTTTCTCCATCCGATGTATCTGATCTTATTTACACTACCAGTGATGGCTTTCCTTTGGGGATTTGTTGGTTATCTGCTATTTAAACGGATATGGCCTGTCCTCATATTAACGTCCGTGATTTCGATGATTTTCATCTTCGCTTATACTGGATTTGACCTTAGCAATCTATATTGGGTCCTTCTGATGACGGCTCTTGCTTTTGTATCAAGCGGACTCTCGAAGGTCATACACGTTCATGTTCAAGAGAAAAAACGGGAAAAGCCTTTATGATTGTTTCTTCTTTAAAAAGACGGAATCAAGCAGCCAATAAATAAAGGCCGCGCAAAAGCTAAATAGATAAACTTTGTAGCTAATAAAGACGACAACACCATAATCAATCCATAATGCGAGCGCCGTACAAACCACCCACGCCCCGATAAAATAAACCAATAAATCACGGCGTCGAAACTTCTCAGGATGACGGTGTAAAACCATTTGGATAGGTGCAGCAAATAGGACATAAGCGATCAAAATGAAAAGACTGGTGACCTCCACATAACTGAATCTGGATTCAGGTGGGGCAAACAACATGGTATAAACAAATGTCGCTGTGATCACAGACAAAATCAGCATACACACATAGTTGAATGCTGGCAGGAACATACGCATGGCAAAAACTCCTTCAATTTTATGTATCTTCCATCATTATTGAAGAGTGTCCTATTTCTGTCAAATATGAAAAAGGGCTAAAATGATTTAGATTTTAGCCCTTTTTCTTATCAACCATTCTATCCAATGAGCGCCATGATCCCTTGATATCCAAAATAGGCACCGAAGCCAAGTAAAGAGAGACCTGCCAGAACGGATAAGCCGTGCAACATTCGTTCATTTAAATACCGTCTAAACGTACTGGCGAGCAGCGCCATACAGAAATCCCATAAGAGCATGCCGATGAAAATAGCGATGCTGTACATCAGCATTTGAGATGCTCCATACTTTTCAATCGTATTGGCCAAAATACTTCCATAAATTCCAAGCCAAAATAAAATACTAAGCGGATTGGAAAGAGAAATAAAAAATCCCGTCATGAACGAATGCCCGATCGACGTGTTGCCTCCATCCTTCTTCGGGCTTTCCTGCAAATTGATTTTACGAAGGCTTTCAATACCGGTATAGGTCAGAACGAAAAAGCCGAACAGCCACAAAAAGGTTTTCACAAGAGGTGCAGTTAAAAGTTGGGCGACACCAAAATAGATGAGGAGCATATAGACAATATCCGCAGCCATAGCCCCCACACCAAAAATCCAAGCGTGCCAAAATCCACTTTTAATCCCTCTGTCGATTTGGGCTGCATTGACTGGCCCAACAGGCGCTGAAAGTGACAACCCTAAAAAGATATAACCAAAAAACACCGCCACATAGACGTCCTCCTTTTGATGCTGACTTGTACATGTTATTCACGCTTTCGTTGTTTTAGTACAAGTCCTTCGTCACCTTTTCTGAAGATAAGCTATACAAAAGGAGGAGCCACCAGAGCAGCTGCTTATCGATCGGCTTTCATCGCCGGCGGCTGTGTGGGTATGGTTTCTTTTTTCCGAGATCGATTCATTTGAATGGCAGCCGCAAAAAGGAGAACAGCTAAAAAGGCGAAAACAAAGACGGCGCTTGCCGCACCTGCCCACTCAAGGCTAAACCCAATCAAAAAGGACAAACAAGCTCCACCTAAACTAGCGGCAGCAATAAAATAACTCGTGGCCTCGTCGATGGCATTTTCAATCATTAATGCAGAAGCTGTCAAGGCAATGGGGAACATGCCAGCTGCGCATAGACCGATGAAAAAGATAAGAATTAGCTGCGCGGCGATGTGGGTGGCTAGAGCAAATACGGCGAGCAGCACAATCATCAGCGCTGCGCTTAACTTTAAAAAACGAAGCGGATGCAGCTGATCGGCTTTTCTCGCAATGACAGTTCTGCCAATGACGATCGCTGTCCAAAAAGTAGAGACCGCAAAAAGACCCCAGTTGTCTCCCCCTTTTTCTAGCATGATCGACGGTAAAAAGTTCGCAAAGTTCGTTTCAATTCCTGCGTAGAAAAACGCAAAACAGATCATCAGCACCACAATCATTCGATTCCCTCGATCAAACAGCAAGGACGGTTTCTTCATGTCTTGAATAGGAGCCGCCATCTGCCCACGAGGGAGTTTATTCATAAAGGTAAGCCAGAGCATAAGGAAAAAAGTCAGTGCACCGACTTGAAATAAAAACACATAATGCCACGTTTCCTCTGTCACAGTCAGCAGAATCAATAGAGGAAATAATAGCGCACCTAATCCAAAAAAGACCTCCATGATGCTGATTCGCTTTGCACTGTTTGCCATTGAAATGACATACGCCCCGGCCGTCGTCTCAAGACTGCCTGCACCGCTCCCAAGGAAAAAACCTGCCACCACAAGAATCGTCCAGCCTGGCACCAAAAGGCCAAGAAGAAGCGCTCCAATCATCAGCAGCAATCCCATCGTCAGAACAGCGCCATAGCCTTTTTTCCTCACAAGAATGGGCGACAAAAGAACGCCTGTCAAAAAGCCAATAAACTGAAAGAAGATTAAAGAAGATAATTCCCCAGGACCCTTCTCATAACTAGACAGCAAATAAGGCGTTAAACTGCCAAAAAACACATGAATGGTCCCAATAAAAAAATAAAAGATACAGCCAAAATAAAACACCTTTTTCATCTTTTCACTTCCTCTAAAAAGGAGCGGAGTCATGATATCCTCCGCTCCACCTCTTCATTAATATGCGCGGGCAGAGACGACAGCCTCTTCCCTCTCGAAGCACGTATTCAGCGCAGCCTGCGCGCGATAACCATCTTCAAAATCAGCTACCTTCATATGAGATGGATATGAGTTTGTATTTACCCAATGCATCAGCTGATCACGGAATGTATCAGACCATCCATAAAATTCATTTGGTGGATCTGTCAGCAATGTTTGCGGCATTTGATGACGCTCTACACACAAGCCATCACTGATCTCATATTCGTTTTTCATGTTTGTATGGTATTTAAAAACCTTGTCATGCCCCACCACTTCTACACTAAATCCACATTCCTCCGGCTGCGTACTTTTGGACGTCACCAAATGAAAGAACACTTGATTCTCCATTTGCCCAAAAATTTCGGTATGGTCATCGACCTGTACCTTTTTCTCTTCCTTTTCCTTTACATGTGTCAGCATCTTCGTATTAAGGGATTCTTTTTTCATTTCACTGCCAAATAAGTACCACAGCATATCAATCAAATGAATCCCTAAATCTCCTAATGCACCGCTTGTACGCAGACTTTCGCCGCTGTCTCTCCACGAAAATGTCTTTCTTCTAAGGGCACTATTTTTCTTAAAATGTGTCCGTACTGTCAAAACGCGTCCTAATTCACCATTGGCGATCAAGTTCTTCAAAATATTCACAAAGGATAAATAGCGATAGTTAAAGCCCATACTGGCTTGAATCTGGAACTGTTTGGCTGTCTCCACCATTTCCTTCGCTTCTTTTAACGATACAGCCATCGGTTTTTCGCATAAAATCGGCTGTCCTGCTCTAAGCGCCTGAAGGGCATGGTCCTTGTGACAGAAGTTAGGGGAAGCAATGATCAATCCATCTGATGCATCCGCTAGTGTTTCGATACTGGCATACACCCGTCCACCGTACTGTTTAATAAATCCTTGTGCGACGGATTCGTGCAAGTCATAGACCCCAGATAATTCTGTACCTTTGATCGTTGATAATGCTCTAGCATGTGCTTTTGCAATATTCCCTGCTCCAACAATTCCAATTTTCTTCATGAATGTGCCTCCTCATGTTTATACATCACTGTTTTCAGTGTTTCATAGATTCCTTTTGCATACCCATGATGACAAATTTGATGATGATGCCGTTTGGCTTCGGCTGTTGCATTTTGGACAAGAAAGCCGTGCGTGACGGATTGAAGCATCCGCAGATCATTCCCACTATCACCAAAAGCAAAGCCCTTATCTTTTGACAGGTTATATTGATTCAGCATAAACCGAACGATTTCATCCTTTCCTGTTCCCACTGGTAAAAAATCAACGTCATAGCAATCCGCAGGGTCACCCGCAAGTGGGTTGCATTTGTTGATGTTCACCTCCACTCCCCGCTCCTTCGCAAGTGTTTGGATGAATGATAGATGATGGAGATCTGTTCGTTCATCCTGCTCCTGATAATAGAAATTCTTTTTATACCCAGAGCTGCCTAGCTGCGTTTGCGGCCTAAGGGTGATCCCCTTTTCACGTACGGCTTGCAGAATATCTTCAATTTTTTCGTCTGAAAAGCCCTGTGCATCAAGCCGTTTCATCCATTCTGCATCCGGCTGTCCAAATTTCCCATCTGATGTATACACGATTTCAGTTCCTAAATTCGACGCAATAAAATGCGGGAATTGATAGAAACCGCCTTTCTCCATTTTGCTCGTAACAGAATCAAGGCTGCTTCCCGTCACCCAGCCCAGCATGAGCTGTCCGGCTTCGCTCTTTTCTGCCACAAAAGCTTCCAGCCGTTTTACATCCTCTCTCTGCTCCTCGGTCATTCCGTGAGAATAATAGGTCTCATCGAAATCACAGAAGACGATCCACTGCGGATGTTGTGGTTGATGCACCAGCTTTTTATTGAATGGAAGATTTGATAACATGATGGACCCCCTCGATGACTTTCTCCTGATCTTGCAGCGGCATACCTGGATAAAGCGGCAAATGGAGTAATTGCTGTACGGCTTTTTCCGTATGTGGAAGTGCCGTTTGTTTATACTTTTGAGAAACAAGATTCGTTTGATGCTGATGCGATAAAATTGGGTAATAGACATCTGTTTCTATGCCCATTTCCAGTAATTTCTCTGCCAGCTCATCTCGGCTTCCCTTCACCACTCTGATCGGGAATAGATGCCATACATGATCCTCTGTTAGCTTCGGAAGCTTTATATAGCCCTCGTCCTCCAGCGTTTGCAGCTGATCTATGTATCTCTTTGCCAAGTAAAAGCGTTTAAAGTTTTGCAAACCTAAATATTTCATTCGTTCTAGCCCGATTGCGGCCTGTAAGTTATCAATCTTAGAATTAAAGCCATAGTCACTGCGCTTCACGTTTTTCTTTCCTGGTTCAAAACCGTGATAGCTGATTTCCATGCATTTTTCGGCTAGGGCTTCATCATTTGTCGCGATGGCTCCTGCCTTTCCGCAAACTCCAAGGTTTTTGTAAGGATTAAAGCTGAGAACAAGTCCATCCCCAAATTCCCCAAGCCCGCTACTGCCAATCGCCTGACAGCCATCCTCAATGATTGATAGACCATGCCGTTTCGCAATCGTCGAAATGGCCTTCATATCCGCTTGCTTTCCATACAAATGAACCGGGAGAATACATACTGTCTTATCTGTGATATGCTTTTCTATTTCATTCGGCGCTAGGCAGTAGGTGTCTGGATCAATATCGGCATAGACTGGAACCGCACCAATCGCAAGCACTGCATTTTCTGTTGCAGCAAAGCTGTTGGCAGGTAGGATGACCTCATCTCCAGAATGGACGCCTGCTGATATTAAACTGATCATCAAGGCATCTGTTCCACTTGATGTGGCAATGACATATTTTTTCCCTAAGTACGCTGCAAGCGTCTTTTCAAACTTTGGAATATAAGGCCCTGATGTAAAACGGCCTGAACTTAATACTTCTTTCAGCACCTGCATAATATCATCAATCTCATCCTCTGAAATCAGTTTATCGACCGGCAGGAACGGTATCTTTTTTTCCTTATTTTGTTTATAATGGAAGAGAATTTTTTCCAAACCTGTACGCGCAATATCTTGCTCAAGGAACGCAGCAAGCTTATCATTCGCTAGATTCTTTTCAACTGAATCAGCCTTTACTTGAACACCTTGATTGATCATATCCAGCAACGGTAGATAATCCTTGCTTTTACCTGATATCTTCGTCAATATTTGCATTCCATTCCCTCCAATTAATCAATTCCATTTGTTAATATTTAACTTGTTTCACATTGTAAATGATGTTATCGATTTCAGAACAATAACTTTGTGTAAAGGATTTGTTAATATGTGTACAATTTATGAAATTGCCAAACGCTGCGGGGTTTCAACGACCACTGTTTCTCGGGTGCTGAACAACCATCCATATGTATCCGAAGAAAAGCGCCAGCACATTTTACAGGTGATGAAGGAAATGGAGTATACACCAAGCTCAGCGGCCCGCACCCTTCGGTCACATCAGACAAAAACCATTGCTGTGTCTGTTCCAGCTGTGGACCATCCTTTTTTTGCACAATTGATTAAAGGCATTTCAAAGGAAGCGCTGGATCAAGGGTATAAAGCCATCGTGCTACAGACGTTTTATCAAGAATCAGTAGAACTTGAAGGGCTTCAATTATTAAAAAGAAAAGAAGTAGATGGTGTCATATTGGGGGCGTTAGAAAATAAGTGGGCAACAATCGAGCCATTTTTAGCAAACGGCCCGATCGTCATGGCAAATGAGTATCATCAAACAGCAGACATTCCGATTATCGGATATGATGAGCGGGAAGCTGCTTATAAAGCGGTTGACTACTTGATTCAATCAGGGCGTACATCCATTGGATTTTGCTTTGATACAGAAAGCAGTGAAGCGCAAAAACAAAGAAAGCAAGGCTATCTTGATGCGCTTTCTGATCACAGTTTGCCGCTTAAAGAAGATTGGCTGTTCGGCGAGGCTTTTACCATTGAAGACGGCTTTCGTTTGATGGACTTAATCCACCGGATGCCGGATGCGCCGGATGCGATTTTCACCGGCAATGATCAAGTGGCAGCAGGCCTCATTAAACAAGCCATTTCATATGGATATCACATTCCTAAGGATTTAGCGGTGATCGGTTATGACAATCAAGACATTTGTGAGGTGACAGCACCAACGATCACGACCATCGACATCCCCATCGTCGAGCTCGGCCAGCAGTCTGTAAAACAAATGATTCAGCTGCTCCAAGATCAAAAACCATTACAACGTGAACATATTCAGCTACCTACTCGGCTTGTCACACGAGAATCCACATAAAAAAAAAGACTGAGAAATCTCTCAGTCTTCCATTTTTCAATCAATCGATCAACCTATATAAATTGAGCAAGAATGAATGTCCATATACATACGATGCCGAGCAAAATGAAGCTGTACTTCACTGTTTTTTGGAAGAGCTCAGATTCTTTACCTGTTTCTCCAACAGCTGCTGTTGCAATGGCAATGGATTGTGGAGAAATTAATTTCGCCATCACACCACCGGTCGTATTTGCCCCGATTAACAAACCTGCCTGAGAGCCGATTTGAGAAGCGGTGACCGCTTGAAGGTTACCGAATAAGGCATTGTTACTCACAACAGATCCCGTAATAAACACGCCGATCCAGCCAAGCACTGGGCTGACAAGCGGGAATAAATCGCCTGTTTTAGCAAGCGCTAGTCCGATAGCAGAACTTAGACCTGCAAAGTTCGCCAAGTTGGCAAAGCCCATGACAAAACAAATCGTAAGAACAGGGACCCAAAGCTCTTTGACCGCTGCATTTAAGCAGGTAGCCCCTTCTTTTAATGTAATATGTCTGCTGAACAATCCTGTCAGCATCACTGCAATTAGAATGGCGGTACCTGTTGCACTAATAACATCAATTTTAAAGATCGCATCAATCGGTGTTTCTGTTTGAGCAATAGGTGGTAATTTCACAATTTGCTGATGCAGAAACGGCATTTTCACTAAAATGGTTGTCCAGTTAAGCGGTCCTCCTTCAGCAAATAATGCTTTAAAAGCTGGTAGGCTCCATACAGTAATGACGGCAGTTAAAATATAAAACGGAGACCATGCTTTCAGCACCTCAACCCCGCTATACGTTTGTTTCTTCTCAATGGCTGGTGCCCCTTCTTCACGATAAATATGTTTCGGCTGCCATTTTCGAAGAAATAAAGCCAAAATTCCCATACTCGCTAAAGCTGAAATAATATTGGCAAGCTCAGGGCCCATCGTGACCATTGTAACAGCCTGCAGAATCGCGTAGCTTCCACTCACAACAAGCAAGGCCGGAAGCGTTTCTTTGATCCCTTTAAAGCCGTCTACAATGAGAATAAGCAGAAACGGGATACAGAAAGAAATAAACGGAATGGTGTACACAAGGGTTTGAGACAGCTCAAGCGGCGTCATATTCCCCATTTGTGCTCCAGTAATAACCGGGATACCTACTGCACCAAAAGCGCCAGACGCAGCATTTGCAATCAAGCAAAGCATGGCGGCTTTTAGTGGTTTAAACCCAAGCTCTGTTAAAAGAGCGGCACTAATCGCAATCGGAACACCGAATCCAGCGGCTCCCTCTAAAAATGCGTTAAAACTAAAACCAATTAATAAGAGCTGTAACCGTTGATCTTGAGAAATTCCTGCAATACTAGAACGAATGACATCAAACTTTCCAGACTTCACAGCAATTTTATAGAGCCACACGGCCATGATGACGATATACCCAATCGGCCACAGCCCATTAGATACACCGAGCACCACAGCAGATAATGCTTTTTCAATTGGCATATGAAAGAAGAAAACAGCTGTTACAAAACTGACGATCAAGGTAAAACAAGCGGCTAATACCCCTTTTAACTTAAATACAGTTAATGCTAGTAGGAAAAACAAGATTGGAAGCATGGCCACCAATGCACTGACGAACTCATTACCAAACGGATCATATATTTGCTGCCACATAGTGATTCATCCTTTTCTGCTCAGATAGGTTGCCTTTGATTGATTAAAAATGAGGAGCTAAAATTTCTTTTAACACATTCACACTGTGTGCGAATTTTTCTTTTTCTGTGTCATTCAGTGCAAGCTCCATCACTTCTGTTGCACCATTTCGGTTCACGAGGGCAGGTACACCAATGTAGACATCTTCTGCTCCGTATTCTCCATCTAAATAAGTGCTGACAGTCAAAATGCTGTTTTCATTGTGTAAAATGGCTCTAGTAATACGGGCTAAACTCATCGCTACGCCGTAATAAGTCGCACCTTTTTTCTCAATGATTTGGTAAGCAGCATGACGGACATTTTCCATGATATCGTCTAAATCTTCTTGTTTGTATTGGTCATTTCTCTTCATTAATTCTGTGATCGGTACACTTCCGATATTCGCATGGCTCCAAACAGCAAGCTCTGTATCCCCATGCTCTCCAATGATGTACGCATGCACATTGTGCGCCGCTGCTTCAAAGTACTCACTAAGCATGTATCTGAATCTTGCCGTATCAAGCGTTGTTCCACTACCAATCACTCGTTCTTTTGGCAGTCCACTGAATTTCCAAGTCGCATATGTCAAAATATCAACTGGGTTCGTAGCAACTAAGAAAATACCATCGAATCCGCTTTTCATCACATTGTCTACAATGCCTTTAAATATATTTAAATTTTTCTCAACAAGATCAAGTCTCGTTTCACCTGGCTTTTGGTTTGCACCAGCGCAGATACATACAATGTCAGCATCCTGACAATCCTCATAATCTCCATACCAAGTATTCACAGGATGCGGGGCGAATGCTTTCCCGTGGTTTAAATCCATGACATCACCCATTGCTTTGTCTTGATTCAAATCGATGACTACCAATTCATCTGTGATCGCTTGATTTATTAATGTAAAGGCATAACTGCTGCCGACAAAACCTGCTCCAATAAGTGCTACTTTGTTTACTTTTTCGTTTGTCATTTATCTCATCCTCCTGAGTAAAACTAGGTTGTTTTTCTTATGTGAAGTATTTCACATTATTATTGTGCAATACTTCACAAACTTTTGCAAGGGGATTGCTCAAAAAAATAATGTAGCCATTTTGTGAACACTCTTATTGTGGTTTTAAACCGCTGTCCCCATACATTTTCTCATAAGAAAAAAGCCGCCAAACACTCTTTGGCAGCTTCTTTCTTATTTAATAAGGTCCCCAATTGATCATGACACCGATACAAATAAAGACAAGGCCGATGACGAACCAAATGAGCGCAAGCGGCACCATAAAACGCAGCCATTTCACGTAAGGAATCCCACTTGCAGCCAAGACAGCCATCAACACACCTGAAGTCGGATTCACGCAGTTGACCACCCCTTCACCGAGCATTACTGCTTCTACTGCTACTTGTCTTGTGATACCCATTAAATCAGCAAGCGGCGCAAGAATCGGTATAAAGACAACCGCTTCTCCTGATCCTGATGAAATCAAAAAGTGAAGGAGCGCACTGGCGATATACATGCCGATCGCACCAGCGATTGGACTAAACCCTGTCAGCATACTTGCAAGCCCATTCACCACAGTATCAAGCAGCTTGCCGTTTTCCAAAATGACTGAAATGCAGCGTGCCATGCCGACAATGAGTGCGCCGTATACAAGGCTTTGACAGCCGACAATAAACGTTTTTGCAATATCATTGGCAGCTAATCCCCCAAGCAGGCCAGCAGCAATTGCCATGAAAATGAATACACCAGCCATTTCCTTATCGGTCCAGCCGAGCTGAAGCGCACCATATAAAAAACCCCCAAGCGACAAACCGCACACCGCTAAAATCAGCTTATGTCTACCGGTGAATTCAGGCTTGTCCACAGATTCCGCATCAGCTCCTCCTAGCCCTTTAGCTGGAAACCACTCGTCACCAAGCAGGCTTCCCTTTTCTTTATTTTTCAAGCGTTTTGTATATAAATAGATGTACACAATACTAGATAGGAGAAAACAAAGATAAATGATGACACGCAGCCCAATACCAGAAAAAATCGGCAGTTCTGCAATCGTTTGTGATAAACCTAAAGGAGATGGAGACAAAATGGTTGCGTTAAAACCTGCATAACAGCCGATGTAAATAACCGCCGCTCCCGCCACTGCATCCCACTTTAAAGAACGTGCCACAATGATCCCAATAGGAATAAAGCCAATGACTGAGTTCACCACAATTCCGGTCGTCCCAAGTACAGAAAACAATCCGCCAACAATACAAATAAACAATAGCTGTTTCGTTTGGAACCGGCTGATGACATTGTGAATCATCCCGTTAATGGCACCTGTCTTTTCCAAAATCGCAATGGTTCCGCCAGTAAAAAGAATCAGAAAAATAATAGAGGATGAACCAACCATCCCTTCTTGAATCGCTGTAAAAAAACCAACCGGACTAACTGGTGATTGATCAATACGGTGATAACTGCCAGGAACAGCTGTTGTGATCTCTCCTGACGTTTTCCGATCAAATTCACCGGCTGGTACAAAATACGTTGCGATCGTACAAATTAAAGCAATCATAAATAAGAGTACATACGCATCCGGCATCTGAAGTTTTCTTTTTTGTTTCTCAGGTGCTGATACTGTTGCTGTTTTCATCTGTCAAAACCCCTTTGTCCCGATCGGAATTTCACTTAATTTTCTGAATAATCAAATGATGTGTTATATTATAAACACTGATGATATTTAAGATCAATATTATTTCACTAAAAGAATGTTTTGGCAGATTATCTGTCAGCAAGGAGGCTTCTCATGACAACTTTGACAAACGAGATGAAACAAACCGTGACAGACATCTTTGAACATCTGCACGCCCATCCAGAAATCAGCTGGGAAGAGACAAATACGACAGCTTATATTGAAGCTCTATTAAAGAAATTAGGCTGTAAAACGAGAACATTTGAAGACTGTACAGGGGTAATCGGTGAAATTGGGGAAGGCGCACCAGTGGTTGCTGTGAGAGCCGATATTGACGCACTGTGGCAGGAAGTAGATGGCGTATTTCAAGCCAACCATTCATGCGGACACGATGCACATATGACGATGGCACTTGGGACATTCATGGCATTGAAAGAAAAAGAACTTCCAAGTGGCACGATCCGATTCATTTTTCAGCCTGCCGAAGAAAGAGGCGGCGGCGCTTTAAAGATGATCGAAAAAGGTGTGTTAGCTGACGTCGATTATTTATACGGGGTGCATGTGCGCCCAATTCAAGAAACCTTAAACGGACGCTGCGCTCCTGCCATTTTGCACGGATCAAGTAATCATTACGTCGGGACCATTCTAGGGGAGGAAGCACACGGTGCACGCCCGCACCTTGGGGTCAACGTCATCGAAGTTGCATCTACGCTTGTGCAGAGACTGGCACATATCCATGTCGATCCACGAGTCGCCCATTCTGTGAAAATGACCAATTTAAATGCAGGCGGCGGCAGCTCCAACATCATACCTGGCAAGGCCTCTTTTACACTCGACGTTCGGGCACAGACAAACGAAGTGATGGATGAATTAGAAAAGGAAATTGAAAGAGCATGCCATTCTGTAGCGGATGCTTTTGGCGCCTCTATCACACTTTCAACTGATCATCGTCTTCCAGCTGCGACATTAAATGAAGAAGCTGTGGAGATCATGTCACATGCTATAGAGCAAGTGCTAGGTAAAGAACAGCTCGATCCACCGATCGTGACGACAGGCGGAGAGGACTTTCACTTTTATGCAGCAAAGCTTCCTCATATGAAATCGACGATGCTCGGTTTAGGCTGTGATTTAAAACCTGGGCTTCATCACCCTTATATGACATTCGATCGCTCCGCCATTTTTACCGGCATTGAGATTTTGACGGAAGCTGTATACGAAACACTTCAGCAGCATTCATCGTAAAATAAAAAAACAACCACCCGTCTTTTCTTTAAGCGGGTGGTCTCCTTTATTTTACGCATTCACATCTGTCATTGCCGGGACATTGATTTCTTTCACACAGGACACCCTTGATAGATGAATGACACATCTCGCCAGCTCGACAATATCTTGTACAGGTATTCTCGTTTCATCATACAGAGCAATGGCTTTTTCAGCGCCATCTTCGTACGGAACTTCTGCCGCCAACTCTCCTGGATTGATACAGGTAACGGATATTTTATCTTTCCTCACGTGCTCTCTTAGTGCGTTCACAATACCACGAAGCCCAAATTTAGAAGCAACAAAAGAAACCTGAGACAAATTCGTATGGTCAAGTCCCGCAGTAGAACCAATGACGATGATCTTTCCATTCTCAGATGTCCTTACGTGCGGAAGCAGAGCTTGGATGTAGGTAATCGTTGAGGTAACGTTCACATTGATTAAATGAGCGATATCCTCCGGTTGATCAAGATCGAAAGAATAATCATCTTCAAAGCCGCGTTTTTCCCATAAACCGACGTTATAAATGAGTACATCAATTGTTTGATTCTTCAATGCTTCGAGCATAAAAGGGATATGGGTTTGGCTTGATAAATCGATCTTCAGCCAAATTCTACGCACCCCATCGTCTATGTTCAAACTGCTTGGTTCACTTCGTGACACAATCCATACTGTATCTCCACTTGAAGGAAGACCTTTTACAAAGGCATCCCCTAATCCTTGACTCGCACCAAATATGATATAGTTTTTACTCATGCTTCCTCCTTCATGGCTCACTTACGAGCTTCCAACCATACACCCATTCATCTGTAAGCGTTTTATACCTATATCATACAATGTCTTATACATGCCTGCCCCTTTTATGCTCATCTTCACTTTCTAAATGGCCTAGCTTCCTTATTTCCTTTAATTCCGCTGGTAACGCACGCGCTTCTATAAAGCTTTTGATCATGTCGACAAAAAGTTCTTTCTTTTCAAAAGTAAACGTATGTCCAATGTTAGGAACGATGACCCCCGCTGCATTCGGGTGTGCATTCGTGATTTTCTCTGCTGACCTAGTCATAATTCTCTTTTCCTTTTCTCCCACTGTCACAAGAATCCGTGCCTTCGCTTGTTGAAATGTGTCTGGGAGCTTGTAATGAAGATTTTCTTGAAACATCGTAAGCAGCGTCTTCTTCTGCAATTGTTTGGAATCCGCTGCATAATGATCCAATACATCGTTTGGAAGTCCCATCTTCTCTGCTTGCAGCTGGATGAACCAATCTTTTTTTAATAACGGATATGTAAGAGGTAAAATGGGCCTTACCATCAAATAGAGCCATGGTAATGGCAACACAAGGGCGCTATTGATAATGGCGATGTCTGCGATGTCTGGCTCTCTCGATAACACATCAACGGCTACCTGTGCACCTAGAGAGAAGCCAATTAGAATGACTGTACGACCATGTGCATGCTCCTTTATCCATGAAATGATTTCGAGAGCACTTTCTCTCATGGAAAACGACGTTTCATTTGCTCTTGTCCCGTGACCAATAAAATCAGGGGTATAGCATTCATACGTTTCCTTGAATATTTCCATATGCTCCTGCCACATCCAGCTGCTTACGCCTCCACCGTGCAGGAAAATCATCATTGGTTTTTCCACCATCGACAACTCATCCACCATCCTTATATATAAGAAAAAGCAGTCGCTTTTTGAGCAGACTGCTTTTTCCATATGCTCCCTTCTATTATAAGGGAACTGTTATACAATTGGCTATTTTTTCAAATCTTCGATCGAGTTGACGTTTTTCATATAAGTCGGAACAACGAGACCCATGCGAAGACCCTTCATACTTGTACCGAGGTCATCATATTTTCCTTTAAACTTCGCTGCATACGTTTTATGCGTATTTGGAAGCCATGCAGATAATGATGCATCAGCACTTCCGGTTGCAATTGCTGTCCACATTGGGCCCGCTTCAACCTGAGTCAAGGTCACTTTAAAGCCAAGTTCACGCAATACCTCTGCGGCCACATTGGTACTTGCAATCTCACTATCCCACGCAACGTAGGCAAGATTGATTTTGTCACCGTTCGACTTTTTCACGCCTTTTGTCCATTTTGCTACTTGATCTTTATGCTTTTTCACATATTTAACAGCAGCATCCGTCGGTTTGACGCCATCTTGAATATCAAGCATCACTTCACCCATGTCATCTTGAGACCATTTAAATTGACTGAGCATTTTGGCTGCTTCCGGCTGATCCTTCGCAAATCCTTTACGTGAAATGGTGTGAATTTCTTCTTCCTCACCATATGATTTTTTCGGATCATCTAAATATTTTAAATCGTAGCGGGAAAACATCCAGTGAGGATTCCAGCCAGTGATGATAATCGGTTTTTTACGGTCATACGATTTCTTCAATGTCGCTGTCATCGCTGCACTTGAGGCAGACACAACCGTCCAATCCTCTAAACCGTAGTCCTTTTTCGCTTGATCCGTCAGCGCCATAATACCTGAACCCGGATCAATACCGATAATGGTTTTATTCACTTGCTGTGCTGCACTCGCATTTGAGTCCGACTTTGCACCACAAGCAGCTAGTAAAAAGACAAGCAGGGCGGTCATCCCAATGTAGAGAGACTTTTTCCACATTAAGCATTCCCCCTGGTTTTTTTCGTTTTAATGTTTTGTGTAATACGATCCAGTGTAATCGCCACGATAACAATGGCAATACCTGCTTCAAAACCAATCCCTGTTTTCAGCTGTGTTACCGCACTATATACTTCCGAACCAAGTCCTGGTGCACCAACCATTGCCGCAATAACGACCATGGATAGAGCAAGCATGATACTTTGGTTAATCCCAGCTAAGATGGTTTTTGTAGCAAGTGGAAGCTGAACTTTGAACAAACGCTGGAATGTCGTAGAACCAAAAGCTTCTGTTGCTTCAATTAAATCAGATGGTACTTGTTTAATACCGAGAATGGTCATACGAATCGTTGGCGGCATAGAGAAAATAACCGATGCCACAACCCCAGGTACTACTCCGATGTTAAAGAAGAAGATTGCTGGTAAAAGATAAACGAATGCAGGCATTGTCTGCATTAAGTCTAAAATAGGTGTGACAATTTTACGCACCGTTTCCTTCTGTGATGCCCAAATACCGATCGGAACCCCGATCACGATAGAAATGACCACAGCTGTCAGAACGAGCGCAAGTGTTTGCAGCATTGGTTGCCAGTAGCCTAAATAGTCAATCAGTAAGAATCCAATAAGTGTGAAAAGAGCAACTCCTCTTGTACTGATCCACCAAGCAATTCCGGCAAAGATAAGCGTTAAGATAATGGATGGAATGACGCCAAGTGCAGCCACAATTCCATTTACTGTTCCAGCTAATCCATTTGTGATGCCATCAAAGAAACCACCAAAGGTTAATGTTAACCAGTCAACAAATTGATCGATATAATCCGCGAACGGAATTCTAGGTAAATCACTCATACTAAACATCTTATTCTACCTCCTGTGCAGAAGGCTCTTGTGCTTTAATTTCCTCTAGCTTGTTAGAAGACATGTTGATATATTCATCATTTCCTGATAATGCACCAATCAATGCACCTCTGACCACAATACCCTTCATTCTGTTTTTCTCATCTACAACGGCAATTGGAATATTTGCCGCATCAGATACTGCATCAAAGATCTCTGTTAAATACGTTGATTCCAATACTGTCGTAAATTCTTTATCAAGAACAGTTTCTAGCGACGCACCCGTTTCTGCCGCTTTTTTCGCTGCTTGTGCAGAAATAACACCTAATAAATGCTTTTTCTTATCTACTGCATAGATAGACGAAATACCAAGGTTCTTCATGAGCGTGAGCGCAACACGTGCCCCTTTATCAATCTGAACTGTTTCTGCACGTTTCATAATATGACCAGCGGTTAATACTTTAGAAAGGTCTACATCTTCAACGAAACGTTCAACATACTCGTTCGATGGGTTCATCAGAATCTCTTCTGGTGTTCCGATTTGAACGATATTCCCGTCTTTCATGAGGACAATGCGGTCGCCAATACGAAGCGCTTCATCTAAATCATGCGTGATGAAAATAATTGTTTTTCCTACAGACGTATGAAGCTCAAGCAATTCATCCTGCATGTCTTTACGAATTAATGGATCTAGTGCGCTGAATGCTTCATCCATTAACAAAATATCAGGGTCATT
This sequence comes from Bacillus sp. FSL K6-1106, assembly GCF_038005245.1. Taxonomy (NCBI): domain Bacteria; kingdom Bacillati; phylum Bacillota; class Bacilli; order Caryophanales; family Bacillaceae; genus Bacillus; species Bacillus sp. FSL K6-1106. Next base: position 29,219 of record NZ_JBBOSV010000003.1, read on the forward strand.
AGCTAGTGCACGTGCCAATCCAACACGCTGCTGCATACCGCCACTTAATTGATTTGGGTACTGCTCTTCAAAACCTTCAAGTCCAACAAGCTTTAAAGATTCAAGCGCTTTAGAGCGGCGCTGTTCTTTCTCTACACCTTGCAATTCAAGCCCGTATTCTGTATTCTCCAGAATGGTACGATGCGGGAACAATGCGAAGTTTTGGAAGACCATGCTGATCTTTTTCCGTCTGACTTCACGCAATTGATCCTTTGACATATTTGTTATCATATCCCCATCAATATAAATTTCGCCGGAGGTTGGTTCGATTAACCTATTCAGCAGCCGCACAAGTGTGGACTTTCCGCTCCCTGATAGCCCCATGATGACAAATATCTCGCCGTCATACACATCAAAATTTGCTCGATTGACACCAACTGTTGCGCCGGTCTCTTTTAGGATTTCTCTTTTTGTCTTCCCTTTTTCAAGCATTTGAGATGCTTTTTTAGCATTTTTACCGAAAATTTTAGATACATTATTTATCTTGATTTTGATCTTTCTCTCTTCAGAATTCATTTTTTCCCTCCAAATTAGCATCTTTATAACCGTAACATAAGCGTTATGATGCGAACAATCTTTAGAATTCGCTTATTTCCGTACAATATGTATGAATTCCATATAGAGGTCTGGTGATTACAGTTTATACGCCGTATTACTCGTAAATCCTATAGAATGCTTCATAAACTACATATTTTACGGGGTATTTTCTCTCACCAGACAATATTTTACTGGAAATTCCTTATTGTGCTAAAAAATAAGTCGAATCCTTGTGGTAGCGGGCTTTTTCTTTCATGGGTGAACCATGCCCCTGAACAGGATTTACCCGAAAAAGGTCACATAAAAACCTTTTTTCTCAAATTTTAATCAAATTCATGAAAAAACTGCCTGCAACTTTCGTTACAGACAGCCTGTTTTTTTAGGACTCTAGGGCAGCTCTCTTAATATTATCTTGAAGTTCAAGCATACGTTTTGTTCCGTCCTCACGTAATCGTTTGTTTTCTTCTTCAATCTGCTTCGTCTCTTTCATCCCTTGTACAATCGTATTAAAGGATGATTCGATCGTTTCAATGTCGATGCTTGGACGACCTGATAATTTAGCAATCTCAACACTTTGACTTGAGATATTTTCAGCATTTCGTTTCAGCATTTCATTCGTTCTTCTGTCCAGCTCACTCATGGAATCAGCCACAAGCTTTTGTCTCTTCGCTGTTACCGCTTGAATGATTCCATTTTTGAAAATTGGAATCGTAATGATGAAGGCAGAGTTAATTTTCCCAATTAATTTCGTATTACCACGCTGCAGCAAACGGATTTGCGGTGCCGTTTGAAGTGCCACCATCCGTGCCATATCAAGATCATATACACGTTCTTCAAGCGCTTGAATCCCATTCCGAAGCGTATCCAGCTCCATTTGTGCCAGCTGGTTTCCCCCCGCCGCTTTTTCTTCATAAGAAGGAACCAATTGTTTTAATTCTTCGATCTTGATTTGCCCTGCGACGACATACTTTTCAAGCTCCATATAGTATTGAATGTTATGCTCATACATTTCTTCAAGCGTAACCGTCGATTTGGTCATTTCATCTTTGTATTTACTAATTTCCACATTGATTTTTTCAATTTCTGCACCGAGCGTTTGATATTTGCTGAAAATCTTCTCGATCATGCTGCCGCCGCGTTTAAAGATTTTTGATAACAAACCGCCCTTTGGCTCGTCAAAATCATTTTTATCAAAACGATCCATGATCTTTCCAAGCTGTGTAAGCATCGTTCCTGAGTCTGTGACACTTGTTGAACGCATCATAGAGAGGATACGGTCAGAAAACTTAGAGATTTCGACAGCCGGCTGTTTTCCGTATTCAAGCAGTTCAAGCTGATTTTTGGCATCAATCTGTCTCGCAATGTTTTGGACTTCTGGTTCATTGCGCAGTTGAACGCGAATATCGTCTGCCTTTTCAATCGTGATTTCCTCTTTATCAATTGAAATGATGTCATTTCCGTTTGTATTTGTCATAAGCTTTGATCTCCTTATCGGTTTTTAATGGATTGAAATAACTTTCTCACAATGGACGGCTCTTTAAACTCTTGGTTCATGACCATTTCATCAAGCCAATGTGTATCAAATAATTGATCGTCTATATACCGCTCTATACACTGATAGCCGGCGGGATGATACACGAAGAGATCCACACCCATTTCATTTAGGAAAATCAGGGCAGCCGCATCAGAACGAGTCAGCTCACCATTATATTCCGTATGGTATAAAATCACTTTCGGTACAGTCTGGGCATAATCAAAGGTTTGAATGAGTTCAATTACATCTTGGTTCATATGCAAAAGCTGCTTGAATAAATAAATACGCACATCTAATTCGGTCTCATGACCTTCTTTTAACAGCTTCGGATGCTGACAAATTCGAGAAATGGCCTCTGCGATCGCACGCTGCGTGCCCTCATACAAATGCGAGAACTGCCACACATTGCTTTTCATTAACAAACCAGGGTCAACCTCTCCTGCTTTAGAAAGTGCATGCTGATAATGAAATTGATAATTCGAAGACACTTCTTGTGTGAAAGGGAAATGACGAATCGTTTTCGTTTCTTTCCCCTCCATTAGCGTATGGATACGGTCCCAATATTCTCGCTTGTCTCTCGTCACCCCCATCATCTTCGCAAAAAGATTCGGAATCTGTATGGTGTCACGGTCTGCTTTGAAATTCGGGCGGATAAACGACCGTTCCTTTGCAATTAAAAACAGCTCATCATACGTTGTCTTTAGCGTAATAGAATGAGGGGTATGATCTCTGAATTGCCATGGCTTATACAGCATGGAATCTTCTGTGTGAAGTACCTCTTCAAGCTCTCTTGTCGAACGGTACGCCACCGTTGATTTCCTCTCAGGCTTTTCAGTAGGGAACGGTTCAAGCTTTGACGTCCCTGGATACTGATCAATAAAAGTCAGCTTTTCTTCTGGATCTAATTCACGAAATTGATCCTTGCCTTCTGGATGAAACAGCACCACATCACAGCCAATCAGCATGACATAGTAAAGAAAATAAAGCTGACTTTTATTCGCCTCTCCATACCAAATGACAGCTGGCATTTTTTCTTCCAAATTGCCTTCCTTCAGCCATGGTCCTAGATGATTATTTGAAAACTTCACTACATCTAGCAGCACGCGGCGGAAATCAGGATGCTGGAATCCCCCTTCATGCAACTGCTTGAAATGTTCAAACACCTGGATTAACGAAAGGCGGATATGCCGGTTCATCACTGGGTTTGGATGACGGACAATGAGCTGTTCACCGTCTAAGAAAGCCACAAATCGATTCACGGACAATCCCTTTTCTTCCTGATTGATCATATGAATCCGCTGGAGCGCTTGAAAGTGCTCCGGCTCAATATGCCGGTTGAGGGTTTCACTTAAAATATGCATGCCGTCAGTTTCGTATAATTCATGCAAATAAATAAAATAATCGGTTGCATCATGCGGAGTTCCAAGGACACGGGCGGCGAGACGCGGCAAGGATAAGGTGTGCTCGTCCTTGACGTAGCCGTCTCGTTCAGGGAGCGGCTTTTTCAGCAGGTTTTTCCAGGCTTCCTGTTTCGCCCGTGTCTGGGTTACGTTGATTTCTTTATAGCTCACGCCGCTCCTTCCTTTCTCCTATATTTTCTCGAAAGCTACTACTATCATATCATTCAGCCTTCTACTTCTGCTATCGAATCGAAGGCTTTTTTGCTGTGTTCATCTTCTTTGCGACAGAAGCGGCGATTTCGTCTGCCGCCGCCATGCCAGAGGCTGTCGTCGGTTCAAGCGATAGATCAACATCTAAGACTTCCCCATGACTCGGAGCGAAGCCTTTATCCGCTTGACGTATGAGATCAGCATCTAACAAGGAGTCGCCCGCACCATATACATATTCAAGGTGTAGCCTTTCTTTTAGAAAAGCAACAGCAGCCCACTTATTGAGCGGCTTTGGAATAAAATACAGCTTTCGACCCTGAAGGGAAACTTGCCAGCCTCTCTCCTCACCCCACAGCCTTAATTCAGCGAGCGGAATATGAGAAAGAAACTCGTCTTTCATAATTAAATAAAGAAATCTTCCCTCAGCTGTTCGAGTACGTTTCACCCAAGCGGCAACCGGAAGTTCAGAGATCGCCCGCAGCATATCTCTCACCGGCATACACTCTTGCAGTCTCTCATCTACAATCGCCTGCCACTCCTCAAGCGGCTTACCGTGATGAAGGATACAGCCGCCGTTTGTCGTGACGGCATACTCTGGTTTGATCTCTTGCTGAAAGAGAGTGATTCGTTCAAATTGTGCTGTCGTTCTTGTCGTCACTGGGATAAACCAGCCTGCTTGATGAATTGCCTGTAAGGAGGCTTTCGTTTCAATAGACATGTAGGAAAGCGGCCGGTCGTCCAGCACCTCAATTAATTCGTATGCTCCCTTGTATGCATACTGCTCCAGCATTCGATGTGAGTATATCAGTGTCCGGTCTAAATCACTGGCAAATGCGATATTCTTCATGACGATTGCTCCAACGGGCGGATGAGTCCGCAGCATGTGTAGGACATGTTGGCATATTCAATGACGGGCACGCCTCTGTCCTCTGCGAGTAGTAAAATGTGCTTGAGCTTCTCCCGAGATCCAGGCTGAATGAGTATTTTCCAAGGGACTCTTCTGAGCAGCACACGGGTCGTCTCACCGACGCCCGGCTTAATCAAATGTGTATTGTCTATTTTGAACTCCTGACCAATTGCTTCAATGGAGGTCATCCCCCGCCAATCAGGAGGCGTTCCTTGTGAGAGCAGAGTCTCTGCTTTCTCTTGTACATTTGCATTAAGTTCAGAAAATGCTTCTTCAATTGTATTCACGTACAGATTAGAGACATCCTCATCAATGAGCTCTTCATAATACTTGGCCCCATGGAAATCATCGGCATGGATCCAGCGGTTGTTTAGCACCGTTCGACTAACTAGGCCAGAGACCGTTGAATTCAAGCAGGCACTTGGAATGAGGAAATCCTCTCTCGTTCCGTAAACACTCGTACAATAACCAGGATCAGCAAGCACAGCTAGCTCACTCGAAAGACGAATTCCATATTTCTGTTCAAAATCAAGCACCGCTTTTTGAAGCTCTTTGGAAATAGCACCCTTTCCAGTCCAACCGTCAATAAAGGCAATCTCAAAACCTGGATGTTCTTTGAGGATATAATGCAGCGCGTTTTCATCTATTCCACGGTCACGAATAATAGAGATGCTATAATGCGGCAAATCGAGACCATACGTCTTTCTGATATACCGTTTAATGAGTACCCCGATTGGTGTCCCAGCCCGTGCCAAGCTGCACAGAACGGTTTGAAAGCCTCGCTTTTTCACAATTTGTTCTGCGACAACCGCTACGGCTTCCGCTACCTTTTGCTTACTTTCTTCAAGAGATTGATAGAATAAGTCCATATAAGATGCCGTCGGCTTATATTCAATTGGCAGCATTTCTGAGTAATGGGCACCGCTCTGAATAGAGCGCTCCCGCTCTTCTGTACTTTTCTCCATCTCAATCGACGATAAATCCTTGAGTAAGAAGGTTACGTCCTGCTCTGGATAGCTTCCCATCTTTGTATACACGTTAGCCATTCACCTTCACCTCATCTGATAAAGTCACAATATGCACATGCTTCACATGCCGCTCTGCAAATAAGTGGATCAGCGGCATCAAAGCTTCTTGAGACACCTTTTTCTCAAAAAACAAAAAGACATCATCGTACTGATCTTTAGGGATATTGTACACGTAGTGCTGAATGCGGGCATCCTCTGGACTCAAAAATGCGAATCCGTTTTGAACAGCGTACCCTTCCTTTTCAACCGGATGAATTGGACTTCTTGTCGTCGAATGAAAAAGGACACCTTCGCCCATATGAGCTGCAAGTCTCATCGGCACATACATCAATTCTCCTGTTCCTAAGCAAAGTGTCTGTTTTCCTTTTCGTTCTCGCTGAAGCTTCAGCCCAGCCTCAACAGCTGCTTGATCAATGGCGTCCGTGTCCGCTGCGCTTAAACCGAAACGACCTGTTTCATGGATATACGGCGAATGCCCCGCCGGATTGACTGCATGGGAAAGTGAATATGGCACTTGCTTAAAGAAGGATTGAAGAGAATGAAAAGAGAGTTCAGATCTTTTCTCTTGCGCAGCAATTTCATACGAATAAGCAGGCTCATCCAGCGTTGTCCCCCGAAACATCATCTGCCCTTTTAATAAAGATAATGATGTGATATTTACACCTAGCTCCTCTTGAAGCTGAAGCATCGCTTCCTCGTGCTCCTCTGTTCTCCAATCTAAAATGGATAGAATCGTATAAGAGGATCTAGGGTGCTTTGCGTGCAGATCCCGAATGATATTCATATTTGTCCGGCCTGTCGTGACCTCATCATCTACTAGCACAATCGGGCGATCCGTCCGAAGTAAAGCGTCGTCTGCGTAGCAAAGCTGATCTGTCGCATGAGAATGTTCCTCTTCAAATACGAGTGAAGGATCAAGATCCAACAACTGTTCACGTGTCGTATGAATGTAAGATGCTCCTTCTATGACGTCATACACACCATGACCAAGCGCAGTTGCCGTTTCAGCAAAGCCGATCACAATCGGCTCGTTTACCGCCGAAAGCTTCTCTTTTTTGAGCGCAGCATAGGCTTCGGTTAACTTAACATGATCATTCGTTTTTAGTGCTTCTACTACATCGTCTTGATGCGGGGGCGTCTTGCCTGTTTGTTCTTTTGCATAAGCCATTGCCAAAAGACCTGAGATGAGGAGTGGTTTCAACGGGTGAACAGGCATATGTTTCCCGAGCACCTTACTAACAAATAAAAAGGCTCTCTTTTTGTTCACCCGTGCCGCCATGTCAAAAAGATGTTCTTTTTCAAGCTGAAGCGTACCCTCTTTGAGGTTAAGCTCCACCTCCATATGTTCCAAGATGTTCAGCGTATGCGGCTTCTGATTCTGTGAGTATGTCGATATAGCTTCTATTTTCATGAAACACCCCGTAAATGTCTGACTTCATTAAAATGTTTTCCGCCCAGCGATAGTGCGGCTTCGTTTCGTTCATTTTATTAGAGAAGGTACTCTTCATCACCCCGACTGTACCATCTGCATGTTCTAAAATACTTAATGCATCCATGTACTCTTCCTTTGTGACAACGTACATGCTTTGAACTGGCTTGAGATGTGTTGGATGGATGACTGTCTTGCCATGAATACCGTTTACAACATCCAGCTTTGTCTCTTTGAGCAGACCTTGCATATGATCGAGTTCAGATGAGGAAGACTCACCGCTCTTAGAAATTGCACGGATGAATGGATTTTGTTCTTTTCGTGTCGGTCCAAAATGCTCCCATACAGCTCCTGATATCACAAAAGAACGACCAAAATAATTGATAATATCTGTGATCAACTCAGCAATGACTCTGATCTCATAAATGGTGGTCTCGCGATCACGGCGAATGCCGTATAATCCACACAGATCCGTTGCCCCAATGCGAATATTCAAAATATATTCCTCATCATTCAGCATGATCTGCTTTAATTCAGACAACACCTGATATCTCGTTTCTTTTTCTAGTAAATCTGGTGTTTCTAAAATGGGCATTCCGTATAGTGTTTTCTGAGTTTGTGCTGAAGCCTGTTTCAAACTGTCCACATATTCCTTTGCATTGTGAACGGAGCACTTTGGAAACACAAAACCAGTCAGTAAATGAAGAGAGGGACCGAGCAAATCTGCCATTTTGAGCAGCTGTTTGGGCGAACGAACTCGAATAAATAAAAGCGGCAAATGCTCGGCCATTTCTGGAGAGTGATGAATTGTCTCAGAAAGGCAGGTCAATTGTGCCACTATATTCTGTTCAGCCATGTCCACTTCCTGATCACCAATGGCGTCCTCCAAGCAAAACACAACAGAGCAAAGCGCTTCATATTTCTGCGAAAGCAGCATGTCTGCTACATCCTGCCTTGTCGCAGGCATATACAAAGTAGCACCTAATGCATGCGCAAGTACATGCCTTGGCGTCAATGAATGAACTGCCGCCGGCCGCTTTAAAAAAATATCGTGCTGCCTCGTCTCTGATAAAAAACGAAAATATCGCATGCAGTGCCACCTCCTGTTGTAATGACTTGATGATTCAAAAAAGGATGGAGCCGCTAGTCAACTCCATTCCTTTTTGATCGTCCTATTCTTCTTTTGAAGCCGCAGCTTCGTTTGTTACACCTTGATGCTTCTTCTTATTGATTTTATGAACAATAAACGTTCCGATAAACGCTAGGATAATAATCGCAAAGAATGCAAGATGCGGGATTTCAATATGAGCAGCACTTAAGCCCATTTTGATGGCAATAATTCCAATGAGAATAAATGCCGTATTCTCAAGCTCTGGTATACGGTCGATGAGCACAAGGAATAATTGTGCCACTGTACGCATCATGAGAATTCCAAGCATTCCACCTAAAAGAAGAATCCATACTTCCTCAGATACAGCGAATGCAGCAAGAATACTATCTACTGAGAAGGCAAGGTCCATAATTTCTACAGAAATAACAGTTGCCCAGAAGACGCCAAATACACGAATCATCCAGCCTTCTTTTTTCAATTCCTTCGCTTCGTCATCTCCGTCACCTAACCAGAAGTGCTTAATGACCAGCCAAGCTAAGTATGCAGCGCCTAGTACCTTAATCCACCAAAACTTAATAAGCAGCATCCCTACGCCAATAAATAGAAAACGGAAGAAATAAGCGCCAATTAATCCGTAGGTTAATGCCTTTTTACGCTGCTTTTCAGGTAAATGTTTCACCATAACAGCTAATACAAGTGCGTTATCCGCTGACAACAAACCTTCAAGCACGACAAGGGTCCCGATAAGCCCCCAAGAGACAGGGTCTGTTAATACCTCTGCCCACATATGCCAATCAAAAAACGAGGCATACGTGTCCAACATATGTTTCAAAATGTCCAACTGGTTTTCCTCCTATAAGTGTAGAAGCATCAGCAGGCTTTCGCCTGCTGTTATTCTTGATCGCTGTTTCTTTCTCACTTTGGAAAATACCCTCATATGAGTCATTGGCAGCGCCTCTTGAATGAAGTTGTTTCTTCTCTTTACACTTCTAACCCATAATTTTGACAAAGAGCTGCAAGTCCGCCAGAGAATCCGCTTCCGATTGCGTTAAACTTCCAATCGCTGCCGTGTCTGTATAGTTCGCATACGACGACAGCTGTTTCAATTGAGAAGTCCTCCCCTAAATCAAAACGAATCAATTCTTCCCCGCCCTCTTCATTTACAACACGAACAAATGCATTAGAGACTTGTCCAAAATTCTGGCTGCGCGCCTCTGCATCATGAATCGTAACTGTAATTCCGATACGATCAATGTTAGCAGGAATTTTCGAGAAATCAACGAGAATTTGCTCGTCATCTCCATCTCCTTCACCCGTACGGTTATCACCGGTATGAGTAACACTACCGCTTGGATGCTGCAGATTATTATAGAACACGAAGTCTGTGTCTTGCTGACAACGATTGTTTGCATCTACTAAGAAAGCCGAAGCGTCCAAATCAAATTCGGCTCCGCCTGAATATTTATTCGTATCCCAGCCAAGTCCGATCATCACTTTTGTCAGCCCTGGATTGGTTTTCGTTAAATCGACACGTTGTCCTTTTGAAAGCTGAATCGCCATATTCGTATCTCTCCTATCTTCTGAAAATATGAAAACGGGCGTTACCCGATATCTAAGCCGAAGTCTGTTGCAATGCGGGCAAGTCCGCCTTGATAGCCTGATCCAACAGCTGAAAATTTCCACTCTCCGCCATGACGGTATAATTCACCTACAATAATCGCTGTTTCAATTGAAAAGTCTTCTGCCAAATCATAGCGAATGAGCTCTTCATTTGATGCCGCATTTAAAATACGGACGTAAGCGTTAGACACCTGTCCAAAGTTTTGGCTGCGTGCTTCTGCATCATGGATTGTAATGACGAAGGAGATTTTCTCAATACTTGCTGGTACAGTTGAAAGATCAACATTGACCTGCTCGTCATCTCCGTCTCCTTCACCTGTACGGTTATCGCCTGTATGTACGATACTTCCGCCACCGCCAGTTGTTTGATTGTAGAAGACAAAGTCAGATGGAGAGTTTGCTTTCCCTGCTGCATCTAAAAGGAATACGCTTGCGTCTAGATCAAAGTCATGTCCGCCATCATACTTGTTTACATCCCAGCCAAGACCTACGACTACTTTTGTTAAACCTGGATTCGTTTTTGTTAAATCAATTTTTTGACCTTTCGCTAAAGAAATTCCCACTAGGAACCTCTCCCTTCTAATTAAATGTAGTTTCTCGTAATATCGGCAAGCTTCGCATCGTTTGTACCATTTCCTACAGCTACAAACTTCCACTCATTCTCGTGGCGATAAAGCTCTCCAACGATTAATGATGTTTTACCTGCATATTCATCTTTCAAATTATATTTCACTAATTCTTGATTGTTTGAACGGTCAACAATTCGGATGTAAGCATTTTGAATCATACCAAAGTGTTGGTTTCTTCTAAGTGCATCATAAATGTTCACAACGAACACCAATTTATTCACATTGCCTGGTACCTTGCTTAAGTTGACGAGGACTTGTTCATCATCTCCGTCTCCTTCACCTGTCAGGTTGTCACCTGTATGTTCAACACTGCCGCATTTGCTTTTCAAGTTACCAAAGTAAATCAAATCTTTATTTTCAACAAACTTATCATTTTTCAGCATCAGCACTGAAGCGTCACAATCAATATCAGCACCGCCGCCTCCGCCAAACAGCTTACCTAAAAAACCGCCGCCTTGTGATACAGGGTCCCAGCCCAGTCCAACTAGAATATTGGTTAGTCCTGCTTTTCCTTTTGTTAAATCAATACGTTGACCTTTTTCTAATGTAATCGCCAAATCAATCACTCCTCCAGCATAATAAAAATCTATTTATTAAGCGATGGACCCTATTAAAATCATCATACATGAAAATTCGACAAAATTCATGAAATGACATTGGAGCCTCTTACTCTTTTTTCTATTTACTAGTATATACGATCTATGTATAAAAGAGGTTTCAATATGATGATATTTTTTTAAAGAAAGATCCATGACAAAAATGATTCATGTCGTAAAAGAAGTGTTTCATGTGAAACATTGTCGAATGTTCCCGTTACACAGCCTCTCGCTTAAAAACAGGGCGCGCACCCACTTCATATGTTGATATAGAAAATTCATGTACATAGCTGTGATAAACCCTTTCATTTCCTTCCGTTCATGACTTTCTTTATACTTATGGATAGAATTCAACGTATTGAGGAAAGGGTGTTGATGATGCCATCACTTCATATATTAGATCAAGTCGCCATCCCTAAAGGCCAATCCGCACAAGAAACATTGGTTCATACGACAGAGCTGGCCAAGCTTGCGGAAACACTGGGGTATGAGCGGTATTGGTTTGCTGAACACCACAGCACGAGAGGACTCGCGAGTACAGCGCCTGAAATATTAATGGCACATATTGCTTCACACACATCGACTTTGCGCACAGGCTCTGGGGGTATTTTACTCCCGCAATACAGCCCTTTTAAAGTAGCAGAAGTCACCCGCCAGCTTGAAGCCCTTTACCCTGGGCGGATTGAGATCGGGGTTGGTAAATCCCCAGGCGGAATTGAACGGACGAGACTTGCTTTGACAGACGGCGTGAAGAAAGAACTATCTCAATTTGACCGCCAGCTGGAGGACCTTCTTTTTTACTTATCTGACAGCCTGCCTTCTGGTCATCGGCATGCAGGAGTGAAAGCGGCTCCGCTCGTTGATTCTTATCCGCCAGTCTGGCTGCTTGGACTCGGGGAAAACAGTGCCATCCAGGCGGCATCACTTGGAATCAACTATATTTTCGGACATTTTATTCATCCTGCACGAGGCCGGCAAGCTTTTGAAGCGTATCGGTCACACTTTTCTCCATCCGTTTTCTCACGTCAGCCTCAGTCTATGTTTGCTGTCTTTGTGATCTGCGCAGACACAGACGAGGAAGCAAGCCGCATTGCCACCAGTACAGATTTATGGCTACTTCGGGTTGAAAAAGGGCTGGACAGTCGCGTTCCTTCTATAGAAGAAGCAGAGAACTATCATTACACTGAGCAAGAAAAGAAAAAATTGTTACAAAACCGCCAGCGAATGATTGTTGGCTCAAAGCAAACAGTGAAAGAACAGCTACAAATCTTAATGGACCGCTATCAAACGGACGAGATCATGATATTAAACAATTCATTTGATCCAATGGAAAAACAGCGTTCCTTTGAACGAATCGCAGAACTATTTTGAAGCCAATCTTTCATTGGCTTCTTTTTTTACATTGTTATAAAAAATGGGAAATGTAACATCGAGATGTCAAAAAGCTTCCTTCTGTCATCTGATCGCAAATGTGTCTTCTAATCGTTAGCGAACTGTAAACGCATGGTAGGTGTACCTTTTATATAGTAGAGGTACATATGAAGTAACGGTTTACAATGCTGAGAAGGAAGGAGATGACTGGCCTTGAATAAGCGACTCGACTGGGTGGATGCGGCTAAAGGAATCGGCATTCTGCTCGTCGTTATGGCACATGTACCCATTCCTGATTCATTCAAGCAATTTATATATTCTTTTCATATGCCACTCTTCTTTTTACTATCAGGTATGATGTTTCGATCATCCTCACAACCTGCTATGTCATTTATACAGAAAAAAGCAAAAAGCTTGCTCTTACCTTATCTCTATTTCTCCATTATTACGTACGTTTTCTGGTTCACGGTGACCCGATTTTTCGCCTTTAAGGGGCAAACAGATATTGATCCCTTCGTTCCTTTTACAGGGATTTTCATTTCAAATGCCGATGAAGCAAGACTGACGCATAACCCAGCCATCTGGTTTTTAACGACGCTCTTTTTAGTGGAAATGTTGTTTTTCTTGATGCATCGTCTGACAAAAGGAAAACCAGCTGTATTGATTTTACTGACCGTCCTTTGCGGCGGAGCCGGATATGCTTCCACGCTATTGTTAAACCAGAGTCTCCCTTGGAATGCCAACGTTGCATTAACGGCTGTTGTGTTTTATTCAATCGGATTTTTAGCAAAACAATGGTTTGTGGAATTAAAAACAGATCCTACCCTTCTGTTATGTACAGGTCTGCTTGTACTGACTGCATATATGCAAAGCTTTAATTCACGAATTGATATGCGGGTCAATGACTATGGGGATCTATTCATTTTTTATGCTTGTGCACTGCTCGGTTCAGCTGCTGTTATTTATTTAAGCTTCAAATTGAAAACGTCAACGATATTGACGTATCTCGGACGTCATTCCATTGTGATTCTCGTCCTGCAATTTGCCGGAATCGATATCATGAAGGCATTTGTTTATTACGGACTAGGCATCAATATCTCTGATACAGCGCAGCTTTCTTGGACGCTCTTTTATACGATCGGTACATTGCTGCTCATGGTGCCATGTATCTCTTTCTTGAGCAAGTATCCTATGCTGCTCGGCAAACCAGCAAAGTCAGCACATCGCTACAAAGAAAAAACATCCGCCGGCTAATGGGGCGGATGTTTTTTCTATTATTCATCATTTATTTGAGATGGATAAAGTGTCATTCCTCCATCAACAAATAATGTAGTACCTGTAATATAGGCCGCTTCTTTCGATACGAGAAATGCAGCGGCGGACCCAATCTCCTTTGGCTCGCCAAACGTTCTCATTGGAATTTTCTCAAGCTGCTTTTGTTTTTTCTGTTCATCTTGAAGGTCGTCATTTGATTCCGTTGCCATCGTACCTGGTGCAATCGCATTGACCCGAATACCCGCTTCGGCATAATCAAGAGCCAGCGTCTTCGTCATCATATTCATTCCTCCTTTAGAAGTAGAGTAATGAACATTGAACGGACGCGGGATCTCTTGATGGACACTGGATATATTCAAGATTGATCCTTTCACATCATGCTCCATCATATAGGCGATTGCTGCCTTTGCTCCTAAAAATGAGCCTGTGATATTCACATCAATGACCTTTTGCCATTGTTCCAACGTCATTTCATGCGGCATTGCTTCTTCACCATTAAATCCTGAATTATTGACAAACACGTCTAGTGCGTCAAAATTCTCCAGCGCGGCATCCATTAACGCCTGAATCCCTTCCTCTTTGGAGACATCTGCGTGTACTTTCACCGCCCTACCTCCATGCTGCTGGATGGCTTGTACTGTTTCTTCAGCACCCTCTTCATCACCTTTATAATTCACAACCACGTTCATTTGTTCTTGTCCAAATCTCAAGGCGATGGCTTGTCCTATACCTTTAGAAGAACCTGTCACAATGGCTGTTTTCCCTTTTAAATCTTGATACATCTTCATTTCCTCCAATCACGTGCTTCATCTTGTTGATACACAATGGTTACCCATTTTGAAAAAAAGAAAAACACAATCCTCTTGAATACAAAGGATTGTGCTGTTCATCAAGCTAAAAGGTGTTATAAACATTCTCACATGTTTCAGCTGTGGGCTGGTAAAAGCAATGTGACTTATACCTTGCCACAAACGGCTGATTGTACCAAGTGGATGGACAATTTCCAGGCGGTTTGAAATACCAAAGGCTGAATTTCGCTGGCCAAAAACGTTCACCATTAATGTTCCTCCGTGCAAGTGTCTTTTCACTTTCTCGTGCTCGCTGATAAAAATAGCCATGCGTGACTGCCTCAAACGCATGCTCCTGATAAATCATTTGTGGAATCGTACGCAGCCCTTTAAAGTCAGAACAGTTGGCACGCAAACGATTGATGCCTACATTTCCTACAAGCAGCATCCCTTGTTTCCCTTCACCTTCCGCTTCGGCTCTCAGCAGTCTGGCCATTAAATCAATATCAGAGCTTGTCGCTCTTACCACTGCCATACATCCACCTCCCATTCATTTCTCTTTTATTTTATGTAGGGTTTCTGTGTAGATGACTGCCATTTTGAAGGGAAAAGACACATTCCGTGTCGAGAGCCTGTCTAAATACCTCAACATTTCGCTGGACAAGTGTCTCTATGTCAACAACACACAAACCTAGTGATCATACACATCACAGGAAAAAATATTCATTACTAACGACTCATTTACAAGTCATAAAAATCCTTCTATTTGCTACATCTTTTTCAAAAACAGTCATTTGAACCTATTCAATAATCCGACTCAAAACCTTAAAATATAAAATGTTGAGTTTTTACAGGAGATTTCAAACAATAAAATACACATTTCTCCTCTCAACATAGTGTCATTTTTACTACTTGAAGTGGATGAACGTTTCGAACGCACTGAGGTATTGACAGTACTTTCGCTTCATTCTACAGTAAAAAACATACAGTATTTTTCTTTTTGTGCAAAAAGAACGATATGAACTAAAGCTTTCCAATGAATTTCACCATAAAACCCGAGGAGGAAAACATCTCATGTTTAAAAAGAAATTATCCCTGTTTCTTCTGATTTTGTGTGTAACTGTTGTCGCTGCTGCTTGTAGTGGTGGAAAAGACAAAACTGCTGCGAAAGAAAGCGATACAAAAAAATCTCTTGATGCAGCTGAAGTAAAAGTAGAAAGTGCTGAGTACACTTTACCACCTCAATACGATACATCTGTTCAGGATGATCAATATGTCCTAAAAGTGAATGTATCTGTAAAAAACATCAGCAAAGAACCATTGAATGTGGATAAAAGCAACTTTACGCTTTACCAAGATGACGCTCAGGTGTCTACCATCTCTCCTGATGACTACAACGAAGTATTATCTTCAAGCTCTCTAAATGCAGGTAAAGTATCAAAAGGTGGTCTTTTCTTTGTGGTTGATAAAGAAAAAGACTATCAATTGGTTTACACAGAGCCTGGTACTGGATCGAAAAAAGATGACAAAACACTAGAATTCGATATTAAAGGAAAAGACTTGATGAAAAAGGCAGATACACTTCAAGCGTCTGCAAAAGCCCTTTCTTCTTATATTGATGTCATGATCTTTGGTAAGAAAAATGACGATTTCGAAAAACTAACAGGTGATAACAAATCAACTGTCGTAAACGAATTTGATAAATCATTCAAACAAGGCTACATTTCTTCTTCTGGTATTTCATCTAGCTCAGCAAAAGACGAAAACCTTGATAAGCTTCTAAAAGCTGTGAAAGAAACATTAGCTGAAAAATCAAAAGTATCAACGAAAACAAAATCAATCAGCGGTGATAAAGCTGTTGTGACTGTGACACTTACACCAATTGATGCAAGCCCGCTTGTCGATCGTTTAAAAGAAAAAGCAACTGAATTCTACAGCAAAAACCGTACAGCATCTTATGATGATGCTCAGAAATATCTACTTTCAATCTATCCAGATGAATTTAAAAAATTAGGACCATCATCTTCTGAAGAAACAGTAGAAGTGAACATGAAGAAAAACGATATCGACCAATGGAAACTTGATTTGAACGACTACAAAACAAGCTCATTGGTTGAAAAGTTCATCAAGAACTAAAGAAAAACCCCCGGTTCCCGGGGGTTTTTTGTTATAATTTATCATCTGGTTAGCGACAGACAAGAAGTATTGCAGCTGGAGCTAATACAAAAGGTACACGATTTAAAGAAGTAGATAAATACAAAAATAAGCCCCAAAAAGGGTATTATTATCACTGGCATCCCTATAAAAGGACTCCAAAAGCTCATGCTTTCTAAGGATGTCCTGTTAAATAGTAAATAGAGGTGAATCATGTATCATTACGAAAAGCTATATAAACAGTATTTATATAAAAAAGATCAATTGACTTTTACTAAAGAACAAGTCGTTGAGATGATAACGTCTAAATTTAAAGCTAGAGAATTTTCAAAAACAAAGATTTTAGATTTAGTAAATGATGATCACTTTGAATATACTAAGATATATAAATGTTTTGTCATTGATGATCCGAGTATATTGATTCAATTGTTTTCGAATGAGGAAAAAAAGGATCATCGTGAACAAGTACTTCACAACCGCCTCCATCCTTTTAATCCCAAAAAAGTAAAAGAATGGGAATATAATCACTTATTGCTTGATGAACAAGAAGGTAGAAGAATTGATATTATTTTAGAAAGTAAAGATGGAGTATATGTTTCAGAATTTACCGTAAGAGCTAGTTGCGAAAAGCTTGATAGGTATATAAATGCTTTAATTGTAGGTGCACTTATTGAAAATGAGTTAGAAGAATATCCAGTTGATATTCATGACGAGTATTTTCAATTTTATTTAGAGAACTTGGGTCAATTCGGCTTCCTAGACTAAAACATACGGTGATCGGCATTCACTTAAAAACACCCTCTATCATAGAGGGCGTTTCTTTATTTCGC
The DNA here is from genome assembly GCF_038005245.1 of Bacillus sp. FSL K6-1106. Lineage (NCBI taxonomy): Bacteria > Bacillati > Bacillota > Bacilli > Caryophanales > Bacillaceae > Bacillus > Bacillus sp. FSL K6-1106. The sequence goes on from NZ_JBBOSV010000003.1 coordinate 46,677, forward strand.
AAGCATCCATTTCTCTTTCATAAACAAACTTCTCACGATGACAAACAAGATCATCACTGTCAGCGCCGAGGAGCCGAGCGTCAGGGCAATTGACATCGGGTCAACGATGCCAAACATCAATTGCTTGCATAGTGCGTGAATATTAAGGAATGGGATCGCAAAGTAATACGTATCTAGCTGCGTAGCGCCTGCTCTCATGGTGAAAAACATCGGAATCACACCTAGTGTAATGATCATGGACATGTACGATTGTGCTTCTTTCACTGAGCTTGAAACGACACTGAGCAGCAGTTCAATCATGGATACCATGAATGAGAAAATAATTAATGCCGCAAACATAACACCGATGATGCTCCACACTTGATCTCCGAAGTTCAGCGCTTGTTTCAGTTTTTCTGTAAAGAGCAATGTAGAGAGCAGCAGCATGCCAATCGCCACAATGCCACTTAATATACCAAACATAGAAACAGCTAGCCATTTTCCAATTAAAAGCTGAAGTCTGCTGGCCGGTGTCAGGAATAAAGCTTCAATTGACTTTCTATCCTTTTCACCTGCTACGATATCAAGCGCAGCTGGCAAAGCACCTGAGATCACAGACGTCACTAAAATCATTGGAAGGAGAATCGACAGCAGCATGGTGGTCACCCCGTTTTCTCCATCCCCGTCCTCTCCTTCTTGCACATCAACCGATTGCACCTCAAACGGATGAATCACTGACGATTTGATCTGATCCTGTGCCAAACGCTTTTCTACGACTTGATTTTGATATTGTTCCAGCAATGATTGCAGCATTTGAACCGCAATCACTGAATCATCATCTGTTGGATACCCATGGACTTTAATGGCAAACGATGTTTGATGCTGAAGCATATCGCCTGCATCTTTTGGTATTTCTAGATAAGCATTTGCCTCACCGTCTTTAACGGCTTGCTGCGGGTCATCAAATGTTTCAAGTTTCAGGTTTTTCACTTCTTTGATCATGTCATTCATATCGGACGGAAGCTTTTCATTGATTGCGACTGTATACGTTTTATCGCCTGGATCAGCGATCATGCTTTCGTAGAAAAACACGAGTCCGAGCATCGTCAAAAGAGGGATCAACACTGTTAAGAGCAACGTTTTCCTGTCTCTGAGCGAATCTGTCATTTCTTTTAAAAAGACGGTTTTCCACATTATGCATTCCCCCTTGCGAGCTTCGACATAAAGATGTAATTCAAGTCTTCACTTTGTTCCTGTGCATATAATTCTGGAAGCGTTCCTTTGTACACGAGCTCCCCTTGATGAATCATCATGACACTGTCACAAAGCAGGCTGACTTCTTCCATGATGTGGCTTGAAAATAGAATCGTTTTATTTTGCTGTTTCAACTGATGAATAAACTCTCTGAAAATATTACTCGATGTGATATCTAAACCTGTTGTCGGTTCGTCAAACAAAATAATGTCAGGGTCATGAATCAATGTTCTGGCAATCGCCACCTTTTGCTTCATCCCTCTTGAAAATCCTTTTACCTTGCGATCCATGTACTGCCTCATCCCGAATCGCTTTGCTAAATCCTCAATTCTTGCTTTGATTTCATGCTGATCTAAGCCATATAATTTCCCAAAGTATTCAAGGTTTTCACGAGCCGTCAAACGGTCATAAAGTCCCGTCTCACCGCCAAATAAGACCCCAATTCGCTTCTTCACTTCAGTTGCTTCTTTGACTGTATCAAAGCCTGCGACAGTGACTGATCCGTGCGTAGGTTCTAATAATGTGGCAACGGCGCGTAGTAATGTGGTTTTCCCCGCTCCATTTTCTCCTAAGATGCCGACGACTTCTCCTTCCTTCACGGAGAATGTCATATGTTTCATCGCCTTTACGACTTTTTTCTTATCTGTAAACCAGCAACTACAATCGCTGAGAGTAATCATTTGGTTCGCCCCTTTCGACTATCTACGTCTATGATAGAAAAAATACCGCCTGTCTGACATAAAAATGTCGCGAAACGTCCTTTTTCTGTCTTGAAATGATCCATTTTAAAAAACAAATGGTAAAATAGACAAATAATAAGAAGAGTCATAGGTGATTTTTATGATAAAAGTAGGTCTTGTCGATGATTACCGAGTGGATTTAGAAAAGCTGCATGCCATTGTCGGCAGAATGGATGCCGTTGACATCGTTTTTGTGACGCAGTCAGCGGAGGAGGCATATGAGAAGGTCAAACAGGGCGACATTGATCTATTGTTTGCAGACATTGAGATGCCTGGCATGTCAGGCTATGAATTAGCAGACCTTATTCACTCTCATGCACTGAATGTGGATGTTGTATTTGTGACGGGAAACAGTGGGTATGCTGTCCATGCCTTTGATTTGAATGTCCATGATTATATTATGAAGCCTTATCAAGCTGATCGAATCGCCAAATCCTTAGAGCGCTACATGTCCACCAAGCAGGAGAAAAGCATTCACGGACGGCTTCTCATCAAGCAGCAATCAAATATCCATGTACTGCAAAAAAAGGATGTCATCTTTGTTGAACGTACTGGCAGGTCGACGACCATTGTCACAACAACAGGAGATATTCAAACATACCAAACTCTCAACGAGTTAAAAGGTGATTTAGCTGAGAAAGACTTTATCCGCTCCCACCGCTCGTTTATCATCAATATTCATTACATTAAGAACTTTTCGGCGTATGCCAAAAATTCATTTATCGTGTCTTTTGAAGGGACTGATAAAAAAGCCATGATGACGAAGCAGCAATTAGAATACTTTAAGAAATACTACTTTTAAGGAGAACGAACGTGAACGCTTTCTATCTTGGATTTCGCATATATACGCTCATCTGGCTCGGTCTTGCAGTTCAAGCTGCTGCTAAAGCTGTTCTGCCTTTGTCATCAAGCATGGTGTGGCTTCTGACCTTTTGCATCATGTGCCTTTACACCTTTTTCATTTACAAAAGGTTTTGGCTAGGTATCAGTGGTTACGTGATATTAGGCGCTTTTGTGCTCATCACCTGTTCAGGCATTTCACTTTTTCTCACGCACGGAAATGGACTAAGCCATCTTTTAACTGTCATCATCATTTTGACAGCCGATCTCCTTTCCTTCAAGGTGATGCAAGCGGAGCAACGATTAAATGGACGGCTTCAAGAGCTGATTCATGCTGAGTCGAGAACCAATGACTTGCTGCTTGAGCTGCGAAGTAAACACCATGAAACAGCTAGACATTTAAATGCCTTTTCCGCATCGAATGACGAGCATGAGATCAAAGATTTGATTCAGCAATACGTGAAACATTTTCCTTGGATCAAAGGGGAAAATGCTTATTTGGCCTCCACCCTTCATTCCTTTTTCCAACGGGCTGAAAAAGAGGACATTGCCCTTTCACTAGATCTTCAAGCACCCTTTTCTTCTCTTCCTTTTTCTAAAGCGGATCAGGTGAGTTTTACTGGCAACCTGCTTGATAACGCATTAGACGCCGCTATTGAAGCGAAGCAAGCTGGGAACGAGGGAAGCATCTCGATCACGACTTCCATCCGGAGCGGGCTCTTTTTGATTCATTGTGAAAACAGTACTAAGGGCATGGAAAAACACGTATTAGATCATCTGTTCAAGACGTTTGGCCGCTCGACAAAAGGCGGTGATCATCAAGGTATGGGTACTTATATCATTCATCAGCTTGTTGAAAAGGCAGACGGCACGCTTGATTTTACGTATCGTTCTCCAAACCTGAGGCTCGTGATCAAGATTCCTCTCACAATGGCATAAAAAATAAGGTGCTACTTGGCACCTTATTTTTTATATTATGAAAAGATCTGATCGATTTCGTTGATTTCTTCTTTTGTTAATTGAACATCGTTTGTTTTCAAGTTTTGTAAGACTTGCTCGGCTCGTTTTGCACCAGGAATAATGGCATCAATGCCATCCTGCGCCAACAGCCACGCCAGCGCTACATGGGCTGTTTCGGCATGTTTTGATTGCGCAATGGTCTTCAGTTTGTCTACTTTTTCGAGGTTTTGAAGGAAAGCATCGCCTTGGAAAAGCGGGTCCTTTGCTCGAATATCATCAAATGTCGCATCCTTTGTAAACTTCCCAGTCAACAGGCCTGACGCCAATGGAAAATAAGGGATAAAGGAAATCCCATGCTCCACGCAGTATGGGAGAAGGTCTTGCTCGGCCTGACGTTTCAGCAGAGAATACTCTGATTGAAGCACGTCTAAGTATCCATCTCGATTAAAGGTTTGAAGCTGTTCAAAATCAAGGTTTGATGCCCCAATTGCCCGGATTTTCCCCTCATCCTTCAATTCCTTTAAAGTACCTGCCACTTCATCCAGCGGCGTGCGGCCGTCTGGGAAATGCATATAGTACAAATCAATATAATCGGTTTGGAGCCTCTTCAGGCTGTCTTCGACCTGCTGTCTTAAGAATTCACGGCTATTATCCAGTTCAATTTGCCCGTTTACTTCTTTATGAGCCCCTTTTGTCGCAAGAACCAGTTCTTTTCTGCCGCCTCTTTTGGCAATGATCTCGCCAATCAATTCTTCTGAACGGCCCAGCCCATAAATAAAAGCAGAATCTAAGAAATTGACACCATGATCAAGAGCATTTTCTACTAGCTCCCGCCCTGCATCTTCACTCAGATTCGGGAATAAATTATGGCCACCTACTGCATTTGTTCCAAGCCCTATCGGATTCACCTGTAAATCAGTTCGTCCAAGCGTTACTTTTTTCAAAAGCTCATCTCCCTTATCTGCTTAATCATCCTTATTTTCCCATGAATCATTTTCAACATTCAAGTATTCTGCTCTCTGAAAATCAATCTGAAGGTGGACGCTTTGAAAGAAAAAGATTCGTATGATGAAGATATACTTAAACGAAAAGTTTTGCGATGTGAATCCTAACACATCTTTTAAAATGAAAACTACCTCCGTTTCAAGATTTTTACACACAAAACATTTAAAACCCATGATAAATAGATAAATTAATTCTTATTAACTAGTATATTTTACTTATTAAATTCCGTTTTTTATAGGTATTTGTGTAAAAATCTATCAAAGATAGGGACTAAAACCTATTCCTCATCACGAATGAAATTCGATAGAATGAATAGTGCAAATCGTCATTAGGAGATTTTCCCCTTTAACACCCGAATATACCATTCTATCTGTTTCTTTTTTCTCAGTCAGATAGCGGGAAGAAAATGACGAAAGAAAAGCAAAGGAGCATCAACTGTGAATCTTAAAAAAATAAGTGCACTCCTCATGATTTCATTCGTGATGATCATCTCTGCAGCCTGCCAGAGCTCAGCAAAATCAACAAAGGCTGACCAAAAATCAACAAAAACAGCAGAGGTAAAAGTGAATAGCTACGAATATACGTTACCAGAAGACTCAACCACTACCTTGCGAGACAATGAATTGGTGTTAAAAGTCAACCTGACGATCACCAACAAAGGTGACAAAGCCCTTTCACTATATAACTCTGATTTCACCCTTTATCAGGACGATGCCAAAGTCTCTGATTTAAAATTCTACGGCAGTAAAGACCGCCTTGATCTTGGGTCATTGAACAAAGGGAAATCACTATCAGGAGCTCTTTATTTCCTAGTAGATAAAGGCAAAAAATATCAGTTCGTGTACCAAGATAGCATCAAGAAAAACAGCGATTCGATCGAAATTGAACTAGATGGCGAAAAGATACTGGACACAGCGAAAAAGCTAGATAACCCAGCAAAAGCACTATCTGCTTATACAGATCTCATTGTTTTTGACAAAAAGAATGATCAATTCTCAGAATTAACAGGTGACAATCAATCAGATGTCGTTAATAAATATCACGAAATGTTTGTGAAAGACTTTAAAAGAAGTGCAGGCATATATGGAAACGAAGTCAGTGACCGCGATATTTTATCCATGTACAAACGCATGCAAAATACAATGCAGGATAAAGCGAAAGTGGAAACAAGTGTGAAAACCATCTCAGATGACGAAGCGAAGGTTGTCGCTCAAGTAACCGGTATTGATGCTTCTAACTTAAAAGACAAACTAGACAAACAAAGAGATGAGTTTTACAACGGCAAAATCCGTTCGAAAGAAGAATTGTATAAGAAAAGCTTGAATATGTACGCATCTGAGTTTGAAAAGCTTCCTCCAGTCTCAAGCCCTGCTGAGTATGAAGTGAAAATGAAACGTAACGGAGATGGTCAGTGGAAAATTGACCTCAATGATTATAATACAGAGCAATACATGAGTGGTTTTATTAAAACAAGATGATGAAAAAAAGACGCTGGCTCCTTGAAAGGTACCGCGTCTTTTTTCATGCTATGATACAGTCGTCTCTTGCTCTTCTTTGACCGCTTTTTCAATATCTTTAAATCGGCTCGATACAGTAGACGCACTAATGCCATACTTTTTAGCAACTTGTGCTTGAGAAAGCGGGGCATCGCTTGCAAGTGAATGAATATAATATTCGATTCCAGCAGCAAATGACGCCGCTTTCCGGATCACAGGTGCTTTCTGATCACAGTAAGCTTTCCAAACTGTTAAAGCGCCATCTGTCAGGCTTTGGTCACCGTGCTCTTTCATCCCGTCTTCAATCAGCTTGGCTGTTTCCAACTGAACGTCACTAGCCCAGTCCATCCGATCTGCTGATAGTCCTACTGTACTTCCTTCTGTTTGAGCAGGCGCTTCTATTTCTTCAGCTTCTTGCTTCGCAAACATACACTTCAGCACTTCAGGGAAGGCTTCTCTCATAAATGTGCTACGTGCTCCTCCGTTTGCCTCATGTGCTTCAACGAGCTGGCGAACCTGAAGAAGAAGCGTATCAGTAAACTCTTTCGCGAACATCGTATATTGAATGAAAAACTCTGCTTTTTCTTCAAACTGAACAGGGAAACCTAGAACAAGACTACCTTTCTCAGGGAGCACGGTTTGATCCGGCTTCACATCAACTTCAACCTTCTCAGCTGTCACCATATTCTCAAAGTAAAGAGACTCGTCCGTTTTTTCATTTAATAAAAGCAAAGATGGCTCCATGTCTGTCCAAGATTCAACCACTTGTCTTGTTTTAGGACGGGTAATATCTTCTGCTTTTTTTGTCAGGAATTCTTGGAAGATAGTCTCTTTCTTATCTGTTAATGGGCGGAAGAAAATGCCCCATACACTCAAATGAAAGACTGAGATTTGTTGCGTTTCTTTATCCATATCTGCTAGGAAAGAAAACTCATTAATGAATTGATTGATCGCTCTCTGATGCTTAGAGAACGCATAATTCATTAAATCCTTTTGAACTTGTACAGCTTCCTTAAACACAAGCTCAGACGTTTGTTCTCCGCCTGACTTTTGACCACAGCAATGTTTATATTTTTTTCCGCTTCCGCATGGGCAGAGCGCATTTCGTTTAATTTTTCCCAAAATAAAACCTCCGACATTCTAGTCTAACCTCACTATTTTAACAAACGATTGCACAGGAGAGTTTTATTTTCAAGAAAAAAGAAAAATCAGAATGATCAGATAAATAACAAAGACGTCTAAAAGAGCAAGGCGGCTCATAGTCAAAAGCACTCTGTCTCTGTTTATTTTCTCCAATCATTCCAATAGATTTCCCTCAGCTCATCCCTTCGAATAGCTGCTTTGCTTCAAAATAAAAGATTTGCACGAACTTTTTCGTATTGACTCTGCCTGTTGACCCTGCAGATGAAGAAGTCTTCTGCATTTCTTTCATCCTTTGGCTGACATCAGTGAAATCAAAAAACTTCGACGCATAGTGCTCAAATTTAGGATTTGAAAAATCTGTGAGCCCAAGTGATGCGAAATGATTTAAGGAATGATGGATGGCTCGTCTAATTCGCTGCTCTGCTGCTTTCACTTCCCGCATCACTTCCACATCCGCCGCACCACGACCAAGCTTTCGTTCCGCCGTTTTGATAAATAGCTGCTTTAATGGCGGAAAATTCACCTCATGAGAATTGGCTGTCTGCGTTTCATGTAAGTAGATCAATATCTCTAGTAAATCCTTAGAGCCACTCTCTCCGACAATTCCTAATTCAGATAGGAGGAATTCCCCTGCCTCTTTCATCGTTCTTCGCTTTGATCCAGTACCTATCTCATGAGAAATCACTGGCTCTAATGGCAGCACATGCCGAAGAGAAGCTTGAATATCGTAAATTGATTTTTCGAGCTTGATCCGCTCCATGACCTTTCGAATGACACTGACAATCTCAATTCGATTGACGGGTTTATGAATATAATATTCAATTCCAAGTTCATAGGCTTCTGCCATCATCTCTTTTGCTTCTACTTGAGATATCATGATGACCTTGCCTTTGAATTCAGGGTGAATATGGCGTATGGTTTGAATGCCGTCTCTAGCTGGCATTAAAAGATCAATCAGAAGGATGTCTACTTTTTTCAGGTTCAATGAATGCGCTTCTAATCCAATGCCGTCATCAGCTTCATCCACGACCTCTCCTAGATCCTCATCCTCAATGATCTGACCTAAAATCGAGCGTATTGCACGATCATCATCTGCAATGAAAAATCGCATACACTCACCCTCTCTGTATTAAATTTTTTATCGGAAGGACAAGCTGAAAAGCTGTTCCTTTCGTTTCTTTCTGCTCAATCTGGATTTGACCGTCCAGCTCTTGAACCAGCTCTCTCACATAGGATAAGCCAATCCCAGTTGACGGTGTTCCATATGCATCAAATTTTGAGGTATATCCAGGATCAAATACAATCTCTCTCAATTTCTCAGGGATACCCGGTCCATCATCCTCGACCCGAATCTCTATTTTATCATGACTGCCTTTTAATACGAGTGAGATGGCTCCATCATCCTTGATTGCTTCAACTGCATTTGCCATTAAATTATTAATCAGCGATAAGAAAATGAACACATGATACTCATGCAAGTGAATGCCTTTTATATCAGATGTAAAGGAAATGTTCTTCCCGAGAGATAGCGCATATTTCTCTTGAATGCGAATCACGATTTGAACAAGATCCTCTGCCCTCATATAATCTTGCATGTTTTCCTTTGAAATCAGCTTTGAAAGCCCAGCGTATATACGCTGATTGTCCTTTTTAACTTCATGTATTTCCCCTGCAAGCTTCAGCAGCTCCTGACTCACTTTCTTTCCTGCCTCATGTTCATTCAGCAGACGATAGAGCCGATAGGATTCTTGCGTTATGTGCTCTGTATGATTTAGCGTTTTCTTTAGATGAACTGTTTCCTCATATAAATTTGAAATGACCATCATCATATGCTCATTTTGCTTCATGATTTGTTTCTCTCTTGATTGTGCCTCATACAGCCTCATCATATTAAAAAAGCTGATGACCACGAAGCTGTGAGCAAATGCAATGAGGATCATATCACTCAGCTTTGAGAAAGTCATGGTTGTATCAAACACTAAAAATTGTACAAACAGCTCAACAAAATCAGCAAGCAGTTCAATCATCAGTCCGATCAGCCCAATAAAAATGGAACGCTGCTTGAAACGTCCTGTTTGGACAACAAAGAAAAGAAAAGCATAAGTAAAGTAAAAAAAGAAGCTCGGAAACTGCTGATAAAATGACAGAGCCAGATCAGCTTTTTGCTGAATAAGATCTAAACCTACCCGAAATAGGACAATGGCTGCGCCTGTTAAAAACCCTGGCAGCAATGGTCTTGATTTTCTTAAAAGTAATAAGCAAAAGAAAAACGCAGGTGCCCCAAAACTAATACGAAATGTTTCATTCACAGGATAAAACTTCAGCTCTCCCGCAAGCGGCACAATGACGATCATAAAAATCAAAATAAATGCGTCTTTTTTGACAAGCTGGTTTAAACTCAAATGACTGACATCCCTTCCCCTGTTTACATAGCCACAGTATACAAGGAGACTCTTTGCTTCACAATGAGCAAAAAAATTATTTTCACGGCTACTTCTCTCTTCAAAATCATTTTTTATGACTATTCTCCGAGAAGGCATGGTGACCTTTCAGCTATTCTACGATTTGGAGATTGTCTACAATAATGGGAATTGTTTAGACAATTACATGCAGACTGATTTTTATTTGTAAGTTTTTCTGTAGATTTTCGTCAGATTGTGTAGTTTCCAAGATAAATTGAATGAACAATTTTAGTGAAACTATATGTAAGCGTTTTCTGAATTTTCACTAAAAACCCTTTTTGTTGTTTCGCCGCCAAAGCCTTCATTTGAACATATATTTAGGTGTAAAGGAGTGGTACAAGCAGCGCATGACAAGTTCTTTGAAGATGTGTAACATGTTTTCGTGCCTATTTGATCGCATTTTTTGTCATCCGCCAATTCAATAGGGTACTTTTTGATTTTTGATTGGAGGAATCGTATGAAAACAGCAATTTCTAATAATACACAACACGCATGCCAGTCTTCTGTTGATCAATGGGCAGAAGAAATACGTCCGTATTACAAAAACGGGCAGAACGCTGGCTACATTCCAGCACTCGGAAAAGTAAATTCCTCTCAACTTGGTATCAGCGTGATAGGCCCAGATGGATCATCTGTACGTTATGGTGATTGGGACGTTCCCTTTACCCTGCAAAGTATCTCAAAAGTCATCAGCTTTATAGCTGCCTGTTTAGGAAGAGGCGTTCCGTACGTCTTGGATCGGGTAGATGTAGAGCCAACTGGTGATGCATTTAATTCCATCTACCGCCTTGAGATGCATAAACCAGGGAAGCCCTTTAATCCAATGATTAATGCTGGAGCTATTACCGTATCCTCCATCCTTCCTGGAAAGACTTCTACAGAAAAGCTAGCATATATTTTCGATTTAATCGAAAACTTAATAGGGAAGCGTCCTTCTGTTAATGAAGAGGTTTATCAATCAGAATGGGCAACTGCACACCGCAACCGGGCACTTGCTTATTATTTAAAAGAAACCAATTACTTAGAATCAGATGTCGAGGACACGTTAGAAGTGTATTTAAAGCAATGTTCCATTGAGGTCACAACAGAGGACATCGCCTTGATTGGACTGATTATTTCAAGTGATGGCTACCATCCCTTTAAACAAGTCCAAGTCATCCCAAAAGATATCGCAAGACTAACAAAGGCATTGATGCTGACATGCGGCATGTACAATGCGTCTGGTAATTTTGCCGCTTTCGTAGGCGTTCCAGCCAAAAGTGGTGTGTCTGGAGGAATCATGGCTTGCGTTCCGCCAAGCGCAAGAAGAGAATTCCCATTTCAGACAGGCTGCGGTATCGGCATTTATGGTCCCGCCATTGACGATTGTGGAAATAGTATTACCGGTGTCATGATGCTGAAGAAACTCGCCAAAGAGTGGGATCTCAGTATTTTTTAAAAAGAACAGTGATGAATTCGAAGAGGTGATGTTATGAACGAAAAAGCTTTGCTATCTTATTTAACAACTACAAATGATTTTATTTGGACTTATCTAATCATTGCTCTGTTACTTGGAGTAGGGGTCTACTTCACATATAGATCACGCTTCCTGCAAGTCAGAATGCTCAAAGAAATGCTGCGTGTTCTAAAAGAAGGAAGAAAAGAAAAAGAGGGAATCTCACCGTTCCAAGCTTTTGCCATCAGTATGGCAGCACGTGTAGGAACAGGGAATATCACAGGGATTGCCATCGCTATTGCGATCGGTGGACCTGGCGCAATCTTCTGGATGTGGATCGTAGCGATTATCGGTTCTGCTTCAAGCTTTGTTGAAAGTACACTAGCTCAGGTGTATAAAGTAAAAGATAAAACAGGATTCCGCGGTGGACCTGCTTATTACATGGAAAAAGGGTTAAATAAGCGCTGGATGGGGATTTTATTTGCCATCCTGATCACGATCTCTTTTGGGATTGTCTTTAACGCAGTGCAATCAAATACAATCACCGTCGCTTTTAAAAACTCTTTTGGCCTAGATCGTTTAACTGTCGGAATCGTTATGGCTGTTATTTTTGCGTTCATTATTTTCAAAGGAATCAAAGCGATTGCAAAAGCATCTGAATATATTGTCGTTTTTCTTGCCGTTGCTTACATCGGGATTGCTTTCTTTGTCATTATCACAAATATCACTGAACTACCAGGTGTCATCAGTACGATTGTGAAGCATGCTTTCGGATTTGAACAGTTTGCCGGCGGTACATTAGGTGGAGCATTGTTACAAGGGATTAAACGCGGTCTCTTCTCAAACGAAGCCGGTATGGGTAGTGCCCCTAACGCAGCAGCAACTGCTGTCACGAGCCACCCAGTCAAACAAGGATTAATCCAAGCATTTGGTGTGTTAACAGATACGTTAATTATTTGTACAAGTACAGCCTTTCTTGTTCTGTTCTCTGATGCGTATAAAACAACCAATCTGGAAGGAATTGAGCTAACTCAGGCTTCATTAAGCCAGCACATTGGGCCTTGGGCTTCTGGATTCCTGGCGATCATGATTTTCTTATTCGCTTTTAGTACGTTAATCGGTAACTATTACTATGGTGAAACGAACATTGAGTTCTTGGGAGCGAATAAAATTTGGCTCAACATCTATCGTGTTGCTGTCATTGGCATGGTTCTTTTCGGAGCTGTTGCCACTGTTCCTCTCGTTTGGGGTCTAGCCGACTTATTCATGGGTCTCATGGTCATCGTCAACCTCATTGCCATTACCATGTTGTCCAAAGTCGCCTTTGCAGCACTGAAGGATTACATGCGACAGAAAAAAGAAGGCAAAGATCCTGTTTTCTATAAAAATGCCGTTCCAAACAATGAAGAGATTGAATGCTGGGACGACGAACCTGTTTCCTTGAAAAAGAATCAAATCGGATAAAACAAATAAGCTCTGGTCATATGATCAGAGCTTATTTCTTTATTTTAAAAATTCGAGTATGAGCTTATTCACGACATCTGGTTTTTCATGATTGATCCAATGAGTGGCATCATCGACAAAAATCAGCTGTCCATTTGGGCAAATTTTGATCGTTTCTTTTGCGATCTTTCTGCTTAGAAACTTGTCCTCCATTCCCCAAATCATTCGGACAGGCACGAGAATTCGTTTGGAAATCGGTTTTTCAAAGCCGCCTTTTTTAATACCTCGATACCAATTCAACATAGACGTAATGGCTCCCGGCTGCGTCCATGCCAGCTTATAGCTTGAGACATCTTCCTTCGTGAACAGATGAGGTCTAGCAGACAGTCCAATGGCTTCATCCAGTCTTTGAAAGTGATTTTCTTGAAGGGCTGCCTCTGGTACATTTGGAAGCTGAAAGAACGCGATATAAGAGCTCTTCTTCCACTGCGGCGGATAAAACGGAAGGACCTTCATCATCACACGGGGATGCGGCATGTTGACGATGATTAATTTCTCTACATATTGAGAACGGGTTGAAGCAAGGTGCCAAGCAACCGCTCCGCCCCAATCATGTCCGCCGACAATGGCCTTTTGATTTGGGCTCAGCGCCTTAATTAATCCCACGATATCATCTCTTAATTTGTCTAAGACGTATGATTCAACTCCTTCCGGTTTGTCACTCAGATGGTATCCCCTTTGATCAGGAACAACGACACGATACCCTGCCTCAGCCAGGGGGCGGATTTGATTTTTCCAACCATACCAAAACTCAGGAAATCCATGCAGCAGAACCAGCAGTGGGCCATCTTCAGGACCAGCCATTGCCGTATGGAGCCTTATGCCGTTTGTTTGAATATATTGAAACTCAACTTGATCCATTCCTTTTCCACCCTTTCCCCATGTCTTATCATTCTTCCAACATAGCATATTTTCCATTTTTCAGAAAATAAAAACACTCACAAAAAAACCTTCACAAGGGTGAAGGTCTTTATTTATTTCATATAATTCAGCACCCATATCAAACCATTCTTCCGATCTTGTACTTGTCCATGAAGTGCGCCAAAAAACGTATCCTGTAATTCCACAAGGACATCTCCGTCAGCTTCAAGCGCCTCGTATACAGCCTTTAACTCTTCCTCATTGTCAAACTGCATGATCAATCGAAGATTCTCCGGTTTTGGTGTGTGGCCAAATGTATCTGAAAAGTGGAGCAGTGATTCTCCAAGGTGCAGTTCAGCATGCAATACACGGTCTTGATGTTCATTTAAGATACGAATATCTCCGCCAAAAATTCCTTGATAATATTGAAGAGATTCTTTGACGTCTTCTACAACAATATAAGGACTAACGCTGATCATTTCCCTCATCCTCCTCTTGTTCCGTTCATTATCTCTTATATAGCTTATCCCAAATCGTATGAAAAAAGGCACAAATCGTCAACGGATTTGCACCTTTTTCTCAAGCAGATTTCGCTAATTCACTGTGTTTGTTAGAATACGCTGCGTACATGACGACACCGATCATCAGCCAAACCCCGAAGTACAGCCATGTCCGGCCTGGTAAATTGAGCATCAGAAACACACAACAGCCCATCGAGATAATTGGCAAAACCGGTACAAACGGAACCCGGAATCCCCTTTCCAGCTGTTTATGTGTCTTTCTCAAAATGAGTACGGATAAGCTCACCATCGCAAACGTTAATAATGCACCGATATTGGCTAGGTTGGACAGATCCTTCAAATCAATAAACCCTGAAATAACAGCTGTCATCCCGCCAATCACCCATATACTGGCAACAGGTGTATCACTTTTGTTTGTTTTAGAAAACACTTTAGGCAAAAGCCCGTCCCGCCCCATCGCAAAAGCAATTCGAGTTGCCGCATAATTATTGGCGAAAATCACAGCCATCAATCCAATCACAGCACCGACAGAAATAATACCAGCCACGCTATGTTGATGGACACTTTGCAATACATAAGACATTGCCTCTGTCACATTCAACTTCGTATAGTGCACCATGCCTGTCATGACCAAACAAACGACAATATAAATGATCGTACAAATGAGCAATGAACCAATAATGCCAATTGGCAGGTTCCGCTGTGGATTTTTCACCTCTTCTGCAGAAGCCGAAATGGCATCGAACCCTAAAAAGGCAAAAAACACAGCAGCGGCACCAGCAATAATCCCTTCCGTACCAAACGGCATGAACGGCTGCCAATTGGCTGGCTCTACATAAAAACCACCTACTACAATGAAAAGAACAATAATGCCAAGTTTCACAAACACCATGATATTATTGAATTTTTTACTTTCTTTCGTTCCTCTAGATAGGATCCACGCAATGAGTAAAGCAATGATAATTGCTGGCAAATTCATATATCCGCCTTGTTCTGGACCAGCTAAAAATTGATGTGGAATTGAGATTCCAAACCCCTCCAGCAGGCTGTTAAAATAACTCGACCAGCCACTCGCTACAGCTGAAGCAGTCAGCATATAAACAGATAATAACGTCCATCCCATGAGATGACCTACGAGTTCACCCATTGTGGTATATGAATAAATGTACGCACTGCCGAACACAGGCAGCGCGGAAGCCATTTCTGCATAACAAAGTGCTGCTAAACTGCACACAATCGCTGCGATCGCAAAGGAGAAAATAACAGCCGGTCCTGCATCCTTAGCTGCTGTAATTCCGGTTAACACCATGACCCCCGTCCCAATCACAGCCCCTATGCCAAGGAGCGTGAGATCGAGCCCGTCCAGTGTTTTCTTTACCTTTTGCTGTCTGCTCTGTTCTAACAAATCGTGAATGTGTTTCTTACGAAGTATATGTCGCAAACCCTTTCCCTCCAAAACGTTAGAAAAACAAAAAAATCATTCAAATTTCATTATAGCAGAATAGGTCCTACGCATTCACAACCAATTCACGTAAATCTTTCTTCATGATTTTACCAAGTTTATTTTTTGGTAGATCCTGTGTGAAATGAATGGATGGCACTTTGTAATCTGCTAAACGTTCCTTGCAGTAATTCACCACATCTTCTTCGCAGAAATTGACAGATTCGTCTTTTACGATATACGCACTTGGTACTTCACCATATAAGTCATCTGGTACCCCAATGACAGCAGATTCAATTACACCTGGAATTTGATCAATGACCTCTTCCACTTGGTCAGGATAAATATTATCCCCACCGTATAGAATCACATCTTTATATCTCCCTGTGATATAAAGAAAACCGTCTTCATCCAGATAGCCTGCATCCCCCATATGGAACCAGCCATCTTTGAGCACTTTCTCTGTCGCTTCAGGTTGATGATAGTAGCCTAAGAAATAAAATGGGCTTCTCATGACGACCTCGCCAATTTCTCCAGCTGGGAGCGCCTCCTCTGTCTCAGGATGCACGATTTTGACTTCTACATCCGGATCCACTTTACCAGCAGAACCCATCTTATCCTCGCCCATCGCTGGATGCCACGCACTCACAACCCACGCTTCTGTACTTCCATAGCCATGCATCATCTGAATGCCTACTTCTTTGTAATCTTTAATTAAGCGTACCGGTACCTTCGTACCACCAGAAATCGCAATTTCAAAAGATGAGAGATCGTACGAACCGCGCTTCATTTCTTCTAGCATGTACGTATAAGCTGATGGGAAAGCCATCATAAACGTAATTCTTTCTTTCTCAATCGTTTCTAAAATGCGTTTCGGTGTTGCATCATGTAAGAAGACTAACGTATACCCTTCAATTGCAGCTGCAATCAGGTGATTAATTGAACTCATATGATACAGCGGATGACTTGCCAAGTACCGTTTTCCTTTCAGATCAAATCCTCGATTCCCACGTCGTGTTAAAAATTGATAGATTCGTCCATGTCCGACCATACAGCCTTTTGGATTACCTGTTGTACCTGAGGTGAATAAAATCATGGCCAAATCTTCTTCTGATACCTGTTCAGCAAGATCACTTCCATCATTAGACGCCAATATGTCTTCAAACAGCTGTGTTGTTTTCGCATTGACACCAGATTCCACCATGAGACAATCTTCTAAAGACACATTCACTGCCGCAATGATGTCACGGAATTCACGGTCAAAAAATAAAGCCTTTGGCTCTGCTTTTTTCAAGATACCTTCTAGCTCAAAAGAGGTAAGCTGCCAGCTAAGCGGTACGGCGACTGCACCTGCTTTAATGGCTGCCAGCATAATCGTAGAAAAGTGATGATGGTTTTGACAAATAAAGCACACCCGGTCACCTTTTCGAATTCCTTTACGGTGTAAGTAATGTGCCAGCTGATCAATGCGTTTTGCATATTCTTCAAATGTATAAGACACACCTCCGCCAGTTACCGCTTCAATTTGTGAAGAGCGTTCCATTCTGTCGTTTAGTAATGCCTGTAAAGTATTCAATATCTTCATCTCCAAACGTTTGATGTCCAATAGCCAATTTCCAGTGAATTGGATTGGCAGATTTTATCTCATTCACATTCTAAAATAAAAAAAGGTGAAAGTAAAATCATTTCATTTTGGAATTGTTCCTTTTATTAATTGATAATATAGGTAATTTTATAGCCGTCTTCCATTTTGGTTTAAATGATGATGCTTATTATGATAAGATAGACCTAGTAATTGATCGGAAAATGCGAATGCAATAGGAAAAGAGGTATGGAGAATGCAACATTTCGAGCTAGAGGCAAGTTTGTTAGACCATGCACTGACAAAGTATTTAAAAGCGACGAAACGAATAGATGAAGAGAATATCCCGAAA
Source organism: Bacillus sp. FSL K6-1106 (assembly GCF_038005245.1). NCBI lineage: Bacteria > Bacillati > Bacillota > Bacilli > Caryophanales > Bacillaceae > Bacillus > Bacillus sp. FSL K6-1106. Next base: position 64,251 of record NZ_JBBOSV010000003.1, read on the forward strand.
AACGTCACGAATGTAAAAGGGTTTATTTTACGCATCATCTACCGCCATCAATCATGTACTGTGAAAAATATTCTGCAGGAAGTTTCATTATCTCCCTCCGCAACAACAACCGCTCTCAATCACTTAGAAGATGAAGGGCTGATTATCCGCTCTAGAAATAACAATGACCGCCGTACGGTATGGATTACACTCTCTGAATCAGGTGAACAAATCGCCAGACAAATGATCGACAATCGTCAGCTACTTGTCAATCAACTGTTCAATCACCTATCAGAAGAAGATAAAAAAACATTTTTTGAATTAATCGAAAAAATGATGGACGAGTATACATTAAAGGCTTAGGAAATATCCTAAGCCTTCTTTTTATGGCTTTAAGATGACTTTTATACAATCATCTTGTTTTTCATTGAATATGTGATACGCATGAGCTGCGTCATCTAGCGGCAATTGATGTGTGATGATCGCTCTAGGATCAATTTCCCCGGTTGTCACTTTTTGATAAAGCTTTGACATGTACCCTCTCGCTGGCGCCTGTCCCATTTTCAGCGTGACGTTTCTTGCGAAAAAAGCACCCAATGGGAACATATTGTAAAGACCTCCATACACACCCGTCAGCTGAACAGTCCCGCATTTCCTCACGGCTTTTGTGGCAATTTGAATGGGCCCTATCGTTCCGCCTTGCAGCTTGAGCTTCTGTTCAATCTTTTCAAGCGGTGACTTTTTCCCATCCATCCCCACACAATCAATGACAACATCCGCCCCACCTTTTGTGAGCTCTTTTAGGGTTTCTCCCATGTCAGGGTCTTCTGTAAAATCAAATACTTCTACGCCGCTCATTCGTTTTGCATGGTGAAGGCGATAGTCTATGTAATCAACAGCAATGACCCGCTCTGCGCCCTTTTGCCAAGCAAATTGCTGTGCCATTAACCCAACAGGTCCACATCCTAGCACAATGACCGTATCCCCCTTTTTTACACCTGCGTGTTCTACACTCCAATAAGCAGTTGGCAGAACATCTGATAAAAACAGCAATTGTTCATCCTCTAACTCACAATCATCCGGCACCTTAAATGGTGTATAGTTTCCAAAGGGCACACGTAAATATTCAGCCTGTCCTCCGGGGTAATTCCCATATTTCTCACTGTATCCAAAAAGTCCGCCTGAATCATAATGGGGATTTGAGTGATCGCATTGACTTTCTAAATGGTGATGGCAATACTGGCATTGACCACACGCCACGGTAAATGGAATGACGACACGATCTCCCTTTTTCACCGCAGTGACATCCGGCCCGACTTCCTCTACCACCCCCATCGGTTCATGCCCAATCACATAGCCGATAGGAAGCGGGAAATTCCCTTGATATAAATGTAAATCTGACCCACAAATTGCTGTAGATGTTATCCGAACGATGACATCTTCACGATCTTGTATAGATGGCGCAGCTACTTCCTTCACCGCAATGCGGCTTTTCCCTTGATAGGTGACAGCTCTCATCTGCATTTCCTCCTTTAGCTAAGGTCATCATGTCTATAGCTTCACCTTGAATGGATGGTTCATACATATGAATAGGGATGCTGTTCCACAAGGGAAAACAAAATAACCCGCCGATTGATTCAGCAGGTTGTTTACTTCAATATGTGTAACGCGTTACACAGCTATTTTTCTTCGACAAACACCAAATCATACTGAGCAGAGGTCTCCCCACCCTCCATCATGTCCCCTTCCTGTATAAAATAAGGGCACATACCTGGACTTTGTGCTTCTTCAAATTGTTCAAACACTTGCTCAATATAGCCAGGCAGCAGCAAAACCAATATTTTATTTGAATGAGATACGAATTCATACGAGTGAACGGTATTCGGAGGAATATAGGCAAAATCCCCCGGCATCAAGCAAATATTTTCTCCGTTTAACTGAAGATTTATTCTGCCTTCAACACAATAAAGTGCTTCTGTATGCATTTCATGATAATGCGAACGTAACCCTTTTCCCTTTGTCCCTTCAATCACAAAATAACTAAATCCGTCTCCTGTTGTTTCCGTTGTCGCAATCAGCTCATGAAGCTGACCTTCGACCAAGTATTGCTTTCCTTCACCAGCCTCCAGCACATATGGCTGCACTGCGCGCGGGAGCTGACTATGAAACAAAACAGCTGGCTTGGTTGTATTGGATAGCTCCCTTATGCCGTGTATCAACATGAGATCGTTTTCTTTTTCAGCCTGATGAAAGCTGTCTGCATCAAATGGGCTATCAGTCATCGACCATTCATTCTGCAACAGCCTCTTTCCGATTTGCTGATAGACATCTGTCATTTGCCCGCCCAGTGTATAAGAAATAAACCTTGTTTTGTGACTATGCATTCTATAGCCATGAATTGTTTTAGGCGGAATATGAATATAATCACAGGCCGTCACCATATACTTTTTACCGTCCAGTATCACTTCCAGCTTCCCTTCCAGCACAAAGATGGTTTCAAATAGCGTCTCATGACAATGCAGCGGAAAGTAAGCACCTTTCCCACCTGTGATTAAGACAAGCTCAAACAGTTGATTTGTTTGATTTGCTTCTGCCAGCACATGTACAAGCTGATTTTCCAAACCATACAGCTCCCCCGAACCGGACACGGTATAAAAAGAGGTATCTTCGGATCGCTTGATCGATTGTGGTTGCTCCGACATCCCATCACTCCTCATGACTAATTGACTATCTTTATTATATAGACCAATTGATATAATAGATAGGCAATATGCGAGAGATTTTACTCTTCTCGCATAAATAAGTGTCTAAGGTAACATTTTACGTGCTCTAAAGGTGTCGTTTGCTTTAATGCAGTAGTCATTGATAATCCGCCGATGACCATTGAATGAAGGAGAGATGCCCGCTCATCCGCTTTTGTTTCATCATATCCGCTATTCATCAGCTTTTCTTTGACAAGCTCTTGCCAGCGGATCATTTCTTGTTTACATGCAGCATGAAGTTTTGTATGTTCAGGTTTTGACTCTGCCGCCAGTAAGACAATCGGTATCCCTCTTTCACTTTCTTGCTCCATAAAACCCCTAATGATATTTGTCATAAAATGATCGACGGCGACATATGGGTCATCAGAATAGGCAAAGCTTTCTTCAATTTGATCGATGACCCTTTGACTCATATATTCAACGGCTGCTATGGCTAGCTCTTCTTTTCCATTTGGAAAGTAATAATAAAGAGATCCTTTCGGCGTGCCGCTCTCTCTAATGATTTGATTCAACCCTGTCGCATGATACCCCTGTTTACGTAAAAGAAGTGCGGCCGTTTGAATGATTTTGTCCTTCGTACTCACGTGTGACACTCCTTTCCTCCATAGACCAACGTCGATGCCATTGTTATTGATTCAGTAATGGATGCGTTCCTTTCCATAATGAGGATGATTCTATTCCTGACGCCAGTCTGAGCAGCCAGTCCTCTTTTCCTTTCGGTGCTGTCACCTGTACGCCTAAAGGCATGCCTGCTTCTGTGAGATGAACTGGCACACTCATAGATGGCTGGCCGGTTAGGTTAGCCAGCTGTGTAAATGGTGTGTAGGTCAAACTCTTGAGGAACATTTCATAAATCAGATCCTGCTGTGCTTGCATTGAAAGGGATGACACACGTAACAATGCAGCCATTTCTTGATCGTTATGCATCAGCTCGCCAACCTTTGGAGCCGAATAGGCAGTAGCTGGGGTCACATATAGATCGTAGGTTTGATGAAATGCAGCCATTTTTGCAGCGGCCATATCCCATGCATCAAGACTTTCTGTATAAGCAGCAGCCGTCACATTTTTTCCTGCTTCCGCCAGTACCCATGCCACAATATCTGTCTCCTCCGGCTTCACCGGACGCCCGAATGAACGAGCCAGAGAGGTAAATAAGGCAGACATTTCACCGCTGTTCATGACATAATATTGCTGCATCAGATGGACACCATCAATACCCGGCTTCGCTTCCTCTATTTGATGCCCTTGTTCACTCAGCCATTTCACAGTGTTCAAGACTGCCTGCTTTGCTTCCGCACTCACCTTCGTGCCTACTGGAGAGTCTACACTGTAAGCAATTCGCATAGAAGAGGTTCGTTTCACCAAATCCTCCTGATAGCTGCCGTCATATAATGGCGTTTGGAACGCAGCCTCTGGCTGAATGACTTGAAGCAAATCAAGCAGGGCTGCACTGTCTCGAACTGTTTTTGTGAGCGTAAAGTCAATGGAAGCTCCTTGCCACTGCCTTCCTGCACCCGGGCCGACCGGTGTTCTCCCCCTTGTTGGCTTGAGTCCAAATAAACCAGTAAAGGATGCCGGAATCCGAATAGACCCTCCGCCATCACTCGCTCCACCTGCAGGTACGATGCCGCTTGCCACAGCTGCTGCCGTCCCGCCGCTTGAACCGCCCGGAGAATAGTCAGCATTCCAAGGGTTTCTCGTCGGACCATATAAAAAGGGTTCTGTCACATTTCGCAATCCGAATTCAGGTGTGTTCGTATGACCGATCATGAGGAGCCCAGCCTGTTTCAATCGACGGACAAGGTGGGAATCTGTTTGCGCCTTTACATCCTTTAACAGCAAAGCACCCGCCGTCAAAGGTTCATGCTCCAGCCCCTGCGATATATTTTTCAACACAAACGGAACACCAGCAAAAGGCTGATCCGCATCTAGTGACTTCATGTCTTTGAACACTTGATCTCGTCTAGTATGAATCACCGCATTTAGTACTGGATTCAATTCTTCCAATCTAGTAAATGCAGCTTGTACAAGCTCTTCGGGCGTGACCTGCTTTTTCTGCACAAGTGACGCCAGTCCTGTCGCATCATACGTCATATACTCTTTTACATTCATCGGCATGTCCTTCTTTCTCATATTATGATCTCTCTATTGTCTACTAGAATTCTATGAAATTCAATTTCGGGATACGTGTGAAAAAAACTTTCTTTCTAGACTATGATTCTTCTAACCATCTATCTTATTTCTCCGATATAATAAAGAAAAAAAGACGGAGGTCACCTCATATGCAAGGAGCCATTGCCTTGAAAAAGAAAATCGTCGTGGTCATCGCGTTTCTTCTTGCTTTGACAACTGCTTTGCCCTTCCATTCGCAGGCAGCTGCACCACCAAAAGAAACAGATGTCATCATCGTCTATAAAAATCAAAAAGGAAAACAGACGGCTATTCAAGAAAGTGAAAAAGTGAACGCTCAATACATACATCTTCCAGCTGTAGCAGTGACAGCAGATGAGCAAGCTGTCACCTCACTTAAAAAAGACCCAAACATCGCTTATGTTTCAAAAAACGTTAGGGTCAAACTCGCTGCTTCTACCGTGAAAAAAACAGCTGCTGCTAGTGGTCAGGATGCTTTGGTACAAAAATCTTATAACTTGCAGAAGCTCAATGTAAAGCAAGCAATCAAAGAAGGCGTGACAGGGAAAGATGTGAAAGTAGCCGTTCTCGATACTGGTATTTTCCCACACGAAGATTTAAAGGTAGCCGGTGGTAAATCATTCGTCGATTACACGTCTTCTTACAAAGATGATGAAGGACATGGAACACATGTCGCCGGTACAATTGGGGCGCTCAATAATGATTACGGTACGGTCGGCGTCGCTTCTGGTGTGAAGCTGTATGCTGTAAAAGTATTAGATAAAAAAGGAGAAGGCGACTTATACAGTCTGCTCCGAGGCATTGATTGGGCAATTAGCAATAAGATGGACATTATCAACCTAAGTCTAGGTTTTGAAGATAACATTCCGATTTTACGTTCAGCAGTTGATGAAGCATACAAAAAAGGACTGCTGGTCGTTGCTGCAAGTGGAAATGATGGAAAGAAGAATGGGATTAGTTATCCTGCCGCATACAATAGCGTCATTGCTGTTTCCGCAACGACTGACAAAGACAAACTCGCCTCCATCTCTAATACGGGGAAAGGAATTGAATTTTCCGCTCCCGGCGAGAACGTCATCAGTACCTATTTGAAAAATGAATATTGGTATGCAACGGGTACATCACAAGCGGCACCACATGTCACAGGGATGCTGGCGCTGTTAAAACAGCTACATCCTAAGAAAACAAATGTTCAGCTCCGCACTTTATTGCGCAGCTATACAGTGGATCTTGGCGCAAAAGGAAAAGATCCACAATTCGGCTATGGCCGCGTGCAATATGTGCCGCAGTCAACCTTTTTAAAGGCTGCGACAAGCGCAGTCAAGACAGCCGAAACATCTAAAAAACAGACAGATGTTGATCAAGCCAAAACGAAAATTGGCAGACTGACTGCTAGTAAACAAAAAACCGCACTCACTGACCGAGTCAAAAAAGTCCAAACAGCCATTGATATTCGTGACGCACGAGCGAAGGTCAAATCAGCTGAAAAAAGTAAAACCCAAGGCTCGATTAAAAGTGCCCAAACGGCTATTAAAAAGCTATCCAAAGGCAAAGAAAAAACAAGCCTACAAAACCGGCTCGACAAAGTCAAAAAACAAGTCGCCTATCAAAAAAAAGTGACAGATGCCAAACAAAAAGTCAAAAAAGCCGAAGCCAAACGAACAAAGAAAACAAAAGCAACCGCTCAAAGTGCGGTCAAACAACTAAAAGCATCTAAAACAAAAACTGCTTTACAAAAACGACTAAACCGGATCAAGGTTTGATAAAAAAACGATTCCTTTCAGCAAGGAATCGTTTTTTCTATTTCAACATCTTCTGAAACAGGGTGTGATGATATTTCCCTTTCGCATCCAGCCTCACTTGATCGAGGATGTGCGCTAACGAATGGATGACATCACGAAGTGCTCGATGAACCGAGCCCTGCTCAAAGGAAGCTAAACTCTCCGGCAGTTCATCTTCATCCAAAACAAAGAAATCACCATTCGGAAGAACGAGTAGATCAATCAATAAATCTTCAAATATCACCACCCGTTCTTCAAACCATGTATGTCTGACGATATTCACATAAGAGCCAAGTTCATTGCCTTGATCATCCCGCCAAAAATAGACATTGTAAGGCCGGTCCGTCCAATAATAGGCGGTCGTATAACTCCCTTTTGGAATCGTGACAGTGCCATCACCAGCAACCATTGTAAATGGTTCTTGAATTTTATGAAACAACACGACTTGCTGCTCCTGTGCGTCTAACAGCTGACACGTATGTTCCACAACCTGATCATCGTATTTGATTTTTCTCTCAATGACGTCATCCCAAGAATTTGCATATAGCGGAAACAATCGGTCACAACTCCTTCTGCATCTACTTCTTATTCTAGTATACACTGCTTTCTTTTGAAGAAATAAAGGTTCACTGCTGCTGCCTATGGAAGACATATGGTGAGGTGAAAACAAATGAACGGAATCACAATCATCGAAACCGTAGCAGAACTCGGACAAATCATCTTGGTTTTTTGTGGCTATGCCCTTTACTGGCGGCTTGTGAAAAAGAAAAGAGATCGAAAGCTGACCCCTTATGAACATGTGTTGAAATTCTTTGTCATGTTCGGATTAATCTCATGGTGCTTTTCATATATGGCACTGAACGTATGGGTATCATGAGAAAGAGGAAGAGCCCCGTCCATGCAGGACATGCTCTTCCTCTTCTTATACAGCGTGTTATGAGCCAGCCGGCTGTTCTTTTTTGATCACATACTGATAGCTCTTCACATGCGTCCCATTTTGATTCACAAATTCTTTATCAAGTGCCCGTTCAAAGCCCATTCTTTCATATAAACGAATGGCGGCCTGCATTTTATCCGACGTATGAAGGTACAGGACGTTCTCGCCCCACGATTGCGTCAGTTCTATACTTTTACGCAACAATGACTCTGCAATACCTTTTCCTCTCACATCAGGATCTACCCCTAAAAACCGGACAATCGCTGAAGTAATGCCCATCTCCGGCTTGTCATATGCCTGTTCTGATGATCGGAACATTTGAAGGGTCCCCACGACCTTGCCCTCAAGCTCGGCCACAAGCATCAACTCCATGTTTGGGTTATCTACAGCCGCTCGCAAGGCTGTAGAATAATTTTGCCAGCCTTCCTCTGTAAATTGAGGCTCATACTGTGCGTATGATTTGATCAGCACATGTGTGATCGCCTCATGATCTTCACTCACTGCTTGACGAATGATCAACTCTTGCTGCTCCATGCCAGCACCTCCTGTTTGTCTATGAATGGATATACGTATCATGCAATCACTGCATGCCGATGATCTGATTCTTTTCTCTACTCATTCAATGTAAAGAGTCTTCTTTTAAAGATCAATTATTTTGCACGAAATTTTCTTTGAAAATTTTGATTGAAATGGAAAGCTTGATTCATTATGCTGATTTGAGGACGTATACGAGGAGTGGCATCATATGAATTCTTTATCTTATCCCCAAGAATCGAAAAAAAATCGATTCCTCCTTGCCGCGCTTCTTGGCTCTTTAACAGCCCTTGCACCGCTGGCAATGGATATGTATTTACCTGCTTTACCTAATATCGCCCGTGACTTTGAAGCAAGCACGGCGCTGTCTCAGTTAAGTCTCATGGCTTGTTTGATTGGACTTGCGCTTGGACAGCTGATTGCAGGTCCAATCAGTGATACAGTCGGCAGAAGAAAGCCGCTCATGATTGGATTAATCATTTTTATTGCGGCCTCTCTTTTATGCACAGTGGTCACATCAATTTGGACATTCATTCTTTTAAGGTTGATTCAAGGACTTGCTGGATCAGCAGGGATTGTCATTGCACGAGCCATCGTGCGAGATCATTATGAAGGCTCAGAAATGACGAAATTCTTTGCTTTGCTCATGTTAGTCAACGGAGTGGCTCCAGCAGCGGCACCGATCGTGGGCGGACAAATGTTACGGTTCACGACGTGGCAGGGTGTGTTTGTTCTGCTAGGAATCCTCGGGGCGCTCATGCTTCTAAGATCGATGTTTTCATTGAAAGAAAGCTTACCTGTGGAACGTAGACAGACTGGAGGCTTCAAACAGATCCTAGGTGCGATGAAAATTCTAGCGAGCGATCGACTCTTTGTCGGATATGCTCTCTCACAAGGACTTGTCTTCGCCGCTATGTTTGCGTATATCTCTGGATCACCGTTTGTATTGCAGGAGATTTTCAACCTTTCTCCGCAGGGCTTCAGTGCTGCCTTTGCGGTGAATAGTCTTGGCATCATCACAGCCGGACAAGTATTTGCCCGCGTTGCTGCGAAAATTGGTGAGGAGAAAGTCCTTCGCATTGGGCTGCTGACAGCTGCTTTAGGAGGCGTCACCTTGTGTGTGATGATCTCTATTGATGCAGGATTATATGGCATTCTTATTCCTCTCTTTTTTGTGGTCTCAAGTGTTGGGATTGTCGGCACCTCTGCTCCTTCTCTTGCGATGCAGCATCACGGTGCGCATGCTGGAAGTGCCGCTGCCCTCATCGGTGTGGCACAAATGCTTCTTGGGGCATGCATGACACCCCTTGTCGGCTTAGCTGGAAGCCAGACTGCCTTTCCCATGGGGCTGATTATTATGCTCTGTGACCTTGGCGCACTTTGCTGTTATTTTTTCTTTGTTGCCAGAGCGAAAAAAAGACCCGCATAAGCGGGTC
>NZ_JBBOSV010000004.1:0-59457 GCF_038005245.1 Bacillus sp. FSL K6-1106
CGGGACCTGACAGACGTCCTTGTCTGAAAAAAGTCCTTCGTTCTAGGGCTTATCAACCCTGACAATTTTAATATCGGACATGATTATAGGATGTTTAACAGATTTTTTTTAAAAATATCGCATTTTTAATGACATTAGTCCTAATTTTAACAATTTCACAAAAACAAAAACTGCTGATCTATCATCAGCAGTTTTTTCATTATATGAATATCAGTATTGTTTGATATCAAACATTAAAATATTTTGGTACACCACATAATCCTTCTTACTTGTGAAAGGCCCTTTATTGTGTTCATCATTGATCTCATAAAAGTTCATTCCGATACCAAAGCTTCTTTCTTTATACCAATTAAGAAAATCGTTGATTTCTTTCATTGAGAGCAGATAATCTTTTTGTAACCCATTAATCATGGTAATGGAAAGTATACCTTTTACAGTTTCTTCTCCTGGTTTTGTTCCATCTTGGTCTTTCGGCTCTTCGGTTGTTCCATCACCTGGCTTTGTTCCGTCTTGATCTTTCGGTTCTTCTGTTGTATCATCACCTGGCTGTGTCCCGTCCTGATCTTTCGGCTCTTCGGTTGTATCATCACCTGGCTGTGTCCCGTCCTGATCTTTCGGCTCTTCGGTTGTATCATCACCTGGCTGTGTCCCATCTTGATCCTTTGGGTCTTCTGCTATCCCATCATCTGGCTTTGTTTCATCCTCAGTCACTTGTAAGTCTTTTAATGAAATAGAAATCACGGATCTGTAATCACTTTTCACAGAAAGATGTCTCATAGATTCCGAATAGTTACGTCCGCCAATGACATACAATTGGTCATCAACAATTGCTGCGACAGCTGATACTCTACCTTCTGGTAAATCATATGCTGAATTTTTAAATTGGCCATCTTTTGGATTGAAAATCTGAACTTTGTTTACCATATTTTTTGAACTATCACCATATAATTGCCCACCAATAATAAAGAACTTGCCGTTGTAAGTTTCATAGGAGGGTTCATATGTATAAGATGTTAACTGAACATCAATTAATCTCTTCCAAGTATCTGTTGAAATATCATACTGAAACAAATACTTTTCTCTACTATGCCCTATCGAATTTTCGCCACCTGCAACATATATATTTCCGTCAATTGCAGAAATGGCTCTCCCATTCCGAGATGGTAAACCCGATGAGTTCAAGCTCTTCCATTCACCAGAGATTGTATTGTATTCATAGACATTATTCTTATATGAGTTTTTTGAAGATACAATATATATCTTCTCTTTCACTGCAACTGCTTGTAAAGTTCCTTTACTATAAGCTGAAAAAACCGGCTCTCTTGGAATTCGAATCGGCTCTTCAGCCCACTGATCAAGTTCTGCATCATAAATATCTATAGTGTTATAAGCTACTTCTGTCTCTTCATTAATTCCACCTATTAGATAGATTTTTTTACCTACAGTAGCGTAAGTACCGCCTGTTCTATTTCTTGACATACTGGCTTTCTCTTCCCAAACATCTTTTTTTGGATCATACATAAATGTTTGGTTATTCAACTTATTTTTTTCACTTGCTCCACCAAATACATAAATCTTCCCATCAACGACTCCCACACCAGCATTAATACGTTCTTCTGGTAAATCAGCTCGTTTCGTCCATCCAATTGAATTTTCTGCATTTGCTTTAAATGGACTAAGAGTACTCATTAATAGGAGTACCGTGATAAATAATAAAAACCTTTTTTTCATTTTCTATTCCTCCAACTCGTTATGTTCCCTCCTTTTATCGTTCTATTTTTTACAAAGTTTACAATTTAAAGAAGTTTTAAATAAAACTTTATATACATTCAAAATGTTGTGCGCTAGAGATGCGGCCTAAGCATTACCTTTTCATAATCACTTCTTCATTTTTCAACTGAATCATGAGTGAGGATTGAATATATAATAAATTGATAATGCGGCGTGCCATTTCTGAAGGAGATGCATTGTAGTCATTTCTGATCCATTCAATGATAAAACCAAAGATGCCGTATGAACGATACTGGACAAAATAACTGTCGTTGATTTCTGCATACTGATCACTCACAAACGACATTCTATTTTGGAAAATATATTGTATTTTTTTAAGCAATTTTTCTTGTATGTGGGGAATTCGGTCTTCCATCACTAATAAATCATAATAGTCGCGATTTTCAACGATATATTGAAATACATCGGTGCCCTCTGGTTTCATGCGAGTTAAATCCAACAGTGGATTTTCACGAGTCGGCTTACAAAATTCATATTCGAAATCGACCATTTCCCGGTGAATAACATCTGCTGCTAATTCATCTTTACTTTCATAATGCACATAAAACGTCGTCCGATTATAGTTTGCCTTTTCCACAATATCCTTCACTTTTACGTGCGAATATCCTTTTTCTTTTACTAGTATTTTGAATGTTTGACGAAGTGTTTCTTTTGTTCGCTCAACACGGCGATCCTCTTTTTTGATCATGGGCCCCTCCTTTAGACACTTTTTAATAAATGTTGATTAGATATACATAAATTTATTTGTGTTGAAAACCTATACAAAAAAGATTTTTTGCTGATTGAAACGGAAAATCTTTCGTCCTACAATCAACTTAGTCATAAAGAAATGAATTTTTTGTGACATTTGATCTAACCTTTCTTCAGAATATCATACTATACAAAAAGTGAGGGCACATGATATGGAAATTCAAGCGATGGTCACAACAAATGAAAAAGATTTCGAGAAACAAACATTATTACTAGATGATCCAAAAGCAGATGAAGTGCTTGTCAAAATCGTTGCATCTGGCGTTTGTCATACGGATGCCACAGTATTAGATGGTACGCTTCCTGTCCCACGTCCTGCTTTATTAGGACATGAAGGCTCTGGCATTGTCGTAAAAGCAGGTTCTAATGTCACAACCGTTCAAGAAGGAGACCACGTTGTACTAGGTTTCGCTTATTGCGGTCATTGCCATAATTGTCTTGACGGGAACGCTGGTGGATGCGAAAACATGATTCCACTGAATTTTTCTGGTCGTAATAAACATAATGAAACGCCTATCCATACACATGATCATCAAGATGTATCACAATTTTTTGGTCAATCGTCATTTGGTACATATGCAACAGTTGATGAGAAAAATGTGGTGAAAGTAGACAAAGAAACTGATTTACGTTATTTAGGACCATTCGGTTGCGGCTTAATGACTGGGAGCGGTACTGTCTTAAATTCACTTGCTCCAGCTCCAGGTACAAGCATTGTTGTGTTCGGTACAGGTGCTGTTGGTTTAAGTGGGTTAATGGCAGCAAAAATTGCAGGCTGTGATCCGATTATTGCCGTTGATATCCATGATAGCCGCCTTGAGCTAGCAAAAGAATTAGGTGCAACACATGTCATCAACAGTAAACATGAGAACCCAGCTGAAAAAGTGAAGGAAATCACAGAAGGAAAAGGGGCACATTACTCATTTGAAACAACTGGAGTACCAGAAGTCACGCTAGCTTCCCTTCACTGCCTGCGTGTCAAAGGAACTTGTGCAACAGTAGCAGTAGGAAAACGCGATTTAACGTTTAATGTCACAAATGATCTCATGCTCAATGCGCTCACGTTAAAAGGTGTGATAGAAGGCGATGCCGTTCCTCAACTATTCATTCCTAAACTAGTCAAGTTCTTTAAAAATGGACAATTCCCAGTTGAGAAACTAGCAAAATTCTACGAATTAGAAGAGATTGAACAAGCTTTTGAAGATTCTAAAAATGGATCTACGATTAAACCAATTCTTATTTTAGATAAAGAGTATCGAGCTTAAGCCGAAATAAGACATGAAACTCAAAATCCCCCTTGCCATATAAAGGGGGATTTTTGGACTTTCATGCTGTCCTTACCTTCACACATACATCACCGGCGTCGAAATTTTAATAATCTTCCCGCCTCGACGATAAAACCTTGGAACACGGCGGCTTAAGGTCGCGACAACTTCGTAATTGATCGTATTCAGCATTTCAGCAATTTCATCAACAGAAATTTCTCCCCCCTTTTGACGGCCATAAATGACGACTTCCTCGCCTTGCTTTGCTTTCATCTCTCCTAAGCTGATCATCGTCATATCCATTGTGACTCGGCCCGCAATTGGCATTCGTTCTCCGCGGAAAAGCATAAACCCTCGATTGGATAAAGCACGTGAGTACCCATCTGCATAACCAATCGGTATGGTTGCAATGACTTCGTCAGGCTTTGCCACATAGGTTGCCCCATAGCTGACCGTTCTTGGCTTTGTCACCATTTTCTTCACGAACGCAATTCTTGCTTTTAAACTGAGAGCGGGCTCTAGCTGAACAGCGTCTAAGCTTTTAATGTATTGCGAGGGATACAATCCATAAAGTCCGATACCAAGCCGGATCATATCGGCGCTAAATTCAGGAAACGCAATCGAAGCAGCTGTATTGTTCATATGTACGGTCGGCAGTTTGATCCCTTCTTCTTTCAAAAACCGAAGAAAATCAATGAAGATGCTGTGCTGCAGCAACGTGAAATCAGGGTCAGGCTCATCCGCAGTGGAGAAATGCGTAAATATTCCATCCCACCTCAGGTTTTCACTCTTTTCAAGCGCCTTCACCACCGCTAACAGCTCTTCCTTTGTCCGTACACCTAATCGCCCCATCCCCGTGTCAACATTGACATGAATCCCAAGCCGTCGCTGGCTTTCTTCTTCCGCTAAGATCTCATTTGCTTGAGCAATCCAGTCTTCTCGAAGGCCGGACAGATCAATTCTCCAGGCTGCGGCCCTTTTCACACAGTCGAGCGGTGTAAATCCAAGAACCAAAATCGGCGCTTCAATTTTTGCTCTTCGCAGCACAATGCCTTCCTCTAAGCTAGCAACTGCAAGTTCTGTCGCACCGCTTTCTAGTGCCTGCCGCGCTACCTCCACTGAACCGTGTCCATAAGCATTCGCCTTCACGACAGCCATGATCTTACTTTTTCTTGGAATATGCGCTTGAATCGCTTCGATATTTCTTTTAATCGCATCAAGATTGACTTCGATCCAGACTTCCCTGCAAAGTTTTTGCATGTATGCTTCCTCCTCATCACATGAGTCATTTCAATATCAATGTTCGTTTTCGTGTCTAGTCTATCTTTATTCATTTTTGAGAAAAACATTCAACTACAATGACTGGACTGGCTTTAACTTGATTGAGATCAAAAAAGAAACCACAATCAAAATGTGATTTCTTCTTTATGAACAGGAATTTAGTTAATATACAGATTTCATCATCGAATTAATTTGATGATAAATTTCCTCCAAATTTTCTCGTTCAATTAAATATTCAGCGGTGCTCTTACGAACTGGCACATCAAATTGCAGGAAGGTGATCGTGATCGTTGATGCTTCTTGATCATTCATCGTTAATCTTAATTGAAGTGTAGAAATCTCTTCATTATTATCACTCTCAGTAGAATGTTCAATCGGTATACCATCTTCTAACATGTCAACTTGTTTCAACTCTTGCAAGGAAAGTTCAGTTACTTCAAACCTGAATTTCTGAGATGAGCCGCCAGGTTGATGTGTAATAAAGCGCATTTTCTTTCGCTCGTCATCAATCGCAAAACCTTTATCAACATTTTGCGAAAAGATGTATGTTGAGGACTGAAATCCGTCTTCATGAAAGAGCATCATCATCTTATCTAATAAGATGTTTGGATCATTCTTTTCTTTTTTTCTTTGCAGCCTTCCCGCTATGAATAAAATGACCATTCCCCCAATGATGCTAAAAGCCGTTCCCAACCCATTACCTACATCTACGAAAACAGTAAAGCCTAAAATAGCAACAATAAAAGCGATTACAATTCCTATGATGAATATCACACCATGCTCCCCCTGACATAACCTTTCATTGTTTTAGCCCATAGTATATCATTTGGATCAAGTACTTCAACGAAAAGATTTTATTGGTTTTTAAATGAAAAAAATCTACTATAGATTAAATAGATGCTACATTTATCACTCTTTAAATAGAAAGGATATTTAGGATGAACCTCTACTCGACAGACGAAATCATTGATGCTTTATATAAAGCCTGGTCCTCTCAATCTAGTTCAAAATGGAGTAAAGACAACCCAGCAAACGGACAATGTGGCGTCACTTCTTTAGTTGTCCATGATCTTTTAGGCGGAAAAATAAACAAGACCTTATTACCCAGCGGATGGCACTTTTACAACGTAGTGAATGGAACAAGAATTGACTTTACTTCTTCGCAATTCTCTGAAGAAATTTTTTATATGGATGTACCTTCAAATCGGGAAGAAGCATTTCAAGATACGAATAAGGATCAATATCGTTATTTAAAGGAACGAGTCCTAAACTATTTAAACGTGTAGATTTTATATTCATGAAAACAGACCACAAGAGGTCTGTTTTCATGAAAGTTAGATAAAATGTTTAAAAGATAGGCAGTAAGAATTCACACACCTTATCTTCGCCTTCATCTTCTCTATATCTCTCCATAATAGGTGCATGGCGTATGTTCAATTGATTGTGTTGGATCATTAGAGGTAATTGTCTCCAAAACAAATTCACTTTTTCGGCTGTATGTGTCACCGTAAACACAGCATACTTTCCTCCTTCAACATGACCAGTCTGAACAAGTTGATCTTTGGAGAAATCTCTATTTGTCATGAACATGAGGTCATATCTGCAATTTTCAGGTAAAGTTCTTGCAGGATCATCTTGAGGGACACCGTATATGCCATGTTTCTTTAATTCATCATTGAATTGATGTTCGTTGATCCATTTTTTAAATTTCTTCATCATCTCCACATTCTCTTTACTGCCATACGGTCCTATATTTCTCATATACACCATTTTCATATTCGTTAACATTTCAATTTTGTAACTCATGATTCCCTCCAACTCTTATTGGAAGATTGGCCAATCATTCCTTACATCCAACGGTAACACCCTTTAAAATATAATGCATTAGGATATTAAAAAATAATGGAATCTCATATTCTCATTCATAAGATGTCCAATTTTTAAGCATAAAAAAGAACGGATTTTAGCCGCTCATTTGTTATTGATTTTCCTTTGAAAAAATGGCTTTTAGAAACTGACAATCAAAAAGGCCCTATAAAGGGTCGTGTGAATGATAGATAACATGATTTCTATTCATAAATAAGCACCCAGTACTTCGCCCCAGGCTCCCCTTCCTCTACAACAGCCTTCCATCCTCTTTTTTGATAAAAAGACAAAGCTTTGTGATTTTCGGATACACATTTGAGGGTGACTGGTGTTCCCAAAACTTTTATAGCTTGCTTAAGCAGTAGATCGCCAGCCCCTTGACCAGCAGCATCTGGATGTACAAACAAGAGATGAATAAAACGATCTGGCACATATAATGAGATGAACCCAAGGATTTTATTGTTCTCCTCAGCTAAGAAAATTTGCTCTTCCTGCGTATCTTGATCAAAATCTTGCAGTTTGATTTCTTCTGTATTGAGCCAGTGAAAGCTCTGACGTCGGGATTCTAAATAGATTTGTCTTAATTGTGGATAATCTTCTATGCTTGCTTCTCTAATAAACATCGCAACATCTCCTATGTTTTTCATTTGAATGTTAATTCGCTTCTAAAATGTGTTTTGCCTGTGTTCTGCCTGCAAATAACAATTGATCACTGAACTGCGAGTCATTGACAGCACGCGCAAGAGCAATTGTACCAATCATACTGCTTACTAGTGCGTAACTCTTAGAGTGATCTATGTTTCCCGTATCGGCTATAAACGCCATAAACCGTTTCAATTCATCGGTATAAGCTTTCCGTACCTCTTGCGATAATTGAGCAATCTCCCCTGCCAGTGCAGGCAGTATACAGCCGACTTCCGTCTGATCACGGTGAACGGAACTTAAATAAAATTCAATGATCGTCTGAATTCGAGGCTGATCTGCCTTCTTGTCTGCAACACTTTGTAGCATCTTGATCGTATCAGTAATAGCAAAATGAAAAGTCTCTATCACCAACTGATCCTTGTTCTTAAAGTGAGCGTAAAACCCTCCATGAGTTAGACCTGCTCCTTTCATAATGTATGGCAAACTGATATTACGGACGCCATTTGTTCGAAATGCTCGTGCAGCACTTGCGATGATCTGTTCTCTCACTTTTGACTAATGACCTTTCGGATAAGGCATCCTCTTTCCCCCTCCTTCATTATGTGAAATGATCATGGAGGCTGCAGAAATGGCCACTCGTAAAGTTGAAAAATTTCTTTCACGATAATTCATTCAGGTGCATCTTTTAAAGATTGAGCAAAATAATCGTCATAGCCTACTTAGAAATAGGCTATGGCGATTTCAATTGAGTGATGATATAAAAGCAGCGGTATACTGATCTTTAATTGGATACCTCATCACGTTTTTTTCCTAACTTCATAGATAACTGCACGCCAATCATCAGCATCACGATGGCGAGCATTGCGACAATAGCAGCTTGAAAATGTCCGCTGATATCGAAAATCAAACCGATTAAAAATGGACCAAATCCTCCCATGATGTACCCGCCCATCTGTGACATCGCTGACCATGTACCGGCTTCTTCTGGCGTACGCGTTTCAATAATAGGCAGCATAAGTGCCAAAGGAAATAATCCACCTGCTCCAATCCCAAGAAAAATAACAGCTGGCAGGATCGGCATTGGAAATAGAAGGAATATGAGGCCAATCAGCTCTGACAAACTGCATAAGATCAGAAATAATTTCGGCTTTCCTAGACGATTGACGATGTTTGGAACGAGTAATGCCACCGGAATCTGAATGAGTGTAAATATCGTAAGTAGCATGGCGGCATACTGTGGACTATTCCCAAAATCAAGCGCAATGGGTGAAATCCACGCTGTTAACGAATAGAACATGCTAGACATAAAGCCAAAGAACAAGGTAAATTGAATGGCTTTTTTGTTTCGTAGCGGTAATCTCAGCGGCACATCTGCATGATCCGCTTGTTGGTTTTGACGAGCTAGACCGAGCCATAAAATCATGGCAATAACGCCTAAAATCGCCCAGCAGGATAACGCAAGTGGAAGGTTATGCTCACTGCGAAGGTAAATCGGAATGGTCAAGCCCGAAGCAAGTGCAGCTCCAACTGTCATCGATATAGAATACACACTGACAATCCCAGGACTTTTCGGGAAATACTTTTTAATAAAACTAGACAACAATGGTCCGGCAAAACTAATTCCAACTCCTCCTGCAAAAGCAGTCATGAGAAGGATGGTAACCGTTTGACTTGTACCACGCAGTCCAGTCGCAATTGTGATAAGAAAAATCGAGAAAAAAAGAGTTCTCTCTAATCCAAACCGGCGGCTTAGTTTCGTTGCTACAGGGGCAAACACTCCCATGCACAAGACCGGCAAAGTGGTTAAAAGACTTGCCGTGAGTGCACTAACGCCAAGGTCTGATTGAATCATGCTCATCATAGAAGCTACGGATGTAATGATTGGGCGCAAGTTTAAGGCAGCTAAAAATAAAGCAGCTAAATAAAATATTTTTTTTATCAATACTCTTCTTCCTCTCTCATCTTGTTGAGGTTACTATGAGTATAAATCCGCTTCATTCATTGATCAATACAATAATTAGTATTATGATGATAGGAAAATACTATCATTAATGAAAGGATGGCATATGGATACTCGTCACATTACCTATTTTATGGCTGTATTCGATCATTTACATTTCACAAAGGCTGCAGAGCAACTAGGTATATCACAGCCTACATTAAGCCAACAGATTCAGCTGCTTGAAGCTGAAGTTGGGATGCCGCTTTTTGACCGAATCGGTAAAAAAGTAGTTGCAACTGAAGCTGGTACGCTTCTTTATCAATATGGCATGAAAATGCTTCAGGCTGAACGAGATGCCAAAAATGCTATGAAAGAACTGTTATCTGAACAGCGGGGCACTGTTCGGCTTGCCGTCCTCCCCTCTGATCTTGACTTTCAGCTTGTTCCGCTTTTTGTAGAATTTAAAACGCTGTATCCAGAGATCAACCTAAAGGCTTTTTCGACCATCTTTGTTCGTGACGAGGTGCTCTCACATAAAGTCGATATCGGAATTGGGCTGCGCGGGCCTGCGGATAAACGCCTGATTCAAATTCCACTTGGCGATGAGCCCTACGAATTGTTTGTTCATTCAGACAGTGAACTGGCAAAAAGGCGTGAAGTGACGCTAAAAGAGCTGACAAAACATGCACTGGTCATGTATCCAAAAGGCTATCTAGGAAGAGATTTGGTCGATGACGTATGTAAAGAACACGGTTTTGAATTGGACACGGTCATGGATGTTGGGTCTGCCACTTCATTATTGCAGCTGGTTGAAGCCGGTATCGGCGCCACCATCCAGCCAAGAGGGCTGTTAAAGCAACATTCAGCATGGCCTAATATTGTCTCTATCCCTATTTCTGCTCCTGCTCCTGTTCGGCATCTTGAATTAACGTATTATGCCGATCGATTTGTGACCAAAGCGCAAAAACAGCTATCTGAATGGCTAATAGACTTTTTTAAATCAAGAACAAACTAAAAAGTGAGGGTAACACATGAAGAATGCAAACAGCATATTTACAAGAACAAACCGGGTTGTGATTCGTCAGTTTGATCAGCAGGATATTGAAGCATTTTATCAATACCGATCAAATCCCTCTATTGCCACATTTCAATCCTGGGAAAACTACACGCACGAAGACGCTGAATCATTTGTACAACACCAAATGACGCAACAACCTAATCAACCAGGGACGTGGTTTCAATATGCGATTGCCTTATCTGAATCCAATCAGCTGATAGGAGATTGCGCCATTCATACACTCGGCAGCGAGCCTAGAATCGTTGAAATAGGATTTACACTCGCGCCTGAATTTCAAGGAAAGGGCTATATTCATGAAGCCTTGAATTCAATGATCGAATATATTTTCACTACACTGAACAAGCATAAAATCATTGCCTTTACAGATGTACGAAACGAAAAATCTATTCGAGTGCTGGAACGTTTAGACATGAGACGCGAAGGACATTTGCTACAAAATTATATGTCAAAAGGACATTGGGTCGATGAGTATCAATATGCGATTCTTCAATCCGAGTGGGCCGCGAAGCGTCATTAATCATTTATTTCCTATTCAAAATCCCTAAATAGGCGCTCCACGGTCCTACATCGGTTCGATATGGTTCCGCCATGACCCGAACAATTTGGGAGATATGGGTGAAATCATGGACAACCCACGCAGAAAGTAATTCGCTCACTTGCACGACGCCGAATTCTGGATGGACGCCCTTTTTCTCTAGATCAAGACTTGAATGTGTCATACGCTGAATGTATGCCACATTCTCCATCCGCACATGATGAAACTCCGCTAGTGCTTGTTCTATCTGTCTTTCAGTTTGATTCAAATGGGCGTAGCGGTCAAATGCAGGAAATGGGGTATTCTCTCCATCAGCAAGAATGACATTTAATCGGGGAATCCAGTTGAATTTCTCTGCTTCAATCAAGTGTTCAATGACTTCAACAGGATTCCACGTTCCCTCCCCTTCACGACTGTGAAGCCAATCCTTCGATAAACCTGACAAAAGACTTTCTAATGTACGAGGAGTTCGACTCAACATATCTAAAGCTTCATTCAAATTGAAATTCATATGGCTGCTCCTTTATCAATTTTTCTTTATTCTAATGTTTTTTAATTAGATTGCAACTCATACCTCAAAACAGATAAAGAAGAAAATAAAAGGTGCTTTTGATCAACCTTCTATATACAAATAGAACTTTTCTATAACACTCACCATCCTTTCTTTTTTTATAATAGAAAAAAATGAAATGTGGTGATAGTGATGTCTACAACGATTGGGATTATGGGCGGTATGGGCCCTTTAGCGACGATTGATCTGATGAAAAAAATCATCTCTCATACACCAGCTATTAAAGATCAAGATCATCTCCATGTAATTGCTGATAATTATCCGCAAATCCCTGATAGAACCAATGCCATATTTGGGAAAGGCGAAGATCCTACAGAATATATGATTGCATCGGCTAAAAGATTAGAACGCGCAGGAGCGGACTTTATTCTGATTGCATGCAATACCGCTCACTTCTTTTTAGAAAACGTACAACAATCCACTCATATCCCTATCATGAATATGCCATTAGAAACCGCAAAGCACCTGAACAAACATCACTATACGTCTGTGGGCTTACTATGTACTGATGGCACATTAAAAACCCAGCTCTATCAAAAGGCTTGTGCCCATCACAAGATTGATGTCATGACTCCTAGTGAAAATCTTCAGAAAAACGTGATGAATGGGATTTATGCCGTGAAAGCAGGGAAATTGAGTAAAGGCGAAAGTGAACTGGCGTTAGCTGCAGAAATTTTAATCAATCAAGGAGCAGAAGCCATCATTGCCGGCTGTACAGAAATTCCTTTAGTTCTAAGGTCAACCAAAGCTGTGAAAGTGATTGACCCTACTGTCATTTTGGCGAAAGAAGCTGTAAAATTAGTGTATGAGCTTGAAAAGCTAAACATTTAAAGAACGTCATATAAGGGGATAACATGAATATTGAGAATATAGAAGCGTTTATTTATGTATGCCAGCTAGGCAGTATCAATAAAGCTGCAGAAGCACTGTATTTAACCCAGCCTTCTGTATCGGCACGTATTCAATCGTTAGAAAAAGAATTAGATCTGAAATTATTTGATAGACATAGAAATAAATTATCTCTGACGGAAAAAGGTGAACAGTTTTACCCTCATGCCAAAAAGATTCTCCATTCTTATCAAGAAGCAAAGCATAGTCTTAAACAAACGATGATCCCTTATGAATTGACGATTGGATGCGCATCCTCTATTTCCAATAATCTATTGCCTAACATATTGCCCGCCCTAAAAGAAAAATACGAAAACCTGAAAGTGAAAATTGTAACAGGACATTCAAAGGATGTTGTCCAAAAAGTGATTAACAACCAAGTAGACTTTGGCATTGTCAGGACTGAAACACATCCTCAAATTGAATCAATCCCGATTTTCAGCGATCCAATCGGGCTGTTCGTCCCAACTCATCACCCGCTCGCCAGCCTAGACAACATCAATATGAAAGAACTAGAAGAACAACCTTTTATTTTCTTTGACTATGGGTCATTTGATTGGTTGATGCTCCACCGATTATTTCAAAAAAACAACATCACACCGAACATTTCCATTGAGGTTGATCATATGGAAACTGCAAAAAATTTGGTACTGCAAGGAATGGGACTATCGTTTCTTCCTCATCATTGTGTTAGAAATGAAGTAAAACAAGGAACATTAAAACAAATTTCAATCGATCCATCTATCAATTTCAACATCAATATTGAGTTTATCTATAAAAAGGGAAAATCCAAATCCGTTTTCATTGATCAACTCAAACAGTTTTTTCATGAATTTGATTAAAAAAAGCCCCTTTTGGGGGCTTTTTTTCTTTCACTATCGTTTTTTCACTGGATGAATATCCCCTCCCAAAAAGGCGATATTAGGATCTCCACTATTTTCTAGAAATTCAGCCATTTCTTGCAGCTCTTGATTGATACGGTCATTCCTTGGCATATCTGGGTTTAACAGAAGGTTGGAGTGAATAGCAGTAGCTGTTTCATACAAGACATGTTGATCTTTTATCTGTTTGATGCACTGTTTCATGCGCAAGAAAAACCATGCGATCTCTTCAATGTCTTCCATCGGATAATGCGCTATTTTGAAGAGATTCTGCTGACAAAGGTCTCCTCTCTCAAAAATGTGTTCAAGCTCTTCTTTACTGATATATAAATCCGAAGCTTCCTCCCCAATCTCTATTACTTCAACCATAGCGTCGTCAGCTGTGTATAACCGCTCAACAAATTCATCGAAACTATCTGCCAGCTTAAAATCTACTTCCAGCTCTAAATCGAAATAGTGAATAGGAGGATGTTCTTTCGTTTCTCGGTAATCCATTGCGATCCATGTATCTTCTTCTCCGCTGATGAAAATAAGTCCCTCGGGCAGCTCCAATTCATCACTTAACTGAGCGCTATTCATAATTCCATCATCTTTGGCGATTCCTCTTAGATGGTCGAATTGAACATGATCCTCTGCCCATGAATTCGGCCGTTCGGTTGGAAAAGCATTACGAACTGTAAAACCACCATTCCATTCTAAAATGAGTTTTTTGTATGTATCAGGTAAAGTGACACCAAGCGTTCCCTCTGCTTCACGAATTTGTTCCTCATCTATCTTTTCTAACGTAAAAGGACTCTCTTCTTCTTTCTCCCAGAATGATTTCAAAGTGGATGCCTCCTCGTATCTATCTGAGATAAGTATAACATTGGCCAACTGTTCATTTGCTCATTCTACTTCATAAAAAAACAGACTCTTAAAGTCTGTTTTAATCTTGTCTATGCGTTTTCAGAAGTTGTATTTCGATCAATCATAGTCGTGTTTCGATATGATTTTTGTTCCTCCATTGTTGTATTCCGAATTGATTTCGTTTCAATGATTTTTAAAGTTTCTGCTGTTGAAACACTTAACAATACAATGGATACAATGATTAGTAATTTTTTAATAATCATACAGACACTCTCCTTTTTGAATATCATTTTGAGCCTTAAGAGCCTTTCTGTAATATTCGGCAGCTTTTTCAAAGTCCCCTTTTTTTTCATAAAATAACCCGACACTTTGAGCAAATGCTTCCACATAGACATGTAGTTTCTTTTCTTCAAAAATATCAAACACTTCTTTCAAAGCTTGTTCATTAGTATCCATATAAATAGCTTTTAATGCTTTAAATAACAAGACACTTAGCGAATCATTTACCTTTGAGGAATATATAAGTCCATCTTCAACGAGCAGATCCGCTTCATCAATTTGATTAGACTTGTACAGCGACCAACATAAACTAAATAGAGTGATTGGCTTTATGTCACTATTTTCCGAAGAAATGACATCTAACACTTCTTTATAATGCTTTATTGCCTCTGTATACTTTGATTGCCTATCATATGTATTACCAATATTTAATAATGTTTTTGCTACTAAACGTTGATCGTTTGCGCCCACAGCAATTGAATAAGCAGTCTTTAAATGTTGCAACGACTTTTCATATCTCATGAAATCATCATAATTTCCTGCAATGACAATTAGACTTTGAATTTGGCGAACTTTATACTGCTCATGTTCTTTATAAATATCTAGCGCCTTTATGATGTGATGCATAGACACATGCGTTTGCTTCATAATATAGTAGGCCTCAGCCACCTTGAAGTGAAACTCCGCTTGCTCAATATCATCGACAACCAGTGCAAGCTGCCTTTCAGCGATCTTGTAATATTGAATAGCCTGTACATATTCTTTCTTACTAAATTCATGCATTCCTCTAAAAAAAGCATTGTAATATTGCAACATACCCGAAAGTTGATGATTAGAATTCTCAATTTTATCAACCAAATCAGAAACAGAAGGCGATCGTTTTTCTGATGGTTTGATATAATCAAGCATAAGCTGGTGACGAAAGCACATCAATTGATAATAAATGAGTAAATCCTGATCTTCTTCCATCCGTTCAATTTCATGTTCTACCTCAGCTTTCAAGATCTCTGCATCTGGTACACTGAATTGTCGAATCATTTTATACCATTCATTAATTTTCACACCTACATGTGAAGAAAGAACTTTCTCCATCCCTTATCCCCCTTCCACTGAACTCCCTTATATGACATTTATTATCACATACAAGAATTTACAAAGCACCGAAAAGAAACCGCAAAAAGAACAAATATAGCCTTAGTAAACCTTTGGAACATTTTCATTCTCATCACAAAACAAAAAGGCAGACTCATTTCAGTCTGCCTTCATCTTCTAGATTTCCATGAGCATACCTTTTGTCTTCAGGTAATTGGCATTGAATCATTTAACCACTCTTCACAATGTTCAATAAGCCACCTCAAATATTCCACATATTGACCGACATGATAGCCATCACAAACAGCATGATGGACTTGAATCGCGACTGGCAAGGTGATTTTTTCTTCTTTCATCTTAAATTGACCTAACGTAAATATTGGTAGTAAATAAGTTATATCTGTAGATACATTAAGGTTAAAAGAAGTAAAATCAATCCACGGCAGACTTGAAATATTGAACATGTTTTCTGGCATATGAGGTTTCGGAAATAGGTTGTTACTTTTGCTGTAAGTGTCCATGTCCGCTACACAGCTTTTATAAAACCGAGCAAAGTTTTCGTCATAAGGCGTCCAAATACTTGAAAATGTCTTTGTTTCTTTATTTAAAATCGTATAACTAGGATGGAGAATCTCCCAGTAACCAAGTGCATCGTTCACTTGATCCATCCGAAACTCAGGAATTTGCTGCACAGCTCTTGCTAACAAATAAATTTGCACAGGATATACTTTTAGCCTTTTTTCTTTTAATATTGCATACAATTTCGTGATGTCTAGATCGATCACCAGACTATATGTGCATCGGGTTACCGTCATATAATGATGAAAGTGCTCTTTTCTCGGATAATTTTCATCTATTTGTTTAAACATTTTTTATCTCCTCCTGAATGTAATTGCTTGTATTCAGGAGGAAGCTTTATCTGTTTTTACCACCACAATCATCCTTTCAACCGGTAGGTTATGTTTCTGTCTACCACTACTCTAAGTTATAACGTTTTCATTCAATGGCTACCATAAGCTTAGCCTACGATAAAGCCTTCAGCAATTCTTCTTAAGTGATCTTGACTAACGTGACCTTTTCTAGTGCTCTATATCTTTCTCAGCTTACAAAGAAGATATAAAAATCCTGTAATTATTAACGATATACTGTATTCACTTCTATTTTTTCTGTAGAAGCTATTTATCCTCCTCTTCTTCTTTAATATGCCCCTCTGGTATTTCTTCGTTTTTAAGAGCAAAAAAGATATTCCTTTTTTATATTCTACGAATGATTTAAATCTTTGCTAGTCATGTCTTTTCGTAATTAATATGTATATTGTACCATTCTATCCTATAACAAATAACCTATTTACTTCATTTATTTACAAATGATAACATTATTTAAATAAGGAAGAATATTTCTAACAACTAAAACAATTATTGAATTATTAATTACGTTGAAAGCTTAATCTAAAAAATATTCCAAAGTAGGAGCTTATTATGGGAAAATCAAGTACTTCCAAAGGTTTAATATTATCAATGGTTGCAGGAATTTCTGTTTTTATACTCTCACCTTTTGCAGAAGCAAATGCATCTAAAGCTTTTGAGAAAGAACAGTTCTATTCTTATTCATTTGTAAAATCTTCTTTTGATCAAGCAAAAGAGCCTACAATAGATGAGATAACACAGTATTGGAATTTAAATGAAGTAGAAACAGAAAAGTTCAAAAAAGCAATTAAAGGAGCTCAATCAAAAACAAATGGAGAAGCTATTACACACGGTAAATTCACATGGGCTATAAAAACAATAAAAGAAGCTTATGATCAATTACCTACAAAACTGAAAGTAATGATAGGCGGTGTTACAGGGTTAGAAACAATTCTAATAACTATTGAGCATTATACAGGCACTCTTGAACATGGTATTTATTTAGGTGCTCTTAAAGTTACTGGAAGTGAAAATGCAGCATGGTGGGTTGCTAAAACCATCATGTTGTTCGTTTTTTAAAATGTACTAAAACACACCTAGATGCTGAAACAAAAAGGAGGTTCTTGGTTAATGACACAGGAAAATAAAGCATCCAAAAGTTTGTTAATTACTTTACCCATCGCTATTATAGCTGTGGTCTTGATTTTAGGGAAAATTGATACACCTGTAACAAATATTTTATTTTATGTAGTAGCTTTCGGTGTAATGGGTTTAACTGTTTCAAGCTTAGTAAAAGACTACAAAAAAAAGAAAGATTGATGACTTGTCCGTAGGTGCTGGTTACAAAAATATGGTTTCATGATCTTAAACAAACTATGAAACTAATCTATTGTTAAGTGGCTCACCTATCGTATCTTAAATTGACCACACTGAAAAATGCAGTGTGGTTTTTAATTTTACTAATGTTTTCTTTTGCTTTAGAAATACAAAAGCCTCTCGACTATCTCAAGAATGGCTCTGTTTCAACATCTTTTCATATGATTCCGACTGGGTTCGAACTAGCGATCTCTCCCCGTCAAGGTGAATGACCTTATCCGAAGCTACCAGATGTTCTCTTAAAAAGACTGATTTAATAAGATTCTATGATGAGCCTTTCTGATAAAAAATGTGCATTTCTGAAGAAAACTGAAAGGGTTCGTCCCCAATCCGTCCCCATAAAAAAAACAGACCCTGCATGGTCTGTTTTCATTTTGCCTATACGTTTTGAGATGTGTTTCTAATACCTTTTGATCAGCAGCCGTAGCTTCTTCAAATCGACCTTGTTTCTCATACTCATCTGCATATACTATATAGCATGCTTCAGCATAAGCGAAACGCTGTTCTGCTCTAAATACTGAAAATCCTCGGGCAACTGCTTCTCATTTATATTAATAAAATAAATCGGTTTATACCATTTTAACAAGTAGAAATATCTCATCCTTATTTTAATATTGGCTTACGTTAAACTTGTGAAAAAAACATATTCATGTATAATACAATTGATGTATCATACATGAATTTTAGGAGGGTGGCCTTTTTGAAAAGAGAAGATGCCTTAAAACTAAGATCAGATATTAAGAAAATGATTATAATAACTGGGGTTTTTGAATCTCAAAATTTGCCCAATGGACCATTTGAAAAACCTCTACCAACTTCTCAAATGATGGCGTTAGAGGAAATAGAGATGGAAAAATTAACCGTTTGGCAACTATCCAATAAACTTAGATTAGAGACTTCAACTGTAAGTAGATTGGTAGATAAGTTAGTAAAAAAGGGACTTGTTTATCGTGAAGTAAATGAAGAAAACAGAAGAGAACTTTTTCTGCACCTCACAGAAAAAGGCCACATTACTGTTAATCGCTTAAGAGAACAATCCCTTACATTTTATCAACGTATCCTCAATAATTTATCAGAATCAGAACAAAAAATAGTTGTGGATGGTTTTGAATTATTTATTGATTCTATTTCTAAGTCTTTTGATTAGAGTGAGGTAAATCATACCCTTTGGAGGATAAAATGAGTTTGGATTTTGAACGTCCTATTATTGAATTAAAAGAGAAATTTGATGAATTAAAGAAAATGATGGAAGAACATAATGTAGATTTATCATCAGAAATCCATGTATTAGAAAAACGTTTAAATAAAATGCAAGATGAAATTTATTTTAATCTTACACCTTTTCAACGAGTTCAAATCGCAAGGCTACGTAACCGGCCCACGACATTGGATTATATACCTTTATTGTTTACAAACTTTTTCGAACTTCATGGTGATCGATTATATGGTGATGATCAAGCAATGATAGGTGGTATTGCAAAATTTAAAGGGATGCCCGTTACGGTTATTGGTCATCAAAGAGGGAGAAGTACAAAGGAAAATATAGAAAGAAATTTTGGAATGTCACATCCAGAAGGATATAGAAAAGCGCTAAGACTGATGAAACAAGCTGATAAATTTAATCGCCCTATTATTACATTTATTGATACAATTGGCGCCTATCCAGGCAAAGGGTCTGAAGAACGTGGAATTTCTGAAGCGATAGCTCGAAATCTACTTGAAATGGCTACTCTTAAAGTGCCAATTGTTTGTATTGTAATTGGAGAGGCATCAAGTGGTGGAGCTCTTGGTATTAGTGTCGGTAACCATATCCATATGTTAGAGTATTCATGGTACTCGGTCATTTCGCCAGAAGGAGCAGCATCTATCCTATGGAAGGATGCTAAGTATGCTCCAGAAGCTGCTAAACACATGAAAATTTCAGCAAAAGATTTAAAGCATTTAGGAATTATTGATGAAATCATTCCTGAAATTAAGGGTGGAGCACAAAATGATATAAAATCACAAGCAAAATTGATTGAATCTGCAATCGAATCATCTCTTAAAAAATTGATACGATTATCCTCGGAAGAGCTTATACAACAGCGATATGAAAAGTATAGACAAATAGAGAATTATAAATGAAAATATTGTGTGATCGGTATGGAAAAGGGATTTTTTGATTCTAAAAATCCAATCTGGTGGATAAAGTTCGTCCCCAATTCGTCCCCAACCAAAAGAAACAGAACAAAAATTCGTTGTCAAAAAAACAAAAAACCCTTGCTATGCAAGGGTTTCAACGATGATTCCGACTGGGCTCGAACCAGCGACCTCTACCCTGTCAAGGTAGCGCTCTCCCAGCTGAGCTACGGAATCGGGTTATGTATCAGTTCTGGGCTTTCTGTTACTGACAGTCTCTATTATATAACCATCATGATCAGTCGTCAATGGTTTTGTTCAAAAAGCACAAAGCCGGTATCCATACCGGCTTTGCACTGACTTTTATGATTGGTTCACAAGGACGGGCTTTAATTGATCTAGTGCTTGTTTGAAGTCCCTTTTGAGGTCTTCTCCGTTTTCTACGCCCACACTTAATCGAAGTAAACCATCCGAGATACCTCTTTTTTCTCTTTCTTCTTTTGGCATAGCGGCATGTGACATTTTGGCCGGATAGGAAAGAATGGATTCGACTGCTCCGAGGCTGACGGCGAATACAGGTAATGTAACGCCATCGACCAATTCTTTGACAGCCGCTTGGTTTTCTAGTTCAAATGAAAGAACAGCACCTGCACCGCTCGCCTGCTTCCGCTGAATGTCTGCCCCTGGGTGATCATCTAATCCTGGGTAATATACTTTTTTGACCGCAGGATGTTCTTTGAGGAATGAAGCCAGTTCTAATGCGGTTTGACTGGCTTTTTCTAATCTGACTTGAAGGGTCTTTAATCCTCTAAGCACAAGCCAGCAATCCTGTACGCCAAGTACCGCCCCGAAGGAGTTTTGCAGCGAATAAAGTTCGTCTCCTAGCTTCTCATCTTTCACCACGGCTAAGCCTGACAGTACATCACTGTGGCCGCTTAAAAATTTCGTTGCGCTGTGCAGCACAACGTCAACACCAAGGTCCAGCGGACGCTGAAGCGCAGGCGTTAAAAACGTATTATCTAAGAAAGTCAGACAGTCATGTTCTTTCGCAATCTGTACGACACCTTCAATATCCGTAATACCGAG
Source organism: Bacillus sp. FSL K6-1106 (assembly GCF_038005245.1). Lineage (NCBI taxonomy): Bacteria > Bacillati > Bacillota > Bacilli > Caryophanales > Bacillaceae > Bacillus > Bacillus sp. FSL K6-1106. The sequence goes on from NZ_JBBOSV010000004.1 coordinate 21,197, forward strand.
TGTAGGGTTTGACGGTGTTTCCATGTAAATGACTTTTGTATTTGATTGAATGCCTTGTTTCACTTCATTCAAATTGGTCATGTCCACAAAGGTATGCTCAATCCCAAATCTTGAAAGAACTTGGGTGATCATTCGGAAAGTCCCGCCGTACACATCTCTTGTGACAAGGACATGATCTCCTTTTGATAATAGAAGAAAAGCGGTTGAAATGGCTGCCATACCTGACGCAAAGGCAAGCCCTCTCGTTCCTCCTTCTAGCGCTGCAATGGTATCCTCCAATGCCTGACGTGTAGGGGTGCCTGATCTGGAGTAGTCATATTGACCGAAGTCATCGAAGCTGCTTTGGTGAAACGTCGATGCATGTTGAATCGGTACACTGACTGCACCTGTTGAACGGTCTGTTTTAAACGCATTATGAACGAGTTGTGTTTCTAGTGTCCAATCGTGTGTGGTCATTTCGTGTGTACCTCCTCTTTCACATTTGATAGTGCCTGTTTCAGGTCTGCTTTTAGGTCCTCCACATGCTCAATCCCGACTGAGAAACGGAGCAATTTGTTACAAACACCGTTTGCGATGCGAATCTCTTCTGGGATGTCCATATGGGTTTGCGTTGCAGGATACGTAATGAAGCTTTCGACTCCGCCAAGGCTTTCAGCAAAACAAATCGTTTTCAGCTGCTTCAAAAATGGATTGACCCAGTCCTCTTTGGCTACTCGGAATGACAGCATGCCTCCCTTGCCTGGGTAAAGGACATCTTGAATTTCAGGCTGCTGCTTTAGAAAATCAGCTAATTCCTTCGCATTTGCTTCGTGCTGACGCATTCTCAGCGCCAATGTTTTCATTCCTCTCATTAAAAGCCATGAGTCAAATGGAGATAAAACCGCCCCAATGGCGTTTTGATGCTGGAACATGTCTTCCGATAGCTTCTCTCCTTTTGTGACGACAAGTCCGGCAAGAACATCGTTATGTCCGCCTAAATATTTGGTTGCACTATGAATGACAATGTCCGCTCCGAGTGTAATCGGTTTTTGCAAGACGGGCGTATAAAAGGTGTTATCCACAATGACCAATGCACCATGTTCTTTTGCGATCTTCGCAACCTGTTGAATATCCGCTTCCTGCATGAGTGGGTTTGTTGGCGTTTCAATAAAGACGGCTTTTGTATTTGGCGTCATTTTAGAGCGTAAACAGTCTTCATCTGAAAAATCATCATAAACAAAGCGCAGTCCGTACTTTTTCCATTCGTTTTCAAATAGACGGTATGTACCGCCATATAAATCTGATGAAACAATGAGTTCATCCCCGCTATCAAACAGCGCCATGATCGTTTGGATGGCAGCCATTCCCGAACTGAAGGCAAAACCGGCCGTTCCTTCTTCGAGTGAAGCAATCGCATCTTCTACAAGCTGCCTTGTTGGGTTTTTCGTCCGAATATAATCAAATCCTGTTGATTCCCCAATGCCTCTATGTCTGTAAGCTGTTGAAAGATAAACGGGAGGACTGACAGTACCAGTCACCTCTTCGCTGCGGTTTCCAATTTGCGCTAACTTCGTTTCCACATGTTCTGTCATTTGACACCATCCTAAGTAAAAATCTAATTTCAAAACAGAAAAACCCCTTCTTCATAAGAAGAAGGGGTTTAATCGCTTCCTCTTATCTTCCAAGCAAAAAAGCTGCTTGCTGGATTTAGCACCTTGGTACATCACATGAAGTGATGCATACCGGTTGCTGAGGTTTCAAAGGGCCAGTCCCTCCACCTCTCACGATAAGAATGTGTTGTCTGTCTGTTCTAATTCTTAATACTGTAACGCATTAAACCTCATTTTTCAAGGGGAAATGTAACGATTAATTAAAATTTTCTGTATTTTGCACTAGATTGAATGTCAGTCAATTTGATTGCATGTTAGCATATAGGAACAACGCTGTTTTTCGTGTTACAATGAATGGAAACGTTTCACTTATGATGAATTTGGTTAGCTGGAGGAATGGATTATGGTGAAGAAAACAGGCATCATTCAAGAAGAAACCTTACAGTCAAAAGAACTTGGGGCAGATATGACCATTTTGATTTATTTGCCAGTCAATTACTCCCCCCTTTATACATATCATGTCATCATTGCACAAGATGGTCATGATTATTTCCGTCTAGGTAAAATAGGCAGACAAGCGGAAGAATTAATGCAAAACAAAGAAATGGAACGCTCGATTATCATTGGTGTCCCATATGAAAATGTTACTGAAAGGCGAAATACGTATCATCCAGACGGACCAAAGTTCGAGGCGTATAAACGCTTTTTGGCAAATGAACTAGTTCCGTATATTGATGAACACTATCCAACGTATCAAGTTGGATCAGGTCGTACATTTATTGGTGATTCATTAGGTGCTACGATCTCACTTATGACAGCCATTGATTATCCTTCGTTATTTGGCGGATTGATTTTGCAGTCTCCTTACGTGGATGAGTCGGTCCTTCAAGCAGTCAAACAGTCATCATCCCTTGCTCATTATGCGATTATCCATCAAATCGGGTTAGAAGAAACAGCTGTGAAAACGACAGATGGGCAAGTGCTAGACTTTATTCAGCCGAACGAAGAATTAAAGGTCCTTTTGGAGAAGTCTGGTGCGGATTATTTATTTGAGACATTCGAAGGCGATCATAAATGGACGTTTTGGCAACCGCTCATTTCACCTTCGTTAAAAAGAATGCTCCCATATTCGTTAATCAACTGAATTTTGTTATAATAAAAAATAATAAATACTTTCTTAATCAGGAGGGAACATGATGAAATACGGAGTTGTTTTATTTCCATCAAAAAAATTGCAAGACATTGCGAACTCTTATCGGAAACGTTATGATCCGAACTATGCACTCATACCACCTCATTTAACATTAAGAACACCTTTTGAATTAACGGATCTAGAAGCAGCTGAGGTCGTCTCCACCTTGCGAGAGTACGCAAAAAATGCTTCTCCTATTACGTTACGTATTAAAAAATTCAGTTCATTCGCTCCTGTAAACAACGTGATTTATATGAAAGTAGAACCGAACGAAGAATTAATGACTCTCAATGAGAAGTTGTACACTGATCCGCTTGCTGGTACACCTGAATATGCATTTGTTCCGCATGTGACAGTGGCTCAAAAGTTATCAGACGATGAGCATTCAGACGTTCTAGGCACATTGAAGCTGAGAAAAATTGATCACGAGGAAACGGTTGACCGCTTCCATCTTTTATATCAATTAGAGAACGGTTCTTGGACCGTTTATGAAACATTTATCTTAGGAGAAGAGGGTTAAAGACATTTGAATACAGTCATCGTAAAAGAACAAACACAACGAGAAGATGCTTATTATGTTCGAAAAGAAGTTTTCGTAAAAGAACAAGAAGTCCCGTTAGAGATCGAAATTGATGAACTTGAGGACGAAGCCATTCACTTTGTCATTTATAATGATGACAACAAACCACAAGCTGCTGCTAGACTGCGCATAATTGAAGGTCATAAGGCAAAGCTTGAACGAATTTGTGTATTAAAAGAGGCGCGCTCTTTCGGTCTTGGCCACCAGCTTTTAGAAGCACTTGAGTCTGAAGCGATGGCAAACGGAGCGAAAGAAGCTGTCATGCATGCACAAGTCCAAGCTCTTCCTTTCTACGAAAAGAAAGGCTACAAAGCCGTTTCAGAACCGTTTGAAGAAGCAGGGATTACACATGTCAAAATGACAAAAACACTATCCGTTTAACGAAAATAAAAAGCCAGGGCATCATGGATGCCCTGGCTTTTTATTGATTCCATCTCGTTCGCTCAGGAAGAAAGCGCAGTCATTTAGACGTAAGTATTGATATGAACGCCCTTACCTTCTTCCATAAACATATCTCGTACAAAGCGTTCCCGCTTTTTTTGCTGTACTTTCGTTTCCGCTTCTGTCACTAAGTCCTCTTTTTTCTCCAGCTCTCTGTATACCTTGTCATGAAAGGTGCGGGTGACCTTCGTCACTTTCGCATAGTCTTCTTTATCCTGAGGAGCAGGACGATTGATATATTGAAAATACAGATCCGGCTGAATCGGGGCTATATATCCCATCAAGAACGCCTCCTTTGCTTCTCTTCTACTCTACTATTCCCTAATTATGACTGTTTGAAACACGCCTCATTTGATATGATTAGATGTGTTTCTTTTTAAGATTGATTGACTATTGGAGGACTAGCTTTGAAATGCGCACGACGACATGATCGAACGATCTCATTACATACATATTCGAGAGAACACTATCAATTCCTCCATGATGAGGGGAAAAAAGGGCATTTATCTTGCCCATATTGCGGACAACCCGTCTTTTTTAGATTAAATATACATGAAGAACCTGCCTTTATCCATAAGCAAATATCTCAGCAAGAGATTTGCGAAAAAAGAGAACAACAAGAGGAAAAGAAACCGGCTGAACGAGAGGAAGAGGCATCCTACAAAGAGCTTGGCGGCTTTCGCTTTCCAACCGGCAAACAGATCAGCTCACAAACAGAAGAATCGGATGACTGGCAGGAACCACGATCCATTCAATTTGGCGAAACCTTTCATTTAGAAAAGAATGAAGAAGTGCATACCATTGACCTCTTTCCACACATCACCTTTAGCGCACCGCAGCTTCAAGCAGTCACACACAAAGACGGTCCGATGCTTGTGCTAGCTGGCGCCGGCAGCGGGAAAACAAGGGTACTGACAGCAAGAGCTGCTTATCTGATGTCGCACCATCAAATCCCCGCTCACCATATCCTGCTCGTGACCTTCACCACAAAAGCAAGCAGTGAAATGAAAGAAAGACTGCGTATGCAGTATCAGCTTCATCCTTCACAGGCGAGCCAAGTTGTGACAGGCACATTCCACAGTTTATTTTATAAAATGCTGCTTCACGATGATCGGGGCAAATGGAACGGACAGCATTTGATTAAATTCGACTGGCAAAAAGAGCAGTATATTCGCAAAGCGATCATGAATGAAGGACTTGATGAAAAAGACTATCCAACCGATCAAGTGCTGCAATCAATCGGCTATTGGAAAAATGCTTTTTTACCAAACGAACTTCCTGAGCTGAAAGATGAAAAGGAAAAGCAAATGTGGACAATCTATCAGTCATACGAACAGCAAAAGCGTGAAAATCAACAATTTGACTTTGATGACATGGCGATTGCCTGTTTACACATGCTGAATAAGCAGCCTGAATTGCTCAAACAATATCAAGAACGATTCAAGTATATTTTAGTAGATGAATTTCAAGATATTAATCCCGTACAATATCAATTAATCCAGCTTTTAGCTGGAGAATCCGAGCAGCTATTTTGTGTAGGCGATGATGATCAAGCCATCTATGCATTTAGAGGAAGCAATCCTGCTTTTATTCTTGACTTCAAACAGGACTATCCTTCGGCCGAGATCGTCCATTTACATGCAAATTACCGCTCTCATCATACGATTGTCGCAAGTGCAGACGCCATTATTAAGAAGAATCAGCATCGTTACGAGAAAACGTTAAAAGCCGTACGCGTGGAGAAAATTCCGCCGACTCTTTTTTATCCATATGACGAGGAAGAGGAAGCGACCATGATCGTAGCAGATATTCAGGAGAAAATTAAAAACGGTGCAAAACCGAATGACTTTTGCGTGCTGTTTAGAACGAATACAGGAGGCCGCGCGATTTATGAACGTCTTCATCAATCGGCGATTCCGTATCAAACCGATGCTGGTGTAAAAGCCTTTTATAGCAGAAGAATTGTTCGGGTGCTGCTCGCTTTTCTTTCGCTAAGTCAGGATGCAGATGATGTCGCCGCAATGAAGCTGCTGCTGCCCGTTTTCTTTTTAAAGCAGCAAACACTGAATACCCTGAAGGCGCTGACCATTACAGAAGATTGTTCTATGGTAGAGGCACTTGGAAAGCTAACAGACATTCAGCCGTTTCAGCGCAAAAAACTGCAATCGATCGTTCCCCTGTTTCGAACGTTAAAATCGTTAAAGCCATCTGAAGCTGTAGCGTTTATTGAACAAAGGATGGGACTTGGTGATTTTTTAAAAAAACGCGTGAATGATACGAATGTGCTTGAAAAAGGAACAGATGATGTACGAGATGTGAAAACAGCGGCGAAACGTTTTGAAACAATTGAAGCCTTCCTCGCTCATGCCGAACATATGAAATCTGCTGAAAAGGAAAAATCAGATGAACCAGGCGTTCAGCTCATGACGATCCACCGTGCGAAGGGACTAGAATTCCAAACAGTGTACATCACGAGTGTGGTTGATGGGGCGCTCCCTCATGACTTTGCACTTGATGAGCTGAGAAGCGGTGATGAAGAAGCCATTGAAGAGGAGCGGCGCTTATTATACGTTGCCATGACGAGAGCAGAACAATCCCTTTATCTATCCGTTCCATCATATAGAAGAGGAAAAACTGCTCACCGTTCCCGCTTTTTGTACCCTCTTTTAAAGAAACATCGTGAAGGTTTTACCCAAAAACAACAGGCCCCCCTTTAAATGGAGAGCCTGTTGTTTATTTTTTGTTGTTCATCATTTTAGCGATTGTATTAAAATCAAGCTTTTCTTTTCCACTTGTAATCGATTGAACGATTTTGTCTTCCATTTCTTTAGGTACACGTTTGTTTGCAAGCTGCGCTACTTTTTTAATGACACCTCGAACGGTATTCTCATCTTTAAAGTTCGCGTTTTGCAAAGAACCTGCAAGCTTAAAGACATCATTCATATTTACACCTGTTTTATTTTCCACACTTTTAAAGAACTTATTATCCATTCCTTTGCCTCCTCTTTGTGGAGTAATCACCTTACTATATGAAAATAGGCGAGATATGTGCCTATCCTGCTGCCTTGTTAGCAAAGAGAAAGGAAAGCAAAAGGCTTCCCTATTGCTTCCCTCACCTTCTTACTGTTTAGTTAAAGAAAGAAGCACCAACGATGATTAGAAGGATGAAAAGCACGACGACAAGAACAAAAGTTGAACCATAACCGCCGCCGTAGCCGCCACCATAACCTCCGCAATAACCGCCACCGTAACCGTAACAACTCATATTTAAGCACCTCCTCTTCTCCCTTACAAAATATGAAAAATACATGAAATGGTTTGGACGATCACATAAAAAAGTGCGGAATTTTTATTTCTGCTGTTTAAAGACGTAATCTGCCTCTCCATGACGGATCATGAATGCTTCTGTTTCTTTCGCAAAAGTATCCATTTTCTCGCCAAATGCTTTTAAGTGCTCTTCAAGATCCTTCGCTTTATTCGCTAGATCCATTTCAGCTTTTTCGTGCGCTTGCTCTTTCCCATCATGGGGTTTAGTGAACAAGGAACCGATTAATTGTTCGAATGCATCCATTCTGGTCACCCCTTCTCTCTTACATATGCATCACCCAAAAAAAGGGCAACAAAAAAACCGGATAAATCCGGCTTTTGTTTTTCCCTATTGAGGTTTCTTTTTCTTCCCGCAGCCGCAGCCCGTCTTCTTGATTTTCTTCGTATATACAGATTGTTGATTTGACTGCGCTGGATACCCTTGAAGCATATGTGACGGTGTTTCAGTTGGTTTCATCGCAACCCTTCCTTTCCTATTCCATGTTAGTATATGCATTTTCTTTAAGCGTGTCTGATCAGAATGCCTGTTTATTTCACAAGCTTCGACACGACTGCTTCAATCAAGCCTGCTGCGGCGGCAATCGCTAATAGTAAATTAAGCCACATGCTGATGACAGGAAAAAATATGTATATCAGTAGTAAAGCAGCAGTGCACCACATACCCGTACACCAATAACAACTTAACAGCTCTCCTATCCACGATCGCAGTCCTTTCCCCTTAATGACGATATAGGTCTCGACTTCACCTTGTTCGTTTACCTCTTCTTGCTCTTCATGAAATAGACGGCGAAAGGGGGCTGTAATCGTATCAAACACGATCAATCTCGTCAGCCTAAAGGATGCGAGGGCAAATATAGCAAATGACAAAGCGCCGCTCATGGAACCTCCACCTCCTTCATTCTTCTTTTTCCGTCCTTTCTTTATATATGCAAAAAGAAAGACCGCCATGATGAATCGGGTGCAAATAAAATTGGGTTGTACTTTTTCATGCTTTCCGATTCCATCTTGAGCCCCTGCTGCATTAAATAATGTATAGATAAGAAAGGAGTGAAAGTATTGTCTATTGAAGAAAGTGCTGATTTATTATACACACAACTGTTGAACGAATTAATCAGCAATTATGATGATTTCATCGAGATCAAGGATTCCGAAAATGTCACGATTCATAAAACAGATGTAACAGCCGCACTCTCCCTTCAAGCGACCGTAACGACAATCATTACTCTTTTAATTCAAATTCTTGTACCAGATGATGAATTGGCTGCAGACATCACAGAACAGCTTTTAGCTGCACAACAAGTGACAGTTCAAAAGAAAACAGTGATTCAAATCATCAATTGTTATAACGTCACGATTACATTATCTGATGCATCCATTATGAACTCCGTACAAATTCTCACTCAAACACTGAATGTACTTTTAGTTGAAGCCGGCATTCTTTGACCCTTTCTTTTTCTAACATCACGTATGAAAGAGGTGAAATAATCGTGGCTGAAGAGAACGAAAAAAAGGAGTTTCAAATCAACACTGATGTTGATCCATTAACAAGCCTTCTTGTAAGTGATATTTTAAACAAAAATAATGTCACAGATGATCAGAAAGCAAACCTTTCAGAAGATCAAAGAAGGATGATTTTGAAGCTGGTTCAGGATTTACAAAAGAAAGCAGATGATTTCGTACAGCAGCAGCAGGAGAAAAAGCGTCAGGCAGAGGCAGCAAAACATGCAGAAGAGGTCGAGCCTGAACCACAAGTGCGCCCTAAACGAAATTCACTTCGAGAACGTATCCAGCAGCGTCGTCAAGCGCAGCAAAATAACGATTAAATAAAAATGGGTTGCCTGCTAGGATAAATGCCCGAGACAAAACCAATCATTCCAGCATTTAATAAAGTAAACGGAAGGAGGAAAAGAAATGGATTCTAAACCATACTCTTGGGTCGCTCTAGATCGCAACTGTACACATCACGGCGATTACCATCATAACTACGAAAGAAAAGCAGTTTGTGACGGCCACTATTATGATGATGAAGATGTTTTACAAGACTTTGATCAAGTGAGTGTAACAAAGCAGACATCTGAGGAAGTCATTATCGTTAGAGATTCTTGTGACATTAACGTCTCTTCTGTTGATGCACAGGTTGCAGCATCTATCCAAGCGGCTGTTCAAACAGCGATCATCACCATTACAAACATCTCAATCGCTGATGGTGACCTAGCTGACCGCGTCACGCAAGATCTATTGCAAGCAGCTAGCCACAAACAAACAAATCGCCAGAAACTTGTCATCGAAAACTCTAGAAACGTTACAGTCTCTACAATCGATGCAGACATCTCTATTGCCATCCAAACGCTTACACAGACACTTGTTGCGACGATCGTTGCAATTGGTATCCTCTAATGTACAAAAGCAGAGCGAAAAGCTCTGCTTTTCCTTTTTCTAAAAATACAACAAAGATAAATAGTCATTTACCCACACCAACTAGAGGGCGCATACATATGTTGTTAAGGACTAAAGTCAAATACCTTGTTAAAGGAGCTGAAATCCATGAGCTGCGGAAAACACCATGGCCGACATGATGAAAACTGTGTATGCGATGCGGTTGATAAGATTTTAGCAGAGCAGGAAGCTGTAGAAGATAAATGTCCTACGAGCTGCTACAGTAATTTATTAAGCCCGACAGTTTCTGGAAAAGATACGATTCCGTTTTTACTTTTTGATAAAAAGGGCGGATTGTTCTCTACTTTCGGAAACATTGGAGGATTTGTTGACGATTGCCAATGCTTCGAATCCATTTTCTTCCGGGTTGAAAAATTGCATGACTGCTGTGCCACATTATCTGTATTAAGACCTGTTGATGTACACGGACATACGCTAAGCGTTTGTCACCCTTGCGATCCTGACTTCTTTGGTTTAGAAAAAGCGGACTTTTGTATCGAAGTTGATTTGAACTGTTTCTGCGCGATCCAATGTTTAAATCCAGAACTTGTCGACAGAGTCCTGCCAACAAAAGATAAAAAGCATCATCACCACGGCTAAACCAATCGCCCGCTCATCTAACTTGTCATAAGTCAAAGCATCCCCTTCCTCACGAATGACAACCAATCATGCGGAGCAGTCAGCAAAAGGCGGCCGCTTCCGCATTGATTGACATTAGATGCATCAACCGGCGAGACACATAATAAAGCTTATAGATGATGATGACAGTGCTCAAACACTCAAACAAATTTCCTTGTATAGGAGGGTTGAATATGAGCCGCAAACATTCATGGAACTGTGTAGCAGAGGCTGTTGAAAACATAAACGACTTACAAAATGCCGTCGAAGAGGATTGCCCGACCAGCTGTTACAGCAATCTCCTTTCTCCATCACATTCATTAGGTGACACTGTCCCGTTTGTTCTATTTACCTCAAAATCAAAACCATTCGTCGCATTCGGAAACGTCGGAGAAGTAGATGCTGGCCCTTGCTTCAGCACTGCATTTTTCAGAGTCGAACACATCTCTGATCACTGCGCAACACTCAGCTTGCTTATTGCATTTGACAAAGATCGTCATATTTTAGATTTTACAGATAAAGATTCCGTATGTGATGTGTTCCGTTTAGAAAAATCAAAATATTGCATTGAAGTAGACCTTGACTGCTTCTGCGCAATCGAGTGCTTAAATCCAAGACTCATCAACCGTAGCTGCTAACAAAAAAAGTCCCGTTATGGGACTTTTTTTATGTTCATTAAAAACCAAGTGGATGAATAGAAGAAATATCACCAATCGCTAATTCCACTGGATTACCGCCGCCTGCTGTGCGGATGACCACCATATTGTCTTTTCTCTCCATGATGATTCCTCTGTATGTTTTTCCATCGGCTTCAATGAGGCAAAGCGCTCTCGGCATATTATGCGGCAGACTTGTAAGAAAATCGACTTTCTCCTCGATATTCATTTGGCTTAACGGCTTCTTCACTCGTTTTCTTCTTGGTTCTTCTTTTGTTTCATGAAATACGCCTTCTGGCTGTTTTTCTTGTTCTTGTACTGGCTCTCGATTTTGTGAATTATCTTTTTCTTGATTGATCTCCCGCTCTTGCTGTAGCGCAGGCGGCTCTTCTTTTTTCTGCTTTACTTCCTGTGATACAGGTTCTTGCACGCTTTCTTCGATTGCATCCTCTTTGGCGCTTTTTTTGGTTTCTGAAGGTTTTTCTGACTTCTTGCGCTTTCTCACAATATTTTGCATGGCCGGCGCTGATTCATCATAGCTCGGCTGAACAATATACATAAGCGGCTTTTGATTCTCATCACCTTTATTTGACATACTGATCCCTCCCGAATGATTCATTCCTTATATATATGAGAGGACACCCCAAATCAGAAGAAAAATAAAAAACAGCATACCAGTGATTGGTATGCTGCAAATCATTTATTCGTTTAGCGGGCAATGATATGAAAGCCAGAATCAACATGAAGATTCTCACCTGTCATGCCGCGGGATAAATCACTGAATAAGAATAGTGCTGTATCGCCAACTTCTTCAGGAGTCGTTGTACGGCGAAGCGGTGCACGCTCTTCAATATCCTTCAGGATCGTATTAAAGCCGCTGATTCCTTTTGCAGATAACGTACGAATTGGACCAGCAGAAATGCTGTTCACACGGATGCCTTCCGCTCCAAGATCAGCTGCTAAGTATTTCACACTTGCTTCAAGGGCTGCTTTTGCTACACCCATGACATTGTAGTTAGAGACAACGCGCTCTCCGCCTAGGTAAGTAAGTGTGACAATGCTTCCGCCTTCTGTCATGAGCGGACGTGCTGCTTTTGCTACAGCTGTTAGTGAATAGGCACTAATGTTGTGCGCTAAAAGGAAACCTTCACGGTTCGTGTTCAAATATTCACCGACAAGCTCTTCTTTGTTCGCAAATGCAATCGCATGTGCAACACCATGGATGACTTGTACTTTTTCTTTAATCGTTGCAAAACATTTTTCGATTTCTTCATCACTTGTCACATCACAAGGAAGAATAATGGAATCATCACGCTCTAGCGTGCTTGCTAGCTCTTTCACTGATTCTGCCAGACGATCTCCAACATAAGTAAAAATCAAACGAGCTCCTGCTTCGTGAAGTGAACGAGCAATTCCCCAAGCGATGCTTCGTTTATTGGCAACACCCATCACCACAATATTACGGCCTTCTAAAGAAAAGTTCATATGTATTAAAGCCTCCTATTTTTTCAAGACATAGTATTAGTACCTGATCATAATCTTATCACAAATCATGAGATATTGACAATTTCCGCTGAAAGAAAGTTTTTATTTCAGAAAAAAGACCGCCCTCACAAGTGAAGACAGTCTTCTTTTTATGCTTTGACTCTGTTTTGCTGATAAGCAAAGTGGTTAGTCGGTCCGTGCCCAGCGCCAATATTCAGAGGAAATTTGATCGCCTCATGGACAAAGGTTTCTGCCGTTTCAAAGGCTTCCTTCATGGAACGACCTTTTGCTATTTCTGCCGTTAATGCCGCTGCAAATGTACAGCCTGTTCCGTGTGTATGTGGTGTATCAATATGTTCATTACTGAGTTCAAAAAAGCTTTTTCCATCGTACAAAAGATCTGTAATGAGGCCGTCTGAAGGGCTATGACCTCCTTTGATCACAACATAGGACGTGCCAAGCTCATAAAGTCGTTCTGCTGCTCTATGGCGATCGTCTTTTGTCTGAATGCGCATGCCTGTCAGCACTTCTGCCTCAGGGAGATTCGGTGTGACTGCATAACTGACAGGTAGTAACTGTGTTTTCATAGCAGAGACCGCATCTTCATTTAATAAAGAAGCGCCTCCTTTGGCAATCATGACTGGATCGACAATTAGTTTCAAGTCATATTGCTTCGTCTTTTCAGCAACGACACTGATCATGTCGGCACTCCACAGCATCCCTGTTTTAGCGGCATCTGGCAACAAGTCTTCTGCTACTGCATCAATTTGACTTTCGAGCGCCTCGATAGACAGTGGATAAATACCGTGAACACCAAGTGTGTTTTGAGCTGTAATGGCCGTAATGGCGGACATTCCGTACACACCAAGCTCCTGAAAGGTTTTCAAATCTGCTTGAATACCTGCTCCACCACCAGAATCAGTACCTGCGATGGTTAATGCTTTTTTAATCGTCATGTCATCTCACCCTCTCATTAGCCAATCCATTGATGATAAATCGTTCTCGCTTTCGCAATATCATTTGTCCCATGTACAAGTGCTCTGCCATCTTTGAATAAAACAAGCTTGTACTCATCCTTCTGACACGAAAGCAAATAAGGATTTTCCAGCACATCCATTCCTGCTTTCTTTAGCTGACGGGCTACTTCATGCAGCGCCGGGGGTGCCCCTAGTGCACTGCGAATTTGTACGGTATTTCGTCCACATAATACATCTGCTTTTGCTCTTTGATCATATGAAAGAAATGGATATGTCTTAAGACCGCAGCTTGGACATTGTTTCTTTTTTAAAGACGTAACGGATCGAATATCAGATCGCTCGTTTGTCCATAAATCAAACGATCTTAATACCGGAGTGATGTGGTTTCCTGTTAAAAATTTCAGTGCATCTGCCACTTGATAGGCTGCGACTTGCTGCACAACTGGGCTAATAATTCCTGCTGTATCACATGTCATGCCCTGTGCAGGTAAATGCTCAAGCAGGCAGTGTAAACACGGGGTTTCACCAGGAATCACTGTGAATTGAATACCGTAGCTTGCTACACAGGCTCCGTAAAGGAACGGAATTTGATGTTTGACGGCTGCATCGTTCGCAATCATTCTCACCTCAAAATTATCCGCTGCATCCACGATGATGGATGCCCCGCTGACGTACTCATCAATATTTTGAGCGGTCACGTCAATGACGATTCCTCTCACATGAACGTCACTGTTCACCTGCTTGAGTCTTTTCTCAGCAGCCACAGCCTTTGGCAGCCGATCAAGAACATCTTGTTCTGTGTATAGCTGCTGACGCTGCAGGTTGCTCCATTCAATATAATCTCTATCCAAAATGGTGACAGATCCTACGCCGGCACGGACGAGCATTTCAGCACTCGCTGTTCCAAGTGCCCCAGCCCCAATAATGACGGCCTTTGAGGCATGTAGCCGTTTTTGCCCTTCCTCTCCAATCGGCCTAAAAAGCTCTTGGCGTGAATAACGTGTGCTCAAAATGCTGGCATTCCTTCCTGCGGACTGCTGGCTGTTCCATAGTTTTTGAGTGGAATACGGCCTGCCTCGAACCCGAGTCTTCCAGATTCAATCGCCAGCTTCATCGCTTTAGCCATTTTCACAGGGTCCTTTGCGCCAGACACGGCTGTATTCAGTAATACAGCATCAGCGCCCAATTCCATCGCATAAGCAGCATCCTTCGGAGAACCAACACCCGCATCAATAATAACTGGCACCTTTGCCTGTTCGATAATAAACGATAGATTCAGAGGGTTTAAAAGCCCTTGACCTGATCCAATTGGAGAAGCACCTGGCATAATGGCATGGACACCAAGTTCTTCTAATTTCCTTGCCAACACCACATCATCTGACGTATATGGCAGCACGATAAAACCTTCTTCTAATAACATTTCAGATGCTTTTAACGTTTCGACTGGATCTGGCAGAAGAGACCTTGAACAGCCAATGACTTCTACTTTGATCATGTCACACAGTCCAGAAGCTTTCGCTAAACGGGCAATCCGCACCGCTTCTTCCGCTGTACTTGCCCCGGCAGTATTTGGCAGCAATGTATAGGCTGATAAATCGAGCTGCTCTAAAAAATTAGGCTGTGATGGTTCAAATATGTTCATTCTTCGCACAGCAAAGGTCAAAATTTCAGCTTCTGATACGTTGACCGCCTCTTTTTGAACTTCAAATGATGGATACTTTCCTGTCCCTAGTAATAGTCTTGATGTAAATGTTTTTCCGCCAATGCGCAGCATGGTGTCATCCTCCTCCTACAAAGTGAACGATTTCAATCGTGTCATTTGGTTGAATTTTTACCTGTTGAAAGGCTTCTTTATCTATAATTTCTTGGTTCTTTTCAACGATCACCACTCGGTTTTCAAGTTGATAGGCTGATAGCAGATCAAAAATCGTGCCATTTTCCTTATCGAAATCAACCATTCTTCCATTCAATTGAATTTTCATACGAACAATGCCTCCTTTCGCCCAATACGAAACGCATGAAGCCATTCCTTGTGAACAGACTCGCCTACTATCAAGCCGCGAATGATTTCCCCCGTAATTGGCGCAAGTAAAATGCCATTTCGGTAATGTCCCGTTGCAAAAAGAATACGCTCGTCTTCTGGATGTTTTCCGATATAGGGGTGCCGGTCGCTTGTCGCTGGCCGAAGACCTGCCCAGCATTGATCAATCGGCATCTCTCGAATAGAAGGCATGAGCTGAGATGCTTTGTGAATAACTGCTTCAATACCGCCAAGTGTCGGAACGACCTGCCAGTCATTCGGTATCATCGTTGCACCAATCACTAGCTTACCGCTATCCCTTTGAACGATATAACAATGATCATGATAGATGGTGTGTGCAAGCGCTGGACCGTTATTCCAAACAGACACACATTCTCCTTTTACAGGATAGAGAGAATGTGATAACCCCAGTTCTTCTAAAAAACGGCCTGACCATACACCACTTGCTACAGTCAGATGATCACATGTGAAGATGCCTTTGGCTGTACTGACTGTCAATGTTTCTTTTCCCCTCTTCACATCGATAACGGGGGTAAACTCCTTCACATCCGCTCCGTGCCGAACAGCCGCCTGCCAAAAAGCCCTGCATACCGCATATGGCTCGACATGTACATCATCTGCTATCAATCCTGCTCCTAAGATGTCATCTGCAATTTGAGGCATACGTTCTTTTACGCCGCTTGCTTCAAGCCATTCAAATGTGGGCAAATGCTGCATCCGGCAAAGCGCTCGTTTTTCTTGTTCTGTAAAAGCCACCTTCATAATCCCGCCCACTGATGTCCGAATATCAATGCCCGATTCATGCTGAAGGTCGACCGTTAATTTTTCATATAAAGCCTGACTTTGTCTGCCTACTTGAAAGAAAATATCTTCATCACCTTCTCCTTCAGCGTGAGCACCCAGCATGCCAGCAGCCGCACTCGTCGTTTGCTTCCCGATCTCATTTGCCTCAAATAAGACAATCTGCTTTCCTGCTTTTGCAAGGTGATAAGCGATCGACATCCCTATGATTCCACCACCAATGATTGCAACATCATAATGCTTGTTCATAAGGATTCTCCTTTCGCTTTTCAGAAAATGTTTGCGCCATTTTGCGCGGCTGAGGATGAGCAAAAATTCCCGACATGACGGCTATTCCCTTTAAATCAACATGCATCAATTCTGGCAGTCGTTCTGGTGTGATTCCACCAATGACAACGACTGGAATGGACAGCGAAGAAGTCATGTCTTCCACAATCTTTATGCCTCTCGCCTGAAGTCCGGGTTTGCATGCGGTATCATACACATGCCCAAACATGACATACTCTGCCCCGTTCTTCTCTGCTGCTTTGGCTTCTTCTATCGAATGAACCGATACCCCCGCATGGAGGTGAGGAAATTTTTGTCTTAATTCCTTTGGCGAAAAGCTGTGTCCTGGAAGATGAACCCGGTGAATATTGGTCAGCAGCGCAACGTCAACTCGGTCATTTATAATCAGCTTTTCTTTCGGAACACCTTCTGCTAGTAGTTGTTTCACGAGGTGAACCAGCTCACCTGCTGCCTTCGATCGTTCACGAATATGAATAAAGTCTACTTCAGACGCAATGTCTTTTATTTGCTTGATGAGCTCCCTGACAGGAAGCGTATCATTTGTCACTGCATGGAGTTCCATTTGCACCAACCCCATCTAAGCATGCTGTCTGCCACATTTCTTTTTCATACGCCATCTCCCAGAAATGGTATTCGTAATAGCTTGAAATCACGAAATTTTCTTTCATATTAGCCCGCACATGTTCTGGCGCTTTTTCTGCAAGTTCATCAAAACGGTTCACCTGTTCAAAAACAAGCTCTTTAAACCAATCCCCGCCATATGTCAAAATCCATTCTTGATAAATCGGATGGTCAGGTGTTGTTTGTTTCAGTTTTTCTCCTACCTCATAATAAAGCCAGTAGCACGGCAATAATGCGGCTAAAATTTCTTCAAAACGACCGCTTTTCACAGATCGGTACATATGCGAGGTATATGCATACGCAGTTGGAGAAGGTTTAAAGTTTGCCAGCGCTTCATCAGAGATTTGGAGCAGTTCTGTGAACTTTCTATGCAGTGATAGCTCTGCTTCATACGTACCCTGCGCATGATATGCCATTCTGCCTGTCGTATGTAAGTCCTCACTAATAGCGGCTCCATACGATTGTACTTTTGCAAAATGAGTTAAATAGTACGAATCCTGCATCACATAATAAGTGAAACGATCGAGTGAAAGTGTGCCATCACCAATCCCTTTCACAAAAGGGTGTGTAAAGCTCCCATTCCACCATCTAGCTGCTGCTTCTTTACATTCGTTCGAAAATGTCATGTTCCTCTCCTCCTGTTTTTCCATATAAAAAAACCACTTTCCGCGTGGAAAGTGGTTTGGAATTTGTAAAAAGCATAGTCAAACACCGCACCACTTCCCTACGCAGGTATGAACCTGTTCAGGTAATGAGGGTCTAAAAGTCTACACTTTTATCTCAGCCCTTTTAAAGGACTCCCCTAGTGGATCAAACATATATTGTTGTACCTCTATCTTAATCAGGATTTGTTCATCGGTCAAGGGTTCATTGCAACTCTAATTGGGCTCTAAGTCCTGCCACATACTCCCGGGAGCCAGACACAAGCACGCGGTCACCGCTTCTAAGCGTCGTATCCCCATGCGGTACTAAGCTGTCAATTCCTCTGAAAATACGGACAAACACCAAATCGCCGGTAAAAGGAAATTCCCTCAGCATGACATTATGATACCGATGATTGTTCATTTGAATTTGATACAAAGAAGAATCCTCATTTGTTAACAAGCGAATCGCATCAGGTGCTTCAATCAATGCCCTCAGCACCGTTTTAGATGATAAGAAGTTAGAAAAGGTATCGATCCCTGCTTCCTTTAAAGTCAGCTCAGCTTCCGCTTTGTTAACACTTGCAATGACTTGTTTAGACCCTTCTTCTTTTGCAAATAAAGCAATTTCCTTATTTTTCGTTTCACTGCCTGTAGCCACAACGAGCACATCCTCTTGCCCGATGCCAGCCTGCCTGAGCGTATCATCGTCATATTGTTCAATCGCTTCAACTTCAAAGATGGAGTCAGCAAGCAAGGCTTCTTTATTTTCCTGAAAGACGTGTAAAATACGGATGTCATATTCATCCTGATGCAAATCAAGCGTCACAGGTAACGTCAGCTGATTCGCTCCAATAAACGTCACACGCTTTTTATGATTGGTTTCACGTTCTTGTTTAAATAACGCCTTAAACCAAACAGGTGTTAAAACACTCGTGAGCACAGCGACTAGAATAAGGGCTCCTGACATTTTATGATCAATGACACCAAGCCGCTCACCAATCGTTGCAGCAGCAATAACTAGGGATAACGTCGAGGTTAATAAAAAACCAGAACCGATGACTTTTTTCATGTCATACCATTTTTTTAAATAAAGAATCGGAACGAGTTTACTAAGCAATAATGCGATAAACAGTAGCGGAATCATGATCATGATGGTTGGATCTTTAAAGAGTGACCATATATTCAGGTCCACACCGACCATCACAAAAAAGATCGGAATTAAAAATCCATAGCCAAACGAGTCCAGCTGCTGTACGAGCTCTTTATTAGGCGAAAGAAGAGACACAAGCACACCTGCTAAAAAAGCCCCAAGAATATTTTCAGCACCGAGTGATTCAGATAAGGCAACTAAGACTATAATGAGAGTAAAGATGGCTCTTGTCCCAATTTGCACCGTTCCTTTTGACATGGACTGAAAAATGGACTTTGTCTTAAATACCCGGCCAAATAAATAAAGAAGAATACCTGCCGCAAATAATAATAAGAGCAACCACATGTTCCCTGTTCCATCGCCATAAATGGAGGAAAACACAGCAAGTAAAATCATTGTCACCAAATCAGCAATGACGGCTACAAGCAAAATGATTTGACCAATATTCGTCTGCATCAACTTTTCCTCTTTTAAGGTAGGAACCACGACACCCAATGAGATGGTGGAAATAATAAGCGTCATTAAAAAGGCATTTTGAATAAATCCTGCAAGGACAAACGCATAAGACAGGATAAAGGACATACAAAATACGCCAACAAAAATAAAGGTCGCTGTTTTAAATGTATTCGGTTCTTTTAAACCATTTGGTAGTTCTCGCGCTTTCTTCTTTGATTCAAAAGAAGAAAAATCTATTTCAAGTCCACTTAAAAACATAAGAAAAATAAAACCTAGCATGGATAACGTATCTAGCCATGCGTCGTGTTCAACAACTAGTTGAAGACCGCTTTTTCCAATGATGAGCCCCATGATGATTTCAGCGACAACGACCGGGATGGTCAGCTTAAATCGGTGCAATAAAATGGGGGTGAAAAAGGCTACAATAATAACGACAACGAGTGATGAAACAGATGTATGCTCCATTGGCTAAAGCCTCCTAACATTCATGTTTAATTTTTAAGTTTTACGTTAAAGCATTGATTCTAACAATTGCGCAAATGAAATGAAAGCCATTCGTTATATTTTCTAAAATTCAAACTTCTTTATATCCGATCAATGGATGAAAAAATCAGGAGGAACCTTTATGAAATTCGATATCATCGGCGATATCCACGGCTGCTACGAAGAGCTGCTTACCCTCATACACAAACTAGGATACGAACTCAAACATGGACTACCTGTCCACCCTGATAAGAGAACACTGGCCCTTGTTGGTGATTTAACAGACCGCGGCCCTCGATCAGTTGCCGTCATGCAATTTGTCATACACGCCTATTCTAAGGGCGCAATCCGCTATGTGCCTGGTAACCATTGTTTTAAGCTGTATCGCTATTTGAAAGGAAATCCCGTAAAATTACTGCATGGCATTGAAACAACAGTGAATGAAATCAAAAACCTGCCGCATGATGAACAAACCATTTTATCACGTGAATTTAAACATTTATTTGAAAAGGCACCGCTTTATGATGTACTGATTCCGAATGAACTGATCATTGCACACGCAGCGATGAAGGAAAAGGATATTGGCAAAAAACCGAACAAACAGATGAGGTCTTATCTATTATTTGGAGCAGTCACCGGAGAAACATGGCCAGACGGTCGACCTGTCAGGAAGGACTGGGCAAAGGAATATCACGGAAAACCATGGATTGTGTACGGGCATACACCCGTAAAAGAACCAAGATTTATCGGTAGAACGGTTAACATTGATACAGGCTGCGTCTTTGGCCACAAGCTCTCTGCCCTTAGATATCCAGAGCTTGAGACAGTATCTGTTCCTTCATCTATGCCATATGACGATTCAAGATTTCAGCATTTCACGCAATAAAAAACCCGGTCCACCATTACAGGTGACCGGGTTTACTTGTTTACTGAAGCAATAATGTCATATCATCCGGCAAAGGAGCCGAAAAGGTCATGGACTCCCCTGTTATCGGATGCGGAAAAACAAGGGTTTCACTATGAAGTGCCTGCCTTCTTATTCTCTCGCTTGTTCCACCATATAGCGTATCTCCAACAAGCGGATGACCAAGGAATTGCATGTGAACACGAATTTGATGAGTTCTTCCCGTTTCAAGGGTAAGGGACACATCAGACATATCTAAATGAGTATGTACTGCCCGCACCGTATAATGTGTTACGGCTTCCTGACCAGATTCATCCACCATTCGTTCAATAATGCTGTCCCCTTTTCGAGCAATTTTTGCTCTAATTGTTCCTTCCTTTTGCGTGATCATGCCATGTGTAATGGCTCTATACGTTCGCTTGACTTCCCCTTTTTTCTGCGCCTTTGATAAAAGGCTGTGTGCAAAGCGATGTTTAGCGACTAACATGACACCAGAAGTATCACGATCAAGACGATTCACCAAGTGGACAGTCAGCCGAACGGACTGCTCAGCATAATGGTGAAGCACCCCATTTGCAATACTATGCTCAGGGTGCTCTCGAGAAGGAATCGATGGGATATACGGCTTTTTATTCAGCACAAGCACGTGCTCGTCCTCAAATAAAATATCAAGCGGAATGGCCGCAGGTTTTAGCCCTTCACTCACTTTTTCCTCGGGGAATAAAATGGTGAGCCTGTCTCCCTCGCGTAGCTCATATCTCACGGTCACATGCTCTCCATTAATCAGAAGGTCACCGCCATCAAATTTAATATCTGTCAGCATTCGTTTTGAAATGCCAAGATCGATTAAATAGTCCTTCAGCAGCCTGCCTTCTTCTTTGGCTGATATGGTTTTGTTTATCTTAAAGTATTCCAGCGAGAACAACCTCTTTCTTATTCTCCTTTGCCGATAAAGGAATCTTGCACCCTTTTCCAAAACGGAAATGGTCTAAATCGGGCAAACCGGACATTCTCGTCTGCCACTCGGCATTGAATGGATTTCACATCTTTATGCAGCAGCGACAAATGATCTATCGTCACCTGAAAATCCACATCATTAATCGGTTTGATCACACACGTATGGTGGTCGGGCAAAATGAGCGGCGAACCGACCGTTCTAAACACTCTGTTGTTGATTGAAGCCATTTCTGCCAGCTGGATCGCCCTAATGGATGGGTGAATAATAGCCCCGCCAAGTGCCTTATTATAGGCTGTACTGCCAGATGGTGTAGACAAACAAAGACCATCTCCTCTGAATGTTTCAAAAAGCTGACCCCTAATCTCAACATCTGCCACAAGTGTACCTTCCATACTTTTAATCGTACATTCATTCATTGCTAAATATTTTTCTTCCCGGCCCCCATCGTTGTACCTGACGATGACTTCAAGAATCGGATATTCCACAATATGATAAGGCGTTTTGGCAATGGCTAACACAAGCTTTTCTATTTCACTCGGGACCCAGTCCGCATAAAAACCAAGATGGCCTGTATGTACGCCGACAAAAGCGGTTTCGTTCAGACGGTTGCTATACCGGTGAAAAGCGTATAAAAGGGTTCCGTCTCCGCCAACTGTAATGACGAGATCGGGTTCCTCTTCATTTAATTCCATTCCAAAATCCAATAAGTAGGTCTGTATTTTATTTTTAAGTGTGTCAGATACAGAATTCCCTTTCGAAGAAACTGCAAATTTCATGAATTCTTCTCCTTTTCCACCTTGCTGCGACGAGAAAGCAGCATCATATTTGTTTAAGCTCAGGCTCAGCTATCGTTTTTCTTTTTCCGGGAAAAAGCCACTTGTGCTTCTTGAATTTCGCCTCTTATTTCAGACATCTCATCATCAAGAAGAGATGCTGCCTCAGAAGCTCTTTGAAGGCGCTGCTTGACCTTCTCCGGGATATTCCCGCTATATTTATAATTCAGAGAATGCTCGATGGTCGCCCAAAAATTCATGGCTAATGTACGGATTTGGATTTCGACGAGGAGCTGCTTCTCTCCATTGATCGTTTGTAGCGGATATAACACAACAAGGTGGTACGAGCGGTATCCGCTTTCTTTATGTTCTGCAATATAGTCGCGTTTATCTACAACCACGAAATCTTTTCGTGACTGGAGCATTTTCTTGACGACTTGTATATCTTCTACAAATTGGCACATAATGCGAAGCCCTGCAATATCCTGCATCGTTTCAATCTCATGCATCGGGATGTTTTTACGCTTTGCCTTTTCCAATATGCTGGCAACGGGTTTCACTCGGCCAGTGACAAATTCTACTGGTGAATGGTCATCCTCAAATTCATACAGTTTTCGAATGCCTTTTAGTTTCACTTTTAATTCTTCGACTGCTTGCTTATATGGTGCGAGGAATTGATCCCATTGTTTTTTGTCCATGAAACTTCCCCCAATTCCAAATACCTAATTATTTCAGAGGAATGTGCTCTTCACTTTCTCTTCCATATCTCCGTAATTGGCATTGTCTTTAATATTGTCGATTAAATAGTTTAATTCCTGATGAAGTTGAATGAGTTCTAGCGTTTGCTCTTCCGCCGCCAAATAGACAGGGATTTCACGATTCATTGCTTCTTTTAATGGAGTCCATGTATGTTCTCCTAAAATAAGATACGTAAAAGACTCCTCAGTCTCAAGTATGTAAACGAACGCAAAGTGATCAGAATCAACAAGCATTTGTCCTGATGCTTTTGCTTTTTGAATTTGCTCATCTGACTGGACCGTCAAGATCAGCCTGTCTTCTTTTAAAGTTGCTTCTGTGATTTCAATTCTGTTTTGCATCATGATCTCCTTTACAACAAAGTACAGCTTTATTTTATCATATCAAGTTCAATATTGATAAACCGAACTTTTTGAGAAAATTTGATTTCTCCATTTCGTTGTTCATTTTGCCTCATTTAACATCTATATACGTCTCTTTTTAAGGAATAAATAAGAAAAAAAGAAGCTTTTCATGTACAATAATCATATTTCCTCTAAATGAAAGGTTGATGTCAAAATGGCACAGGAAATTGAGATAGAACTAAAACAATTATTAATGAAAGAAGAATTTGAACAGCTAAAAGAATATTTTCAATTAAAGGACGAGGACTTCCACACTCAAACCAACTATTATTTTGATACACCTCAATTTGATATAAAATCCAAATTCGCTGCATTACGAATGAGAGAAAAAGGCGGACAGTGGGTCCTCACATTAAAGGAACCGCATGAGATCGGCCTTTTGGAAACTCACCAAACGATCGATCCTCCCGCAAGTCTTGAACATTTCCACCTGCCTGAAGGTGAAGTGGCAGACAGATTAGTACACCTTCACATTCAAAAGGATCAAATCGTGTATTTTGGTTCACTGGAAACGTCAAGAGCAGAAAAAATGATCAAAGAAGGCTTAATTGTTTTGGATCACAGCCGATATTTAACAGTAGAGGACTATGAACTTGAATTTGAAGTGAGCGATTTAGACATTGGACAAGCCGCTTTCACAGCATTGCTTCAGCAATTTCAGATCCCACCAAGACACACGAAAAACAAAGTCGTACGTTTTTATGAAGAAAAAATGAAAACAAAAGAATAGATGAATTCCTTGAAGGAGGAACATGATGAACGTCAATCAACTTCAATCCTTTATGCAGCTGCAAGCACTCAAAACGTTACAATCTGATAATGGACAAACACAACTCACAGCTGGACAAGAATCAAGCGCTGAGACTTCTTTCCAGTCGCTGTTGCAAGATTTTTTAGGCGGATCAGAATTATCTCGTCTCCCGCTTTCCATCTCTGCTTTCATGGGATCGGACCCATCAACGTCTCCGAACACGCAATATGCACGCATGAATCCATATTTATCTGCGATAGCGGGCAGTGAACAGCTTCAATCTCAGTCTCTTTATGCAAATGACAGCCAATTGAATACCGCAAATGGTATTGGAAACGTCTTAAATAACAGCTACACACCACCGCTTCAAAAAGCTGTTTCAGGCTCTTCATCAAAAGAGATTAATCAGATCGTCTCACAAATGGCTCAAAAGCACGGAGTTCCAGAAAAGCTGATCCACGCAGTGATCAAGCAAGAATCCGGTTATCGCACGAATGCTGTCAGCCATGCTGGTGCACTTGGACTGATGCAGCTTATGCCGTCTACTGCTAAATCACTTGGCGTGAACAATGCCTTTGATGCAGCCCAAAACATTGAAGGCGGAACGAAGTATTTAAAACAAATGCTGCAAAAATATAATGGAAATGTCTCACTTGCCTTAGCCGCTTATAACGCAGGCTCAGGGAATGTAGATAAGTACGGAGGCATTCCTCCATTTAAAGAAACACAAAATTATGTAAAGAAAATCACAGCTCAATATTTCGCCTAAACCGAAGAGAATAACCTCTTCGGTTTTTTGTATGTCGCTTTTCACCCTTTTTTGACTGAATGTGTTATGATATGGTCAATTGAACACGGACCCTGTCTCCCTCACTATTCCCAAAGGACCAAAGCGGTTTGTTTGTGGAATTGAGTAGAGGTTGTTAAAATAAGTATACAAGAATAGAAACAACAAAATAGAACAAACTGAATATCACTTTTGAAATACATGAAATTCGCAATAGGGTGAGCCATCCTATTAGCTACGAGTTAAAGGAGTAGTCAACATGGTACAATCGTTTAACGCACCTTACGAAGCGGTTGGAGAGGAACTTCTATCGCAACTTGTTGATACTTTTTATGAAAATGTAAAGTGTCATCCTTTGCTTCATCCTATTTTTCCGGATGACTTAAAAGAAACAGCAAGAAAACAAAAACAGTTCTTAACTCAATATTTAGGCGGACCGCCGCTTTATACTGAGGAGCATGGTCACCCAATGCTACGGGCGAGACATCTCCCTTTTCCGATTACTGAGGAGCGGGCGGACGCATGGCTTGAATGCATGGAGGATGCAATGGATCAAGTAGGACTAACCGGCGATATTCGTGACTTTTTATTTGAGCGGCTGTCTTTGACGGCTCGTCACATGGTCAACCAAATACCTGAAAAGGACGGACGATCTTGAGCTGCAATCCGCATGAGCAATATTTCTCACATTGTCACGGACATCCTCAAAAGCCGATTGAAATCTATGTATTCATTGATCCTCTCAGCCCGGACTGCTGGTTATTAGAGCCATCAATTAAAAAGTTAAAAATGAAATATGGCCGTTTCTTCACTTTACGAACGGTTACAAGTTCTAGTATTAATGCTTTGAACCGGAAACGAAAAAAACATTTACTAACCGAAGCGTGGGGGAAATTTGCCACGAAAACTCAGACCAAAAAAGAACAAATGCTGTCTGAACAAATTGTGACATCACCTTATCTCGCCTCTCTTGCATTAAAAGCAGCTGAACTTCAGGGCAGAAAATGCGGAATGAAATTTTTACGACTCATTCAAGAATCGCTTTTTTGCCATCAGCAGGACGTCACCAGTGAACAAGTCTTGCTAGAAAATGCAAAAACGGCTGGACTGGACATTGAAGAGTTCCAGCGAGATATCCATTCTCAAAGTGCTGTCAAAGCGCTCCAATGTGATATGAAAATCGCAGCTGAAATGGATGTGTCTGAGCTTCCCACTTTCGCCTTTTTTAATACGATAAATGGTGAAGAAGGATTAAAGATTTCAGGTGCATATTCTTATGATATTTACGAGGAAATTCTCTTTGAAATGATTGGCGAAAAACCAACACCTTCAGAACGACCGCCAATTGAATGGTTTATCGCTTACTTTCAATTTGCATCAGCAAAAGAAATTGCCGTTGTATATGACCTGACCCTTGAAGAAGTTGAACGCGAGATGAAAAAGCTCGCATTCGCTAAAAAGGTAGAACGTGTACAAGTACATCAAGAAATGTTTTGGCGTTATACAGAAGGAGACAATCATTCAGAACTTGATGTCTACCGCTGTGAGAATGAACATGGGTGCTGACCCATGTTTTTTTCTTCACTCCCAAAGGAACACTTGTTCTATTTATAAGTACGAAGAAACCGCGCCGGGATAAGCGCGGTTTCACTATGTCTTAACGACAACAAAGGGGATGGGAGAAATTTTTCACGGTCAAACAAAGGGGTAATGTTTGTATGTGATTAATTTCACATCTGTAGTATATCAAATTTTGTCGACTTATGACAACCGATATACTATATGTTCATATTTTTGTCACAAAACATAAGAGGACTGTCACTTTCATATAGTGAAAGTAACAAAAAAATGGGGGGATCTGCATGCGCAGCACAACCATTGGACTTGTTGCCATTGGCTTATGTTTCTGTTTAAATATATTAGGCTTAATGAAGATGCTGCCTCTTTACCTGACGTCTCCACTCCTATTCGCTTCCATTCTCTTTACACTCTATCGAATGAATCACCGGAAAACCTTCAAAGGTTTTAAAGCGTAATCATTGAATGTACAAACCTCGTTCATATAGATGAGGTCTAGCGTGTAGGCAAACCCTCGCATTCGGTGTCAGTCCTGCAAAGGTTTTCTATCACGCTAAAAAGAAGTCAAAGGGCTAAAATCAAGTTCATTTTAGCCCTTTGTCAACAATCTGGTCTTTTTTATTTCAAGAAAAAACTCCTGCCAAAAGGTGAGTTTGCACTCACACATCTGACAGAAGTCTTCTCGTTACTCACCAGTCTTTGAGATGAGCTCTTCCATTTCCTTTAATTTTTCTTCAAACAATTGACATGCTGCCTCAATTGGTTCTTTAGATGCCATATCTACACCAGCTTTTTTCAGCACGTTGATTGGATAGTCAGAGCTTCCTGCTTTAAGAAAGTCTGTATAGCGCTCCACCGCAGGTTTCCCTTCTTCTAAAATTTGTTTACTTAATGCCTGAGCCGCACTATAGCCTGTCGCATATTGATACACATAATAGTTGTAATAGAAATGCGGAATTCGCGTCCATTCTAATCCGATTTCCTTATCCACAACCATACCGTCGCCAAAATACTTCTTATTCAGGTCGTAATACAGGTTCGTCATAAACTCTGGCGTTAATGCCTCCCCTTCTTGCGCTTTCACATGAATCAGGTGCTCGAACTCTGCAAACATCGTTTGTCTGAATACCGTCCCTCTAAATCCTTCTAACAAGTGATTGAGCACATACAAGCGCTGCTTTTTGTCCTCTAAATGATTGAGTAAGTATTCACCTAGTAATGCTTCATTTGTTGTAGAAGCTACTTCCGCTACAAAAATGCTGTAGTTTCCGTACGGATATGGCTGATGCTTTCTTGTATAGTAGCTATGAACAGAGTGACCAAATTCATGAGCCAGTGTAAATAAATTATCAATATTATTTTGCCAGTTCATTAAGATATAAGGATTCGTACCATAGCTTCCAGAAGAATACGCACCGCTTCGTTTCCCTTTATTCTCATAAACGTCTACCCAGCGATTTTCGAGTCCCTCTTTTAATACCGAAACATATTCTTCTCCTAATGGCGCTAACCCTTTCAGCATATAATCCTTTGCTTCATCATATGTCAGCTTCATGCCAGCATCTTTTACTAATGGTGTATACAAGTCATAATTGTGCACTTCATCAAGCTTTAATACCTTTTTACGCAATTCAATGTAGCGGTGTAATAACGGTAAATATTGATGAACTGTATCAATTAGATTGTCATACACTTCTTCAGGAATACTGTTGCGTGATAACGCTGCTTCTCTTGCAGATTTGTAATGACGTACTTTCGCATAAAAATTATCCTTTTTAATCGAGCCGCTGAGTGTAGACGCCAAAGTATTCTTATATTGATCATACGTTTTATAAACGGCTTTAAAAGCATTCTTTCTCACTTCACGATCATCACTGTTTAAAAAGGTAATGAAGTTGCCATGAGTAATTTTCTTTTCTTCTCCATTTTCATCCTTAACAGAAGGGAACGAAATATCTGCATTATTAAACATACTAAACGTAGTGGATGATGTTGATAAAGGTTCAGAGGCTTCAGCTAATAAAGCTTCTTGCTCCTCACTTAAAATATGCGGACGCTCTTTGTTAATTTCTTCGAGAGCGTGAGAATAAAGTTTTAATTCTTCTTTTTCCAAAATAAATTGCTGCAGCTTATCTTCTTGAATAGATAAAATTTCCGGAACAATATAGGCAGATGTACTAGACAGCTGTGTAAATAAATTGGATGCTTTATCATTTAAAGCCTGAAATGATGAATTTGTTGTATCTTCATCGTATTTCATGTGCGCATATGTATAAAGCTTGCCAAGCTTTTCAGAAAGTTGATCCTGAAATGTTAGGGCTTCATACAAGACATCAGCAGAATGGGCCAGCTTGCCTTTAAATTGGGCGAGCTTCGGAATTTCTTTTTTTACAGCTTCGAATTCCTTATTCCAAGAATCGACACTTTCAAAAATATCTTCAAGGCGCCATTTGTTTTCTTCTTTTACTTCGCTTCTGTCTGGTAAATGATTGTTGTTATTTTGTGAAGTCATATGAATCCCCCTTGCATGAGTTGTGTTGAACCAACCTTTAGGAAAGTGAAAGAAATTGGTGTTGTATTTATCTTCTTTGTTTTGAACTATATTTGTCAAATCATATGCAGAAATAAATACCAAACAAACTAAAAAAATGAGAAAAAAGCGTTTCTTTCTATTCAATAGCAGCACCACCTTTTTCTTATCATGATCAAAGTGGGCATGAAACATGCTAATGAAATAAGAAAGCATCTCGTTTTATCGCTTCATCTGCTGTTTGTATAGGCTTTTGATTCGACGTTACTTGATAATTACCCTCTTTCGTCATGTATAAAAACCCTAGATTCACAAGCGCCCGTACATATGAAATGATCACCCCTTTGATTTCTTCTATTGTGACATTGGTATATCGGAGCTTCACTTCTTTATTCTGGACACATCGCTTAATTTCTTTTAAAAGTAGATGAATGGTCACTTGTTCTTTTCCCTTTCTAACCATCCAATCATAAAGACATCCTTGCCACACATAAACAGGGCTTGAAAAGATATATGCTTCTGTCAGGGGGATAAATAATTCTGTCGGTAGAAATGGCCATGCTGTTTGATGATGCTCATAAAAAATGGTTCTTAAACGCTTGCTTTCATTTGCTAAAATGCGGGGTGGCCGCTCCCTAAATTGCCGAATACACTTGAGCCACTCTTTATACAATTGATGATTGTTCGAGGAAACAGATAAGAGTGCTGGTAGTTGGCGATAAGCTGAAGGCGGTCTAACGGTCATTGAGGCACATATTTTCGTTGGCTGAAACACGAGAAGTTGATCCAGGTGGATGAATCTATTTTGGATCGGACAATAAAAAATGAGTCTCCTATTCTTTGACTGCCTTAAAATTCCCCAATGAATGGAGGAGAATGAAAAGAGCTGGCCAGCCATTCGTTTTAAACGATTCGCCCCTATGATCCATATAGGATAGAGCCCCGCAGCATGGAGACCTTCCGTTCGTTTATGTAGCTCTTTCCACGAAATATTTGCACATTGAAATTCGATGGCATAGCTTTTATTTTCTATAGCAACGGTCACATCAGGGCGCTGCTGAATGTTTGAAACATATTTCTCTAGTAACGGCTCATATCCAAGCTGCGTGAGCCAATCCTTAAGAGCCATTTTCCCTGTCTGATGATAAACTGTTTCACCGGTGGACGCTAATGGACATGCCGAGAGCTGTTTATGTGCAAAATGATGGACACGATGCTCACCTAGCTTTAATAGAACCTCCTGCCTACATTCAGGACAGTAAAATTTGCACGTAGCTCTTACATGCTCTAGCCGCCTTTTAGTCAGATGTTGTGTGATGCGAATCAACTTGCCATTCTCCATGATCGCTGCATTCATATATTTCGCCCCTTGCTCTTTGATGACCGTATTATAGCTTTTTCTCTCATCAGGAAGCGAATATCGAAAATGAACTTTTATCGTATCAAAACACGATTTTAACCTACTTTCCCTTAGTAAAATAAAAAATCCCCCTTTTAGAAAAGGGGGAAAATACAATTTTTATAAAAGTGGTGATAATAATCTTGCTGTTGATTCAAACAGCCTCACCCTCAAAGGTCTCTTCGCAAATTCTTCTGGAACAATTTCATGTGACTGCTCTAAATCACCTAAGAAATCGTTGACCAGCTTCTCTGTGCTTTTTGTTTTATAGAGGAAAGCATTCACTTCAAAGTTCAGATGAAAACTTCTCATATCCATATTTGCTGTACCAATTGATGCTAGCTCACTATCCACAATGATAAACTTGCTATGCATAAAGCCTTGATCATATTCGTATACCTTCGCACCTGCTTCTAAAAGTTCGGGGAAGTATGAACGGGACGCATGAAATACGATGCGTTTATCTGGATTTTTCGGCGCAATGATTCTCACATCGACTCCGCTCAACGCAGCAATTTTCAGTGCGGACAAAATATCATCATCAGGTACAAAATAAGGTGAAGCAATCCAAATTGATTTTTTGGCGGAGATAATCATGGAGAAAAAAAGATTTTTAATGACTTCCCACTGTTTATCAGGACCACCCGCAATCATTTGTACGCCTTCTGCTCGACTCTCCATATGGCTGAAATCTTTAAAATAATCCACACCCGAGCACCTTTCGTTGGTCATGTAATACCAATCCTGCATAAAAATCTGCTGCAAATCACGAACGGCCTCACCTTTAATCATCAGGTGTGTATCACGCCAAAATCCATATTGTCTGCTTCTACCCATATATTCGTCCCCAATGTTAAGTCCTCCGACAAATCCTACTTCTCCATCAATCACCACGATTTTCCGGTGATTTCGGAAATTGATTTTATTATTTAATAAGGGCAGTCTCACTGGTAAAAACGGAACGATCTGCACGCCAGCCTTTTCTAAGTCACCAATATATTGACGGGATAGTTTTAGGCTGCCTACATCATCATATAAAAAGCGGACAATCACACCACTTTTTGCTTTCTCGATTAAAATGTCCTTTAATTCTTGTCCCAGATCATCATGACGGAGAATATAATATTCTAGATGAATGTGATGTGTTGCTTTTTTGATCTCTTCAAAAATATGCGAGAACGTTTCTTCTCCATTGGTCAGAACTTTAGAGGATGTGCGATACGTAATAGGGGTATGTCCAAGTCTGTGGGCCAGCTTAAATAAGAGCTGCTGATGGTCACCCATATGAGTCATTTTTTCAATTGCTTCTCTGTGGATACGTTCATCTTCCTGGACAAGCTGTTCATCCAGTACCGCTTTCTTTTCAAAAAGTCTGCGCTTTTTAATATTGCGTCCAAAGAAAATATAAAACAAAAACCCGAAAAGCGGAAAGCTCCCAAGCAGCACAAGCCACGTAATCGTTTGAGAGGGATTTCTGTTTTCTAAGAAAATGACAAACCCGATGAAGATAATCGATAAAGTGAATAGAACACTGACGGAACTTAATACACTTACCGCTAGATCACCGGCAAAAATTTGGATAATCAAATAAGCACCTATCGTAATGATAAGAAAAAATAGAACTTTGACTACATTTCTCATTTCATTTTCTCCTTGCCGATCACTTTATTTACTTTTTCATTCAGATAAAAAAGTCGATTCCTCTATAGAAATCGACTTTTGGTTGTTACGAGAAGTGCTGTTGAATCGTTTCAAGCGCATTCTCTTTGACAATCAGCTGACCGTATTCTTGCAGTCTGTAGATGCTGACCACTGATTCATGAGCATATTCAAGCAGAATACTAAGCTTATTCTCCACCTGCTCATCTGACAAATCCTCGTGGAAGTCAACATATAGATAATAACGGTTTTCAAACGAATATAAACTTGTCGTAAAATCCTGCATATTTAATTGAGAAAGTGCAATCAAATCTTCAAAATCATCCATTTTCAATACGAACTGAAGTTGAAGTTTTTTGTCCTTCTCATTATGATCTTCTTGATCTTGCTCTTCTTTATGAAAATCATCAAGCAGAGCATCTAAACTTTCTTCATCTGTTTGATCTTTTTTATCTTCTGGAATCGGCAATTCGAGCTTTTGTCCATCTTTAGAAAGTTGGGCTTTTGTCACGACAATTTCAAGACCTTTATCAAGTGCCTGTACTTGAATCCAAAGTGGTCCCTCTACTGCAAATTCTTCTTCTTCGTGCACTTCGTCCATCACTTCCCAGAACAGCTCTTCACTGCGCTCACGATTATACCAAATCTCTTCACGGTCAAAACCGCGATCTTCAATATCACCGTAGGAAATATAAAATTTGACTGTATGTTCATTTATTCTTTCGATTTCCATTTTGCCAACCTTCCCTTCTATATAAGATGTTGAAGGGACATACAAGCTCCCAATTAATAGTACTTTACTACACTTTACCCGTTCCGTCTACATGTTAACCATTTAAAGAAATGAGGTATTGCTGTGTACTGTCTATTTTATGATAAAACATGAATAAAAGAAATAAAAACGCATTTTTTGCAGAGAAAACTTGCAGAAACATATATTTGAATTGTCCTCATATATTGGTTGTACGAGCTATTTTAGTGAAATGAGGTGAACTGGATGGAAACAGAGTGGATCGTATCCTTACTGATGATTATTGGCATAGACCTCATATTAGGCGGAGATAATGCATTAATCATTGCGATGGCCAGTCGAAGCTTATCAAATGAAAAACGAAACAAAGCCATATGGATCGGCACACTTTTGGCAGTGCTGATGAGAATCACCATGACTGGTGCTGCCGTTTATTTATTGACCATCCCCTATTTGCAATTTATCGGCGGTCTCTTTCTCCTTTATATAGGATACAATTTGTTAATTGAACAAAAGAAAGAATCCATTCGGATTAAAAGCAGCGGCTCCCTTTGGCGTGCTGTTCAGACCATCGTGATTGCAGATCTTTTTATGTCACTTGATAATGTGATTGCTGTTGCAGGGGCAGCTAAAGGGAACATGGTGCTCACTGCCTTTGGCTTAATGATTTCAGTTCCGATTATTATTTGGGGGAGTAAGCTGATTCATGCAGCACTAACCAAGTTTCCGATTCTTTTATACGGAGGGAGTGCCCTTTTAGCTTTTACTGGCGGAGAAATGATTGTCCGTGATGTAAAACTGAATGAATTTATGGCGCAGCATACAACACTTGAATTGTTGCTTCCTTTTTTAACCGTCGCAACCGTTATTTTAGCCAGTCTCTTTTACGAACAAACGGCTGAAAATAAATAAAAAAAGCTGCCAAATGATCGGCAGCTTTTCGTGTTGTCTATTAGTTAGCGAGTCGCTGAGCTTCTCGAAGTTGGAATGTACGAACCGTTCTAGGAAGGAAACGTCTAATTTCATCTTCGTTGTACCCAACTTGCAGTCTTTTTTCATCCAAAATAATTGGACGTCTTAGAAGACCAGGGTGCTCATTGATTAGTTTATACAATTGTTGAAGCGGCATTGTCTCAACATTTACATTTAGTTTTTGGAATACTTTAGAACGTGTTGAGATAATTTCATCTGTACCATCTTCCGTCATACGAAGAATCTCTTTGATTTCATCGATTGAAAGAGGCTCAGAAAAGATATTTCTCTCTTGGTATGGAATATTGTGCTCTTCTAACCACGCTCTTGCTTTTCTACATGATGTACAGCTTGGTGATGTGTATAATGTTACCATAAATCTTCACTCCTCAATTTGTAGAATGAATATTGATCTGTATTCTTAAATTAAAATTGTTCTAAATAAGTAATCTTTATAGTGATTATACTATAAAAAAGTAAGTGTGAACAGATTTTCTTGCAATTTTTGTGACAAAAACTAGACAATTTCATTCTTTTTGTGCTGATGTTTGAAGTCTGAACATTCTCATTTAGTCGAGATGATCGAAAATATTTTTTTGTTTTCTATTTTCAATGAGTTTCAGCACATCATCAACATCCTCATACGATTGTCCATACCATTCTTCGTCTTTATACGTATGGATTCTTTCGTACGTCTTTCTCATGGCCTCCATCATTTCTTCCTCATTATCTGTACGAGGCGACCAATAAAGAATTTCCATGCGGTTCACTTCATTCGTTGCAAGTGACCTGCGTTTATAACCAATTGATTCAGCATGCTTGAAGTGCTCTCTCTGATAAAACTTTAGGCGTTTTGCAGTATCTGCATCATCTTCATCTACAGGCTCGACCTCAAGCAAGATCGGTTTTCTTTTTTCCTTCAGCTTATGAATGAGCTTTGAGCCGAGGCCTTCACCTCTTGCATCCTTGGAAACAAATAAATAATCAATAAAGATGAAAGAATCAAATTCAGCGTACATCATCACATGATGAGGCCCTTCTTCTTTATGATAAATATCACTTCTTTCCTTTAATAAAGCTTCCATATGCTCTTTTGACTTCATTTCTTCTATCGGGAAGTATTCACTGAGCTTTTCATACCAATTCATGGATCCGCTCCTTATGATGTAGTTAAGAACCACTTCCTTATCTATTCCCGATTTCCTGCTATTTAAACGCCTGTACTAGTAAGACGCAGCAATGCCATTGGTGGTTTCACTTTTTTTCAAGAGAAAGCAAAAAAGTTTTATATCGAACGATTCATGAGCATTTGAAAGCAAGCAAACAAAAGAAGTGTCATGGCGATCTGAAACATGATGAAATAAAGGTACTTCATACGCCGGACTTCTTCCTTCTGTTCATTCGTGCGCCGATACAGAGCAAATTCAACCGAAAACGAAATGATGCAAATGAGCACTAAAAATACGATCATCCACTTTCCCCCGTTTGGTTTCGATAAAAAAGATATTGAAAAAAGCATCGTGACGATAAAAAAGTGAAGACATGAATAGCGAAACGTCTTCCATAACAACATTTGATTTCCTCCTGGTTTACTCATTTTACATAAAAATTACCATCAACTTGTTTTTTTGTAAAATAAAAAAAGAAGCACTGATATCGCAGTGCTTCTTCTCTGTTCTTATTGTTTTGCTTTGATCTCTTTGAATTCTTCCTCAGTACAGCTGACAAAGTGACCCGGCTTAACTTCACGAAATTCCGTATTTGTTCCTTTATGAACAGATGGATCGTATTTAATCCGTTTGCGGTTACGCTCATAATCAGGATCTGGAAGCGGAATCGCAGATAGTAATGATTTTGTATATGGATGAAGCGGGTTTTCATATAATTCATTCGCTGGTGCCAGCTCAACCAATTTCCCAAAATACATCACACCGATACGATCGCTAATATATTTCACCATGGAAAGGTCATGGGCAATGAATAAATACGTTAAGCCCTTTTCTTCTTGCAGTTCTTTCATTAAGTTAACGACCTGCGCTTGGATCGACACATCTAGTGCAGAGATTGGCTCATCGGCAATGATGAAATCCGGCTCAACAGCTAACGCACGAGCAATCCCAATACGCTGCCTTTGACCGCCTGAAAATTCATGCGGGTATCTATTCGCATGCTCTTTATTCAAGCCAACCGTTTCAAGCAATTGATACACACGGTCTTTACGTGCTTGCTTTGTTTTCGCAAGGCCATGAATGTCAATCCCTTCTGCAATGATATCAAGCACTGTCATTCTAGGGTTAAGTGAAGCATATGGGTCTTGGAAAATCATCTGCATTTGGCGGTTAAATTCAAGCATTTTTTGTCTTGATTTCTTTCCGTGTACGCTTTCTCCCTTATAGAGAACTTCGCCATCTGTCGCATCATAAAGTCTTATGATCGAACGGCCAGTTGTCGACTTTCCACATCCAGATTCACCTACAAGTCCAAGTGTTTCACCTTTATAAATATCAAATGAGACACCATCAACTGCTTTTACAGTTCCTCTTGCTGTATGGAAATGCTGCTTTAAATTTTTAATTTCTAACAGTTTTTCTGCCATGCTATTCACCCTCTTTTACTAATACAGGTTTTTCGTAGCTACCTTCTAGTTCACGCATTCTCGCCTTTACGGAAGCAGGCGGTTCAACTTTAGGGGCATTCGGATGAAGTAGCCATGATTTCACATAATGCGTATCTGATACTTTGAACATTGGTGGTTCTTGTTCAAAGTCAATTTTCATTGCATAATCGCTCCGGAGTGCAAATGCATCTCCTTTCGGCGGGTTTGTTAAATCTGGTGGTGTTCCTGGAATCGCCGTTAGTTTCCCTTCAGCTCCTCCATCAGTGTCTAGGCTTGGCATAGATGCTAAAAGTCCCCATGTATATGGATGTTTCGGATTGTAGAAAATTTCATCAACAGTCCCTGTCTCCACAATCTGTCCAGCATACATAACGGCTACACGATCAGCAACATTGGCCACAACACCTAAATCATGGGTAATAAAGATAATAGATGTTTCGACTTTTTGCTGAATTTCTTTCATTAATTCTAAGATTTGCGCCTGAATGGTTACATCAAGTGCAGTCGTTGGCTCATCAGCAATCAATAGCTTTGGATCAGCTGCAAGTGCCATCGCGATGACAACCCTTTGTCTCATCCCGCCACTAAATTCATGCGGATATTGTTTGATTCTTTTTTCAGGCATTGGAATCCCAACAAGCTCTAAAAGTTCAATAGCTCTTTTTTCAGCCGCTTCTTTTGAGATTTGTTCATGCTTGAAAAGTACTTCTGTAATTTGTTTCCCGACCTTCATGGTTGGGTTCAAAGAAGTCATCGGATCTTGGAAGATCATCGAAATGTCTTTTCCTCGAATGGTTTGCATTTGCTTTTCCGTTTTCTTGACAATATCCTGCCCATCAAATAAAATCTCTCCGCGCTTGAAATAACCTGGCGGCATCGGGATTAATCTCATGATGGCCTGTGATGTTACACTTTTTCCAGAACCAGATTCACCTACAATAGCAAGTGTCTCGCCTTTATTTAAGTGGAAGTTCACACCACGAATGGCTTGAACCTCTCCACCATATGTTTTAAATGAGATTGCAAGGTCTTTCACCTCTAGAATACGTTCACGTTCCATCCTAATCACTCCTTATTTACGCAACTTCGGATCTAAAGCGTCTCTTAGTCCGTCTCCAACCACGTTAAAACCAAACATTGTAATACAGATAAATGCGGCTGGGAACCATAATCTCCATGGATAATATGTCATGGCCGGAATTCCATCAGAAGCCATTGTTCCCCAGCTAGCCAATGGAGCCGGTACACCAAGCCCTAGATAGCTTAAGAATGCTTCTGTGAAAATAGCAGAAGGAATCGTTAATGTCATTGTGACAAGAATGGGTCCCATTGAGTTTGGAATCAAGTGTTTAAATAAAAGTCTAGATGTTTTTGCACCTAATGTTTGTGCTGCAAGAACGTATTCTTGGCTCTTTAATTGTAAAACTTGTCCCCTAACGATACGTGCCATGTTAATCCAGCCTACGACTGTCATAGCAAGGATAATCGTTAATAATCCTTTTGGCAGAACCACCATCATTAAAATAACCATTAATAGTGTTGGAATTGCCCATAAAACGTCTGCGATACGCATCATGACTTCATCTGTACGGCCGCCTTTGAATGCAGCAATACTTCCCCAGATGATCCCGATGATC
>NZ_JBBOSV010000005.1:0-30886 GCF_038005245.1 Bacillus sp. FSL K6-1106
GGATGCGGCTTTTTGATCAGGTACCTCCTGGGACTTCGCCTCAATCAATGCATGAACCGTTTGATCTGTCGGGACATCTAGATAAGGGCCGGACCATTCATCAAGCAGTTTTTGCTGCTGCGCTGGTGATAATAATTGCATCTGATCTAATAATTGGTCTGGTGCTGACACCATTTGTTCGATCAAGTAAAGGAAATACTCCTTCCACTTCTCAATCGACGACCGTTCAAAGATAGAAGAATTATAATCAAACACAAGCTCGATTTGATCGTCAGATTCGTTTCCAGTTAAGGTTAAGTCAAATTTTGCTATGTTCTCATTGAACGGCTGGGGAATGATATCAAGTCCATCCATCGACAGGTCACAAATATCTGCATTTTCCATCGAGAACACCACATCAAAGATTGGATGGCGGCTTGTGTCGCGAACTGTTTGCACTTGGTCCACCAGTTCTTCAAATGGGTAAAGCTGGTGTTCATTTGCCTCTAACACAAGCTCATGAACTGTTGACGCAAATTGAGAAAATGTCTGATGTCCTTCTGGTTTTGTTCTGAGTGCCAGCGTATTCACAAACATGCCGATGACTGATTGAATATCAGGATGGGTTCTGCCCACCACTGGAGAACCGATCATGATGTCTTCTTGTCTCGAAAGTTTGCTTAAAAGCGTACTGTAGCAAGCAAGCAGCACTGTATAAGTTGTACTGTTGAGTGATCTAACCAACTCATCCAATTGCGCTTTAAGCGCACCGTCTATAGAGAATTCGACGCGGCCCCCTTCAAACGTCTGAACCTTTGGTCTCGGAAGATCCTCAGGCAGCGCCAAAACAGGCAGTTCTCCTTGTAATTGTTCCAACCAAAACGCCGCTTCAGCCTCTTTTTGTGCAAGAAATTTTTCACTTGTTGACCAAACCGCATAGTCCTTATATTGAATAGGCAATTCATCAAGTTCGTCTCCTCGATACAAGATCGAAAGCTCATCAATTAAAATACCGACAGACGCACCATCTGAAATGATGTGGTGCATATCAATCAACAAATAATGAACACTCTCCGATTCAGACACAAGCCCCACTCTGAGCAGCGGCGCTTTTCCTACATCAAATGGACGGATAAAATCATTCATTAATTGCTGAATGTCTCGGCCATCCCCTTCGATGTTTTCAATGTTCACAGAAACATTCGTTTCAATTCGCTGAACAGGTTCACCCTGAACGAAGTCAAAGCTCGTACGGAATGCTTCATGACGATGAACAAGCTGGTCAATGGCTTTTTTAAATCGTTTCTCATCAAATACACCTTCAAGCTTTAAAGCAGCTGGCATATGATAGCTCTGCTCGACATCTGTTATTTTTTGCAGAACAAACAATCTTTTCTGAGCAGATGTCACAGGATAAAAAGCCGCTTCTTCCGCTTTTTCTACTCGCCTGATTTCAGTTCGATCTGTTTGATCCACCGCAAGGGCAAACGCCTCTAAAGTGGGTGATTCAAATAATGTTTTCAAAGTACATTCCACATGCATCTCTTCATAGAGCCTGTTCAGCATTTTCATGCCGCGCAGTGAATGACCACCGCATTCAAAGAAATGATCATGTCTGCCGATTTTCAGCACCTCAAGAACTTCCTCCCAAATGTGTGCCAATATACGCTCTGTATCTGATTGAGGAGGGACGTATTCATTTGCCGCCTGCTCACTTACATCAGGTACAGGTAATGCCCGTCTGTCTACCTTGCCATTCCCCGTTAGTGGTAGCTCGTCTAATTGCATGAAGAAAGCTGGCATCATATAAACAGGGAGTTCTCGTCCTGCTTGCTCACGTAAATCCGACAGCGGAACAGCACCTTCTGCTGTGAAATATGCACACAATGTATCATTTGAT
Organism: Bacillus sp. FSL K6-1106; assembly: GCF_038005245.1. Classification (NCBI taxonomy): domain Bacteria; kingdom Bacillati; phylum Bacillota; class Bacilli; order Caryophanales; family Bacillaceae; genus Bacillus; species Bacillus sp. FSL K6-1106. The sequence goes on from NZ_JBBOSV010000005.1 coordinate 1,880, forward strand.
ATCGCAATGACAACGGCTTCCTTCACTTGCGGATGCTGCAATAGCTGGTGTTCAATTTCGCCAAGCTCGATACGCTGACCTCGAATCTTGACTTGGTGATCTATTCGCCCAATGAATTCAATATCTCCATTTGACAGCCATCGTGCGAGATCGCCCGTTTTGTACATGACTTCACCAGATCGGAAAGGATTTTCAACAAACTTTTCGCTCGTTAACTCTGGTTGGTGATAATACCCCATGACCAGTCCATCACCTGCAACACAAAGCTCTCCAGCAACTCCCGGCGGCTGCACTTGTCCAAACTCATCGACAATATAAACAGCTGTTTGACTCACCGGCTTTCCGATCGGAATCGATAGTGCTTGTTCTTCAATGTGATTCACCGGATAATACGTTGTGAAAATCGTGCTTTCAGAAGGTCCATACATATGAATAAGTTTGTCTTCTCCAACCGTTTCAAGGGCTGCCACAACATGCGGCACAGAAGCACGTTCCCCACCAAACAGCACTTTTCTGACGTTTTTCAGGCTGCCTTTTTTCATATCAATCAATAAGTGAAATAGAGCGGTCGTGATCATTAAAATACTGACTTTTTCCTTCTCAATCGCGCCAGAAAGCTCATTCATATTTAAGATGTTATCCTTTGGCAAAACAATGAGTTTCGCTCCGTTCAATAAAGCACCAAACACATCAAACATAAATGCATCAAATACATAGTTTGAAAGGCTCATCACCGTGTCTTTATGATGAATGGTAAGATAATTCGACTGCTTCACTGTTCTCAAAATGTTCCGGTGCGTCACCATGTTCCCTTTAGGTTTGCCTGTCGTACCAGATGTGTAGGTCAAATTCGCCAAGTCCAAAGGCGAAACACATACAACTGGATTGCTCTCTGACTGCTGATCAACGGCTTGATCTTCTGTTTCTATGATTTTCCCTTCAAACGCAGTAAGCACAGAACGATGACGCAGCACCTGATGGGTCAGAACAAACTGTGCACCACTATCTGTCAAAAAGTGCTTGATACGTTCATCAGGGAAGTCAGGATCAATTGGCACATAGACACCGCCAGCCTTTAGCACAGCTAAAACCGACAACACCATCTCATTGGAACGTTCAAAGAATAAAGCCGCTTTCATCCCTTTTTCAAAACCATGTTCGTGTAAATAATGAGCCAACTGGTTCACTCTGCGATTCAGCTCTTGATAAGAAAGAACCTCATCTTTATATTGCAAAGCAGGCTGGTGACCATGCTGCTGTACTTGTGATTCAAATTGCGTCACAATGGTTTCTTCCGCAGGATAAGGCGTAGGTAACGGGTTCCACATCTTCAATTGAGCCGCTGCCTCATGTTCAGACAGTAAACGGTATGATTGAATCGCTTGCTCCGGCACTTCGACCATCTGCTCCAGAAGATAAACATAATGCTTGAGCATCTGCTCGGCTGTACTTCGTTTAAATAACGCCGTACTGTAATCGAGAACAAAGGAAAGACCATGACTTGACTCCGTCGCTTGAAGTGTGAGATCAAACTTCGCAATATGGAAATTGGTTTCCTCGACTTCGACTTTCATCTCTCCAATATGCTGGGTTGTTGAATGATCTGGCGTCAGAGTAAAGACCGTATCAAACAATGGATGGCGGCTAAAATCTCTTTGCACATTTAGCTTTTCAAGCAGCCGCTCGAATGGATATTGCTGATGCTCAAACGCCCTCATCGTCTTTTCCTTTACTTGCTCAATCAACTGTGTCATTGAAGCGTTCGGATCTACCTCTGAACGTAAAGCAAGTGTTTGGACAAACATGCCGATCATGTCATTCAAATCTGCATGCACCCTGCCTGCTGTTGGCGTCCCCACCACAAACTCCTTTTGACCTGTGTATTTCGCAAGCAATGTATAGTAAGCAGAAAGCAACACGGTATACAGCGTCGTATGATGATTCGCTGCAAGCTCCTGCAAACGTCCTGTTAACGTCTCATCGATGTTTCTGAGAACGCGGTCTCCAGCGAAAGACTGGACAGCCGGACGCTGATAATCCGTTAGCAGCTGCAAAGCAGGGATATCTCCTGAAAATTCTTTCAGCCAGAATGCTTCATCTATTTGACCGCCTTGCTCTGCCTGTTGTTCTTGCCAAACAGCATAATCTTGATATTGAAGCTTCAATGGCGCTTTCACTACTCCCTCATATGCGTCAGACAACTCACGCAGCATCAAATCAATTGAAAGACCATCTGAAATCAGATGATGCATATCGAAATAGAGAAGATGCTCCTGATCATGTAAAGACTGTAGCCCAACACGCAAAAGCGGAGCCTGCTCAAGATAAAAAGGTCGGACAAATTGACGCATGTTCTCTTCCATCGTGCTGCCTGTCACCTGTTCTATTTGAAATGGAACGGATGAAGCTACCCGCTGACGAGGGACTCCTTTGACTGTATGAAAAGAAGTGCGCAGCATATCATGACGTGCGATCAGTTTTTCAAAAGCTGCCTCCAATTTCTCTCGTTTCAGTGTTCCTCTTAATTTCACAACGGCAGGCATATGATAGGCGATGCTCTGCTCCAACTGAGTCACCATATAAACACGCTGCTGCGCTGGTGACAGTGGATAATCGGCGGCAGTCGGTGCTTTCGGTATGACCACTTGGGAAGACTTTTCCGCTTGTTCAATATAAACAGCAAGTGCTGCAATCGTTTGCTGTTCAAATAAAACAGATAAAGGGACCTCCACTTGAAAAGCCCGCTGAACGAGTGTAAGAACTTTCATCGCTTTGAGTGAATGCCCGCCTAGGTCAAAGAATGAGTCGTACACACCTATGTTCTCTTGATGAAGAACGTCTTCCCACAAACGAACAAGCTTCGTTTCTACATCGTTTCTAGGCGCTACATAAACAGCACTGACAGCCTTGTCTCCTTTTAAAGCAGCAAGCGCACGCCGGTCGACTTTCCCGCTAACTGTCAGTGGAAATGCCTCCAGCTGCTTGAAATAAAGCGGCATCATATAAGCTGGCAGCTGATGTTTGATAGCGGCTTGCAGGGTGTCCACGGAAAGAAATTCTTGTCGTGCTTGATAGTAAGCACTTAAAGCCTTTCCACCGTCCGGTTCATCCACGACAAGCACGACAGCCTGATCGACTCCGTCTACCTGCTCCATGACTGCCTCAATTTCACCTGTTTCGATGCGGTAACCTCTTATTTTTACTTGGTCATCTATTCTTCCAAGGTAATCAATAGTGCCGTCTGGAAGCCATCTCACTACATCACCTGTGCGATACATCCGGTCTTCAGGAAAAAATGGATCTGGTCTGAATGCCTTCTCCGTCAATTCAGGCTGATTCACATAGCCCCGTCCAACACCTATTCCCGCAATGCATAGTTCTCCCACAGCTCCCTGCACCTGTAGTTGTTCATGTTCATTTAAAATATAAATCCGATGATGACCCAGTGGCTTTCCAATTGACACATAGCGCTGTTCTGGTGACTTCTGCAGCTCACTGAGATCTAGACGGTGAACCGCCGCATCCACACACGTTTCTGTCGGACCATACACATTCCACAAGGCAAAATCGGGCTGGCTGACACGCACAGCTTCAATCAGCGCCTGCGCTGCTTTCGCAGGGAGTGCTTCTCCCCCAATCAGCATGTGAGTCAGTGCAAGCCCATCCAAATCAGCTGCAAGTAAAAGCTGCACATGTGCTGGCGTTCCATCTGTTGCTTTGATTTGATGTTCTTTGTAATAAGTCGCTAACTGTACACCGTTTCGTGTCGTTTCTCTTGGCACAATATGAAGCGTATGTCCAAATAAAAGAGCAGCAAAGATTTGTTTAACAGATGCATCGAAATGGAATGGTGCAAGAAGCGCCACTTGAAGCTGATTTGCCCCCTCATACACTTCGTGATGCAGAGCATGAACCAAATGATGCAGCTGAAGATGCTCGATCATCACTCCCTTCGGCTTTCCAGTCGTACCCGATGTATAAATGAGATAAGCCAAATCCTGTGATGTCGTCTGATCGATCAGCTCAGGTAGCGGACGATCTTCTAATTCCATATGCTGCTGGACAATCATTTTTTCCGCAATGGATGAATATCGCTGAACAAACGATTCTTCTGTTAAAACGATAGAAGCACCAGAATCTTCTACAATAAATTGAATGCGTTCCTCAGGTAATGCTGGATCGATCGGTACATATGCACCGCCAGCTTTTAATATCCCAAAAATGGCAACCATCGCATCTGCCGTCCGTTCCATTAAAACGGCAACTGGTACATCACGCGAGACACCTTTCATCTGTAAAAATCGTGCCAGTTTGTCCGCTTTTTGATACAGCTCTCCATAAGTGAACGTTCCATTTTCCGCTACCACAGCTGCTCGTTCTGAATACTTTTTAGCTACCTCATCAAATAAGTGGTGAACTGGTTTCGCTCCTGGTAAATCAAATGCTTCTCCCTTAGATAATTGAAGCAGCTGCTTTTGTTCATCTGCTGGCAGTAAAGAGAGAGCCCCAATCAGCTGATCTGGCTGAGAGACTGCCGCCTCCAGCAAAATCATCAATCGATCAAACAGCTTACTCATATCGTCTTCACTAAATAGATCTGTACGGTAATCCAAATCAATGGTCAATGTATCTGTATCCCAGCGGTCTTTCACATGAATCGATATATCATTCATTCCGCTTCCACTAAAAATCGGCTCCGTAATGAACGAAAGATTCTCTTTTTTCTGCCACTGCATGACCTGATACTCTAAAGAAATATCAAACAGGCGTCCTGTAAATCCATCTCTTTCCCTTAAATCATTCATGAGCACATTGTAAGGATATTTTTGATGACGCAAGATCTTCATCTGATCCGCCATGACTTGCTTCACGAAATCAAGAAACGTGAGGGATCCTTGCACAGATGCGCGCATCGGAATGGTCGACACAAACATCCCAATCATCTTTTTTTCCTTTGCATTTGTCCGATTGCCCATAAAGGTTCCAAGGACCACATCCTCCATGCCGCTAAATCGGTGCAAGTAAATATAGACAGCGGACATAAACATAGAAAGCATACTGACTTTCTCTTCTTCACAAAAAACTCGAAGCTTCTCCTTTAAAGCATCTGGAATATCCCCTGAAAATCTCTCCGCATGTAAACTCATCTCGTAACCTTTATGCGGTGTTAAAGAAGCGAAATCTGGAATATTGGCAAATTGCTCGTTCCAAAAAACTTGGTCTTTCTGAAAACGTTTAGAAGATTCATACGTTTGCTCACTCATGATGTGATCAACGAAGGAAATGTCTTCAATTGGGGAGATGTCTGTCCCCTGCAGCATGTCATGGTATAGATCAATGATTCGGTTTCCCATCAAGATAATTGAAATACCATCAGCCACAATATGATGTGCTTTACAGAACAGCCAGCACTCTTGATCACTGATTTGAAAGACCGTAAATTCGATTAAGGAACGGCCAATCAGTTCCATCGGCTCACGAATCTCCTCGTTCGCCCACGCCCTGACTTCCTTTTCACTCCATCCTTTCACCAAACGAATCGGCTGTTTTTCATATGGCTTGATATATTGAACGGGCTCCTCCTGCTCATGTTGATACACAAGCCTTAAACGAAGAGAATCAGTTTCACGAATGTACGCTTGAAGCACATCAACGATCAAAGAAGGATTTAGACCTGATACCGATCTTAACTTGGCAAACCCACCCAAATTAGAAATACTTGTGCCTGGATAAAATCTTTCCGTGTAGAATACTCGCTTTTGCGCATGTGTTAAGGGGTAATAAACTGTACTCATTCTTATCCTCCGCTCTTCTATGTTTTCTCCACCAAATGTGATACCCTGCACCCTCTATATCAAAAGAACCAAGTCTATTTCATCAAAATAGACGAATAACAGAAAAGGAGCCCACCCCGAATAAAACGGAGGGACTCCCATTTTGATTCGGTAACCTGCCGACCATAGTAAAAAAGAAACTTTTACCTTAGGACATGGCTTTGCGTCTCTATGTTTCCATAGATTTGCCTTTTTCTTCTTTTCTTTTAGATATTTTCTATTTACGTCCACTTTATATGAAATTATTGTTTTTTTCACCGAAAAATGGGTGTAAAGATTCATGCGTTATGCCGAAGGGATCACATCATAATTTACGATATTTACCGAAAATAACTAATAATAGTTGCGTTCCACCGAAAATAAATGACCAATTACCGCAAAAATTTCATGTTTTTCCTTAAATTTTGCAAATATGACCGAAAATGTAGGAGAGAGGTCTCCTATCACGCCTCGCATTTTCTTAAATCTTAAGAACTATATTCCCTAAAACTTTGAATATTTTTACCATAAAAAACAATACAAAAAGAGCTGTCATTTCAAATGACAGCTCCTTGTTTCTTCATTATATTTACATCACCTTAGACAGACCAATCGTTTTCTCAATAATGAGCAACGCAATGATAGAAATGATAATAAATATGACAGATATCGCATTGACACTCGGATCAAAAGTTTGCTCAATGTAATTAAACGTCCTCACGGGAATCGTAATGGTTTGAGGTGAAGAAACGAACAAACTAATCGAGATTTCACCAAATGATGTCACAGCAGAAAACACGCCACCTGCGATAATGCCCGGCTTGATCAAGGGCAGTGTCACACGAAAGAAAGTACGTATGGGCCCTGCACCAAGATTCATGGAAGCTAGCTCAAGACGTGGATCAAGATTTGAAACACTGACACCCACGGTTCGTACCACATAAGGAAAACCAATGATGACATGCCCAATGACTAATGCCCACAAAGACCCTGTAAAACCCATAGCCGTAAACAAATACAGCATCGCAATCCCTAATACCACCTGAGGAATCATAAGAGGTGACAAAATAAAGGCTTGAACAGCTTCCTTTCCCTTAAAAGAAAGCCTTGCTAAAGCATAAGAAGCCATCGTTCCTAAAAGAACAGTAAGCGGCGTCACAATCAATAACAGAATCACGCTGATACGCAAAGATTCCATCCATTCTGGATTCGACACGACCTCATGAAACCAGCGAACGGAAAACGAAGTCGGCGGGAATTCAGGAAAGGCATTCGGGCTAAAAGCAGAAAGAACAATGACAAGAACAGGTACGGTTAAAAAGAGATAAACGAGTGAGCCTGCGGTCCATATCAGAACCGAAAGCAAACGGTCACTTATTGATTTTTTACGCATGCATCCTCGCCTCCCATCGCTTCAATAGATAGCTTAATAGACTGACGACCGCTAGCACACAAATCAATAAAGTAAAGGACATCGCAGCGGCAAGAGGCAAATTATACACCTGCATGACCTGCTGATAAATGGACAGTGGCAAGAGCGGCTGCATCCGTCCGCCGACTAGCAGAGGAGTAATATAACTTCCTGCTGCAAGTGAGAAGACAATAATTGCTCCGGTGATCATGCCTGGAATCGTAAGCGGCAAGGTCACATGAAAAAATGTCCGTATACGCCCAGCCCCAAGACTCATAGAAGCCGGTCTTAAGTGACGGTCCATATCAGTTAAGCTCGTTGCAATAGGCAGCACTGCAAAAGGCAGCATCACTTGAACATAAGCAATAATGACCGCATTCATATTCCACAGCATCGATAGCGGTTTCTCAATCAGATGTAAATCGATCAGCATACCATTGATCAAGCCATTTTGCGAAAGAAGAACGATCCATGCAAATGTCCGAATGACGACACTCGTCAAAAGCGGCGATACAAGTAAGATATAGAAAAAAGCCCGCAATCTTGGATGAGGTGCTTTCACTAGCACATAAGCTGCAGGATATGCCATCAATAAACAAATCACCGTTGTCTGTAAGGCCACCCACACAGTACTTCCAATTGCTTTCACATATGCATCTGTCGTAAATACATGTAAATATTGAGACAAACTATAGGATTGTAACGTATTCATCATCGAATCCACATCACGAAAACTGAGGACAAACATCATCACAAGCGGAGCAAGAAGGAATACAACTAGAAACAAACAAGCTGGCAGCAGCATAAACCAATGAAAGCGCTGATTCTTTTTTTTGATTCGCATCACGCATGCACCTTCGAATCTAAGAAAACAATATCTTCAGGCTGCCAATGAATATGCACAGTTTCTCCAACTCGAGGCAGCTCGGGAAATGCTGCGTCTGATGCATGGACAATGATTTCACCTTGATCAAGCCCAACGACCAAACGTAAAGAGTGCCCAATATAACTGACATCTGCCAACATTCCTGTGACATGATTTGGCTGAACTTCCTCCCCGCCAGAAGATAACTTGATTCTCTCGGGACGCAGCATGAGTAAATGCTTCTCGCTCTTCTCTTTAAATGCGGCAGCTTTTAGCTGAACTTGCTTCCCGTTTGATTGAGTGAAATGTGGAACAGTGTATGTGGAAGTAACTTCATCATACTCCACTTCAAATAGATTGACCTGTCCGATAAATTCAGCAACAAAACGATTATTTGGCTGACGATATACTTCTAAAGGTGTCCCAATCTGCTGAATTTTCCCCTCACCTAATATCCCAATTCGGTCGGAAAGGCTTAAGGCTTCCTCCTGATCATGCGTCACAAGAATAGTCGTAATTCCGACATTCCGTTGAATATTTCGCAGCTCCGTCTGCATATTTTTTCTTAGCTTTGCATCTAGATTACTGAGTGGTTCATCAAGAAGGAGAACAGCCGGCTGGATAGCAAGTGCCCGTGCAATTGCGACCCGTTGCTGCTGACCACCACTTAATTGGTGCGGCATACGTTTGGCAAATGACTCTAATTGCACAAGAGACAAGCTCTCCATCACCTTTTGCTTGATTTCCGCCTTCTTTTTCTTTTGAACCTTCAACCCATATGCAACATTATCAAATACGGTGAGATGTGGGAAAAGTGCATAACTTTGAAAGACCATCCCCGTTTTCCTTTGATAAGGAGGTAAAGTCGTCACATCCTGATCACCAATATAGACGACTCCTTTTGTTGGTTCTAAAAAACCACCAATGATATTGAGTAAAGTTGATTTTCCGCAGCCACTAGGGCCAAGAAGGGAGAAAAATTCCCCCTCTTTTACCGTAAGACTGACATCATCAAGAGCAATCTGCTCGCCAAAATGCTGGCTGATATGTTCCAAATTGATTCCACTCATGCGATCACCTATTTTCCTCCGCCTAGTACTTCATTCCATCGATTTGTCCATTGACCGAGCTCTGAAGTCGCTGTTTCGTAATCTACCCAAGTCAGCTTGCTATAATAATTTTCGCCAACTTTCACTTTCCCTTTAATTTTGTCTCCGTATTTCACATCAGAATTCGACATGCCATAGTAAGATTTTTCTGAGAAGGCTTCTTGAGCTTCTTTCCCGCTAAGGTAGTTTAATAGCTTATAAGCCGCTTCCTCATGCTGACTTCCCTTTGTTAACGCCCAGCTCGCAACTGCTGCCACAGCGCCTTCTTTCGGATATGAGAATCCAATATCCATCCCTTCTTCTTCAAGTGCAAATGCTCGGCCATCCCAATATGGAACTGCCGTCACGTCACCACGTTCTAACAGCGTTTGAATAGACCCTGGGTTATCAGGAAAAGCAGCTACACGCCCTTTTAATTGTGCGAGGCTTTTAAATGCTTTATCAATATCCTTAGGATTTGATTCTGTCCCTCCTTGAGCATGGACAAGTGCAGAGAAAAATTGTAAGCCCGCTGAATAAGTTGGGGAAGAAATCGCCACTTTCCCTTTCAGTTGATCGCTCCATAAATCTGTCCAGCTGTTTGGCTCCTGTTTGACAAGATCTTTTCTATAAGCAATTCCAAGCTGTCCCATACTAAAGCCTGCTGCATATTGTTTTCCATCAACAGTGAGTTTCTTTTGAACAGAACGATAAAGCTTTTTCACATTTGGCGCTTGATCTTCATCAATAGGCGCAAGAACGTTTGCCGCAATGCCTCTTTGAATCGTATCAGGCTGTAAAATAAGCAAATCATACGGTGGATTTTTACCATTAGATGCTTTTAATTTTGTAAACCATTCAGAATCTGCCCCAGAGACCGTTTGTACCTTAATGCCTGTATCCTTTTCAAACTTTTCGAGGATTGGCTTAATATTCTTTTCCCAATCTCCTCCGTAGACACCAACGATCACAGTCTGCTGCTGTTTACTTTGGTCCTGCCCATTTCCACCGCATGCAGACAGCAGTAACATGACGGATAGGACACCTGCAAATATGGCGATTACTCTTCTTTTCATGATTCATTTCCCCCTTTTTGTTGATTCAAGTGATGAAGTGCTTGAATAATATCCATCTTTGTTAACGGTTCCTGTCTATGACCAAAATGAGAATGAACCGCATGTTTATAGTGCGTACGCTCATTTGCTGGGTATGAACGAAGCTGCACAGCAAGCTCACTGCTGGCTTCGTCCGTCCACACTTTCTCATAAGCTGCTCTTTGCTCTCCAAAATCCCAAGCGACAGCATCAGCATCATTCATCTTTTCACGAAGCCTGCTCGTCTGTTCGTCATCAATTTTCCATTCATTATGATCTCGATAGACTTTGACGCCATATTGCTGAAGTGCTCTTTCTTCACTTAATAGCCCTGCTTCCACTTCATGAAGGACTTTTTCTTTCTTTCTAGCAAATGGATTCCCCCATCCTCCCCCACTTGGTGAAACCAATTGAACAATATCGCCTTTTTCAAGACGCATGACATCAATTTTCGGCTGGTTTTGTGTCTCCCCATTTGGTTTGGTCAATTTCACCTCACCAATTGCTCCTGCTCGGCCACCCATTAACCCCCAAGGTTGAAACTTCATTCGTTCCATTCCTCGTGCCGTCACCATCGATTCTGGCTTGATCATTTCAAATTCTAAACCAATCGCATGTCCCCCTCTATGTTCCCCTGCTCCACCTGTGTTCGGCAACAGTTCATATCGGTGTACATGAATATCAATATGCTGTTCCAAGCTCTCGATAGGTGTATTTTTTAAAAATCCTGACGAATGATCAATTCCATCTACTCCATCAGTCCCTTTTTGAGCACCGCCGCCTCCGCCTAACGGTTCGACCACAGACATTTTTCTGCCTCCTGTTTGATCATCAGGAACAGAGAGAACGACGATAGCGGATTGACCTGCACCTGCCGCCGGCACTGCTTCAGGCAACAGCTTACCAATAGCACCTAGCACGACATTATACAGTCTCATTGTAATGGAATGCCGAATACCGACAGAAGCCGGATATTCTGGATGGACAAGCGTTCCTTTAGGTGAAATCACGTCTATCGGATACGTAATCCCACCATTAATCGGAATAAAAGGATCTTTACTAATGATGTAATTAATCAACCCTTGATATAAGAAGGAGTGCTTTTGACCATTGGTGACAAGATTAAAAGCTGTCTTAACTTGCGGGTCACACTCAGAGAAGTCCAGTGTCAGCTGTTTCCCTTTGACCGTCAGCTTGATCTTTAATCGGATCGGCACATCCGAAATCATATCATCATCCAAATAATCAGCGAATTCACTCGTTCCATCAGGAATGGCTTCAATTACTTTTCCGGCGCGATCCTCTGCTTGCTTCAGCAGATCAATCATTCCTTGCTTCACTTCGTTTTTTCCAAATTTCTCGATCATTTCTTTTAGTCTGATTTCTGCTGTATTAACAGCGGCAATCATCGCATTAATATCGCCATCATTTAAATGACTCGCCCGGCTATTAGCTCTTAAAAAGGTACGAACAACCTGATTCTCTTTTCCACCTTCATAGATTTTCACTGGCGGAATTCTTAATCCTTCTTGATGAACATCTGTTGCAGTTGGAGAAATACTTGAAGGGACAAGACCGCCCACATCACTTACATGAACAAAAGACCAGGCATAGCTGACAATTTCATCTTCTATAAAAATGGGCTTGATGATATGAACATCTGGCAAATGAGTCGCTAAACCGTCTGTCGTATAAGGATCATTTGTGATGATAATGTCACCCGGCTGCATCGGTCCGCTTTCTTCAATCGCTTTTCTGAGACTCAGCCCTAAAAAGATCGTGACACCGACTGTTTTTGGGTAAACAAAGAAATCTCCAGAAGGCGTGGCTAATGCTGTGGCAAAATCCGCCGATTCTTTTACGAATGTTGTAAAGGATGTCCGCTCAATGACATGTCCCATGCCTGATGCAATCGCATTAAAATAACTCCTCATCATCTCAAGCTTTGCTGGATCAGTTCCCATGTAAAGCCGCCTCCCTTGAAATCACCAAGTTTCCTGAATGGTCTATGCTGCCTGCCCAGTTTGGCAGAATCAATGTTGTCGTATCATCTTGCTCAATGATGGCAGGTCCATTCACAACAGCACCTAATGACAAAGTACTCCGATTGTAAACAGATGCTTCGTACTCTTTTTCTTCTATAAAGATTCGTCTGTATGATTGTGGTATTAAAGGCTGTCCGCTGCTTTCATCAACAGAAGAGAAAGGCAGTGGAGGCGTTTCACCTATAACCCGAACTCGCAAATGAGTAAATTCAATGTTCGCCTGATCATCTCTATGGCCATATTGACGCTCATGCAGGCTGTGGAAAGCTTCAATCAGATGATAGACGTCTTGTTCCTGCTTTAGCCAATCCACCGATAATGGCAATTCAATCTCAAATGCCTGTCCTTGATAGCGGGCATCTGCTAATAACAAAATGGACGTTTGTTTGATATGTTGAATGTTTTGCTGGCTGAACCAATCCGTTGCTTTGCGAGAAAGCATTTCATAATCTTGTTTTAATTCGTCCATCGTATAGTCTTGTAAGCATATTTTCTTAGACAACACAGCATCATGGATAAAATCGGCTGTAAGTGCACCTAGCGCACATAATGTCCCTGGACTTGGAGGGACGACCACATTTTTCGCATGAATTTCTCTCGCAAGGAAATTCGCGACAACAGGCCCTGCCCCGCCAAATGCTAGCAAACTAAAATCTCTAGGATCAAACCCTTGCTGCTCCATGACATTGCTTAGTTCTGTGTACATATTGGCAACAGCCACTTGAATCAACTGGTCAGCCGCCTGTTCGACCGTTTTATGAAGCTGATCAGCAATTGGCTGAAAGGCTATTTCCGCTGCAGACCGCTGCAATTGTAAATGTCCTCCGGCAAACCGATCTTGATTGAGGTAACCGCATATGAGAAATGCATCGGTTAAAGCAGCTTTTTTTCCCTTTCCATACGAAGCAGGCCCAGGCTGCGAGCCAACTGATTCCGGTCCTGCTTTAAGAAGCCCGCCTTGATCAAGCCATGCAACAGAACCTCCGCCAGCCCCTATCGAATACATTGCAACAGATGGAAGAATGATCGGAAATCCTGAAAGCTGATTCGACTGAGCCATTGTAGGCTGCCCATTTTGAATGATCGAGATATCTGCACTTGTGCCACCAACATCAAACGTAATTAAATTGGGTTCATTTGCAGATGTTGCAATTCTTGCCGCACCAATTACTCCAGCTGCCGGGCCAGAAAAAAGTGTTTTAACGGGTGAAGTGGCTGCGCTTTCTGCATCCATTAAACCACCATTTGATTGGGTAATGTATGGAGAAATTGGTACACCTTCTTCTTTCAAACGGTTTTTCAACGTTTGTAAATATTGTTTCACCTTTGGTTGAATGTACAAATTGACAACAGACATCACTGTCCGCTCATATTCTCTCATTTGTGGCCATAATTCTGATGATGTCAGGACTTCTAACTGTGGGTAATGATGATGAATATAGGCTTTTGCCTGTAATTCATGAACTGGATTTTGATAGCTATGTAAAAAAGAAATGACAATGCCTGCTAGTTTTTTAGAGATGACCTGCTGGACAGCATCATCTAATTGCTGCAGTTGGAGAGGTTTTTTGATCGAACCATCGTGTATGAGCCTTTCAGAGATTGGATATACATGTTTTCGTGGTATCAATGGTTCTGGCAATTGAGAATTGAAGTCATAAGGAATGGGTAGACGTAAACGCTGTAATGACAAAATGTCTTGAAAACCTTCCGTTACAAAAAGGGCTAAATCTGCTCCCTTTCTCTGCAATAATGTATTAAGACCGATTGTCATGCCGTGTACGAGATATTGGATTTTGGATAAATCGACACCTCTTTCTTTTAGAAGTTTTAGCCCATTGATAATTCCTTGAGCTGGGTCATCTGTCACTGTAGGTGTCTTGAGTTCAGTCAGCTCCCCTGTTGCTTCATTCATCAGCGATAAATCAGTAAATGTTCCACCTATGTCTATTCCGAGCCGATAAGAGACATCCGCCATTTGTACTTCCCTCCTGTCATGTAAATGGAATCATATTTTGATAAATTACGACATTTTTTGATATTTGACTCCATATTATTAAAGCATATCGGTCTAGTCAATTTTATTTTTTTGAAATTTCTGTGTGTTAAAATCTTGAAATTAGCCTAAAAACCTGTGATAAAGCCATTTTACATAAGCAGAATTGTAATATGAGCAGCAAAATTAAAATTTTTGTGATTTTTGTTCAAATAGGAAAAGAGCATAAACAGGTAAAAAACGTTTTTCGAACTTTAAAAGACGTTTTTTCAAAACGAGGAGAAATTGGTAAGTAATTCTGCTATACTTCTGTTTACAAAATACGCTAAAGAGAAAGAGAGCTAGCATCTATGAAACTTCTTAAAACCATTCTCTTGCTTTTATTGATTGTCATTGGTATAGCGACAGGCTATGTCCAACTAGGGCAACATAAACAAGAGACGACAAACTCTTCTTATGACAAAACCATTCACTTTCCATCAGATCGATATCCAGAAACCGCAAAGCACATAGAAGAAGCTATTGACGAAGGTCATTCTTCCATTTGCACCATTGATCGAAAAAATAGTGATGAGCAAAGAGACAAATCACTTCATGGCATTCCAACAAAGCGTGGTTATGATCGTGATGAATGGCCAATGGCGATGTGTAAAGAAGGTGGAGCAGGGGCTTCTGTCAAATATGTACGTCCTTCGGATAATAGGGGGGCAGGCTCTTGGGTAAGTCATCAATTATCAGATGATCCTGATGGCACAAGAATCCAATTTATTATCGAGTAGCACGATCTTTCCTTTTTTCATAACAAAAATTTCTGTGTAAGTGCATTCACGTATATCAAACATTTTTTTCATGCCGATAATCTTTAAGGAGGGATACCCTACCTTATACCTAAAGGAGTAAAAAGCATGAAGAAAAAAGGAAAACTGAGGCTTGGCGCCAAAATAATGCTGATCTTTTTAAGTGTCCTCATCGTATTTTCAGCAGTGGTTGGTTATGTAGTGAACCGCGAAATGACAGAGAACATTAAGCAAATGGCCACCGAAAAAGCAAAAGGCGATCTAAAGCTAGGATACGCTTACCTAACTGAGAAGGTTGCTGGCTCGTGGCAGATAAAAGATGGCAAGCTTTACAAAGGAAAGACTCAAATCAATAACCATGACACATTGGTTGATCAATTAGCCGAGTATACTGGTGATACAATCACGATCTTCCAAGGAAATACCCGCGTTGCCACAAATGTCATGTTAAACGGGAAACGAGCTGTAGGAACCGAAGTCTCACCTGAAGTAAAGGCCGCTGTTTTGGATAAAGGCGAGAATTATTACGGAACAGCCAATGTTGCCGGGAAAGACTACCAAACGGCTTATATGCCCATCAAAAATGATACAGGGGAAACGATTGGTATTTTCTATACCGGTGCAAATCAAAGCATGATTTCACAAATGCTTCAGTCTTTCTTTATTCAATTTGTCACGGTCCTACTGTTAAGTTTAATTGTTTCTGTTATCATTATTTCTATTTTCACAAAGCGGATTCAGACACGTCTCAAACATATGGCATCTGCTATTAAGAGTGCGGGCGAAGGAAATTTAACCATCAACGTGACAGATCACACAGGCGATGAACTTTCTGAGCTGGCAGGTCACTTTAATAAGATGCGTGAGAAATTAAATCAAACCATTTTAAATGTGATCAAAACATCTGAATTAGTAGCCACTTCTTCTGAGGAGCTGTCAGCTAGCGCAGAAGAAACGAGTGCAGCATCAGAAAAGATTACCCATACCATTCAAGAAGTCGCTCAATCGTCTGAACAGCAATCAGCCCAAATGACAGCTAGTGAGCACACGATGAGACAAGTATCTAACGAGCTGGTAAACATCACTGAAAATGCGGGACAAATGGCAACAAGAAGCCAGTCCGCACAAGAAATGGCCCAAAAAGGTGTACAAAATATCGGTGAAGTCAATTCACAAATGACATCTATTGCAAAATCAATTGAAGAGAACGGCACAGCAATTCAAGCGCTAGAAACACGTTCAGCCGAGATTGATCAAATTTCCAAAGTGATTACAGATATCGCTAACCAAACAAATCTACTTGCTCTTAATGCGGCCATTGAGGCAGCACGCGCAGGTGAACATGGAAAAGGTTTTGCCGTTGTGGCAGACGAAGTGAGGAAGCTCGCAGAAGAATCGCAAACATCATCCAACATGATTTCACATCTCATTTCCGAAATACAAAAAGAGATGAATCATTCGACGAGTGCCATTAAACGAGTACGAGAGGAAGCGGCTCAAGGGGCTGTTCTTATTTCTCATACAGAGGAATCATTTATCGACATTCAGCAGTCAATGAAGGAAATGGCAGATGGCATTAAACATTTATCAGATGCATCCCAAAAAATCGCAGCTTATACAAGTGATGCGAAGCAGACCTTTGCCTCTATCACAGAAGGCGTTAAACTGACGAGTGAACATTCACAACAAGTAGCAGGTTTAACAGAAGAACAATTTGCAGCAATGGAAGAAGTAACAGCTTCATCAGAGGCTCTCGCCCATTTAGCAGGAGACCTAAAAGAAATGGTTTCGCAATTTCACATCTAGATCCCTCATACAGTAGCGCAAGACGGCGACAATCGTCTTGCTGCCTAACATTCTCTTCAATTATCTTACTTTCAAACAAT
Organism: Bacillus sp. FSL K6-1106; assembly: GCF_038005245.1. Lineage (NCBI taxonomy): Bacteria > Bacillati > Bacillota > Bacilli > Caryophanales > Bacillaceae > Bacillus > Bacillus sp. FSL K6-1106. The sequence continues at coordinate 18,875 of NZ_JBBOSV010000005.1, forward strand.
CACTTTTCAACATGATCCTAAGCTGGACAAATTTTATGAATAAAGGAGTTATCTATATGAATGATTTAAATCAAACGTATCCCCTATCTATCTCCTATCACCAAATCACCGTATACACTGGAAGCACGACGCCACCTGTGATTGATTGGACAGATGACGATATTCTTCAAGGATTCGCAACTGGGGATCGAGGTATTTCTTTTGAAGGCATCAATAACGGAAAAGCTTCTATTATCGTGACATTAAACAGCCATGAGCCTCCATCATCCGTTGATAGAGTCATCACAGTGCCATTTACTCATTCAAGTGATCATGTTTATCTGACAAGCGTCATGGCACAGGTACTGTCTTTCTCCATTCCAAAAGGAGACTATCAGCTCACCTGCTATATATCTGAGCACCCTGATCAAGATCTCTATTATTTTGATTTTCAGACTGCTTAGATCACGCCTGGTCGTACTGTTCAAGCCATTTTTCCGCAAAATCGACCGATTCTCTCATCGGCAATAAATACGAATTGGCTAGCCCGATTTGACTGTGGTTATAACTACATCCTGATTGTAAGAAATCACGACCAATCTGTTCAAATAGTTCTTCTCTTGTGATGATATCTTGATACTCTTTCCACACCCTCCAACCATTCTCTAAAATGGGGGCCCCTCGTGTCATGAGGTCTTGCTGTGAGATTCGATATTCAGCTAAGTGAAAAGCTGTCACACTCTCGAATGACGTGCCAATTAGCAGCACTTTTGCATCAAGATCGTACATACGTCCAAGAGGTGAATTTTCTCCTAAACCATAAGGAAGCGCATGGTGTTTCAACACTTCATCTTTCCTTTTCCCCCAGGCGGTGAATGAGAAATGAGGATGATTGCTTCTTTCTACGCCTGGGTATTTCCAAAAGGTCTCCGCTACCTTTCCCATTGCTGTTGGAGCTGTGTAAGCCGGATCAAATGCAGGCATCGTGTCTTTGATCGGTTTCCACCAAGAATAAGGAACAGGCGGATTGATCCAATCAGCAGGATCCGACAGCTCTAATGTTTGTGCCGGCATAATCAGTGTTCCTTCATCTGTTAAAATATCCATCATAGCTTGTATAACGGCTATAGCTCCTCCATTCACCCAGCCAATAGATGACAAGGATGAGTGGACACATAAGATCATGCCCTTCCTTACACCAAGTTGAACCAAATCCGCTTTGATTCTTTCCTTTGTGATCGGTTCAGCCTGATGTTCAATTAATCTTTTCATCGGTTATTTCCTCCTGCGTCTCATCTATTCTTGATGAGTGAGACGTTTCACAGCGATAGACAATTTATAATTTGCATGCTTTGTTAGCTCCGTTAAAAATTGATCAAGCTCATCATGACTGGAGAAATGTCCTTCAGCCATATAACAGCCCTCTCCACTTATTTTAAACAGGTTTTTGATTTCTTCCTTTTGATGGAGAAACGATAAAAGCGGTTCATGATCATGACTTCGGGTAAAGAGCTGTAAAAATGTTTGGATGTTCTGCTGTGTCCGCCAGTTAATTGAAATGGTATAGGCTTCAATAACCCCCTCTTCTTCAAGCTTTAAAACTCTATTTTTAGCAGCTTGACCAGTTAAATGGACTTTTTCACCAAGTGCTTTCATCGTCAATCGGCTATTCTTTGAGAGTTCTTTTAATATATCCATATCTGTTTTGTCTAGCATTGGCTCACCTCTTTCAAAAATCAAGTCGTTCCGCTGAAAGACTTTCATGATCCTCTGTCACATGAAGCTCTTTTAATATACTGTAAACTTAATGAGAAAAAAAGGAGGCCTTCTAATGAAAATAACACTCATTCGTAATGCTACTTTATACCTTCAATATGGTCCGTCAACATTTTTAATCGATCCCTTTTTAGCAGCAAAAGGAACCTATCCACCGTTCCCGCATACTGCCAATCAACATGTAAGCAATCCAATTGTGGATCTGCCTGCAAACATTGATTTGGACAAGATATTACAGCCGGATGCTGTCCTGCTCACTCATTTACATGTAGATCACTTTGACGACGAGGCAAAAAAGAAATTAGCGCAAACTTTGCCGATCTATACTCAATCAGAGAAAGATCGCACGGAAGTAAAAGAAGCTGGATTTCAGCATGTTACATGCATTGAAGATGAAATGGATGTTTGCGGTGTTCATATGAAACGAACTGGCGGGCAGCACGGGACAGGAGAAACCGCTAAACGGATGGGACAAGTGAGCGGTTTTGTTTTCTCTCATCCTGATGAGCCTACTCTTTACATTGCAGGAGATACCATTTGGTGTGATGAGCCGAAAGAGGTTGTGAATACATGCCAGCCAGATATTATTGTGGTCAATAGTGGGGCTGCCCAATTTTTAGAGGGAGACCCAATTACGATGACAAAGGAAGAGATTGTAGACATTCACCATACTCAACCACAAGCTCAAATCATCGCCTGTCACCTTGAAGCCGTGAATCATTGTTTATTAACAAGAGCCGCATTAACATCTTACATTCAAGAGAATCATGCAGATCAGGCCATTTTTGTCCCTCAAGATGGTGAGACGCTGACCTTTTAACATATAAACAATAAAAACCGGCACCTTGCTGCCGGTTTTCTTGAACTTATGGTCGATGGTGCTGTGGTTTTTTTAGTAATGGAACAAACCCGTTATTTTTTAAATGATTGTAATGTTCATCCATTCGTTTTGTGATGTGCGTGCCTTGTTCCTTCGTTAACACACCATACTGAACGTATTTTTCAATCACTTCTTTTCGTTTAGACAAAATTTGCTGTTCAAGAACTTCAATTTGTTTTTGTTGCTCTGTCGTTAATTTTACTTGATGCGTGACGGGGCGCTTTTCCATTTGGGGTGTTTCTCCATGAGCCGTATTCACCTGAAAACCAAATAATAGCACCATCGTTAGTAAGATCAAACCACTTGTTTTTTTCATCTCTGTCGTTCCCTCCTTTATTCGATTTTAATTTGCACACTCTTTCCTTTTTTATACATTATTCACAGCATCAAATTGCACATAATATTCTTACTTTTTCGCTTTTCATCTGAAAACGTTGTCCTAACTGAAAAAGCGTGCTATGTTTTGTTTTGTATAAAAAATAGAGGAGGATTCTTAAATGAGTCGTTTTTATCATAGAAAACCTATATGGGTGCTGCTTGTTGTGTCTGCTCTCATGCTTGTCATGTCTGCTTGCAATCAATCAGGCTCATCTCAGTCTGGAGAATCAAAGTGGGATCAGATTCAAAAGAAAGGGAAAATCGTGGTCGCTACTTCAGGCACCTTGTATCCTACGTCTTACCATGATACATCGAACGGCAAGGATCAATTGACTGGCTATGAAGTGGAAGTCGTCAAAGAAGCATTTAAGCGCCTTGACGTAAAAGTAGAATTTAAAGAAATGGGTTATGACGGTATGCTCAGTGCCATTAATTCAGGTCAGGTGGATGCCGCTGCAAACGATATCGACATCACAGATGACAGGAAAGATAAGTTCGCCTTTTCAACACCTTATAAATACTCCTATGGAACCGCTATCGTTAGAAAAGATGATCTGTCAGGTATTAAAACGCTAAAGGATTTAAAAGGAAAGAAAGCAGCAGGTGCTGCAACGACCATCTATATGGATGTTGCCCGTAAGTATGGTGCAAAAGAAGTCATCTATGATAATGCCACAAACGAGCAATATTTAAAGGATGTCGCAAATGGCCGTACAGATGTCATTTTAAATGACTATTACTTACAAACACTGGCGCTTGCCGCATTCCCTAAGCTAAATATTACGATCCATCCAGACTTAAAATACATGCCGAATGAACAAGGGTTTGTGATGAAAAAAGACAATACAGAGCTTCAAAAAGAATTAAATCGTGTATTAAAAGAGATGAAAAAAGACGGAACCATGAAAAAGATTTCAGAGAAATTCTTTAATCATGCTGACGTCTCAAAGAAAATTGATGTTGATGTCGAAGATGTCGACATTTCTAAATAAGGAGCCGCAGACGTGGGAGATATTCATTTAGAATATATCTTTAATCCTGCACTGGCAAAAGCGTCATTTCCGTTTGTGATGAAAGGCATCTGGCTGACGCTGCTCATTTCTTTTGTGAGCATGTTTTTTGGTACGATTCTAGGCTTTTTTATTGCCCTTGCTAGGATGGCAAATACGTGGTTCCTTCGGCTGCCTGCACGGCTGTATATTTCATTTATGCGAGGGGTTCCCATTCTGGTCATTTTGTTTATCCTTTATTTCGGATTCCCTTACATCGGCATTGAATTTACAGCTGTCACTGCTGCTATTATTGGATTCAGCTTCAATAGCGCTGCATACATTGCCGAAATTAACCGGGCGGCTCTCTCCTCTGTTCCAAGTGGTCAAGTGGAAGCCGCCAAATCACTTGGTCTCAGCTATTGGCAAACGATGCGTGGAGTCATTTTGCCTCAATCCGTGCGCATTGCACTGCCGCCCCTGACCAACGTCATGCTTGATTTAATCAAAGCTTCCTCACTAGCGGCAATGATTACTGTGCCCGAACTCTTCCAGCAAGCAAAAATTGTGGGTGGACGAGAATTCGATTATATGACCATGTATATATTGGTTGCCTTGATTTACTGGGGCATATGCAGTGTGGTCTCATTGCTCCAAGACTTTTTGGAAAAACGCTATGCAAAATATCTATAACAACAAAAAGCAGATCCATTGGATCTGCTTTTTAATGTATCAGCCATAACCACACATACAACCCCAATAACGTGATGATCAGCGTTGGTATGGTTAGAATGATTCCAGCTTTCATGTATGCTCCCCAAGAAATATGCACACCTTTTTTCTTCAAGACATGAAGCCACAGCAATGTCGCCAATGAACCGATTGGGGTCATTTTTGGACCAAGGTTTGAGCCGATGACGTTGGCATAAATCAGTGCATCTCTCATCACACCTGCTGTATCTGTGTGACCGATGGCAATCGCATCAATTAAAACGGTTGGGAGGTTGTTCATGACAGAAGATAACACGGCTGCCAGAACCCCCATAAACATCGTTCCCGCAAGTAAACCGTGTGACGCCCCCTGTTCAATCCACGCCGCTAAAATTTCTGTCAGGCCGACATTTTTCAGCCCATACACCACGACATACATGCCGATAGAGAAAAACACAATCGACCACGGTGCTTCTTTGACGACTCGTTTTGTCGCTACTTGTGGACTCCGTTTTGCCAGCCATAAGAAAGCAATGGCAATGCCTCCTACAATGATTGACACCGGAATGCCTGCCAATTCCCCAGCAAAATATCCAACAAGCAAGCACCCTAACACATACCAAGATAACCGGAACATGCGCAGATCACGAATGGCCGAAGCTGGTTCCTTCGCCTGCGAAACATCGTACGTTTTCGGGATGAGTTTCCGATAAAACACATACAGCACAAGCATACTAGCGCCAAGCGATACAAGGTTTGGGACGAACATGTTTGCTGTATATTCAAGAAAGCCAATATGAAAATAATCGGCTGATACGATATTGACCAAGTTACTAATGACAAATGGCAAAGACGTCGTATCTGCAATAAAGCCGCTTGCCATGACAAATGGCAGGATCATACGCTCATCCAGCTTCAGCGCTCTGACCACAGATAAAACGATCGGGGTTAAGATAAGTGCCGCTCCATCGTTGGCAAAAAAAGCTGCTACCACAGCGCCGAGCAATGTTAAATAAATAAACATGCGGACCCCGTTCCCTCTTGCGGCTTTTGCCATATGAAGTGCCGCCCATTCAAAAAAACCAATCTCATCTAAAATCAATGAAATGATGATAATTCCAATAAATGCAAAGGTGGCGTTCCAGACAATTTGGGTAACTTCCCATACATCGCCCAAATGAACGACCCCAAAAGCAAGAGCAAGAATCGCTCCCCCGCACGCTGACCATCCAATGGTTAAACGTCCTGGCTGCCAAATGACAAGGACGAGGGTCATGATGAAAATTAAAATGGCCAAGGTGACTGATCCCAAAGGTGGCCCTCCTTTCACTTTCCTCATAAAATCTTTATCTATCATACAACGAAATAAGGCAATTGTATGCCATTTTATGATCTCGCATAAAAATCCGCAGGTCATCCTTTGCACCTGCGGAGTCCACGTCTATTGATCTTTTTTCATCAGCATCAATTCAATAAATAACTCACATCGCTGGCTAAAATGACTTAAATCAATAGACGTCATTTCAAAAATTTGTTTCATTCGATAGTTTAATGTATTTTGATGAATAAACAACTGCTCTGCAGCTGGTTTTAGCTTGCAATTATTCAATAAGTAGACCTCTAAGGTTTTTAAAAATGATGTTTGGCTGTCACGGTCTTTTTCCTTTAGGCGCAACAAATCTGGATTAAAGTCGTTTTTCTTTTTTTGGTGACTGTAAATCGAGTCTAAGAACCGGAAGACCCCCAAATGCTCGTAATCGTATGGAATCAATTCCTGTCCGCCGACAATCTTCACTGCTTTCACGACTTCTATCGCTTCAAATCGACTTGTGCTCATTTTCATGACATCTCGATATTCTCTTCCCATCCCAATATATAAAGGAGATGGGTGTGTATGCGTTTTCGATTGAAGATGGGCGACGACATCCGCAGCGGTCGCTTTTGGTGAGTGGCGATCTGACAAACTGCCTAATATCACGACGATGTCTGCTTGCACAGAGTAGACGTGATTGACCTTGTCTTCTAGCTGTAAATAGGTTCTAATCATATCCTTCACATCTTCTGCCGTCTCACTTTTGTTATCGGCGGGATGAACAACCATCACAGTAAAGACAGCTGGCAGTGGAATGCTTAAATTCTCAGCTTCCCATTTCAGCTCTTCTTCTGTATAAAAATGATCATCCATGACCTTTTTGAAGAACTCTTCAATCTTGCCTTCCTTTTTCTCCAACTGTTTCTTATTTTTATAAATAACTTTTCCAACTTGAAACGATGCCTCGTGTAAAAATTGCAGCTCCTCTTGAGAGAGAGAATCTTCAATGTCCTGCACCCAAATAAAGCCGACAACCTCTTGTTTGTGTTTGGCGCTCACAGCCACTCGTCGATTAAACCCGAGCTCCTCATGACCATTCACATAAAAAGGATTTGAATCTGTATATAGCTGCTCAATGACCCCTGTTTTTTTTAACCAATCCACCACAGCTCCCGGGCATTCCTTTGAGAAAATGGTTTGCTGATTGACTGGGTCGAACTGCTGGATGCTGTAAGAATTATAAGCAAGCAGCTGACATTCAGTACTTTCTAAAATGACTGGTTTTTTTAAATACCCACTAATAAATGCAATTAATTTATCGACATCAAAAAATGTATGAAGCTTTTCTAATATCTCTTCCATCCCGATTGCTCCCTGAATAAGTGATACATTTATCATACTTCTTTCCAGTCATATTTGTATAGAAACAAGTCGTAGACAGGTAAAAAAAGCATGAACTCGCCTGCACGAGTTCATGCTTTTCCATATTAAAACATTTCGCTGATCGTTTTGGCCTGCATGTGCAGAGCAAGATAATCTGGTCCGCCTGCTTTTGAATCAGTTCCTGACATTTTAAAGCCACCAAATGGGTGGTATCCCACAATCGCTCCCGTACAGTTACGGTTAAAGTAAAGGTTCCCGACATGGAACTCCTGCTTCGCACGGTTGATGTGATCACGATTATTTGTAATGACCGCACCGGTTAACCCGTATTCTGTGTTGTTGGCTACTTCAAGCGCCTCATCAAAGCTTGAGACTTTTGAGAAAGCTAGGACAGGTCCAAAGATTTCTTCTTGCATTAAACGAGATGTTGGCTCTAGATCTGCAAACACGGTTGGATGAATGAAGTACCCTTCTGAATCATCACTTGTTCCGCCAGTGACTAGACGGCCTTCTTGCTTGCCAATTTCGATATATTCCGTGATCTTGTCAAAGGAAGCTTGATCAATGACAGGTCCCATGTACACATCAGCTGATAACGGATTCGCTGTTGTTTTCGTTTCTGTGATTTCTTTCACTCGCTCAACGACTTGGTCATACAGCTTCTCGTGGACGACAGCACGAGATCCAGCTGAACATTTTTGACCTGAGAACCCGAAGGCTGATGTGAAAATGGCGTTAGCGGCTAATTCAACATCTGCATCCTCATCTACAACCACGGTATCTTTACCGCCCATTTCAGCAATGACACGCTTTAAATGCTGTTGTCCTGGCTGTACTTTTGCCGCACGTTCAAAAATACGTGTGCCCACTTCTCTTGATCCAGTGAATGTAATGAGGCTTGTTTTTGGATGATCTACTAAGTAATCTCCAACTTCTGCTCCGCTACCTGGCACGAAGTTGACAACACCTTTCGGAAGACCTGCTTGCTCCAGTTCTTCTACAAAGCGGGCAGCAATGACAGGCGTCGCACTTGCTGGCTTTAATACGACTGTATTCCCTGTGACGATTGGTGCAACGGTTGTTCCTGCCATGATTGCAAACAAGAAGTTCCATGGTGGAATGACAAGCGTCACGCCAGTTGGTGTGTACACATATTGATTGCGTTCCCCATCGCGACTGTTCACCGGTTTGCCTTTCGCAAGCTCTAGCATTTGACGGGCATAATACTCTAGGAAGTCAATGGCTTCTGCTGTATCTGCATCTGCTTCATTCCAAGGCTTCCCTGCTTCTTTTACGAGAAGGGCTGAATACTCATGCTTTTTACGGCGAATGCTTGCCGCAGCGCGGAATAAGACGCCGGCTCTTTCTTCTGGAGACGTGTAGCGCCATGTTTCAAACGCTTTTGCCGCAGCTTGAATCGCTTGCTCTGCCTCTTCTTTCCCAGCTTTTGATACGGTACCCACGACTTCTTCCTTCTTCGCCGGATTGATCGAGACAATCTTGTCTGTTGTTTCGATTCTTTCTCCATTAATCACAAGCGGATAGGTTTGCCCAAGTGATTCTGTTACTTTGGCTAATGCTTGTTCAAACGCTTGGCGATTTTCTTCCTGGCTAAAATCCGTGAATGGTTCATGCTTGTAAGGTGTTGTCATCTTTGTCACGCTCCCGTTTCAAATTATTTTCTCGTCATCCCTTTTAAAGCAAATGCAATGTTTGCTGGTCGTTCTGCAAGACGTCTCATGTAGTAGCCATACCACTCTCGTCCATACGGGGTGTAGACCCTCATTTGATAGCCTTCCTTCACGAGTGCTTGCTGCGTTTCTGATCTCATGCCATACAGCATTTGAAATTCAAACTGACTTGTCTGTATATTGTGTTTTTTCACAATATGTTTCGTAAATTCGATCATTTGATCGTCATGTGTCGCAATGGCTGTATAGTTCCCTGAGAGTAATTGCTTTTCGATCAACTTCTTGTAATTCTGATCGACGTCTTTTTTGTTTGGATACGCCACTTCGGCGGATTCCTTATAGGCACCCTTTACAAGTCTTAAAAATGGCTGCAACTCATTTAGGTCATCAAGATCTTGTTCTGTTCTGTACAAATACGCCTGCAAAACCGTACTGACATACTCATATTGAGATTTCATTTCTTTAAAAATGTCCAGCGTTTTTTGACAGCGCTGTTCATCCTCCATATCAATTGTCACCATAATACGGTGTTTCTCTGCTGTATCTAAAATGCTTTTCATATTGCGATACACAAGGTCATCGTCAATATCTAAGCCAAGCGATGTCATTTTAAGTGACACGTGGGAATTGAGTCCCGCCTCTGCAATTCGCTGAATGGTTTGAATACACTCATTCGTCCGCTCATTTGCAATCTCTGCCTTTGTGACAAACTCACCGAGGTGATCAACCGTTACGGCCATACCTTGATCGTTTAATCGTTTGATGACAGGGATAGCGCTCTCAAAATCCTTCCCACCGATGATTTTCTTTGATGCAACAGCACTTCCCCAATTACGAGCAATATGGTTCAAGAGACTGCTCTTTGACAAAAACAAGAAGAAATTTCTTGTGACCGACTCCATAAAGGGCACCTCCCACTCTTTGTAAGCTATGTCTTTATTGTAAGGCTCATGAGCTGTCCGCTACAATATTTGAAGATGACAAAAATTCTGACTTTTTTTGTGGTTTTATCACAATAAGAGATAAAAAAAGAGTCTGCCGCTATCCGGCTGACTCTCCCCTCCTACGCCCACACCTCATCAAGGGTAGACTGCAAAAGCTCATTTAATTCTTGCATTAGATTGTCCTTCGGCTGATTGTAGCTTTTCACCAATTCATCAAAACGCGCCAGCTCTTGATCAATAAATGGATGGACATGAGCGAGACGGTTCTCTACATCCATTTCTTCACCGTCCATTTTACGTTTGAGCAGTTCGTGAATTTCTGCTAACAGCGGGCCTTCCTCCACTAGCTCCTTGAGTAATTCATGAAAGTCCATTGGTGGAACTGTTCGGTAACGTTCAATCCACTGACAGGCAAGCAGCGGACGAAGCACATAGAAATACTTCTTGATTCGCACCTGCTCTCCTCGTAAATGCCGGCTTTCATTCCGCTTCGCCATATTGAGGTAATGATACATCAAAGCCGCAGGGTAAAACGCTCGATCCTTTAATTCTCTTAGCTCCTTTGCCAAAGAGAAAGATTCAGCATAGATGATATCAGAAGACAGCCATTCCATAATGGACGGATTTGATTTATTGAATAGGCGCAGTGCCTTTCTAAGCTCCCAGCCGCTGATATCAAGCATGTCATCAATCGGTCGTTCTATGACATCACGATGCTCTTCCATCGCCCAATACCATTCTTTCCGGGGAACATATAAAAAGCGAACATCATAATCACTATCGGTCGAGGGAAAACCCCATGCCCTGCTGCCCGATTCAACGGCAAGACAAATCTTGACGTCATACGTTTCTTCGATGATTTTCAGCTCTTCCTTAATTCTCTCTCTCAAGTGTCCATCAACTCTTTCTATAGAATTCTGCATGACTTCTTCACCTTTTGGGAAAATACGAATAAGACATATATGAAAAAGGAGTTGGATCTGATGTCTATATCTCGCATTATGAAATGGATCACTGGGATTTTTGAAGCTTGCCTTGCTATCCCTGTGATCGGAGGTCTATTCGTTATCAGCAATGGCTATTCACCGCTCATGGTCATGCTTATTCTGCATATTATCACACTCGTCTTATCGAAGCGAGACCAGGGACCAATGATTGGAAGTATCATTGGAATTGTCACATCCTGCCTTGCATGGATTCCGATTCTCGGATTCATCCTTCACATCATTACAGCCCTTGCCCTGATCGTTACAGCATTAGTGCCTGATGAAAAAACAAGACAGAACACCAGTTATTAAGCTGATCGCTCCAATAGCTGAAAAAGACAAAGAGCTAAAATGAATGTCATTTTAGCTCTTTGTCATGCTCTTATGTTGATAGAAGCAAATGCTTTTGTAAAAAGGACAGCTTCTCTGTTTGAAAAGCAGGAATAAACTCGTGCCCAAAATATCGGTACACTTTCAGCTCTTTATCTGTTTCTAAATGATTGTATGCCGCAAACACGGTGGATGGCGGTGTCACTTGATCAATCAGACCGATCGCCATCAATGTTGGCTGTTTCACCCAGCCGGCTAAATTGATTAAATCAAAGTAACTTAATGTCTCAAATACCTTTTCTTCAGCTTCTGGATCACTGTTTCTGCGAAAGTATGAATTGATTTCTAAATAAGGCTGCTCCAAGGCAACATCAACTGCACGCTCAAAATTTGATAAGTAAGGATAGTCTGCCGCAACGACTTTTGGAATGTCTGAAAGGGCTGCGGCCGCAATCGCTAACGCACCCCCCTGACTTCCACCGATCACGCCGATACGGTGTTCATCTACTTCGGGGAAAGACTGAATGACTTCAAGTGCACGAACAGCATCTAGAAAAACACCTCGATAATAGTACGTATCCTTCGATAAAATGCCTTTTGTCATCCACCCTAATGCATGCCCGCCTGGCGTCACTGATGTGTCTTCACTGCCA
>NZ_JBBOSV010000006.1:0-10575 GCF_038005245.1 Bacillus sp. FSL K6-1106
CGCGCCGATGCTCGTCCTTCCTAGGCTGCAAAGGTTTTCTATCACGCTGAAAAGAAGACAAAGGGCTAAAATCAAGTTCATTTTAGCCCTTTGTCAACAATCTTAAAAGAGAACTCATTGGGTTCTCTTTTTCTATGAATAAAAGATGACGGTGATGATCGTTGCACATGCGATACCCATGCTGATATAAAAACCAGCAAACCAGATATTCCATCGAGTGATTCGGTAAGGGTTGACCTTCATCAAATCGGCTAATAGGGAGACAGATACATTATATGGGCTAAACATGACCGTTGAGGTTCCAGCGATAATGAGCATGATTGCGATGGGAAGGGCAGGCAGTTCATGAATGACAGGTGCCATCAAGCTCACTAAGAGAGCAAGCGAAACGAGCGGGTGAAAACCGCAAAGAGCGGTGATGAGAAAATACAGCCCGATGACCCCATAAACCCAAATGGCATGATCTGATATACTGACGATAAATGCTTGAATCGGCTGCAAGCTGTTTGTGACAAGCAGCATATCGACAAAGAAGCCCGCGCTTAAAAATAGACACATATAATTGGAGAGCTGGCGGGTTCGTTCTTTCCAATGGGGAATAGAGACAGCTACATATTGTTTTCGTTTTTTGATGATAGACGAGAATAATAGAGCGAAAGGAATAATCGTCAGCACAACAGCGAACAGATAACCTTTCCCAATCCAGGCGTCAACAAGCGAAACGACTGTCATAAAACTGAGCAGCATGAAAGCAAGCTGAATGGTTTTTCTCTTGATGCGATGAGGGTTGGAGTGAGCTTCCGCCGGCTGGATGATATGCGGCAATCGTTTGCTTTGACGAGAAAACAGCAACCAATCCGTCAACAGCACAAGCACCATTAAACAAAAGGTAACGGGTGCAATTTGATAATATTTCAATTTGGTCGCATCAATGGTGACACTCACCAGTACTTCGACAGGACTCCAGCTAAGACATAGCGCATATGACCTTAAAAGATTGCGCGTATAAAGGTGCTGTTTGACTTGTTCCTGAAGGGCGTTCAGCGACGTCTTCAAGGATGTATATAATAAGGGAATCGTTGCGATATTTAAAAACATGCCAAGAACATGAGTGACAAAAGAACTCTTGCGATAAAGCTGATTTGTACTCGTTGTATGTAAGGTAAGCAGTTTATTTAATTGAGTATCGAAATGTCCAACATGTATGAGAGAATGAATAAATGGCAACATGAAAAATAAAGAAAGCAAGCCTAGCATGGAATGAAAATGAAGAAAAAGCGTATGCAAAGGCTGTTCTGACCAGAAAAATAACACCAATCCAATCAAGAGAAACATAGCACCCGTTTTCAAATAAAGACCATTGGCCTTCTTAAAGGAAATGGTGAGCGAAGCAGCCGCCAGCAGACCAACCAAATAGGAGAGAATGGGAGCAGGGAATAGTTGATGAACGATGTATAAGCTAATAAGAAGTGTGAAAATGAGCAGGTAGATCATGATATCTCCTCCATCAAAACATCTATCGGTTTTATTCCGTACAGTGGAATTTGTTTTCTTTTAATGGAACATTTAAAATGGATTATAGCAAAATTGGTCAATCATGTCGATAAGAAATCAAAGGGGAAAAGGAGAAAGTGAACATGGCTGATAAGAAGTCAAAAGAAGAATCAGGATTGCGTACCGTTCAGCGGGCTTTGGATATTCTTTCTTGCTTTAGCGAAGAACGTCAAGAGTTGACGCTAACGGACATTTCAAAAGAGATGAACTTAGCAATGTCTACCACAACGAGACTGCTCAAGGCACTTGAAATGAATCATTTTGTGGAAAAGAACCAAGAGACGATGAAGTACCGGCTCGGTCAAAGACTTTATCTTCTCGGTTATATTGCTGGGAAGTCCATCAAATTGAGGGAACTGGCAAAACCGCTCATGTACACACTTCGTGATGAAACAAAGGAAACCGTCAACCTGTATGTGCTCGATCACAAAAGCAGGGTATGTATTGAACAAGCCGAAGGGCTGCAATCGATTCGGCATCTTGTGAAAATCGGTGAGAAGCTGCCGTTATACGCTGGTGCTGGTGGAAAGGTGCTGCTTGCTTTCCAAAGCGAAGAGTTTCAACAGCAAGTTTTCGCGTCTGAGGCTGATCACATGACGATGGAGGAATGGCAAAAAGAATGTCGTCATATTCTTGAAACGCATACCGCTTGCAGTATTGATGAACGGGAAGTCGGATCGGCGGCAGTGGCGGCACCGATCTTTAACATTCATGGGGAGGTGCAGGCATGTTTATCCATCTCTGGACCGACCCAACGATTTACTGAAGATGTCATCCCTCAATTGCAGCAAAAAGTGAAAGAGCATGCCGAGAAGCTCTCCGAACAGCTCGGTTACGTCGTCAAACACAATTTTTAAGAATGCCTATCTTTTCTCAGTCCATTTATCATATAATAGAAACATTATGTAGCATTCCTTGTCGTAAGGAGGACGTGTCACGAACATGAAAAACAATAGAGAGATTCCTGTGAGACAGCGAAATATTGTCCTCATTGGCTTTATGGGCGTTGGGAAAACAACCATTGGGCAGCTCGTTGCCAAAAAGTTATATAGAGATTTTATTGATGTTGATCAGGAGATTGAGAAAAAGTACAACATGACGATTCCAGAAATGTTTCAGCAAAAAGGAGAAGATTTCTTCAGACAGGCTGAAAAGGACTATATCGTCGATTTATGTGAACATGCTCAGCTAAAGATCGTGTCTCTTGGAGGCGGTGCGTTTAAACAGGAAGAAATCAAACGATCTTGCTTAAAGCATTGTACGGTTCTTTTCCTTGACCTATCTTGGGAGAATTGGAAACAGCGGCTGGATATTTTAATTGAAAACCGTCCTGTTCTTCATAACCGCACGCTTGACGAGATGAAAGAGCTGTTTGAAGAGCGCCGGGAAATTTATTCCCTTCATAACTCAAGAGTGGAAACAGATCATCTAGAAGCTGAAGAAGTCGCCAATTATATTGTCGACACACTCAAGCTTGGCTGGGATCTATATTCGAAATAAAAAAGTCTATCCTAAGGGGGTAGACTTTTTCTATTAGATCAGGAGTAGTCAAAGAAATCACAGTCTAAGTTGGATGATGGTTGAAAAAAAGAAGAAAAGATGTTTTTTCCTTCGTCATTATATCAAAATGTATGCATCCTCTATGTGGTGTGTCTAGCCGTTTGAAAAAAGTGGTGATCAAACTACAACGAGTTCAAGATGATGAGGTTTTTTGATTGATGTGGGAAACGAAATATATCTCTCATTTTCTTTTTTTGAAAAAATAAAATAGTATCTAAATTCTAATAATCATTTTTTGAATTATTATAATTTTTAAAAATATTGTTGACACCTTCGGTTAGATCATTCTATGATTATTAACGTAAACGCTTACCGTAAACGTTTACTATAACGGATGGGGAGGAATTTGTTGATGAAAAATAAAGAAAAATGGAGCGGTGTATTCCCGGCAGTCTTAATTCCTTTTAAAGATGACTATTCAATTGATGAACCTGCTTTTCGTAAGCTTGTTCGCTGGGTGGCGGAGCACGAAGGGATTAATGGGATCGTTGTCAATGGACATACTGGCGAGATTATGACTTTGCTGCCACATGAACGAGCTGAAGCTGTGCGTATTGCAGCCGACGAATTAAAGGGAGAAATTCCTGTCATTTCTGGGGTTTCTGCTGAAGGGACAATTGAAGCGATCCAGCATGCAAAAGCAGTGGAGGAAGCTGGTGGAGAAGGTATTCTTCTTATGCCGCCACATTCATGGCTGAGATTCGGTATGCAGCCTGAGTCACCTGTCCAATTCTTTAAAGATGTTGCAGAAGCAATTGATATTTCAATCATCGTCCATCAATATCCAACATGGACAAAAACCTCTTATACAACCAGTCAATTATTAGAAATGTCGGAGATTCCAAACGTTGTCTCATTTAAAATCGGTCAAAGAGACATGGCGCAATATGAAGTCGATGTGCGCGCACTGAAAAAGCATGCACCAGATGTATCATTGCTCACATGTCACGATGAATATTTATTGCCAACATTAGTTCAAGGAATTGATGGGGCGCTTGTAGGTTTCGGCTGTTTTGTACCAGATTTGATTGCTGAGCTTGTGAAATGTGTGGAAGAACAAGACCTTGTAGCGGCTAATAAAGTGTACGATAGAATCTTTGAATTAAAGCATGCTGTGTATAAAATGGATGAACCTTCCTCTACCTCTCATCTGCGAATGAAGGAAGCGATGTTCCAGCGAGGTTTGATCAGCAGTTCGCTTGCGAGGAAGCCAGTATTACCTTTAACTCAAAAGGAAAAAGAAGAGATTCGTCAGGGCCTTCAAAGTGTTGGTTTACTTAAGGAAAACGTTAGTAAATAACAGACCATTGATTTCATGATGAAGGTGAGTCGGGTTATAATAGAGTATAAAACAACAGACTCCCGGAGGTATGAAATGTGTCAGTAAGTATTAAAGATGTCGCATTGAAAGCTGGAGTATCTATCGCCTCTGTTTCCCGAGTATTAAGTGGCAAACCAGGAGTAGGTGCTCAAACGGCTGAAAGAATTAAACAAGTGATTGATGAATTAGGCTATCGTCCTAATTTAGGAGCTAGAGGGCTCGTTAAAAGAAAGACTGGCAATATTGCTGTCGTGGTTCCTCGTGGTTCATATATTTTGAATAATCCATTTTTTTCGACGATTTTAGATGGGATAGCGAAGGAATTAGATGATACTGAATTTAATATGTTGATGTCATTTACATCTGTACAGCAGCAGCGATTACTTGAAACGCAGGCTGTAGATGGTGCCATTTTATTTTCTCCAAGAAATGAAGAATTGAGCATGGATTGGTTAAAAAGTTTAGCTATTCCCATTATCGTTGTCGGAAGTTACTTAGAGGATTCTCCATTTCCATGTGTCAGGCCCGATGATGAAGAAGGTGTGTGCCAATCTGTCACGGCCTTATTTGATAAAGGTCATCGAACCATTGGACTGGTCAATGGTCCAATGAGTTCGATGCATAGTGTGAGGTATTACAAGGGGTATGAGCGTACACTGAAAAGTTTAGGATTAACAATGAACAAAGAGCTTGTGTTTGAGTTAGATGAATTTGATGGGGGAAAAGTAGTAGAAGTGGTTTCTCAATTTCTCCAAGGAAACCAGCACATGACTGGAGTTGTTTGCTCTTCAGATTTTTTGGCGATAGGGGTCATGAAAGCGGCAGATATCGCAAATGTGTCAATACCTCATGATTTGTCTGTCGTTGGTGCTGATGATGTGCCCATTGCAAGTTTTCTAACCCCTTCTTTATCTTCTGTTCATGTTGATTTAGTTGGAATGGGAAGAAAAGCGGTTTCTTTACTAACGCAGTTAGTAGAAGGAGAACAGTTAGAGAAGATGGAACATATCTTCCCGATGTACTATGTAGATCGTGGCACCACGGGAACGCCAAAAAAGAAATGATAGATGCTGAAAACTCATATGATCGCTTTAGAATGTCTCTTCATTTAAAATGTAAGCGATTTCTTTTGTGCTCATCAGCATGTACTTTTGCATCATTTCCTCTATTAAGGAGGAGATATCATGACGTTAGAACTCAGCGGAAATTCAAATTCTCATGATGAGCAAGTTGTTGATAGAGCTTCACAACTATTGACTAGGATGGAAAGTGTACCTTTTTCGAGATGGCATTTAAAACCTCGTATCATTATGGGATCTGCTACCTTTTTTGATGCTTTTGATGCACTATCTTTAGCGTTTGTTCTCCCAGTTCTCATCGGCATGTGGAATTTATCACCTGCTCAAATTGGTCTTCTTATTGGGTCTGGTTATATCGGACAAGCGATTGGTGCTATTTTCTTTGGGTGGTTAGCAGAAAGACGTGGCCGTGTATTTAGTGCAAAGTGGACTGTATTTCTCATGTCTATTATGAGTATCGCATGTGTATTTTCAGGTAACTTTATGGCCCTTTTTATTTTTCGTTTTATACAGGGGATTGGAGTAGGAGGAGAAGTGCCAGTAGCGGCCTCATATATCAATGAGTTGTCCCGGGCCCAAGGCAGAGGGAGATTTTTTATGCTCTATGAGATGATTTTTCCATTAGGATTAATGATCTCAGCTCAAATTGGTGCATTTGTTGTACCTAGCTTTGGGTGGAAATGGATGTTCTTGATTGGTGGAATTGGCGGTTTAATCGTCTTTGTCTTCTTTTTCATGTTACGCGAATCTCCAAGATGGCTTATTTCAAAAGGCAGGTTAGATGAAGCCGAAAGAATCATTGAAGAGATTGAAGCTAGTACGGACAAACGAATGCCTGTTGCAAAGCAAGTGTCCAGCAGCACTGAAAAAGGCGACTGGAAAGAGCTCTTTTCTACTTTTTATCGTAAAAGAACATTGATCGTATGGGGACTATGGTTTTCTGCCTACTTTGTATCGAATGGATTAAATAATTGGTTACCGAGTCTTTATAATACGGTTTACAATTTGCCAGTTGGAGATTCATTAAGGGCAGCCTCTCTCACAAATATTTTACAGACCATAGGGGTATTCGCTTGTGCATTTTTAATCGATAAAGTAGGACGGAAGCGTTGGGCAACCATTGCATTTATCGTAACAGGTGCTTTATTAACGGCTTTATGGATCAGCGGAGCAAATTCTCCAGAAAGCGTTATTTATTTAGGGTCCGCTGCCTACGGAATGATGGGGACAATTACAGTTCTTCTCTATTTATATACACCTGAAATCTATCCAACCCGTATGAGGGTAATTGGTACGGCATTTGCTACAGCGTGGCTTAGGCTGGCCTCAGCGATTGCTCCTATTATGATAGGTTTTATTTTAGAGGTGAGCGGTGTTTCAACTATTTTTATTCTTTTTGCAAGTGTGACTGTAGTGGGAGCAATTCTTGCTTTTAAAATGATCGAAACGAGAGAGAAAGTATTAGAGGATATTGCACCGTAAGTGATGCATGCAGTGAAGAACTTATTCTAAAGAGGGTAGGTTCTTTTTTTATTCAGAGGATTTACGTACACTTTTGAAAAAGCCTAACCTACCTCAGTTCAATTATCTTATAATAGAAACATTATCAGCACTCCTTGTCACGAACATGAAAAGTATATCTATCAGATAGTGGAAATGTATATTCATAATATAAAAGTCTACCGGCTAGGGTAGACTTTTTCGATCAGTTTAATGTTTGATCCCTTGAAGCAGTGTGGCTTTTAGGCAAAAGGATGTTGGCTGACGATGTTCGTCGAATTGCAGTTGAAACAGCTGTTTCGTTTCATCGTCTGCAGCATGAAGGTGGGCAACGATTTCCTTTTGAACATTCTCTGGTGTACGTCCTCGTATGATCCAGTCCTGATAATCAATATGCAGATCCCAGTAACGGATATCTTCTTTCGTCAGATGGTTGTCAGCGAAAAGCTCTTTCCATTCTGATAACGAGCTTTCTCGCACATGGGAGGGATCTCTCAGTCTATTTAAATGATTAATAAATTCATCCTGTGCTTGGTTTTCAGGTGCATAATGATCGACAAGTAGAAATTTGCCGCCTTTCTTTAAGACTCGGCTGATTTCAGACATGGCTGCCGGGAGATGTGGGAAGTGATGAGCAGCAAATCGGCATGTGACGAGATCAAATGATGCATCAGAAAAGGGCAATGCGTCTGCGGATGCCTGCTCAAACGTAATGTGGTTCAGCTGTCGCTCTTCCGCAAGTGCTGTAGCAACCTCGATCATTTTGGGTGTGACATCAATCCCGATTCCTTTAGAGATGACGTCTGAAAAGGAAAAAACGGTATGACCTGCCGCGCAGCCGATATCAAGTAGATGCTCATTGCCCTTTGCCTTCGCCGCCGTTTTCATCCATTCAAGTTCTTTTCCAGCTGCAAAGATGGGTGAATCTCGGTAGTTCTCTGCATTTTGTGAGAATTGTTTCTCGGCTTTTGAATATGGATTCATTCCTTTACCCCCTTTTTGTTGTTTCTTTATCGTAGGGTTCTTCCCGTGATTTGTCTAAGACATAAAAGATATGATATGAATAGTTAAAACCTATGAGGTGAGAGAAGTGGATATACGAATGATGGAATATGTCATGGAAGTGTACCGGCAGCAAAGCTTTACAAAAGCAGCGGAAAAACTTCACATTGCACAGCCCTCGTTAAGTCAGCAAATTAAAAAACTTGAGGAGGAATTAGATACTCCTCTGTTTATTCGGAAGTATGGACAAGTCACTCCTACACCTCAAGGAAACCGATTGATCAAAAGAGCAGAGATCATTTTGAAGGAACGAGATGATTTATTGCGTGAGATGGGGGAAGCTGCTTATGAGGTAGGGAAAGAACTGATGATCGGTGCGCCAGCTGTCACAGGGGGATATGTCCTGCCAAGTTTATTAAAAACCTATTGTCAAACGTATCCGCACGTTCACGTTCATTTGATAGAAGAATCGCCTCGTGAGCTAGAAAGACGTTTACTCGCTGGGAAACTGGATCTGGCGATTCTTTCTCTGTCTGTCGAGCATGAATCATTGAAAACAAAACAAATGCTGACAGAGCCGCTTCTCCTCGCCATTCCGCAAACGGCTCAACCGTGGTTGACGGATGAACTGAATGAAATCATCAATCAAGCGGAACAAGAAGGGTCTGTCCCGTTTCATCTTCTGGAAGATGCCCCATTTATTATGCTGAAAGAGGGATATGGCTTTCGGCAAGTGGTCACGGAACTGTGCCGTCATCATGGCTTTTGGCCGAGGATTGCATTTGAAACAAGTCATATTCAAACAGCTCAGGCATTGGTTGAAAATGAGCTAGGTGTGACGGTGGTGCCGAAAATGGTGGCACAAGAGGAAAGGAAAGCAGTCACTTATTTACACATTGATTCATGCCCAACCCGCACACTTGTGTTTGCATATGTGGAAGAAAGATATTTAACGAAAGCCGCTCAAGCCTTCATGGACCTTCAACAGAATCAAGGAAAAGCTTAAACAAACGTTTAATTAAACGTAAAAAGCAGGGGAGTCCCCTGCTTTTACCTTTTTTCAGCGTGATAGAAAACCTTTGCAGCCCTAGGAAGGACGAGTACCGACGCGGAGCGAATTTGACATTCGTGAGCACCGGCACGCAGGACTGACACCGAATGCGAGGGTTTGTCTACACGCTGAAAGCAGGGGGCCCCTGCTTTCTAATATAAATCCAGCCGCTGATCTGTCATGACGGGGATTTGTTGTCTCACTTCATCTACGAGCTGAAGATCAATGTTTGCATAATAAATGTCTTCTTCATCATTTGTCTCAAGTAGAATGCGTCCGAGCGGGTCAATCACCATGGAGTGACCAGGGAATTCAGTGTCTCTGCTTGTGCCCGTCCGGTTCACCGCAATCACAAATGACTGATTCTCAATGGCTCTTGCGATGAGCAGACTGCGCCAATGGTCCACTCTTGCTGACGGCCATTGAGCGGTATTAACAAGCACCTTCGCCCCTTTGTTCACGAGCGTCCTAGAAAGCTGAGGGAAGCGGAGGTCATAGCAGATCATCGCACCAATCTTGACATCTTCACCATAGTCAAATAAACCAAGCTGATCACCAGCGGTTAAATAGTTATGCTCATCCATTAAGCGGAATAAATGAATTTTATCATAATCTAACAAAAGCTCACCTTGGCGGTTAAACACATACATCGTGTTGGTGATATCTTCATTTGTTGTCCGTTTATTCAAGACACTTCCAGCGATGAGATACACTTGGTGCTGACGAGCAAAGGAAGAGAAGAGTTGTTTTGTTCGCTCGCCATCTGCATCGGCAAGCTCATCCGCTTGCTCTAACGCATAGCCGGTATTCCACATTTCAGGTAGAATAATCACATCAGGCTGCTGACGAATTGCTTCTTCTAAAAACGCTTCTGCTTTCTGAAAGTTCACATCAGGTTCTCCTATTTGTACGTCCATTTGAATCAGGGCGATGTTCATGACGGTCTTCCTCCTTTATTCGTTTCATGCAATGAATGGTTCGGTGATATTGCCTGAAGCATCTAGTCTTCAAGCCAGTTTCTTTATCATAAAGCTTTCCGCCATCTTTGCCAATAGAAATGTCAGAAGGTTTTGTTAAATGACTTTCTCAATCAAGAAATGAGTGGTATGATACTCATAACTAATAAAACAAAGGGGAATAGTATGATATGCAATTGTTCGATTTATCACTAGAAGAGCTAAAAAAATATAAACCAAAGAAAACAGCACGTCCTGATTTCGCAGACTTTTGGAAGAAATCGCTCGAAGAACTGCGCCAAGTGGAGGCAGAGCCAACACTTGAATCTTATGACTATCCAGTGAAAGGCGTCAAGGTGTACCGCCTGACGTATCAAAGCTTTGGACATTCTAAAATTGAAGGCTTTTATGCTGTGCCTGATCAAACTGGTCCGCATCCAGCGCTCGTTCGTTTTCATGGCTATAATGCCAGCTATGATGACGGCATTCATGACATCGTCAACTGGGCGCTGCACGGCTATGCAACATTTGGTATGCTCGTCCGCGGTCAAG
>NZ_JBBOSV010000007.1:0-1524 GCF_038005245.1 Bacillus sp. FSL K6-1106
CTATTTACTTCTACACTCAACTTTGGGTACAAGATCCAAAACTTAAAGGTGTGGTTGTATCTGGACTTGGTGATGTTCAATACAAATGGGCACATTTCGAAAAGTAAGAGTTATAGTGTAAGAGATCTACGGCAAGGATCTTAAGGTATATGGAGGATGTCTCTCCATATACCTTTCTTGCTGATTAGAGAAATTGTTGTAAAATCATGGAGGTGCAATTCCGTTGCTTAAATATATCGGTAAGCGATTAATATATATTTTAATCACACTG
Organism: Bacillus sp. FSL K6-1106; assembly: GCF_038005245.1. Taxonomy (NCBI): domain Bacteria; kingdom Bacillati; phylum Bacillota; class Bacilli; order Caryophanales; family Bacillaceae; genus Bacillus; species Bacillus sp. FSL K6-1106. Next base: position 272 of record NZ_JBBOSV010000007.1, read on the forward strand.
TTTGTTATTGTAACTGCAACTTTCTTTCTCATGCAGGCAGCACCTGGTGGTCCATTCTCTGGAGAGAAGAAACTTCCTGCTGAAATTGAAGCAAACCTAAACGAGCACTACGGGTTGGACAAACCCTTATTTGTTCAATACGTGAGCTACCTAGGTTCAGTTGCAAAATTAGATTTTGGTCCCTCATTTAAATATAAAGGACAAACTGTTAATGATTTAATCAGTTCTGGATTCCCCGTTTCCTTTACCCTCGGAATTGAGGCAATTCTCCTCGCATTAGCATTTGGTGTATTGTTTGGGGTCCTTGCAGCGCTCTATCATAACAAGTGGCAAGACTATACGATTGCCATTTTAACGATCTTTGGAATCTCAGTTCCAAGTTTCATCTTAGCGGCGCTATTACAATATGTATTTGCATCTGAGGCAAGCTTTTTAGCGATCTTCCCAGTTGCAGGATGGGAGTCTTGGGCAAGCACCGTACTACCTTCTATTGCACTTTCCTTCATGCCAATGGCATTTATCGCTAGACTTGCACGGTCAAGTATGCTTGAAGTATTAAATAGTGACTACATTAGAACGGCTAGAGCAAAAGGATTAACAAAATCAGCTGTGACGATCAAACACGCCATTCGAAACGCATTGTTACCTGTTATCACATACATGGGACCAATGGCTGCTTCAGTGTTAACAGGTAGTTTTGTCGTGGAGAAGATTTTTGGTATTCCTGGTCTTGGCTCTCACTTTGTTACAAGCATTACAAACCGTGATTACACAGTCATCATGGGTGTCACAGTCTTCTACAGTATTATTCTATTAGTCAGTATTCTAGTTGTTGACGTCCTCTACGGTATTATTGATCCTAGAATTAAACTGACGAAGGCGAAGAAAGGGGTCTAACACATGGAAGAGATGAGAAAAGATTTATTTGTGCCTGCGACAGCTGACGCAGCAGAATCTGAAAAAATTTCTAAACCTAGTCTATCTTTATGGAAGGATGCCATGCTTCGCTTCCGTGCAAATAAACTTGCAATGGTTGGACTTGCAATCATTTTCATTATTGTGATTCTGGCCATTTTCGTTCCAGTGTTCTCGAAATATGATTATTCAACGACAGATTTGCTTAATGCAGATCAGCCGCCATCAAAAGAGCATTGGTTTGGTACAGATGATCTTGGCCGAGACATGTTTGTTCGTACATGGGTAGGGGCAAGAATTTCGATCTTCATCGGTCTTGCTGCAGCAGTTCTTGACGT